>CAZYQQ010000015.1:0-70695 GCA_964650265.1 uncultured Planctomycetaceae bacterium
GAACTCGATTCCCTGGCTGACGATCCGGCGGCAGGCCGCGTGCGGCGTCCCGGAGCGGGTCGAAAAAAAACATCGCACCCGGTTCGGAGGTCGAGCAAAACCTGATTTCGCTGACCGAGACACGCACCGGCGGCGACCCGGACAATGCCGTCATCCTCTTTACCGACCTGACCCCAACGCGGTTGGAGCAGGAACTTGGTGCGATGGGAACACCCGCGGGCGATGACGCGATCCGGCAATGGATGGACGAGCACGACCTGCGGTTGAGAAAAATCCGCAAGGTGAAGGCCGGCGGCCAGTCGGAGGGTCGCGACGCCCAGTTTCAAATCATCGCTCAACTCATTGAGGATTGCCAACAAGCGGGAACTCCTTATTTTTCCGTCGACACCAAGGCCAAGGAGTTCCAGGGCCAGTTGTTCCGCCAAGGCCGGGCGCGCTGCACCCAAGCCTTCGAAGCCTTCGATCACGACTTTCCCAGTTGGGCCGACGGCGTGATTATTCCGCATGGCATTTTTGATCCGCAGCGCAATCGCGGGCACGTCAACATTGGCCTGTCCCACGACACGACCCAGTTCGCTTGCGACAGCTTCAAGTGGTACTGGAACCGGATCGGCCGGCAGTGCTACCCAAACGCCGATTCGATTCTGCTGCTGGTTGATGGCGGGGGCAGCAACTCCGCGAGCAAGTACATTTTCAAGCACGACCTGCAGGCGGTTGTCAACCGGATCGGCGTCGAGATCCGCGTGGCTCACTATCCCAGCTATTGTTCAAAGTACAACCCCATCGAGCGGCGGTTCTTTCCCCATGTGACCCGCGCGTGTACTGGCATGTTGTTCGACACCCTGGAACGATGCGTTGAACTCATGCGAAAAGCCTCGACCTCCACGGGACTCAAAACAACCGTAAATGTCATGCGAAGCATCTATGAGACGGGACGCAACGCCACCAAAGCCATCAAGGACGCGATCCGCTCCACGGTCAGCTTCCACGACATCCTGCCAAAATGGAACTACACGATTAAACCCCAAAGCGGATACTAATTGAACGAGTGGTCCTAAGACACGAACCCATCTTTCCATCCGTTCCAATGAAGCACGTGCCACGTGCCGTTGACCAAGTGAAACCAAATTGCCAGGTTGTATCGCTTTCCATGCCAAATGCACTCTCTCACACTGACGTTCGCATGCGCGCCTTTCGGGTCAGGGTAAAAGTTGAGGAGTTCGATGCGTGCTTCAGGTACGAAGTCGCTCATCTTAAAGACGACATCGCTTGCAGGCTTGCCAAGCTCGCCAATGACCTCGTTGGCCGACTTTCCTGAAAAGCGAGTAATGTCTCCGAAAGGCCCCGTTCGCGATTTCAACCAGAGAGCGGTAATGCAACATATCGTTGCGAAAGCTGTCACCATGACCAGCATGAGTCGCGTCGAATATCTGGGCTTATACATAACGACAAGGATGGCAAAGAAGCCTATTCTTCAGCGCATGTTTTGCAGCACGCCCGGCAGGACTCGAACCTGCAACCCCTGGTTCCGAAGACCAGTGCTCTATCCAATTGAGCTACGGACGCATCCGACGGCTCCGAAAGTGGCGAGCCGCGTTGAGCTTTTATCATACCCGCGAGGGGGCGGGGCGCAAATCCCTCGCTTTGGCGTCAGTCCGCTGTCGAGGCGCCGCCGGCCGGGGGGTTCCGCTCCTCGATGGCATAGCGATCGAGCTTTTTCTTGAGGGTCGTACGGTGGAGGCCGAGTGCCCGGGCGGCGGGGGCGACTTCGTGATCGTAGTGGTGCATGGTGCAGGCGAAGAGGGGGCGTTCGACTTCTTCGAGCAGTTGTTCGTAGACGTGACCAGCGATGGAGGGGTCCCCCAGCAGGAGCGATGCGCGGCGGCGGATGAGTTCGTCGAGCGAGGCTTCGGCCGAGGGTGCGGTGGTTGAGATGGCCGGTTGTGGCGGCGGGAAATGGGCGGGGAGAATGGTTCCCGTGGGAGCGACGACCAGCGCATGCTCGATGGCCGCGCGTAGTTCACGCACGTTGCCGTGCCACGGGCGTTGTTGCAAATCGGTAATCGATTGGGTGGCAAACTGCGATGAGGAACTGCCAAGTTTTTGGAGAAAGTAGTTTGCCAAGAGGGGGATGTCCTGGCGTCGATCGCGGAGGGGAGGGATTGTGATCTCGAAGGCGCTCAGTCGGTAGTAGAGATCGTGGCGCAAGTTTCCCATGGCCACTTGTTCCTTGAGGTCGCCTTGGGTCGCGGCGATGACGCGAAAGTTGACTTGGAGCGGACGGTCGGATCCGAGGGGAAGAATCTCTCCGGAGTCGAGCACGCGGAGGAGTTTCACCTGCAAGGGGAGTGGGATATCGGCCACTTCGTCGATGAACAGCGTCCCCCCATTGGCCTCGGCCAGCCGACCTCGCCGGGCCGGGATGTCGGGAGAGGTCCCGTCGATCTGTCCAAAGAGCTCGGATTCGGCGCGGCGGGGGTCAAGGGCCGCCATGTTGATCGCGACGAGCGGGTGGCCTGTGCGGGAACTGTGGCGATGAATGGCCTGCGCTGCAAGCTCCTTGCCGACCCCACTCTCGCCAAAGAGCAAGACCGGGGCATCGGCGTTGGCGGCCAGCGCGATCTTTCGGAACACCGCTTGCATTGGAGGGGATAGGCCGAGGAGCCCATCGGGGTGATCGTCGAACTTGGGACGCGTGGTGGCGTGAGGTTGTTCGAGTGCCCGGTCGATGGCCGCGTGGATCGTCGGGACGTCGAACGGTTTGAGGACATATTCGAAGGCCCCGTTCCGGACCGCTTCGACTGCCGTGGAGAGGTCCCCAAAGGCCGTGACGACGATGATCGGGGCATCGTCGAGCCGTTGGCGAAACTCGGCCATCGCCGACAGGCCATCGACTCCCGGGAGTCGCACGTCGAGAATGAGAAGATCGAATGGATGGTTTGCCGCGACGCGGAGCCCTTCCTCGGCCGACGAGGCCGTACGCACGCGGTGGCCGAGCGCTTCGCCGAGCTTGCGCAAGGCCCAACAAATGGATTGTTCATCATCGACGATCAGCAGGCGGGCCATTGGGAATTCCCGTGGTGGAAAGGGGAAGGCGGAGGGCGAAGATGGTGTGCTGATTTTCGCGGCGCCAGTCGATGCTCCCGCCGTGTGCGACCATCGTCTCTTTGGCCACGGCCAACCCGAGGCCGACCCCCTCGGGGCGAGTGGTGGCAAACGGCTCGAACAGGGCGAGAGAAACCTCCGCGGGTGGCCCTGGTCCCGTGTCGGCAACTTCGATCACGGCTTGCCGAGGGGCAGGATCGCACCGGACGGAGATAGCGACCCGCGGGGAGTGCCCATTGCTGGCAGGCAATTGTTGGGCCGCTTCGATGGCGTTGATCACCACGTTGAGAATCCCCTGGCCGATGCCATCGGGATCTCCAGTCACATGGCTGGGGACGTCCGCGGGATTCCAATCGAGTTCGACGTGGGCGTGCCTGGCCATCGGCTCGACGAGTGGGAGAAGCGTTTCGACGAGTTCACACAAGTCGATCAATTGGTGTTGGGGAGTTGCGGAGGACTTGCCGAGGGAGAGGAATCGCTGCAATCGCGTCTCCATCAATTGCAACTGCCGCCGCGCCACGTCCAGCGATTCGTCCTCCCGTGCGATGGGGCAGGTCGATCCATGGAGGTCGACCGCCAACCGGCAACCGGTGGCCGCATTGCGCATCTCGTGGGCCAGCCCGGCACCGATCAACCCTAGCGTCCGCATTTGCTCGGTATGGCGGATTTGCTCTTCGTAATCGGCCAACCGGGATGCGGTTTGATTGACGTTGATGGCGAGGTCGCGAAGCTCGTCGTCGAGGGCTGGCGGTGCGAGCGGCCTGAAATCGCCCCCTGCGAGGCGCTCGATTTCGCTCCCTAGCTTCCTTGCCGTACGGCTAATCCGCGAAGCGAAGAGGAGCACGACAAGGGAGATGGCCGCCACTGTGGCGCCCCCTACCCAGAGGGGAGGATAGAACGCACTGCGCCACGCGGCGAGATAGTCGTCGCGCGGGAAGAGAATGTGCAGCACCAGGGCCTGCGGACGGCTGGGGCGGGTGCTGAGTTCCACCGAGGCATAGTGGTAGTGCTGTCCCGCCAATTCCAAAGGACGGCTCACGGTGACCTGGTCGAAGCGGGTGACGCGATCGTCGGTCGAAATCGTCGCCCCCGCGCCATCGAGCGTCGAAAGTCCGACATTGCCGTCGAAATCGGAGATGATGAACTCCGCCCCCGAAAGATGACGCATTTGCCCCAATACGGCGGGGGTGAGCGGGAAATTCGACTCGGAAAGGACCCGGGCGAACCCTTGGAGCTGCGTGTCGATGCGGTTTTGGGTCTGCCGCGTGGCGATACGGGCATAAACCAGCGCGTGGGCCAGCAGGCTCGCCAGCGAGACGAGAATCAAGGGGAACAGGAGCTGAAATCGGAGGGGGAATCGCACGCGGCAGGGGTCCGAAGCGGGGACGCGTGAAGGGACGCATGCATTGTAGTCGACACTCCTCCCGGTGTCGCGCGGGGCGACGAGAACGGGCCATCGCTGGCGGCAGGCTTCGGAAATCCCCCGACGGGGGCCGCAAGTGTCGGTTGACACGACATGCCGTGCCGATCCGCGCGACACCTGGTGAAAACGGGGCGGAAGTCTATTCTCCGGGCGCTCCGCTCACCCTATTCTAAAGCCATCGATTGCAACGAAGATCCGCTTGGCGGAGTGGGAACTTTCCAAGTCCTCCTCCAGCCCGTCACCGCACAGGAACACCCCATGCTTTCATCCCGATTGGACCATTCCACGCCCCGACCGCGCGATCGGGGGGCCTTTACCCTGGTCGAGCTGCTGGTTGTGATTGCCATCATTGGGGTGCTGGTGGCACTGCTCCTGCCTGCGGTGCAGGCGGCTCGGGAGGCGGCGCGGCGGAACAGTTGCAAGAATCATCTCAAGCAGTTGGCGCTGGCGACACTCAACTTCGAGGGGACCTCTAAACATCTCCCCCCAAGTGCCAAGGTTGATCTTGCGGTGAGTGCCACGGCCAATAATGGGTCGTGGGGTGTCCATGGACGGATTCTGCCTTTCATTGAGGAACAGTCCCTAGGAGACACGATCGACCTGGAAGTGGGCTGGGATCTCCAGCCGCAAATCGGCCATGTGCGGATCGAGGTGTTCCAATGCCCATCGAGTCAGAAGGCGACGGAAGTACGCTCCTTTACCGATCACAGGCCTTGGCTCTACCCCACCAACTACGGGTTCAACATGGGGGTCTGGTTTGTCTATGACCCAAAGACCAACAAGGGAGGGGATGGCGTCTTCTATCCCAATAGCAATCTCAAGATGTCGCGGATCACCGACGGTGCCAGCAATACGTTGATGGCCGCCGAGGTGGAAGCCTGGACCATTTACAAGCGAAATGCGGGACCAGCGGGGACGGCGATCCCGAGCAATTCGGCGGCATGGCTTGCCGCCGTGAATTCGGCGTCGGATGAGAAGGACACTGGCCATACCGAGTGGCCCGATGGACGGGTTCACCACTCGGGTTTCACGGCCACGATGCCTCCTAATGGTCAGAATGGCTACACCTACCAGGGGAGCATCGTGAGTGCCGACTACAACTCCTGGCAGGAGGGCCTTAATGGCAATGCCGGCAAGCCGACCTATGCCATGATTACCTCTCGGAGCAGCCATAGTGGGCTTGTCAACGTCGCCTTGGCCGATGGGTCGGTGCAGAGTATTTCCGACGAAGTCGACCTGGGAGTATGGCGCGCGATGGCGACCCGCAATGGGGACGAGGTCTACGAGGCCCCATTCTAACGGGCGTCCCAGTTGGGTTATTCTCCCGGTTGCTGTTGAGGAGTCTCGGCAGGGCGATCGCGACGCGAAGTATGGTCGTGGACGATCAGCCAGCGGGCATCGATGCGCTCCAGGACCAGGGTGAAGTTGCCCCCGACGTCGGGGTCCTCCTGGCGGGCCAGTTGCCAATTTCCCAGCACGAGTGCAGCGGATCCCCCCAGGGGCCGGACATCGAGGATGGAGAACTCTAACTTTCCCATCGCCGCCCGGTCGGGGTAGCGTTTCTGGTAATTCGCAAGGGTTGGTTGCCAACCGCGCGTGACCTGGCCTCCGGAGCTGAAGGTCAGCTCGTCGGACTTGAGATAGTGCTGCATGAAGGCTTCGAGGTCTCCTCGATTCCACGCCTGTTGTTGTTCGGCAAGGATGCTTCGGATTTCTCGCTCCAAAGGTGTCGCTTCCTGTTCTTCCCCCAGGCTTTCGGCAGGAGCAGGAGGCGCTTGCGCAAAAGCAACGGTGAGCATGTTACCTTCGCGCCAGAGGAACAACAGGGTCGCAACGGCGATTGCGATCAAGAATAAGGGAGTTCGCGCAGTTGAGCGAGAATTGTGCATAGTTTTGCCAAGTTATGAGGGTGGAGGAGCAAGCGGAACTTTAGCCGCGGAGTCGGGATTGACGAGCCAGCCAATGGGCCTTGCGCAATTTGGATAGCGAATTGCGCTCCTCCCTGCTTCATCTGGAAGGAAACCCTTTATACGATAGTCGCATGTCTCTCGGGATGCAGCTATGCACCTTTCATGAGGGACTTTTTCCCTGCAAGGACCTATTGAGCCCACCATGTCCGAACGACGCATTGTCATTCTTACCGATGGTCATACCAATCCTCTCACGGCGAAGACCGCGACCAGCGTAGCCCGTTACAAGCCGCAGGAGGTGGTCGCGCTCTTCGACACCACCCAGGTTGGTAAGACCGCGGGCGAGTTGCTCGGGGTCGGTGGGAAGACGCCGGTGATCGGCAGTTTGGCCGACGCCCCGGGGGCCAACACGCTCCTTCTTGGGATCGCTCCCCAAGGGGGGAAGCTCCCCCCCGCGTGGAAAGCGGTCGTCCTCGAGGCGATCGACCGGGGGATGGAGATCGTCTCGGGTTTGCACGATTTCCTTTCCGACGACTCGGACATCCGCGCTCGGGCGACGGAAAAAGGGGTCACCATTTACGACGTCCGCAAGAACAACGAGCGCGACGTCGCCCGGCGAAAGGACCTGCGCGAGGATTGCCTCCGCATTCACACGGTGGGGCAGGACTGTTCGGTCGGCAAGATGGTCGCCTCGATCGAGATCGTGCGCGAACTCGCCGCACGTGGCCAAGATGTCAAGTTCGTCGCCACCGGGCAGACGGGGATCATGATCGAAGGGGATGGCTGCCCGGTCGACTGCGTGGTGAGCGACTTCGTGAACGGCGCAGTCGAGAAGCTCATCCTGGCCAACCAGCATCACGACATCCTGCTGTTCGAGGGGCAGGGGTCGCTTGCTCATCCCTGTTATTCGGCAGTCACCGCTGGCCTGCTCCATGGATGCCTTCCCCATGGGATGGTGATGGTTTACGAGGCTGGGCGGAAGGTCGTGAATGGCATGCCCCACATCCCGCTGCAGCCACTCGGCAAACTGGTGGAGGTCTACGAGGCGATGACCAGCCTCCATCTGCCCGCCAAGGTGATTGGCGTGGCGATGAACTCCCGGCTGCTCAACGAGGAAGAGACGGAAGCCGAACGAGAACGGGTGACCCGCGAACTGGGGCTGCCGGTGTGCGACGTTTACCGCGACGGGGCGGGCGTGCTCGCGGACGCGGTGCTCAAATTGCGGGCCGAGTTGTTCGGCGAGGTCCCCGCGCTGGCGACGCGCTAGGTGCGTGGCGTCAGTTGTCGAGTTGCGTGAGTTGACTTTCCCCCCCGATTGAGATGAACCGCTCTCCATGAACGTTTGCCATCGCACCTTCGAGCTTCCCCTGCGGCATGTCTTCACGATTGCACGTGGATCGACGGAGGTGCAGGAGACCTTCATTGTCGAGCTGTCGCACGAAGGTCGCTATGGGTATGGGGAAGCGACAACGAACGACTACTACGGCTACACGGCCCAGTCGATGGCGGACGCGACCGAACAGGTCCGAACGCAGCTCGAACTGGGAGATCCGCGCGATCCCGAGGCACTGTTGGCGGCAGTTGCCGAAGTGATCGGCGAGAGCAATAGTTTCGCGCTCTGTGCAATCGACATGGCGGTGCATGATCTGTGGGGCAAGTTGCTCGGTAAGCCGGTTTATGAATTGTGGGGCCTGTCTCGTGACAACATCCCCCCCTCCGACTACACCATCGGCATCGACGCGATCGACAAAATGGTCGCCAAGCTCCATGAGATGCCGGGTTGGCCCGTCTACAAAATCAAGCTCGGCACCGACAACGATCTGGCGATTGTCGAGGCTTTGCGGAAAGAAACCGATGCGGTCTTCCGGGTCGATGCCAATTGCGGGTGGACCGCGGAGCAGACAATCGACTATTCCCAGCGACTCGCGGAATTAGGGGTCGAATTCATCGAGCAGCCCCAACCTCCGGACGACGTCGAGGGGGCACGGCGTGCCTTCGCCGGGTCGGCTCTGCCAATTATCGCCGACGAAAGCTGCATTACCGAACGGGATGTGGCCGACTGCGCCGATCGCTATCATGGAGTGAACATCAAGCTCACCAAATGTGGCGGGCTCGCCCCCGCGCGGCGGATGATCGCCGAGGCCCGTGAACTTGGGCTCAAGGTGATGTGCGGCTGCATGACCGAATCGACCGTCGGCATTTCGGCGATCGCGCAGCTTCTGCCGCTACTCGACTACGTCGACATGGATGGCGCGGTGCTGTTGGCGAAGGACATCGCCTCGGGGGTGCATGTCGAGCGAGGGATTTGCCACTTCCCAGCAACGAACGGGACGGGTGTGGAGCTTCTGGAGGGCCCGCTTGCGGGTCGATAACCCTTAGTGAAAGTGATTGCCATGACTGGTTTGTATCCCAAGCGGGTTGGTGTGTTGTGCTCGATTGCCGTAGCGGGAGGGATTCTCATGGCAGCTTCACTCGGGGCCCAGGAAGAACAGGAAGTGCGGAAGCCGATCGTCTTGTCCGACGAGGCGGCGGAACTCCATCGTAGTTGTCTCTTAATCGATGGTCACAACGATTTGCCCTGGGAGCTGCGCGACCAGGGGTCGGTCGACTTTTCGAAGCTCGATATCAGCCAGCGCCAGGACAATCTCCACACCGACATCCCGCGGCTCCGCGAAGGAGGAGTCGGCGCGCAATTCTGGTCGGTCTATGTTCCCGTCCGTTATGGCTATCAGGGAACGGCTCTCAATTCGACGATCGAACAGATCGATCTGGTGAAGTCGATGATCCACCGCTACCCCAACGACTTCGCACTGGCGTTGACCACCAAGGACATCGAGGAAATCCGCAAGACGGGCAAGATCGCCTCGCTCATCGGGGTCGAAGGGGGGCACTGCATCGAGGATTCGTTGGGGAATCTCGAGAA
This sequence comes from uncultured Planctomycetaceae bacterium, assembly GCA_964650265.1. Taxonomy (GTDB): domain Bacteria; phylum Planctomycetota; class Planctomycetia; order Pirellulales; family Lacipirellulaceae; genus CAZYQQ01. The sequence continues at coordinate 9,362 of CAZYQQ010000015.1, forward strand.
CCTCTATCGGTTGGGGGCCCGTTACATGACCCTTACGCACAGTGATTCCTTGAGCTGGGCCGACGCGGCGACCGACGACGAAAAAAGTGGGGGGCTCAACGAGTTTGGGCTCGAAGTGATCCGGACGATGAATCGCCTGGGAATGCTCGTCGACCTGTCGCACGTTTCGCCCGCGACGATGCATGATGCCTTGGACGAGAGCAAGGCCCCGGTCATCTTCTCCCACTCTTCGGCCCGGGCCGTGTGCGATGTGCCACGTAACGTGCCCGACGACGTGCTTAAGCGGATCAAGGAACTCGACGGCGTGGTGATGGTGAACTTCTATTCCGGGTTTATTGTGCCTGCGGCCGCCGAGCGCTACAAAGCCCGGATGGAACTGCGCAGGAAGCTCCAGCAGGAATACGACGCCAACGAAGTCGATCGCCGTGTCCGGGCCCATATCCAGCGTACTCCCATGCCGAGTGGGACCATCCACGACGTGCTCGACCACATCATGCACATGGTCGAGGTGGCGGGGGCCGAGCACGTGGGGATCGGTTCCGACTTCGATGGAGTCGATTCCCTGCCTGAGCAACTCGAAAGCGTGGCCACCTACCCGCTGCTGACCCAGGGGATGCTCGACCGCGGCCTCACCCCGGAGCAGATCCGGCTGATTCTGGGGGAGAACCTGATGCGGGTGATGCGCAAAACAGAAGACGTGGCCAAGCAACTGCAAGCGGAGCAGCCTTAGTTGGTCTCTGCCCCGACGGCCATCAGGTATTCCTGCCGCGTGCCGCTCGCGCTATCGGCGTAGCGATAGTAGAGCTTGCCCTCCACCGACGCAGGGGTGGCGAAGACTTCATCGCCTAGCTGAACCTGGCCAAGTTGCTCGAACTCCCGTGGGCTGGCGGCAATCACGAAGGTGGTCCCCCCCTCGTTGGAGACATAGATGCGATCTCCAGCCAACAACGGGGAACTGCTGTACTTACCGCCGAGCCGCTTGGTCCACATCCGCTCGCCATCGGCGGCGCGCCAGCAGAAGGCGACTCCGCTGTCGGCCACGGCGTAGACGTGGCCTTCGTAGACAAGCATCGACTGCTCATAACATTTCGCGGGGTTTTCCCAAGCCACGTGGGGCTCGTCGGAGACTTTAATGGCCAATGTCTTCGATTCGGGGAATCCACCGCTGGCGAACACCATATCGAGCGACTGGTCCCACACCATGGTGCCACAGGTGGCCTGGTGAGCTCCGCCAACCTTCCAGAGTTCGTGGCCATTTTCCACATCGTAGGCGGCGACGCTGGCGTGTCCGCTGATGACCACTTGGGGCTTTCCCCCCACCGTGGCGACGATGGGGCTGGAATTCGACAGGGTTTGCCTGCGAGGGGCTTTCCACGCGAGATCTCCCGTTCGCTTGTCGATCGCATAGACGCCGCTGTCGGCGCCATCGTACTCGGTGGCGAGGATCAGCAGGTCCTGATGGAGGATGGGGGACGTGCCAAGACCGAACTGCATCAACTGCGGGTCGAAGCCCGCGACCCGGCGCTGCCAAAGCTGCTGGCCATCGAGGTCGTAGCAAGTGATCCAGATCGCGTTTTCGTAGTCGAACATTGCGTAAACGTGTTCACCGTCGCTGGCAGGCGTCGAACTGGCGTGGGTGTTGTGGGCGTGAATCCTTTCAGCAAGTCCCCCCGTATGCGCGACGGGGCTGGCGAGGAGCTGGCCCGTGTGGCGGTCGAAGATCAGCAAGGATCGGGTCCTTGCCTGCTCGTCGCAGGTGGTAAGGTAGAGGCGATCGCCGACGACGATGGGGGACGAATGACCTCGCCCGGGAATGGCCACGTTCCAGAGGGTCCCTTCGTCGTTGCTCCATTCGATCGGGGGAGTTGATGCGGCGGTGGGAGCATGGTTGTCCCCCGTGGGGCCGCGCCATTGGGGCCAATCTCCCCATGCCAGGCCACTCGCGAACCAGACAAGTCCCGCCAAAAGCCAATTGCGCATATTGCACTCCACCACGTGAGGGTCTAACGGCCTTGTCGTTTTAACGGCGGGACGTCGAGGCCGTCAATTGTTCTGGGCGGCGCGATGGACCGCCGCGACGATTTCGCCGATCTGCAGCAGCTTGTCGCCGCTCGTATCGATCTCGTCGAAAAAGCGGGTCAAGAGATCATTGCCGGCCGCCTCCTCGCGCGAGAGTCCCAGATTCCCGTCGGCATCCGCCTTTTCAAAGAGCCCCACGAGGTCCATCCCGGTATCGATCGGCTTGCTCCCGGCGCGGCGGCTGTCGTCGCGGGGAAGTTGGACGTCGAAGAAGCCAAGCATCATTTCTTCCCACGACTGGTCACCCCAGCGGACCGTCTCCTCGGGGTTGGGATTGGCGAGGTTGTCCGCCGAATTGTCGAAGACCGCCCGGCAATAGATCACCGAGCCGGGCGGGATCTCGCGCGGTTCGGCCAGGACGTAGCGGGTTTGCCAGTTGAAGTCGTAGGCGGGGACATCGAGCAGGATTTCCCGTTCGCCCGAGGGGAGGACGACGTCGTAACGAAAGGCCTTGCCCCGCAGATGCATGTGGGGCGAGAGGGAGATCAGCGTGAGGGGCCGGGTGAAAACGCGGCTGGTGGCGGTCACTTGATGGGCCGCGTCGTGCGGGGGGATGCGGAACTTGTTGTTGCCAATTTCGGTCGTCACAAGCTCGCTGGTGACCTTGGCCGGATCGGCAAACGTGAACCCAATGCTGGTGACGTCGGTCTGCTCCGACCCGTTGGGTGTGTAGTGCTGCTCGAAAATGATCGACGACCCGGCGGGGATTCGCTTGGCGGCTCCCGGAGGCATGGGATCGAGGCGCAGTCCTGGGACATAGGCGGCCAGAAAGATCCAGTTGCGCCGGCTACCACCAGGGGGCTCGGCGTAAGCGATGGTGTGATGGACGACCGCCCGGTTGCCCGGCTGGACCTCCATCCCATCGACCCATTTGTCCTCCGCAAAATCTGTCGGGATTTTGAAGAACTGGTAGGGGACGCCGCGCTTGCCGGCATCCGCAGGCACCTGGAACGGCTCAGGCATCGCGATCACCAGGTCGGGTTCGCGGGAAAGCTGCCAACCGGCGGTAAAGGTCCGCTGGGGTGGCAGGTCGGCGGGATCTCCTTCAGGGCACCCATTTTCCACCCACGTGAAGAGCGTTTTCTTGTCACGGTCGCTCAAGCGGCGCTCGTTGGCAAACTTGCCGTGGGCCGGGTCGGCATGCCATGGCGGCATGCGGTTGTCGCGGACCACCTCGGCAATCATTTCGCCCCAGCCCGCCACTTCGTCATAGTCCTTTAGTGCGAAGGGCCCAATTTCACCCGGGCGATGGCATTCGACGCAGTTGGCTTGGAGGATGGGAGCGACATCACGGGAAAAGGTCACCTTGCTGTCGGCTTGCGGCGCACGGGGTCGTCCGATGATGCAACCGATGGCATCGGTTTGGGGGGTTGTGACCTCTTTGCCCTCGAGAAGTTCGTCAAGAGCGTTTCGCAGGTCCTCGCGTGTGGGCTTATTTCGAACGACGCCGATGACATACTGGTCGTCAATGCGTCCGGCATAGCGGATTTCACGGTTCGCATCGAGGACAAACACCTGCGGCGTCCGTTCGGCTCCGAACAGGTCGGCCACCGTCGCCCCACGGTCTTTCAGCATGGGGAACTTGACCTCATGCTGCCGCACATAGGCGGCGATTTCCGTCAGCGAGTCCTGCAGATTCGAGTTGACCCCGACGAAGGCGACTCCGCGATCGGCATATTCGTCGGCGAGCTTTTGCAATCGCGGCGCGTAGAGTTTCGCGAGCGGGCATTCGGTCCCGAGGAAGGCGACGACGACGTAGGGCTTGTCACTCCACTCGCTGAGCGAGTGTTCCTTCCCCAGGTGGTCGGGAAGCGTAAAATCGGAAACGTTTTCTCCCACGCGCGGTGCGGCCAGCGCGACGGATGCCGCCAACATCAGGTGGAGAGAGCAAAGGGCGAACAGACTTGGAGCGCGACGCTTCATGGGAATCCTTCGGCAATACTGTATGGACCGTCCTGCCGGTCAAGCAATGAGAGGTTGGATAACTCGGGCGGGCTCGACCCCCGTGAGGCGCATGTCGAGTCCCTGAAACTTGTAGGTAAAACGTTCGTGGTCGATGCCAAGCAGGTAGAGTAGCGTGGCGTGGAAGTCGTGGACCGTCACCACGTCTTCGACCGCATTGTAGCCCAAATCGTCGGTGGCGCCGTAGGTCATCCCGGGGCGAATTCCGCCGCCAGCCATCCAAATGGAAAAACCCTTGATGTGATGGTCGCGACCCAGGTCCCCCTGGTCTCCCTGCGACATCGGGGTGCGGCCGAACTCCCCACCCCAGACCACGAGGGTGTCGTCGAGCATCCCCCGCTGACGAAGGTCTTCCACCAGGGCCCAGCTTCCGCGGTCGACCAGCTTCGAGACGATTTCGACACCCTTCTTCACGGCCCCGTGGTGGTCCCAACCGCGATGGTAGAGTTGGATAAATCGGACGCCGCGCTCGGCGAGCCGCCGCGCCAGCAGGCAATTGCTGGCAAAGGAGCCATCCCCCGGAGTCGCGCCATACATGTCGAGGATCGACTGCGGTTCGTCCGACAGATCGACAAGCTCGGGTACGCTCGCCTGCATGCGGAACGCAAGCTCGTATTGCGAGATGTTGGTGGCGATTTCGGGATCGTCCACCAGATCATTGCGCTGGTGGTTGAGGCCATTCACGGCGTCGATCACCTGACGCTGGTCGTCGCGCGACACCCCAGCAGGATTGCTGACGTAGAGCACCGGGTCTCCCTTGGAATGGAAGTGGACTCCCTGGTACTTGCTGGGCAGAAAGCCGCTGTGCCACTGGCGGGTCGCGATCGGCTGCGACTGTCCCCCTCCCACCGAGGTGAGGACGACAAACCCGGGCAGGTCCTGCGACTCGCTGCCGAGGCCGTACTGCACCCACGATCCCATGCAGGGGCGCCCCGAGATCTGCGTGCCACAGTTCATGAAGGTGTGGGCCGGGTCGTGGTTGATCTGCTTGGTCGTCATCGACCGGACAATGGAAATTTGGTCGGCGAGCCGGGCGATGTAGGGGAACTGATCGGAGACTTCCTGCCCCGATTCCCCATACTTCGCAAACGAAAACTGCGGCCCGAAGCAGCGGAGCTTTTGCCCCTGAAGCTGCGCGATGGGCTGTCCGGCGGTGATCGACTCCGGCATCGGTTCGCCATGCATTTTGGCGAGCGCCGGCTTGTGGTCGAATGTCTCGAGATGCGAGGGGCCACCCGCCATGCAGAGGAAGATCACCCGCTTGGCGCGTTGAGGAAAGGAGATTCTCGCCTGGCCCAGGGGGTTTGCGCCGGCGCCGCCGGCCATCCATTGGCTGGCCAGCGCCAGCGAACCGATGCCGACGGCGGACCGGTTGATGAACGTGCGGCGATTGATCTGGACATCCTGAGCGCGGTGCATGATCTAATAAACCTTTAGAATCGAGAGGTGGTTTCGTAGGCCCCCAAAATGGCCCGGGCGACCTGTGTCCAGGCGGCGACCTCGGCCGGGTCGAGATTCTCGGGGGTGGGGGCCGCGCCGACCGAAAGCAACGCTTTGGCGTCGTCTGGATTTTCCTGATAGCGGGCAAGCTGGTGCTCGTAGAGTTCCGTCAGCATGGCGATCTCCTCTTCCGTGGCCGCTCGCGAAGTGGCTTGCCGCAAAGCCCAGGCGGCACGATCTCGGGGCGAGCCGTCGCTCGAAGCGATCCGCATGGCAAACACGCGGGCTGCCTCGACGAAGACCGGGTCGTTGAGCAGCACCAGGGCCTGTTGCGGGATGTTGGAGCGGGAGCGCTGGGCGGTGCATTCCTCGCGGCTGGGGGCGTCGAAGGCCAGCATCGAGGGATGGAGGAACGTGCGGCACCAGAAGGTATAGAGACTGCGCCGGTAGAGGTCCTCTCCCTTGCTATTTTCCCACTCACGGGGAGGGAAGTTGAGATGTTGCCAGTAGCCAGCCGGTTGATACGGCTTGACGCTCTTCCCCCCAATGCGGCTATCGTCGAGCAACCCCGCGAGCTGAAGGGCCGCGTCGCGAACGAACTCCGCCTCGAGCCGCCAGCGGCCCTGGCGAGCGAACCAGCGGTTGGTGGGATCGGTCGCGAGGAGTTCGGGGGAAACGACCGAGGTCTGGCGATAGGTCTCCGAGGTGACCATCAGGCGCACCATCTGTTTGACGTCCCAGCCACTCTCGCGGAACTCGACGGCTAGCCAGTCGAGCAGCAGCGGATGGCTCGGTGGTTCTCCCTGGCCACCGAGGTCGTCGAGATTGCGTGAGAGACCGCGACCGTGGAAGACCTTCCATAACCGGTTGACGAACGTGCGCGCGGTGAGGGGATTTTCTTCGTCGACAATCCAGCGGGCCAAATCGAGCCGGTTGAGTCGGCGATCGGCGGCAATCGCCGGGAGAAGGGACGGCGGGACGGCGGGTTCGACGATTTCACCCGTTTCGTCAAGCCAATTGCCACGAGGAAGAATCCGCGTGACACGTGGTGTTTCGAGTGCTCGGACAGTCAGGGACGTACGGAGCGACGCTTCGAGTTGGGCTAGCTCTTGCTGCAGGTCGCGCGATTGCTGGCGAGCCTGTGCGAGTTCCGGAGAGATGGTGCGGTAATAGGCGGCAATCGCATGGCGCTGGGCGTCAGTCCGTTCCAGCTCGGGAATGGCGATGGCCGCGGCCACCTGGGCGGGCAACGCGGCGGGGGCATCGAGCGGTGCATCGGCGACAGAGGTGAGGGCGAGCTTGAAACGCCCGATGTGGTGCTGGCTGTAGATCGACTCGTGCTCGAGACGAACGCGTACCGTTTTGGGTTGTTCCCCAAGATCGAGCGGCGCAGCAAACTTGACCTGAGCCGTCCGATTGACCAGGTGACGTGCTCCATCGACGGCCCAACCCGTCTTGGCGTTGCCATCGATAATATGCGTGATAGGGAATCCATGCTGCGAAAAATCGGCTTCGGCTTGGGCGAGTTCGATCTGCTGGCCATCGACTTCGACTTTCACTTCGGTGAGCACAAAGTTGCCATTGTGCCGCGCTAGCCAGCCATACTTGCGGAAACTCGGATCGGTAAGGACCTCCAGGCGAAGCCCTGCCACCATGCCGCTGGCAGGAAGATCGATTTCGTAGATGGCCGCGTAGGGATTCGGTCCCGACGTGAGGATCGAGTTGTCGGGAAGCTTGCGGAGCTTGATTCCATCGTTGGCCGTGAAGTTGGCCGGTTCCGGAGCAATCCAGGAATAGGTTCCCGCGGCGATGTCGTCCCGGGTTTGTTGTTCCCACGCAAGCTGCTGCTCGGCGAGCCGATTGGCGAGCTGCTTGTCGTTCCGCAGGAGGTGCCCCTCCCGTAGCGCTGCGATCCGGGCCTTGAGTTGCTCGATCTGGGTTTGCTCTTCAGGGGTCGGGAGTTTGATATTGGGGGTGCGCGGCCCCACGGCGAGTTCTGCGATATCGGCAAAGAAGGCCGCCATCGTGGTGAAGTCGCGGAGCGTGAAGGGGTCGAACTTGTGGTCGTGGCATTGGGCGCATCCCATGGTCGTCCCAAGCCAGACCCCGGAAACGTTGCGCACCCGATCGGCCGCATAGATGGCAATGTACTCCTTTGGTTGAGCCCCCCCCTCCTCTGTCGTCTGAAGCAGCATGTTGTAACCGGAGGCGACACGCTGTTCGACCGTCGGATTGGGAAGGAGATCGCCGGCAAGCTGCTCGATGGTGAACTGGTCGAACGGACGGTTGCGATTGAACGAGTCGATCACGTAGTCGCGATAGGCGGAGACTTCCATGAAGTTGTCGCTGTGATAGCCGATGGTGTCGGCGTAGCGGACCAGATCGAGCCACATCACTGCCATCCGCTCGCCGAAGCGCGGATCGTCCAGAAGTCGATCGACGAGCCTCTCCCAGGCGTCGGGCGACGTGTCGGCGAGAAACTCGGCAACCTCTTGCTCGCGCGGTGGAACTCCCACCAAATCGAGGTAAAGCCGGCGGATCAGCGTCCTCTTGTCGGCGGAAGAAGAAGGGGCGAGCCCTGCCTCCTCGAGACGCCAGGCCACGAACCGGTCGATCGGGTGCGGCCTGTCGGTTTCTTCCGGGAGCGGGGGACGCACCAGAGGTCGGAAGGACCAATGTGGTTCGTACTTGGCTCCTTCGGCGATCCAGCGATTGAGGAGCGCGAGTTCCTCCGGCGTAATCTCCTTATGCGACTCGGGTGGGGGCATCCGCTGCGACTCGTCCTCGGCCAGCATCCGAATCATGGCTTGGGATGAGTCGGGCTTGCCGGGAACAATGGCCGCATAGCCACCCAGGTCGGCGGTCGCCCCCTCCTGCTGGTCGAGGCGCAGCTCGGCCTGCCGCGCGGCGGCATCGGGGCCGTGGCAGGCAAAGCATTTGTCCGACAAGATCGGGAGAATCTCGAGGGCGTACGAGACCGGGCGCTCTTCACCCCTGGCAACACCCGGGATCGTCAGGGTGCATCCCCACATCGCGAGGAAAAACAAGCTGCTGCGTCGGTAAACCATCCGCCGAACCTTACGTTAGAGTCGCGGAAACCCGCCTGCGGGCGGTCTGGCGATGAGCCAACCTCCCATCAATCGATTTTAACCACTGCACGGCCCCCAACATACGGGTGATCAGCCGGAGCGGGATGGAACGTGGAAAGTGGCTCGCGGAGGGGTTAAGATGGCACCCGCCACATGGGCCACGGCCTGCGCGGCTGGTTTTTTCTCCTACCGAATCGAACGAGGGTCACCCGATGAGCAATCCGCACCATGGTTTGAAGATTTTGGCTCCCCTGACCGTTGTCCTGGGGATGTTGGCTAGCGGGCCTGTGGCTAATGCTCAGGAAATCGGAGTGAAGCACTTCGAGCCAAAACCGATCAAGATCGAGGTCGACCAGATCCCGGAGCCAAACCACACGGAGAGTGCTCAGAAACACCCCAAGGTCGTGACCCCGCCAGGAGACGCGACACTCAACGTCCCCGCCGGATTCAAGGCATCGCTGTTTGCTGAGGTGCCCAAGGCGCGGTGGCTGGCCTTCACGCCGGAGGGAGAACTGCTGTGTGCCGCGTCGCAGGATGAGAAAATCTACTTACTGTCCGACAGCGATGGCGACGGGCAGGCCGACAAGCAAGAAGTGTTCCTCGACAAAGCGAAGGGGGCGAACCGCCCCTTCGGGATGGCCTTCGCCGATGGCTACTTCTACCTCGGCAATATGGACCAGGTGCTGCGATTTCCGTACGAGCGGGAAGGTGAGGGCTGGAAGCTGGGGGAGAAGGAAGTCGTGACCCAGCTCCCCGAGGGGGGCTACAACCAGCACTGGACTCGCAACGTCATGGTTTCGCCCGACGGCAAGTGGTTGTATGTGTCGATCGGATCGAAGACGAACAACGACGACGAGTCCGCGCCGCGGGCGAGTGTGCAGAAAATGCGGCTTGATGGCAGCGAGCGGGAGACCTTCGCCTCGGGGCTCCGCAACCCGGTGGGGCTTGGTTTTCATCCGGAGACGGGTGCCCTCTATACCAATGTCAACGAACGGGACGGGATTGGCGACGGACTGGTTCCCGACTACTTCACCGAAGTGGTTGAAGGAGAGTTCTATGGCTGGCCCTATGCCTTTATCACCTCCGACCGACTTGACCCGAAGCACGTTGTCGATGGGAAGAGTGTGCAGCCCGACCTGGTAGCTCGCACCCGGACTCCAGATGTGCTGTATGAAGCCCATTCGGCTGCTCTGGGGCTTGCGTTCGCACGGGGCAACATGCCGGCCCACTACCGCAACGGCGCCTTCGCGGCCCTTCGCGGCTCCTGGAATCGCAGCCAGGGGACCGGCTACAAGATCGTCTTTGTGCCATTCGGCGAGGACAACAAGCCGCTCGGGCACTACGAGGACTTCGTCACTGGCTTTCTCACCGATCCCTCGGGACCGACGACTTGGGGCCGCCCGGTGGGGGTGATCGTCTCGCCCGCGGGGGAGATTTTCTTTACTGAAGAGGCCAACGGGCGCATCTACCGCGTCGTGGCGGAGTAACCGACTACAGCAGGTCGAAGTGCTCCATCGCGTCGTAAATCCAGGGTTGAACCCAGGGGTTCCAGGTGGGATAGGTCACCGACAGGGCCGAGGCGGCAAGCAGTGCCAGAGCGATGCCGCGGCCGATACGCGATTGGCCCATCCACTGCGCCGCGGGCAACATGCCGACCAGCCAAAGCGGGGTGAACCAGAACATCCAGCGTAGCCCCGAGGTCATCCCGCCATAGTTGCGGTCCATTTGTGGCCGCAACATGAAGAAGACAAAGCAGATGATCGTAAGGGCGAGGATGCCCAGGGCGAGCTCGCGCCGCAGCCGATCTCCCCGCACCGACCACATGCCGAGCCCCGCCATGGTGAGGAGCCAGACCGGGGTGAGCGAAAAAATGCCGTGGTGGCCGATCAGGCAGTGGAAGATGTAGTTGCCGACTTCCGGTTCGCCGATGTCGATCCCCTGGCGATTCTGCCAGTAGCTTTGAATCGTCCGCCCATCCTTTTCGTAGGAGTAGGTGTACCAGTCGTCGTCGGGGTCGGTCTCGCTGCGATGCGAGTAAGGAGGCCGGAGAGAGTCGTGGGCGATGTAGATGGTGCTGAAATACGCGGCCATGACAATCGCCACACCGGGGAGGCCAAAAAGCAAGGTCCGCTTCCAATCGCGCGCGAGGAGGAGCACGCCGAGCAGGGCCAGCAACGAGGCGGCGGGGAGTTCGTTGGCAAAGGTGAAGGCCGTCGCGAGTCCGCAGAGGAAAAACATCCAGCCAGAAGCGCGATCGCCACGGGCGATCTTCACATAACAATAGAGCGCGACCACCGCGCTCGCCGCGCCGAAGATGTGATTGTTGAGCGTGATCGCAAAGGTGGTCAACAAGGTCCCCATCGTCGCCGTCGCGACCACGAACAGCCGACCCCAGTCCCCCGTCCCCAGGTCCTCGGCGAGCTTTGCGACAAGGGTGAACATCAGCAGCATCAGCGGTACGTTAAACGACAGCAGCATGAAGCGGCCGATTTCATAGGGATGGGTCCCCAGCGTGTGGCCGGTGAGCTTGTGGATGATCCAATACTCACCAGCCAGGATCGTCGCCAGGAGCGGGGGCTTGCTCGAGTAGTAGTGCTGCTCGCCATCGCGCCCCTTGTGGCTCACCATGTCGATGCTGTCCCACCGCGGCTGGCGGAAGAAGTTGTCGATCTCGTAGGTTCCCTCCTCCACCAGCGACCGGATCGTGAGCCAGCGGCTACGATCGTTGGCGCTGAGAAAGGGGCGCTCCATGCCGATCTTTTCTTCGAGTTCCTGCTGCCGTGCGGCGATGCGGGCCTCGAGCTCCTCGCCGGAGATTCCTTGCTCCCCTTGTTGCTGACGGAACTGGTTGAGACGCTCGTTGATGCGGTATTCGCTCAGTTTGGCGACGTTGGTCGCATTGACCGCGAAGATCCGACCCACCATATGGCCGGTGGCGAGAGTCATCAGCAGGAGGTAGACAGCCCATCGCCATTGAGCACGCTGGCTGTCGTCCATGGGAGCCGTGGTGGGGGAGGATGGTGTGGCCGCCTCGCTCATACGTTTTCCTTAGCCGCTGGAGAACTTTGGGAATCGGATTTTTCTCGGGGGCCGGAGTACTCGGCAATCGAGTAGAGATCGGTCTGGCGAATCATGAAAGCGGTGATCATCTCGCCGAGCAGGCCGATGGAAAGAAACTGCCCCCCGATGAGAAAACTCGCCAATGCGTAATAGAGTAGCGCGGTCTGATGCACGTGGAGCGGCTCCCAGCCCGGAACCAGCCTGGTGGCAATCCAGGCCGCCGCCAGATAGCCGAGCATCAGCGACCCGGCCAGGAAGGCGGCCAGTCCGGTCGCCCCGAGCAGGTGCTGCGGACGCTGACCGAACCCCGTGATGAACTTGACCGTCAACAGGTCGAGAAACCCTTTGACGATTCGCGACACGCCATACTTGCTACGACCATGTCGGCGTGCGCGATGGTTGACCGCGGCTTCGGCGATCTTGAACCCCCTGGCGGCGGCAAGGACGGGGACGAATCGGTGGAGTTCGCCGTACAGACGCACCTCGTCGAAGACTTCGCGGCGGTAGACCTTGAACCCGCAGTTGTGGTCGTGCAGGCGGACCCCGGTCATCCTTCCCACGAGCTTGTTGAAGAACCAGGAGGGGATCGTCTTGTGCCAGGGATCCTGGCGGTCGACTTTCCAGCCGCTCACCACGTCGTAGCCTTGTTCGAGTTTGGCCAGCAGCAGTGGCAACTCGCCCGGGTCGTCCTGCAGGTCGGCATCCATGGTGACGATAATCGGATCCTCCGCCACGTCGAACCCGGCACTCAGGGCGGCCGCCTTGCCGAAATTGCGACGGAAACGAATCCCCAGCACCATCGGATCGGTGGCCGAAAGCTGGTTGATCACTTTCCAGCTCTCGTCGCGCGAGCCATCGTCGATCATGACGATATGCGTATGGTAGCCATTGACCTCCGAGGTAGCCCGGATTTGCCGATGGAGTTCGACGAGGCTCTCTTGCTCGTCGCGCACGGGGAGGATGATGGTCAGGCGGGTCATGACGTGTCGTCTGGGGGGGAGGGAGACGAACGAATGAGGCGGGAACACTCTATCATACCACAAGCGGCCAGTTCCGACACGAGCGAAATAAGCCGCCACAAGGCGGCCGCCACCAGGGCGGTCGCCTCGGGAATTCCAGGACTCAGCAGCTTCACCAGCAGCCCGTCGCGGACACCGATTCCCCCCGGGAGGAGGGAGAGGAACCCCGCCACCACCGGCAAGGCGACGCTCTCGACCCAGAGGGGAAGCTGCCAGAGGGAGGCCATTTCCGAGCTACCGAGGCTGCGGAGGACGGCCCATAGACTCAGTCCGAGCATGATCCAGCTTGCCGTCGCGGCGATGACTCCCCAAAGGGTGAGCGACCAGGTGATTCCTTGGGCCGGATCGGCCCCCTCGCCAAGTGACGTGGGGGCAACCCGACGAGCAAGCCTCCTGGCGATGGGGGGGATGACCGGCAACCCGGCCAACAGGGCCAACGTGGCCGACAGGGCGACGAGGGGCGGGCTTGCGTTCCCTTGCACGGCAATCAGCAGGCCGGCAATTGCCGCACCGGTCGCCATGAATGTCAGCGTCTCCAGAAAGACGCTCACCACGGTCGCCCGGGTCTGGCAACCCGAGGCGACGAGAGTCCCCGTGCGGAGGAGGACGACCAGGGCCTTGCCCGGCACATACTTCCCCAGATGCCCCAGGTAATAGGCGCGGAGCAGAGGACGCCACCCAGGACGCTGACCGAGCCGAGCAAGCGTGAGCCGCCAGAAGCAAGCCATCGGCAGGAGCCCCAGCGCATAGAGCACGCCACTCAAGAGGAGCCATCGCCATTTGATCTCGATCTTGGTGGTCGCAAGCTGCTCCCAGCCTCGCTGCAAGGTCCCCCCGGCGAACCACGCGACCATTGCCAGCACGGCGAGCGTGATCGTCCATCGCAGCAACGGCCGCCAACGTGGTCGAGGAGCCCGGTCGACAGGTTCAGAAAGAGGGGGAGCGGAAGGCATCGGGCAGTTGGCGTGGGGAGCGAAAGGGTGAAATCCATGCTAGCAGTTTTGGTTGGTCCGCGGCTAGCACACTTGTCTATTCGAATTTGGCCAACTTGGCTAGAATGTCGACCGGACGGCATCTTGCGATTGCCAAACCAACGGGCACATAGTGCCCGTTGCACGACCTGCCGCAGGGATTCGGCATGAAAGGTCTGCCGTCGCGTTTATCAAACGCCTAAAGGAATCTATTGCCATGACGACATACGCGGCGATTGCGTTAGCCACGCTGTGGAGTGTGACGTTCGGTTACGAGCCATCAGCCGATGCCGACGTGGGATACGATTACATCGTGCAGATCGAGCCGGAAATGCTCGAGGCGATGGAGCGCGGCGAGGCCCCCGCGATCGAAGCCAATCTGCCCCCCGAAGTGACCCCGGTCCGCCGCGTGCGGATCGTCGTGGGGAAAGCGGAACTGCCAAAGAAGCTCCGAGCGCCGGTGGGGCACACAGCGATGCGGCCCGACATCGATGCCGACTCGGCCGCGACGCTGCTGGCGCAGACGGGGCCAGCCGGGGTCTATGGCCGCACTCCCACCGGGTTCCAGAATCCCCCAGCGGGGACTCCCTCAACGGCCGCCACGGCATCGACCGTCCCACCCGCGACGACAGTGCCGCCGCCCGAAACTCGCTATCAACCATTCCAGTATGCCAATCCTCCGGGGGGAGTTCCGGGGGTCGCCAATTCCACGACTGGTTATCCGGCGGCACCGACCCAGCCAGGCGTGGGCAACCCACTGGACCAAGGACACGATAACTGGGCCGCCGCAACCACGCCTGCCGCCGGGGTCGCCAATGGCGTGCCTCCTGCCGTCACCAGCCAGCCGAATTATGTTCCCACCGACTATCGCAACGATCCTCGGTATGCCCAGGAGCAGTCCGTGCTGAACCAAGGGCAGGGGGGGGCCGCCAGCGGCAACATGAACATTCAGCCGCCGCCGCTGGAACCTCCCAGCGTGAACACCGGTGGTGGTCAATACGCACCCACTCAGCATCGCAATCCTGTCGATCTCAACACTTGGGCCACCACGCGCGACAATCCCACGGCGGCTCAGCCGAACAACCAGGGCAACAATCCCCCCCTCGGGTACGAGAGTGGGACGCCGAACGTCCATGGGCAACTGCCGCCAGTCGTGTCGCTCCCGGCTGGGAACGCCTGGCAAGGGAATGCCGGCAACATGGCAAATCAGGGCACGCCGAATCCCGCCGCTGGGGTGACCACGGTGTCGCATCCCCCAGAGTCGGGGCTACCCGAAGTGAATTCTGGCCAACAGAATAACCCGTCACCCAATTCCGGCGGGCGGAGCAACGACCTGACCGAGTTTGGCACTGGAGGGAATACGATCGATCATGGCCAGTCGCGCGAGGCGAATGGAACAACCGTCGCAGGGAGTGGTGGCGCGACCCTCCTCAACGTCATGGCATGGATAATCGCCGCCGGGGCCGTCGCCGGCAACCTGTTTCAGTGGGTCAGCATTGTCGACTTGAGGAATCGGTATCGCGTGGCGCTGCGTCGCAATTCGCCCGGCTTTGGTCGCTCGATGGCGGCCTAGCCGACGAATTGGCCGCGCTGAGACCTTGGGTCCTCTATGGAGGACCGGTATCGTTGTTGGGACTATCGTCCCGCGGCCTGTTTGGCGGCCTTGTCCTCCTCGGCACTCACGTCGGGATTGGGAGTGGCGTCTCCCTCGACCTCACCGGCCAGCCAGCGGATTCCTCCCAACAGCGACTCCTGAAAGGTCGGGTTCTCCCAAACCTCTTCGCGGTGGCCAAGGCTCATGTGCATGACACGTCCCTGGCCATACTCTTTCACCCACAAGACGGGGACGTGCCGCGGCTCTTTGTGCGAAGTCTTCTTCATGTCGAGGCTCATCAGCACCCGCACCTTCTCCGGCTGCCAGTGCTTGAACTGGTAGATCTCATCCTGAATGACGAACTCGCCTCCCCAGGGCTTCGAGGCGGGATGTTCCTGGTCGTGGACCTTGACGGTCACCGTGGCGTCGGCGTTCCAAGGATGGCCATCGAACGTCCCGCCGAGCATGTCCCAGTAGGGCTCGTATTCGTGGTAGGTATCGGCGGCGGAATGAACCCCCAGGAAACCATGCCCGGGCTGCTTGAGCCACTCGTTGAAGAACCACTCGCGCGTCTTTTCGGGAATCGGCAGATCACCGGTGGTGAAGAACATCACGATGTCGTAGTGCTCCAATACCTCCGGCGTAAAATTCGCCTCGACGTCCTGTGTCGCATCGATGCGGAACGCTCCGCTGCGGATGCCAAGTTCCGTCATGATCTGTTCGGTGTGCGACAGCCGGTGCGGCTTGCGGGTGACGGTGGGGTGCTTGAACCCGGCGCTTTGGGTCACCAGCAAGATGCGGGTGGGGCGCTTGGCCGCGCTGTCCTGCTCGTCGCCGAGCTGGCGGATTTTTACGTTACGGTACCATACCTGGTTGCCATGCTCCTGCAGGGCGATATGCCCATTGGGGGTGGCGGCGAAGCCCTTCCAGGTGGCAAACTTGCTGTTGGCAATCCGCTCTTTCCAGTCGTCGCTGGCAAAGTCGGCCGCGACCACCTTCTCCCCGTTGAGCCAGTGCTCGACCTTCGAACCGTTGATCACGATCCGACCTTTGTTCCACTCCCCCGCAGGTTTTGAAGCGTCCTTGGCCGGAGAATAGAGGTCGTACAGGGAGCCTGCCGCTGTTTTGTCGGTGGCTCCGACGTTGTAGCCGGGATTGTCGAGCACCTGGTACTCGGGACCAGTGAAATAGCTGGGCTGATCGGTCTCGACAACGCGATAGATCACTCCGCTGTTCCCCCCCTTGGGCACCTTCCATTCGAAAGTCAATTCGAAGTTCTCGAACTTCTCGCGGGTGATCAGGTCGCCACCACGCCCCGAGCAGGTGAGGGTCTCCTCCTCGATCTTCCAGCTCTCGGGAACACCCTCGCTCCGGTATCCACGCCAGGCATCGAGGGAGGAGCCATCGAACAGCGTCTGCCACTCCTGGTCGTTCGTCTTGTTTTCGGACGCTTCCTGGGCAGGAAGCAAGCTAGCCGTTAGCAGCCCCAAGGCGAAGGTCACACTCGCCGCCAGTGGGCGGATGAATTGTTGCATGGTCATGGGAGAACTCGAATGTCGTTGGGAGAGGGAACTAATGGCTCGGTTCGGTAGCGCGTGTCAGAAATTGTCGGCATCGCGGTAGGCATCGATCACGGCCTGGCATCCTTCAGGGCCGCGGCGGCTATTGCCATGCTCCATGCCGAGTATGAAATCGGTGCTCTTGCCATGGATGTGCTTGAACACATTGCGATAGTTGATCTCGCCCGTGCCTGGCTCGTTCCGGCCCGGGTTGTCGCCGGTTTGGAAGTAGCCGATTTCGGACCACGCGAGATCGATGTTGGGAATCAGGTTCCCCTCTTGGATTTGCTGGTGATAGATGTCAAACAAGATCTTGCAACTGGGGCTGTCGACAGCGCGGCAGATCTCGTAGGCCTGGGGGATTTTTGTGAGGAACAGTTCGGGATGGTCGCGCCACCAATTGAGCGGCTCGAGCACCATCACCAGATTGTGCGGTTCGAGCACCTCGGCGCAGCGGCGGAGGAGGTCGACGCAGTAGGCCGTTTGGTAACCCATTTCGAGCCGGGGATTGATGCGGTCGCAAACGACGGTCATCCACTTCGCGTTGACTCGTTTGGCCACTTCGACGCTCTCGCGGATATCCTGGACCACGCGATCGCGAACTTCCTTGTCGTTGCCGGTGAACGAAATCAGTCCGAAGTTGCCATGGGCCACCAGCACCCCCATCGTCATGCCAAGCGATTCCATCTTCTTGGCAATCTTTTCTTGCGTCTCCTTGTCCTTCCCCTTCATGCCGTTGTCTTCCCAGGCAGTGAAGCCATGGTCGGCCGCGTACTGGAGCTGGTCGAGCAAGTCTCGTCCCGCCGCCGCTTCGAACATGCCGAAGTGGGGTGCGTAGCGAAGCTTGAACTTCTCCGACTTTTGGGTTGTCCCCTCGTCCTGGGCCAAGGCTTGCCCTGCCGAGAGGGCGGCGGCGCCCGCGGCACCGGTGGCTAGTAGAAAATCGCGACGTTGCATGAATGGGTCTCCCCCAACGGGTTGCTGTGCCGGGTGTAGGAACCGATGGGGCCTATTGTAGCCACTTCGATCGCGCGGTGCCCACCTTTTTTCAGCCCGAGACAATGCCGCCATCGAGGGGCCATGACCAGCTATTCCGGCAGTTTCCGCACCGTCCCGGGAACCACGGGTTGGTGGGTCTCCGCACTTTTCACCGCCGCAAAGCAGAGGGCAAGGCTCCGCAGGTTGTGGCGGGCACTGTGAGAGGGCTGGCGTTTCTCGAAAATCGCCCTCAAGAGCTCGGCCATTGCGCCGTGAAACCCATCGTTGAACCACTGTCCCTCCAGCGAGGGTCTCCATGCTCCGGCCGCGGTGCTGACCGTAAGGGCTTGGGAATTGAGATCGATCCCCTCGGCACGGAGGGTCGCCCTAGTGCCCACGATAAACGAGGTGTCGAGGCCTCCCGCCGTGGTATGGCCATCGAACACGAGGGTCGCCTGGCGATCGGGGTACTCGATGAGCGTTTGGGCGAGCAGATTGGGGCGGACCTGTTGAGTGAAGCTGCGCGTGAACGAAGCATAGACCCGCGTCGCATCGTGGCTCCCCATGATGCAAGTCATGAGGTCGAACCAATGAATCGCAAAGTCGAATAGGATCAGGTGCTTCACTTCTTCAAAGGGGGTCCCCTTGACCCAGCTATGGTCCCAATGGACCGCGAAGTGGGCCGAGACGATGTCTCCCAGCCAACCGGCGGCAATCGCTTCGCGCAGATAGCTGAAGTGGGGCGCCCAACGCCCATTCTGATTCACGGCGAGGAGCACCCCGTGGCGATCGGCGAGTTCGACGAGTCGCTCCCCTTCGTCGAGGTCGGTGACAAAGGGTTTCTGGCTGAGGACATGTTTCCCCGCCACGATCGCCTCGGCGATGATCGGCGGGCGGTGAGGGGGGTGGGTGGCGACATCGATCACGGCGATCTGGTCGTCGGCCAGCAGATCGCGAAAGTCGGTGGTGACCTTTGCGGCGGGAAAAAAGTCCCGCTGATAGCGTTTTGCCTTGTCGGCGTGAATGTCGCAAAGAGCCCGCACGTCGTAGCCAGCATCCAGGTAGGCCTGCAAATGATGCCTGGCAATCTCGCCGCACCCCACGAGCCCGATTCCAGGGCGAAAACTCTCGATATCGCGGGGGCGATAGGGGAGTTGGGCATCGGCAAAGGGGGGCGGAATCGTCATCGGTTGAATGAAATGAGAGGAGCCCCCCGACTTGGCCGGCCGTTCCCATGCGGGCTGTCAGCGGATATACATGAGCTTAGATGGGGAGGGTCGGAGGTGGCCCCCTGTGGGCACCCCGGCCACAATTCTGGTACTGAGTGGCATTCGACGCGAGGCAACATGGCAACCGAATCAAGTTCCGCTTCGGGAAAGCGGATTCTGCTGGTGGACGACGACGCCGAGATCATCGAATCGCTGCGGCTGGCACTGGAGGCGAAAGGGTACACTGTAATGGTTGCCCGCGACGGCAACCAGGGGTTGGCCGTCACGGAGCGGGAGGATCCCGATCTGGTGATCCTCGACATGATGATGCCCAAGCGGAGCGGTTTCCTGGTGCTCGAAAAACTTCGCCGCACGCGGGAGAATCCCCCCAGAATCATCATGATCACCGCCAACGAGGGGAGCCGCCACAAGGCGTACGCCGAAATGCTTGGTGT
Organism: uncultured Planctomycetaceae bacterium; assembly: GCA_964650265.1. Taxonomy (GTDB): domain Bacteria; phylum Planctomycetota; class Planctomycetia; order Pirellulales; family Lacipirellulaceae; genus CAZYQQ01. The sequence goes on from CAZYQQ010000015.1 coordinate 28,776, forward strand.
CGACGACTATCTCCGCAAGCCGTTTCCCATGGACCGGCTGCTGGCGAGCGTCGAGCGACTCATCTCGAAGTAAGCGCCCCAGGCTAAGAGTCCCTCGGGACGTGCCCCCCTTACTTGAGTGCGATCGTTCGCGCGAGTGGTTCGAGCACATGTTTTGCGACGTAGTTGTCGACGAACTCCCGGCAGTTTTCGCTAAGGCGGTCGAGCTCTTGAGTAAACGTCGTCCCAGGGTCGAGGCTGCCGTAGCGCCGCGCCGTCACGTAGACGCTTAGTTGATCCTCCGGGTATTCGCCACTCCGGATATGAAACGGGCTGGTGCGGGTCTCGATATTCACCCGCACTTGCGTTCGACAATCTTCGTCGAGGGCCAGAGTCAGGCTCGGCTCGAAGTTGATGAACGCCGTGCCGGGGACTTGGGCGAGCCGCTCGAAGGCGGGGGATGTCCCCAGCGCCTCGACAACGAGCTGGTTGTGATTGCCTCGATAGGAGAAGTCGAAGCCGATCAACAGGTCGAACGCCTCGCAATCAAGCGGGCTGACCGAGAGCGCGTAGGGAGCCAGGTCGATCGCGGCGCGGTGTTGCGCGAGCGCCTGGTCGTACGACGGCGGATTGACGTAGCCCGAGCTGATGCGGCGCGGTTCGACGCTGCACCAGCGGTAGGTCCCCTGATCCTTGTCTCCTTCGAGGACGAAGTCTCCCTTTTCGCGCGCGTAGAAATTGCGCAGCTCGGGATACCGCTTCTGCAACTGTTCGGCGAAATGGAGCACCGTGTCGCGACTGCCGGCCAACTCCATCTCGGTGCTTAACGTCATATTGACGTAATAGTCGTCGGATAGTGACGCGTAGTCCATGAGGGGCTCGTTCCTGATCGTTTGCATTCCAGGGCGTCATCCGGCGGGAGCGAGCGCCTCGGCTTGAGGTGCGGCATGCCCCTGGCGGGGCATGGCCCCCTTCTCTTCAAACCTGCCTAGCTTGAGTATAGGATGGAACGGCGGGAGGTGTCAAAAGCTGCCGCGGTCAGGTCGGCCGCGGCCAGGCTGACTCCGCTCGAGAAACTGGCCGAAGGTGGCCCCCTTCGCAATGCAACAGGAGGTCGTGATGAGCCGATTGGAAAGAGTCTCTCGGGGACGCAACGACGTGGCCCCGCTCGAGTGGGCATGCTTTGGGACCGGGCTCGGCTGGATGGCTATCGCCTGGCGCGACAAGTTGCTGGCAGGGATTACGTTTGGCCACGCGAACCCATTCGAAGCGCGCCGATCGCTTGTCGACGCCGACTACGACACCCAGCCAGCAGAGCGGCTCCCCGGTTGGGTGCGTCGCCTGAAAAATCGGCTGGAAAAGGTGGCTGAGGGGAAGCCCCGGGATTTTAGCGATGTGGAACTCGACGTCTCCCATCTCACCCCCTTGGGGGAGCAAATCACATCGGCGTGCCGCGCCATTCCCTGGGGCGAGACCTTGAGTTACAAGCAACTCGCCCAACTAGTCGGCCGGCCTGGTGCCGCTCGCGCCGTGGGGAATGTGATGGCGTCCAATCGCTTCCCGCTGGTCGTTCCTTGCCACCGTGTCGTTGGAACCGCGGGGGGGCTGGGGGGATTTTCCGCCCCGGGGGGAATCGAAACCAAACGGACGCTGCTCGACCTGGAAGCCCTCGCTCTCTCGCCCTCCTAAGGGGGGCCTGTTCATGTTCCTCTGCAGTCGCCAGATCGGGTCCGCGCTTACTGCCGCCGATCTGGTGAACGACCTCAAGTCGGTCCACGATTTACGTGCGCTCGTCCTGCCGATGGGGGGACAACAGCACTGGGAGGTGGCCACCCGAGAGCCGGTCGGCCTGGGGGCGCGTGGCAGGTGGCTCGCACAAGCCATGCCTCAGCTTCGAACGCTCCTCTATATCGATCCCCAGATGGCAATCGCCGCCGCGCTCGGTGAGGAGCCGTGGCGGGAAGCGACAGAATCGATTGGCCAATCGCTGAGAGAAGCCGACCTCGGCTCCCTGCTGGTGGGTCGTGTCGTCGGCGACGACCTTGCCGATCGACTGGAGTCGTTGCTCGCGACAGGATGCGAGTTTGTGAATCGAGAAACCGGCCTTCCCTGGAGGGAACTCGGCTGCCCGATCCATGCGATGCGAGTCCCCTTAGGGGCTGCTCCCTACGTCCATGCCGTGACGGAAGGGTGCCGTGTCATTTTGGGAGGCGTGGTCAGTGCCGGGGCGATGACGATGGGATTTCTCCACTCCGACGAGCGGATCGACCGCCGCGACTGGGATTCCCTCGCCCAGTTGACACTCCATGCGATGCTCGCCGAGCGGGCTTCGCTGGCGATCGAACTTACCGATGCGGGAGTCCCCGCGCTCCACTATGCTCCTTGGACCCCTGGTGCGCCGCGGGCGCCGGGCGACACGAAGCTCGAATCGCATGTGCGGCAACACCTCGAGCACTGGGAAGTGACGATTGCACCCTCGATGTTCCATTCGCCCGACGTTTCCTTCGCGGTGGGAACGACGGACCTGCAAGCAGGGCCTTATGGCGGAATCACACTCTCTCCGGTTGCTGGAGGTCCGGCACCCCAAGATTTGCCGGTCGACATCATCTATCGCGCTGGCTGCGCGTCGACGTTGGTCGCCTCGCTCACCGATCAGGGCTTGCTGGCCGAGCTCGATCTGGCGGCCCGACAACTCGAGGGGATGTTCCCGTTGACCCAGGGACCTCAGGGCCAAGAGGGGATCGTCGTGCAGAGTCACGGTCGCCCCGACGAAAGTCCCATGACGCAAAAACTCTCGGTCGAGCTGTTTGGCGGGTCGGAATCGCGGGTCGCGGAGATGCATGGCAAGGCCTACGAACTGCTCGCCAAGATTCCCGGCTGCCGCTTTCACACGCCCGAGCTACCCGATGTCCGGGTCGCCTACCAGCGGTGGCCGACGACAGTCCCCCGGGAACTGGTCGAATGGGATGTGGAGATTCGCGCGGCGACCGATTGGGCCTAGGATGGAGGGTCGAATTCGGCCAGTTTTTCCCCTGCTCAAAAGCCGATGGCGGTACCATGTTCATGACAAACGAAATGATTGACGTTCGCGTTCATGCTCCGCTCGCCACCGTGGTGATCAATCGGCCCGATCGCCATAATGCCCTGAGCCTGGCGATGATCGAGAAGTTGCGGGAGGCGTGGTTCGATCTCCAACAGGAAAAGCGAGTCCGCGGCGTGATCTTGACTGGTGCGGGAGAGTCCTTCTGTGCGGGGCGCGATCTGCTGGAGATGGCCGAATCGGGAGAGGACGAATCGCACCAAATGGAGGATCAGCAGCAATGGGGCGCGGAGGCCAGTTTGGTGTGCGACCTGCTCGCCGACATGCTGGCGTTTCCCAAGCCGATCATCGCCTCGGTGAATGGGCCGGTCCACGGGTTGGGGGTCGGTTTGGTGATGGCCAGCGACATCGTGATTGCCGCTAGCACCGCGAGTCTGAGCTTACCCGAGCCGCGACGGGGTTTGGTGGCCGGGGTCACGGCGCCGCTGCTCGCCTATCGAATCGGCGCGGGGCATGCGGCCCGGCTGTTGCTCACCAGCCAACCCTTCCAGGCCGAGGAAATGATGCGTATCGGGCTCTACCACGAGGTGGTCTCAGGGGATAAGGTCTGGGCACGCGGGTCCGAACTGGCGCAAGAGTGCGCGGCGGGAGCGCCGCAGGCGATCTCGCTCACCAAGCGACTCCTGCTCGAGACGGTGGGAGAGAAGCTAATGACCGACCTCTCGAACGGAGCCCTCATGGGCGCCTCGGCGCGCACGACTCACGCCGCCCGCGAGGGCTTACAAGCCTTTGTCGAACGCCGTGATCCCGAATGGGATTGAGCGAGGACGCTGCTGACGCCGCTACCGCCGATCAGGCCTGGAACGAATTGCCGCACCCGCACGATTTTGTCGCGTTCGGGTTGTTCACGGTGAAGCCGTGCCCACCTTGGAGGCCATCGTGGTAATCGACCACGGTTCCTTCGAGGTAGAGACCGCTCTTCTTGTCGACCACGATATCGACTCCGTGGCAATCGAACTTGTCGTCGGCGGCGTCATCGAACTGGCGATCGAAAGCCAATTGATAGGAGAATCCCGCGCACCCGCCACCCGCGACTCCCAGGCGGAGCATGGTCCCCTCTTCGAATTGTTCCATGCGGCGCTTGACTTCGGCAGCGGCTTTTTCGGTCAAGATGATGACGCTCATCGTTTCTTCGACTCCAGATTGCATTGAGGCGCAGGTTGATTTGTCAGTGGGCTCCCCTTCGCGGGGGGCAACCCCTAGCCTTTAAATTATAACATCGGCTCAAAAAAGGAAAGGCAAGCGACAAAGAGCCCTAATTTTGAGGGTTTAGTTCTCGAAGTTGCCCGCAGGCGCGATGGATCATCTCGGCTGCCGTCACCATCTGGTCGGAGGTGGTCTCCCGTCCGAGGCCAAATCTCAGGCAGCAGTGGGCCTCCTCCACCGAAAGCCCGAGCCCTCGCAGGACGTGGCTAGGCTCCGGCTCGGCGGCGCTACAGGTCGCCCCGCTACTGATCGCCAGCCCTGGGGCCGCCAGCATGACCGCCTGCCCATCGAGTCCGGGGAGCATCAGATTGAGATTGTGGGGTAACCGCAATGGCCTCCCCCGATCGTCCGCGGCATCGAGCGTCGGGCCAATGAGGCGCGTCGACGGCTCTTGTTCCATAATCAGCCGGGCCAGCTCATTGCGAAGCGAAGTCAGTCGGATCGCTTCGCCCGCCAGCTCGTTCGTTGCAAACTCGAAGGCCAGCCCCATGCCAACGATCCCCGGAACGTTGAGCGTGCCACTCCGGCGACCGAGTTCCTGCCCTCCCCCAGAGAACAATGGTTCGAGACGGATCGAGGCCTCCCTGCGCCGTACATAGAGGCCCCCTACCCCTTTAGGGCCATGGACTTTGTGCGCGGAGAAGCTCAGCAGATCGACATCCAACTCCCTGACATCAACCTCGATTTTGCCCACGGCCTGTGTCGCATCGCAGTGCAGCGGTATGCCTCGCCGGTGACAGATTTCGGCGATCTGGCGGATCGGATGGATCACCCCTATCTCGTTGTTGGCGAGCATGACCGACACCAGACAAGTGTCGTCGCGAAGCGCGGCTTCGACCTGCAAGGGGTCGAGCCAGCCGGCATTGGCGGCCGGGTGGGGGACGACTTCGAGCAGGGTCACTTCGAATCCCCGCTCGGCGAGGCGGCGAAGGGGATCGAGAATCGCGCGATGCTCCGTCGCGACACTCACCAGATGGTTGCCGCGGCGGCGCGTGCGATCGGCGATTCCACGGATGGCCAGGTTGTTGCTCTCGGTCGCTCCGCTTGTGAAAACGATCTCGGTGGGGTCCGCGCCAATGGTCGCCGCCACCTGGCCACGGGCATGCTCCACTGCTGCACGGGCCACGTCGCCGTAGGCGTGCAGGCTCCCGGCGTTGCCGAATTCCTTGGCAAAATAGGGGAGCATCCCCTCCAACACCCGCGGATCGACCGGAGTGGTGGAGTGGTAATCGAGGTAGATGATCCCGTCAGGCATGGCAAGTCAAGTTTGTGCCCCTCACGGCGACCCAAGATCAGTCGAACAGTGCCCGCACGACGATCTGCGACCAGGTTTCGTAGGCTTCGAGTCGATCGAGGATCTGACTAATGGGGCGGAACCCTGCGTCGGCGATATCCTGCTCTCGGGGGCGGACCGCGGGAGCCTCGACGTCGAACACGTGGACGACTCCCAGATGGACTCGGCCCACGTCTGTCTCATCGTCGTTCAGTAGTCCCGCCACCGATTCGACGTAGGGTGTGTCGATGAGGACTTCCTCCTCGAGCTCGCGCAGCATGCCGTTGCGATAGACATCATTTCGTCCCGCGACCTGGAGATCGTCGCTGGAAATGTGTCCCCCAATGCCGACACTCCGTTTCGCGCGGAGCCGGGCTTCGCCCCCACCCCCGCCACGCAAGTAATCGAAGATCTGGACATTCCCCTGCGGATCACGGTAGCGAAACAGGACATAGGGGATCAGTTGCTTGAAGCTCGCGTCCGCTTCCATGGCACCACGAGGCCGATAGCTGGCCTCGTGGCTCGCCAGCAGGGGTTCGAAGTAGCGATCGACCTCGCCACTAAAGCCCTGAAAGTGGCCCAGTTGGTGGAACAACTCGGTGGGGACAACGAGGACTTGCTCTTCGGCTACGGTCGACATCGGGGGCATCCTTTCACTGGAGGGAAAGCAAGGATGCCATTATACGGCGCGAGGGTTCGATTGCTAGCAGCGGTGGACAGAGCCTGTCAGCCCTCACCGCCCGGAGCGGCTCCGTCACTGCCGGATTGATCGGCACTCTCCTGCGCCTCTGGTTCCTGTTCGGACTTGGCAGGGCCCGAGTCGATCCGCGGACGGTCGTCGACAAGCACTTTCAGTTTGTTGCTGTTCGCCTTGAGCTCGGGCGCGTACATCGCGTAGGCCTTGGTCGGCAGCGCGCTGAACTTGCCGGGAGTCTCGGCTCGCATCCGATAGGAGACGCTGTGGCGCCCGCGAGCGAGGGTTCGCAGGAACAGGGCGACCCGATCGTCTCGCAGCTCCATGTAGGCTCCCAGCTCGTTGCCGTTGTAGCCGCTCCGAACGTCCACCGGTTCGAAACCAGCCGCCTTGAGATCCTCGAGAATGACATACTCGTAGTCGTTCTTGCTTTCGATCACCAACTCGATTTCCACCAGATCGCCACTCGTCACCTTTCCCAAGTTGGGGATTTCGGTCCGCTGGTACTTCTCAACCTGCTGGTTGATCACCTGACCGCGACTCCCGGAGACTTGCTTCTCGGCGGCGACCGGTGTGAGGAGGAAGTATTTGCGATTGACTTTGAGCTCCAGGCCGGCCGCCTCGATGTCCTCTTCGAGCGAGAAAAACGAGAGATAGGCATTGAAGTAGAGCCGCCCTGCTCCCTGCTTGCGAAGTTCGACCGTGTGGCGTCCCGATTCGATGTCGTCTCCCTGGACGACAAAGCGGTTGTCGAAGCTGAAGAGGACAGCCGGAGTGATCTCGACCGTTTTCTGCCGCTGACCATTGAGCCACACCTCGACCACCATTTCCTGCTTCCCTTCACCCGTGGCGGCCAGGTAGTCGGCCATCGCCTCGACGACGAGGGCCGTGTCGCGGGTGCTGTTCCAATAGGTGGCGTGCTTACGGTTATTGAGCAGGTATTTCACCATGCCCGAGGCCACGTCGCTCTTGGGATCGTGGGCCGCCAGGAGCTTGAGGTAGTAGGCATGGGCCTCGTACTCGCTGCCGTACCAATGCCACCAGAATCCCTGCGGCAAATTGAGATAGGCGGTCTGATTCTCCGCGTCGGTCACCACATACTGCGACAGATTGCGGATCACCATCTGAAGCATGTCGTGGGGTGTCCCCTCCCCTTGAGCGGGATTGTCTCCTTCGAGATTCATCTGATAGTCGAGTGCCAGCCCGAACGTCGCCAGGCTGTAGACCGCCAGCCTGGTCCGGTCGCGGTAGAGGGCCTGCCGCATGGTCTTCATCGCCTCGGCATCGGCGCTCGGCAGGTCGCTCCGCTGTGCCTCGACCAGCACCAGATAGACCAGGGCGTCGAGATTGTCGGCCGCCGTCTTGTACGGTTTATCCTTGTCGCGGGGGCCTTGCTCCCCATCGTAGTTGGCGAGCTTCGCCAGTTCCTTCTGCTGGTACTGCTTGAGCCACTCGATGCCCCGCTCGAGCGTGCCGGGAACGAGGGCGACCTCGTTTTGACGCGCCACGATCAGGCCTCGCGCGACAACCGCCGTCAGATGGGGCGAACTCGATTCACCCCAACCGCTGAACCATCCCCAGCTACCGTCGGAAAGCTGCATCTCCGTCAGGCGATTCACCCCCGACTTCACCACCTTGTCGAGTTCCGCCTCGTCGAACACCGGATTCGATTTGAATCGCTGCCACTGCGCGGCCCGCTCTGCTGGGTCGCCAAGTTCCTGCGGGTTGAGGTTCGTTTCCTTGTCGCGAATCGCCTTGAGATCGACCCCCATCCGCTTGAGTGTCCGCTGGGTGATGACTGCCGGCAAGAAACGATTGAGGGTTTGCTCGGTGCAGCCGTAGGGGTATTCGATCAGATAGGGGAGAGCATCGACCATCGCTCCGGCCAATGTCGGAGAAAACTGGACCTCGAGTCGCGTCTGGCTCTCGCGCCGCGCGCTGGGAACTGTCACCTCGAAGGCCGATTGCTGCTCGTGGGCCGCGATCACCCCACTGTGAGGAATGAGCTTTTCGATGCCGTGGACCTTGACCGGAAGCGAGAGCTGCATCGCATCCGACTCCTCGTCGGTGAGCGCCAGCACGCGGACCTTGGCGATCCCTTCGGCGGTGGCCGAGAGTCGCCAGTCGACCCGCTGCTCTCCCTGTGGCGCGACGTCGATCACTTGCTCGAGCCCTCCTTGAGGCGAGAGCACACCCCCTTCGAGCTCGAGCCTGACCCGGACGTTCTTGGCCGACTTGAGATAATTGTGGACATTGGCCGAGATGACCACCTCATCGCGCTCCACCAAAAACCGGGGTGTCTGGAGGCGGACTAACAAGTTCTTGCGTGTGACCGTCTCCGCGGAACCAGCCCCGACGCGTGCCCCTCCTCCCATGCTCCACGCCTTGACATTCCATGTGGTCAGGCTGTCGGGCATGGGGAAACTCACTTCGGCGATCCCCGCGCTATCGGTTTCGACCGAACCCGACCAGAAGGCCGTGTCGGCAAAGTTCTCGCGGACGGTGGGGGCGACTTCCGCGCCTCCGGTATCCAGATCCGATTTCGAAAAACTTAGACTCGACTGGAGTTCGGTTGGAGCGCCAAATTCGGAGTCTTCCATTGGAGCGCCGTCCATTGCCGCGGTGGGTGCCATGGGGGCGCCAAATCCGCCTCCCCGCCCCTGGCCGTAGCCGTAGCCCGCGCGGCCCCCCGAGAGAGTACGCCGAACGACATCACCTCCCTCGGCTTGGATGATATTGCCGAACATCCCCAGCGGCTGCATCCCCTTCTCATTGGGTGGGACGAGATTGTACGACCATCGTTCGAGGTTGTTCTCCGTTTGCGGATGATGATGGCGTTTCCATCCCCAGAAGGTTTCGCGGATATCCCCCACGTTGGACCCCCCCGAGATGTATTCGATCGCCTTGTCGTAAATCGACAGGGCCGTGTCCCCGACGACCGGTTTCCCCTCGTGGTCGGTGAGCCGAAGCTTGACCTTGGCTTCCTGGCCCGGCAGGTAAGTAGCCGCCGCGGGGGAAACTTCCACCTGGATCACACGTTTCTCCGGCGGGACCGCCACTTGCCTGGCGACCGTATGGACCTTGCCGTTGGCGACGGTCAGACCTTCGATGAAGAAGTTGGGCATGTCCCCTTGCGCCACGGCAATCTCGACTAGCTTGCTCTTCCCTTCGATCGTCACCGTCCGAGGTGCCGGGTAGGTGGATCCTTCGGCCCGTACGAAGAGCAAGACGGTGCTGTTGCGGCGATTGGTGTTGATTTGCAGCTTGACCTTCTCGCCAGGGGCATACTCGCGCTTGTCGGGGATGAGCTCCAGATCGGCAAACTGAAACTCGCCACCGTCGAAGCCGGGGCCAGCGATGGTAAAGAAGTACCCTCCTTCGACCACTTGCTCATTGGAACTGGTGACCTGATAGGAGAGTCGGTACTGCCCCGGTTCGGAGGCCTTCATTTGAATTTGAGCGCGGCCCTCCTCGTCGGTTGCCAGATCCCATGCGCGGACCTCGGTTTCCACCGGATTCATCGGGTCGTCTTGCGGATAGCGAATGCTCAACAAGCGGAGCTTGCCGGCCCCAGTGACCGGCTTGCCGTCGGCCCGCCGCGCCTGGAAGCTGGCCGCGATCGTATCCCCCACGCGATAATGCCCGCGGTCGGTCCAAGCAAAGACGCTAAATGGCTTACGGGCGACGATCACCGAACCGGTGCCGACGATCGTGCGGCGCGAGTTGTCGACCACCTCGGCCGTGATTTGATAGTCGTGGTCCTCGTCGGGATGGAGCTCCTTGGCGAGAGTCGAATCGATGGCGATCCGCAGCTTTCCCTCGGCATCGAGTGGCGACTCTCCTTGGGCGACGATCTCGGGGGGGGCAGGCTGCCGCCAAATCCACCATGGACCTGGGGAGAGACATCCCCAATTGCGCCAGCCCGGGTACCAATCGTAGTCGTAACCAAACCACCAATGACCATCGCCGTAGAGCCAGTCCCAACGCGTTGCCGGGAACCACCGGACCGTGCGGCTGGTGCGAGTCACTTTGTACTTGACCAGCCCCTCGCGAACCGGCTCGCCGAAGTAGTAGCGGGCTTCGATCGTGGCGTCGAACTTGTCTCCCAAGGCGAGAGGCTCCACCGGGGCTTCCACCGTGACCTCGAACTCGGGTTTCTTGTACTCCTCGACTCGAAAACTCCCCTCGCCGTAATTCACCAAATGGAGCCGATAGACGCCAAGGGTCGCATCGGCGGGAAGTGCATACTCGCCCGACACGCCGCCATAGGCATTCGCCGTGAGTTGGGCGGTGGCGACCTTTTCGTTTCTCGGGTTGAAAATTTCGAGTTGGAAGGTCTTGTGGGCAAACTCCGACTCCTCGGGGCCGTCGTAAACCGAACGCTCGATCCACAGCTTGTAATGAACCTTTTGCCCCGGCCGGTAGACGGGGCGATCGGTAATCGAGAAGGTTCGCACGTGGTCGGGGGTGGGCTGGCGTCCGTCGGTGCGCCAGACGTTGTGAAATCCCAAATAGGCAAATCGCCCTTCGGGAGTCGTCGCCACGGTGAGCCATTGATAACGATGGTGTTCCTGCTTGTCGTCGATAGCCACCATGGCCTGGCCGTTGGCATCGGTCGCCTCGGCAAAGTTGAGAACATTAAGATTCGGACGGCCCTGTTGGCCATATTCGACGCGAAAGCCGAAGAGTTCGAGATTGGCGTTGGCCACCGGTTTGCCGGTCACGGCATCGGCAACAAAGTAGAGCGACCGCTCGCGCGCAGGTTTTTTGACGATCGCGGTGTCGGCGACCCACAGCACCATTTTGGACGTATTCCCCTCGTTCACCTTGGCCGTCACAAGATAGGCCCCTCCCTTTTGCAGGGGACTGGCGATCGATTGCTGGCGATCGAAGTGGCCATCGCGCGGCTGGAGCTCGACTCCCCAGCGTGCGACTTCCTCTCCCACATATTTGGTTTCCTGCTGGTTGACCAGTCGGATGCCGATCTGGTCGACCTGAGTCTTGTTCCAATCGAGTTCGCGCGGTTTGGAGCGGATGTATTCCTTCACGTCCTTCAACAACTCGGGCACCTTCACCTGGTGGGCCACGAACTCGACCCGTGTTGCATTGCGATGGCGGAATTCGAAGGAGGCACCCTGTCCCGCGGGATGGGTTCCTCCCCGTTCGAACTGCCCCCACGGCTGCTCGATTTGGGCAATCTGTTCTTGGGCGTGCGTCCGTTCGTGGTCGGTAGGATTGTGTTCGAGGACGTTCCGCCAATACTCGGCGGCGCGATCGTATTGCCGGCGATCCGAGCAGAGACTCGCCAGGGCCTGAGCGGCGCGCAGGGCACGGGGATGGTCTCCCGCGGCAGCCCCCTCCTGCAGGACCTGCTGATAGAGCGCGACGAAATTGTGCTCTTCGGGCAACTCGAACCGCTGGATACCGGTCGCCAGACGTGCGATCGTTTCGTTGTCCTTGAGCGTGTGGAGCGTGTAGATACTGCCGGTGGTGCTCCCTTGCTCGTCGTTGCGGGCGAGGAGCAGTGGCATCACGTTGGCAAGGGTGTTCACTCCGAACTGGGAGCGGAGAAACTCTGCGCGGTGCATCAATTCGTCCAGCTTGCGCTGGGGATCGAGTTCGGTCATTCGCGCAAGGGCCCAACGCCAACGTTCGCCGTCGCTTGTGGCCTCGTCCCAACTCACGGGTCTCGCGTAGTAGATTGGCTTGTTCTCCTCGTCGACAGGAGCCGCACGAAGGTCCCCCTGAAAGCCCCAGCCTTCTTCATAATCGGGGAGTTCCCGCAGATTGGTCAGGGCCTGAAGCTGCCAGCCGGTTTGCCCTCCCTTGCCGTACAGCAGGGTGTTGGCGAGTTGCTCGGCGATCTTGGCCGCTTCGGCCTTTTCGTCGGTCTGCTCCGCCAGCGCAAGGGCTTTCACCAGAAGTTGCAGCGCCCGCACCTGATCGCGCTCGGTGGCGTGCATCACACGGCCCCCACCTCGATGCCCTCCCCGTTCGAACTCCCCGGCAATTTCGAAGCCGTAATGCTCGATGCCGGTGTAGGCATTCGCCGCGGCGGTCAGGAGCCGCCAGCTTTCGGGATGGGTCGCAACAGCCTTTTCGACCAGGGAGTCGAACTCGGCGACGCGGTTGAGATGCCGCAGGGACTGGACGGCATTTTGCAGGTCTTGGGGAAGTTGGGTGGAGTCTGTGGCGGGCGACTCGAGCCGTGTGCGAAACGCCTTGAGTGCTTCGAGATAGTTGCCGTCGGTCATGAGCTTTTGCGCCGCATCGCGCGAGGGGGGAGCGGTCTCTTGGGCAATGCCCCAGGCAGTTGCCAACAACAAGACGAATAGCGAGAGGAGAGTGAAGGGAAGCAGACGTGTCATGAATCGACGCCCTGGTGTCTCAGAGTGGCCGCGAAAGTGTTCCGTTTAACATACGAAACATGGACGAATCTCCCTAGACGAAGGTTCCCATTTTGCCGGCAATTTCCATCGGGCCGGTCTTGCTGTCCACCGCGCGGGCGACTGCGGACCTCCCTGCGGTGCGGCGAGTGTGTGGCGAATCGTCAACATTCTTGTGGCGAGAAATCAGCACCCGGACAGGCTCTACCCAAGGAAATCAGCCATTTTTTGCCGCTAGTGGCCCAGGCACGAGCCTTGCTTTGGGTGCCTCGCCCCTCTCGTCACAGGAAGTCCTACCGATGTCGCCGTCGCCAAGCCCCTTGATCCGTGGAATTTCGCAGCACGACTCGCCAGTTCATGGTATTCATCGTCTGGCCGACGGTTTGGTGCTTGTAGGGTGTCTGGTTTGGGCATTACGGCTTACCCCGGATATCCTTCCTCATCAGATGCTTACGGTGGCCGCCAGCGCGGTGTTGATCTACGTGGTGGCAGCGGAGTTCAGCGGACTCTATCGAAGTTGGCGGGGGGCCGGCCTGCGGCGCGAGCTTGCCTGTATTCTGTTGACCTGGGCCTACGTGGTCCCCACACTTCTCGGTCTGGGGATGTTCACTACCTTTAATGCCCAGGTGAATTATGCTTCCAAACTCTCATGGATTCTGGTGACGCCACTCGTACTGGGGGTGATGCGGGCCGCCATGCGACAGCTCCAGCGTCAACTGCGCTCGCGCGGCTTCAACACGCGGAGAGTCGCCATTTGTGGCGCCAACTCGCTCGGAATCCAACTTGCAACCAACCTGCAGGAGTCGCCCGAGCTGGGGCTCTGCGTGTCGGGGTTCTACGACGACCGCCCACAGGGTCGCACGGCTGCGATTCCCTCCGCCGTCGGGGCGTTCCGGGGGAGCCTCGACGACCTCGTGGCGGCGGCCCGACGCGGGGAGGTCGACATCGTCTACATCACTTTCCCGATGCGGGCCGAACAGCGGATTCGTCACATCCTTCGCCAACTGGGGGACACGACGGCCAGCGTTTACATCGTTCCCGACTTCTTCGTCTTCGAACTGTTGCACGCCCGCTGGACCAACATCAATGGCTTGCCAGTGGTGAGCGTGTTCGAGAATCCGCTGTTCGGGGTCGATGGATTGCTGAAGCGGGCAGCCGACCTGGCGATGGCGACAATCCTGCTGCTGGTGCTCGCCTTGCCGATGGCCTGCATCGCACTTGCCATCAAGCTGACGAGTTCCGGACCGGTGTTCTTTCGACAAACCCGGTATGGGCTCGACGGGAAGGAGATTCGGGTATGGAAGTTCCGCAGCATGACCTGCTGCGATAATGGGCCAATGGTTCAGCAGGCAACCCGCAACGACAGCCGCATCACCCCGATCGGTCGGATCTTGCGCAAGACGTCGCTCGACGAGCTGCCCCAGTTGTTCAACGTCATCACCGGCAGTATGTCGCTCGTTGGCCCGCGGCCCCATGCCACCGCCCACAATGAGCAGTACCGTTCGTTGATTGACGGGTACATGCTCCGACACAAGGTGAAACCTGGCATCACTGGTCTGGCCCAGGTCATGGGGTATCGGGGCGAAACCGAGACCCTGGAGAAGATGGAGGGACGGATTCGGTGCGACCACCAGTATATCCGCGACTGGTCGCTCTGGATGGACATTCAGATTCTGTGCCGTACTTTCAAGGTCGTGCTGAGCCAGGAGGGAGCCCACTAGGAAGGGCGACCGGGGGACAAGCGACAATTCACCCAACGAGGGACCTTTTCTGCTACAATCGACCGCACGTGAAATAGGCGATTCTCCCCTCGGAGTGCGGGCCGATGCGGACCAACTTGCGACATTCCCAATTGGCGTGGCCCTTGGTGCTTGGTCTTTGCCTGGTATCGAGCGTTGTGGCGGAGCCCCCCGCGTGGCCCCAGTTCCGTGGTCCCGACGGCCAAGGGGAAGTCGACGCGGCGAATGTCCGCTGGACCTGGAGCGACGAGCAGGGCGTGCGGTTCAAAACGCCCCTGCCAGGGAGGGGTTGGTCGTCGCCGGTGGTGCTGGAGGATCAGATTTGGATGACCACCGCCCTGGAGGGAAGTAAGTCGGCTGGCGAGAAGGGGACCATCAAGGTCGACAGCATCAAGTTGCACGCCCTCTGCGTCGATCGGAAAACGGGAAAGCTGATGCACGACATCCCGCTATTCGCCACGGAGAACCCGGAACAAATCCACGCTCAGAATAGCTATGCCTCTCCCACTCCCGTTGTCGAGCCAGGTCGGGTCTATTGCCACTTCGGCCGCTTCGGAACGGCCTGCCTCGACACGACCAGCGGCGAGATTCTCTGGCAGCGACAGTTTGAGATCAACCACTACGTCGGTCCCGGCAGTTCGCCCGTGCTGTTCGAAAATCTGCTGATCCTCACGTGTGACGGCGCCGACCAGCAGTACCTGGTCGCGGTGGACAAAGTGACGGGGGACGATGTTTGGAAACAACCGCGCCCCCCGTTGAGTCATCACAACGACGATCAACACAAGTCGTTCGCCACTCCCCTGATTGTCGAGTATCAGGGGGAACCGCAACTCATCAGTCCCGGGTCGCAATGGTTCGTCACCTACGACCCTCGGACGGGGAAACCGATTTGGCAAGTGGAGCATGGCGACGGCTTCTCGCTCGTGGCGCGGCCGGTGGTGGAAGGCGACTTTTGCTACCTCTGCTGTGGGTTCAGCGGTAGCGGGGTGATGGCCATCCGCCTGGGGGGAAGCGGCGACGTGACGAAAACACACGTCCAGTGGACTTGGCGTCAGCAAGCTCCCAATCAGCCCTCGATGGTTGCCCACGCAGGACGGCTCGTGATGATCAGCGACAACGGCGTGGCGCAATGCATCGACGCGGTGACGCAGGATGTCGTTTGGAAGAAGCGAGTCGGCGGAAACTATTCCGCTTCGGTGCTACGCCTCGGCGATCGATACGCCTTTTTCAGCCACGAGGGGGTGACCACCATCGTCGACTCCGCGGGCGAGAAGGTGGCCGAAAACACCCTGGAAGGGGCGCTGATGGCAACGCCGGCGATTGTGGAAGATGAATGGATCATCCGCACAAGCACGCATCTCTACGCGATCCTAGCGCCCGAGTGAGAGCCCCCGTTGGCGATTACTTGAAGTAATCGGGATTCGACTTGGAAAAGTCGGCGGCCTTGAAGCCATTGTTGAGCTTCAGGTCGGTGTAGAGGTACTGGCCAATCAAGACAGGTTGTTCCCCTGCTTTCTCGGGCCACCAGTACTCTTCAAACCGCACAGGGAGCTTGAGTTCGCGGTCGATGTGAATGTGGGCCTTGTGGAATTTGAATTCCTTGCGAGGCTGTGGATGCACCACTTCGATCAGCACGGTCGGCCGGTCGCCATTCTTGGCGTCTGGGAAGACCTTCACTTCGCACTCACCATACTTCATGTCGTTTTCGGTGATCTGAATGATTTCCTTCGTCAGGTTCCGCATTCCCGCCTTGGTGATGGGGTGGCGATTGCCATCCATCGCGAGCGAGCCAGTGGGATCGAGCGTCAGGACCCCCGCAACAGTGCCACGCCAGCCATGGGCCCGGGCGAGTAGCTTGTTGTCGTTCTGCCCTTCCACGTAGAGGCACTCTTGTCCCGCCTTGGGCTTGATGAACTTCATGTGGACACTAAACGGGGCGTGCATGACCTGCATGTCGATGTAGTTCACGTCGGTCAGCTTGCCATCGACCTGTTCGCGCTTGATAAACTTGCACGAGTAGTCCGAAATCTCCGCATCGATCGTCTTGAGCACCCGGTGGGCCAGGCGGTTCGAAGGAGCGAGCGGATGTTCCCCTTCGCGCTGCGTGAGATCGAAAAAGTCGGCTTCGGCCGCCGCGGGAGCCGGGCTCGCCGCTGCCTCGTTGGTCACACGGTAGACCGGCTGCTGAAGTTGCTGACCCAGTGCGCTCTGGCTTGTGGCGAGAATCACCATGGCGGCTGCCAGCAACGAGGGCGAATAGCGAGCAGACAATCCGTTCATCCTCAGCACTCCACGACTTTTTTGATTTAGGGATGCAGTTGGCCGCTTTCTTATATCGGCGGTTTCAGGGTTTTTATCTTGGCGAACTCTCTCCGTCCCGTCGACCCAGATTCCCGATTGCCACGGGTGCCGGGTCGGGTGCAATCGGCGGGCCGTCGAGGGCATGGGGTCCTTGCTAGCCTGCTGAACTCGCCGTAAGTGCTTGTCTGACAAGGCGTTCGGTTTTTTGTGTTTTCGCGACGGACGCGGGGGGACGGGGAAGAGGGGCTCACCATTCGACATACGCTCGGTAAAATTTTCTGTTTCACCGCCTCGCGCCAGTGCTAGCACATCCAGGAACTTAGTTTGGTGACCCCACCCCGTATTGCTCGGATCGTCTCTTTGCCATTCGATGAGAACACCTATATTGTTTCTCTCGAGGGGCGGCACGACGCGATTGTCGTCGACCCAGGGCTCGAGCCGGGCAAAATCTTAGCCCATCTCGACCAGCAGGGGCTCGCGCCGGCGGCCATCCTCTGCACTCACGGCCATAGCGACCACATTGCCGGCAACGCCGCGATCAAGGACCGCTGGCCCGACTGCCCCGTGGTGATTGGCAAGCGGGATGCGCCCAAGCTCCGCGATCCGGTGCTTAATCTTTCGGCACTATTCGGGTTCGAGATTCTCAGCCCACCCGCCGACGTCACGTTGTCGGAGGGAGACATTTACGAGGGGGCGGGAATGCGATTCCGCGTCCTCGACACGCCGGGACACTGTATGGGCCACGTCGCCTACCTGATCGAGGGGACGGTCCCGGTGCGAATCTTTGGTGGCGATGTCCTGATGCGAATGAGTGTCGGGCGGAGCGATTTTCCCGATGGCGATCCGCAGGCCCTTGAACACTCGATTCGCCGGAAGTTTTACACCCTGCCGGACGATGCGATCGTCTATCCCGGGCATGGTCCGGAAACGACGATTGGATTCGAGAAGCAGCACAACCCCTTCGTCCCGGCGGGCTGATTGGCCCAGGCTGCTAACGTGTCGTCAGCGGCTTGCCATCGATCAGCAGACGGCGCCCCTCCGCCGAGAAGGGAAGGGCCGGCTCATCGGCCACGTCGCATTGGTTCAGTTCCAATTCGGCGAGCCCCTCGGTCCGCACCTGGACGCGGCCATTGTCGTAAAAATTGCTGCCCGCCACGCGCAAGCGCGAAACTCCCCCCACGCTCAATCCGCTGCGGCCATTTGCCCGGCACTCGATATCGACAAGGTCGCAATGGTCGACGAGTTCGTGAGCGTTGATGCCATCTTGCTGAAACCCCTGGATTACAAGGTTCTCGATCCGAATGTGTTGCGTGTTATAGAGAGTGATCCCGGTTTGGAGCCCACAGTGCCGTAGGTCGTACGACTCGGGGACCCGATTCTCTTCGGTGGTGAAGTAGAGGTGTCCGTCGGCGAGTGTCCATTCCAGCGGCTGGAGTGCCTCGGGGATCATCGCCTCGCCGCGCGCGAGCGGAGTTCCCTCCAGGAACAGGTGCTGATAGGTGAGCCGGCGTGGCCGCATGGCAAACGTGTTCCCCGCGACATGCCGCCAGGCCCCCGGCGCCGCCAGCACCGTCCCGTCGATCGTGGCCCCGTTGCCGACGACAACGAAGGGGTGCTTTGCCGTTCCCGAGTGGTGCGGGCCGCTCAATCCGAGCATTTCGTGGTAAGCGATGCCGGTGTTGGCGATAATCAGCCGATCGCCGCGGCCGGCGATCTCCAATCCTCGCCCGATCGTTTCGACAGGGCCATCTCCCTCCATTGGCTCGGAACTCCTGCCCGGGAGCCGATCGTTGCCGAGTTGGTTGTTGACATAAATGTCGATCGCCAGAGAGGGCGCGACCGAGCAGGTCCATGCCAAGGTCAGCAGGAGCAGTAATAGACGCGACGGCATGGCGAGTCGCTTTCGACGAACGAGACTAGCATGGGGGATGATTGCGGAACATCGACGAGAATCCCTCTAGCTATCGATCGGCTAAATGGAAACCACACCTACAGTTGAGTTTGATTCAGGGTCGAATCACTTCTGATTTTGGCAGGGTCTACGATCTTGCTATCAATTGCCGAGTCGATCAAAGCGACGATGTGCTAGCTGGGCTATCAACCGCAGTGTCGTCTCACTGCCACATTCGTCGATCGAGCATCCGGTAATTCACGGCCTCACTCAGGTGCTCGGGGCGGATGGCGTCGCTTCCGTCGAGGTCGGCAATCGTGCGGGCGACTCGCAGGACTTTGTCGTGCGCCCTGGCCGAGAGCCCCAAATCGTTGATGCTTTGCTTCAGCATGTTGCGGCAGATGTCGTCGAGCGGGCTGCAATCGCGAATCTCGCGCGTCGTCATCTGGGCATTTGCCCGCGTGGGGGAGTTGGCGAATCTGGTGGTTTGAATTTCGCGGGCCTTTTGCACTTCGTCGCGCATCTGGGCGCTTGAAGTCCCTTCCTGTCGCGAACTCAACTCCTTGAAGGGGACGGCGGGGACCTCGATGTGGAGGTCGATCCGGTCGAGCAAGGGACCGCTGATCTTGCTCATGTACCGCTCGATCTGGGGCACGCTGCAATGGCAATCACGGCGCGGGTCGCTCCGGAATCCACAGGGACAAGGGTTGAGAGAGGCGATCAGAATGAAGTCGGCAGGGAAAGTGGTCGAGGAAAGGGCCCGGCTGATCGTGACGCAACCATCCTCCAGCGGCTGACGGAGGACTTCGAGAGTCTGGCGGTTGAACTCGGGGAGTTCGTCGAGAAAGAGGACCCCATTGTGGGCCAGGCTGATCTCTCCTGGGGCAGGGATCGATCCCCCTCCCACCAGCCCCGCATTACTGATGGTGTGATGGGGAGAGCGAAACGGCCGCCGCACCATCAGGGGTTCGCCTGCCTTGAGTCGCCCAACCGCACTATAGATGCGCGTCGTTTCGACCGACTCCTCTGGCGTCAATTGTGGCAGCACCGTGGGGACACGCTTGGCGAGCATCGTCTTGCCACTGCCGGGGGGCCCCAGCATCAGCAGGTTATGCCCCCCGGCGGCCGCGATCGTGATCGCCCGCTTGGCCATCTCCTGCCCGCAGACATCGGCGAAGTCGATGTCGTAGCCCCCTTGGGATTCGAAGATTTCGCGGATCCGGCAGGGTTGCGGCTCGATGTCAATCACGCCGGCAAAGAATCCCACCGCCTGGGCGAGGCTATCGACGGCAATCACTTCAAGCCCTTCGATGACGGCCGCTTCCGGCGCATTCTGGCGCGGGACGATCAGACCGCGAACACCTTTCTGCTGTGCGGCCGCAATGGCCATCGACAGGGCCCCTTTGACCGGACGCATCGTCCCGTCGAGCGCCAACTCTCCCACGACGGCATACTCGCTGAATCGCTCATCCCCCACCTGGCTGCTGCCGGCCAGGATGCCAAGCGCGATCGGGAGATCGAAACTGGCCGCCTGTTTTGGAAGCTCGGCGGGGGCCAGGTTGATCACAATCCGATCCTGCGGCCTGACGAAGCCGCTGTTGACAATCGCCCGCTCGATGCGGTGGATGCTTTCGCGGACGGCCGCTTCGGGTAGTCCCACCAGAATCGTCTTCGGCATCGCCGTGGCCGAGAGATCGACCTCGGCAACGACCGGCAGGGCCTCGATTCCAACCAGGCTGTAGGTCGCCAGTCGAGCAAGCATGTGAGGTTCGCAGCGGCTAGTGGTCGAACGGATCGCACACCCAAGCGGGTGATAGTGATCGTAAGAACACTGTGTACATAATGCAAGTAGTGCCGACCAGAAAACCTCATAAAACTTGCAGATTATCAATTTGATAAATAGGCCAAGGCAACACGTGTTGCCCTGGCGCGACGATTGCATTGGTTTTTCACGGGCCGGGGTCAATCCCAGCGCCACTTCCCCCGGCTGGCGGAAAACTGCCCCGCCCCCAGCAGGGCGATGGCAACACTGCCAAGCAGATAGAGCAGGGGAAGTTCGATCATGGAGCCGCCATGCTGTGGGCTGCGGAGAAAAATGTCGCCACTGTGGGCCAGCCCGATGGCCATTATCATGGTGAAGCACAACACGCCCGCCGCTGGACGGGTAAGGAATCCGACGATGATGAGAATCGGGGCGAGAACCTCGCCGATGAAGACGCCATAGACTAAAAACGAGGGGAGGCCGTATTGTGTGAGCATGCCTCCCAACTTTTCCACGGTGCCGCCGAAGTCCTGCAGCTTGGCAATGCCGTGAAACAGCATCAGGCCGCCAATCGTGAGCCGTAGGACAAGCTTCCCAATGTTATCGAGCATTTGACGGATCCTTGGGGGTGTGAATTGGTCGGAGCAAAGCTCCGGGCGATATCTTACCCCTCCGGCCGCAATAGTGGGAAGAGAATCACCTCGCGAATCGAGGGGGAGTTGGTCAGTAGCATCACCAGCCGGTCGATTCCCACCCCAAGTCCCCCCGCAGGCGGCATCCCGTTGCGGAGAGCCCGCACGAAGTCGTGGTCCATTTTGGCCATCGAGTCCTCGTCGCTCATCCCTGCAAGCTGGGTCTGGAAGAGCTGTTCCTGAAGATCGGGATCGTTGAGTTCGGTGTAGGCGTTGGCAAGTTCCATCCCCTGGATGAACAATTCGAACCGCTCGGCAACCGCCGGGTTGTCGCGCTTGCGCTTCGTGAGGGGGCAGATGCTGGCCGGATAGTCGGTGACAAAGATCGGCCCCATCAAGGCATCCTCGACCTTGGCCTCGAAGACATCGCTCTTGATGACGTCGGAGTGGCGTCCAGCGGTTTCGATGCCAATCTTGGCGGCAAACTTCGCAATCCCCTGTGGATCGGTCGGATCGACACCGGTCTGCTCAGCGAACAGGTCGTCGTAGGTCCGGCGGGCGAAGGGGGGAGTGAAGTCGATGACCGTGTCTTTCCAGGGCAGGAGAAGCGACTCGGCCTTGTCTGTTGTCCGCGGAGCGAGCCCACTGTCGCGGATCGCTTGGACAATGAGCGACTCGGTCAGCTCCATCATCGTGTTGTAGTCGCCAT
Source organism: uncultured Planctomycetaceae bacterium (assembly GCA_964650265.1). Taxonomy (GTDB): domain Bacteria; phylum Planctomycetota; class Planctomycetia; order Pirellulales; family Lacipirellulaceae; genus CAZYQQ01. Next base: position 50,448 of record CAZYQQ010000015.1, read on the forward strand.
AGGCTTCGTACAATTCGAGCATCGTGAACTCGGGGTTGTGCCGCGGGCTGATCCCCTCGTTGCGATAGACGCGGCCAAGTTCGTAAACCCGTTCCATCCCTCCAACCAGGAGTCGCTTGAGATGAAGTTCCAGCGCGATCCGCAAATAGAGATCGATATCGAGGGCGTTGTGGTGCGTCGTGAAGGGGCGGGCTGCGGCCCCGCCGGCGATGGCATGAAGGGTAGGCCCTTCGACCTCGACATAATCTCGCTGGGCGAGCGTGTTGCGGATGCTGCGGACGATCCGCGAGCGGGCCAGAAATCGCTCCATCACTCCGTCGGTGTGGACAAGGTCGACGTAGCGCATCCGCTGGCGGAGTTCCGGGTCGGTGAGGCCATGATGCTTTTCAGGGGGAGGATCGAGGGTCTTGGTGAGGAAGTGAATGCGCTCGGCAAAGATCGAAACCTCGCCGGTGTTGGAGACTCCTAGGCGGCCATCGACACCAATCAGGTCTCCCATGTCGAGCAGTTCGACCACCCGCCAGTCGTCTCCCACCTGCTGCTGGCCGACCATGATCTGAATCGTGCCACTCGAGTCCTTAAGGTCGATGAAGTGGAGCTTCCCCTTGTCGCGGTGGAGGACGATCCGCCCCGCGGCGCGGACGGTGGGGCCGACGAGTTCCCCTTGGCCCTGGTCGGCCTTCCATTGGCGGAAGTTGAACCCCTCGGGGGGATGGGCCAAATCGGGAAGCGGGATGGCGCTCCCCGCAGCGGTTTGGTAGACGACTTCGACCAACCGCCCCCGAATGGCGGCAATCGTCTCGCGACCGTCGAACCGCCCCCCCCAGGGGTCGACACCGAGCCCGATCAGCGCCTCGAGCTTGTTGCGCCTCGCGACCAGGGGGTTCGTAGCGTCGCCGGACGTCGACTCAGGGGCGGGCATAACGGGGGCATCCATGGCAGGTTCGTAGGGAAACTAACGTGAAAAGGGCCCATTCTAGCCCTCGCGGGTAGGTTGAGAAAGGACGCTTGGCCTGGAGAGGATGTTCGCCTCGGGCCGTCGATCAACAACCTGACCAAGCTGATCAGCGTCGTGGCAATGAACATCTCCCCCTTACTTTAGGTCTTCCACAATATGGGCGAGAAGCTGGAGGCAGTGCCCGCCCCGGTGGCCGCGGTCCACTTTGCAACTCAGGCCGAGAACCCTACAATCTTCAAGTGATTCTCGCCAAGGGAAAGGCCGTCGGCGGGTTTAGGAGAGGTGGCAGAGTGGCCGAATGCGCCGGTTTGCTAAACCGGTGACCGGGGAAACCTGGTCCGCGGGTTCGAATCCCGCCCTCTCCGCTTGACTCTTCGCACGAGCCTTTCGACCACCAGGTCGGAAGGCTTTTCTATTTCAATTCCGGGGATTCTGCTCTGGGCCGAAGCGGTTCAAAAGTCGGTGACGCGGCGAGAGTATTCTTCGCGTGTCGCCGCAAACCCTACGCTCACTCAATGTTCGGCGGTTCAAACGGCCGGGAACGATGGCGATTTCTTCTCGCGGGTGTAAGAATGATGCGAATCCGGTGAGAAGGCTGCCATTTCGACTTGTGTTGGCCGACGAACAGTCTCAAGGACGCCATATCATGCGAACCCAAACGATTCTGGCTACAGCGATCCTGCTCGGCGCTCTACCGATTCCACTCGTTGCCCAGGACAAAAAGCCTGACTCGACTTTTACTCCGGCTCAACTGGCCGAACGCACCCTGCATCGGCGCGCCGTGGAAGCCGTCATCTGGGGGATACCGGCCGTCAACGCGCAGCTCATCTTCGACGCGGTGAAGGATGCCGATGCCGACTTCAACCAGGTCGTCTACTGGTCGCGGCTCATCGGTTGGAAGAACCAGACGCTCACGCCCAACCCCGACACCGTCTACGTCTTCCCGTTCTACAATACGAAGGACGTCGGTCCGATGGTGCTGGAGATTCCTCCCGCCGACGCGGATCATTCGATCACCGGCAGCATCGATGATGCATGGCAGGTGGCGCTGGAGGACGTCGGACCCGCGGGCGCGGACAAGGGCCAGGGGGGCAAGTACCTCATCCTGCCGCCGGGCTACAAAGAAAAGACGCCCGAGGGATACATCCCACTGCCGAGCAACACTTACGCGGGCTTCGTCATCCTGCGATCCAACGTCAAGAGCACCAACGATGCCGACGTCGCCAGCGCGGTGGCGTACGGCAAGCGGGTCAAGTTCTACCCGTTGTCGCAAGCGGCAAACCCGCCCGAGACGACGTTCGTCGATGTGGTGGACAAGCTATTCGACAGCACGATCCCATACGACGAGCGCTTCTTCGAGGCGCTGGACCGCTTCGTGCAGCGCGAGCCGTGGTTGACGCGGGACAAGGCGATGATCGATATGCTCAGGACGATCGGCATCGAGAAGGGCAAGCCGTTCGCCCCCGATGCCGCGACGAAGAAGGTTCTCGCCGACGCCGCGCGCGAAGCACACGCCGTGCTGGATGCGCGGTACGAAAAGGTCTTCACGCCGCCGTTCAACCCCGGCACGCACTGGGCGCTGCCCGCCTCGCCGGCGGTGTCGGAAGCGATGGGAACCGATTTCGCCAATCCCAACGCGTATCCCGTCGAAGACCGCGCCGTCACCTACTCGATGGCGTACTTCAGCGCCAAGCACATTGGAACGGGCCAGTATTACCTGATGTCGATCGTCGACAAGGCCGGCAACTCGCTCGACGGCGGCAACACCTATCGTCTGAACGTGCCGGCTAACGCGCCGGTGAAGTTGTACTGGTCGGCAACGGTCTACGACCGCGCGACGCACGCGCTGATCCGCGAGGTGCCGTCGTTCAGCCGTGCATCCAACTCGCTGGGCCTTGTGAAGAACGCCGATGGTTCCGTGGACGTCTACTTCGGTCCGACCGCGCCGGCGGGGAAGGAATCGAACTGGGTGCCCACGAAGCCCGGCGGGCAGTTTGAAGTCCTTTTCCGACTGTACGGCCCGGAGAAACCGTTCTTCGAGAAACAGTGGGTTTTGCCGGACATCGAGATGACCAAGTAAATTCTGTCTCTAACGGAGAACCCAGTCCGTGAAAATCAGACTCACGCACATCATGCTCGGCCTGTGGCTGAGTATTGCCATTTCGCCGTTCGCCCGCGCCGCTGATCCGGTTCCCGTTACCGTGGACAACTTCATCCGCGCCGAGTCCGACCTGTATTTCAGCGGGCTGATCAAAGAGGGGGGCCTGGGCAAGCTCCTTCATCGCCGCCAGCCGGCTGCGATCGACAACCAGACCATCATCCGCCTCAACCGCGACACGCTCTATTCGTCGTCGATTATCGATCTCGACGCCGGCCCCGTGACGATCACGCTCCCCGACGCGGGCTCGCGATTCATGTCGCTGATGGTGGTCAACGAGGACCACTACGTGCCGACGGTCGTCTATGCGGCAGGCCCCCACACGTTCACCCGCGAGCAGATCGGCACGCGCTATGCCCTGCTGGGCATCCGCACGCTGGTCGATCCGGCCAACGCCGAAGACCTCAAGCAGGTCCACGCGCTGCAGGATGCAATCACAATCGAGCAGAAAAGCCCTGGCCGCTTCGAAGTGCCGAACTGGGATCACGCCAGCCAGAAGAAAGTCCGTGACGCGCTGCTCGTGCTGGCTTCCACCATGCCCGATTTCAAGCAAGCCTTCGGCACGAAGGAGCAGGTCGATCCTGTGCGGCACCTGGTGAGCACGGCCGCAGCGTGGGGCGGCAATCCCGACAAGGACGCCACTTATCTCAATATCACCCCTTCACGAAACGACGGCGCTACGCCCTACAAGCTCGTCGTGAAGGACGTGCCGGTGGATGCCTTCTGGTCAGTCAGCGTCTATAACGCCCAAGGCTACTTCGAAAAGAACGACGCCAACGCCTACTCGGTCAACAACCTTACCGCGAAGAAGAGCGACGACGGCACCATTGTCGTGCAATTCGGCGGCGACAAGGGGGACGCACCCAATTGGTTGCCAATCACGCCTGGCTGGAACTACACGGTGCGGCTGTATCGCCCGCGCAAGGAGATCCTCGACGGCACATGGAAGTTCCCGGAGCCGAAGCCGGTGCCGGGTTAGTCGGCTTCCAAGCGACAGCATGCCCAGACGATTTCCAGCAAGCGACGTTTGGTGTGATAATGCACAATCCCTTTACCGAATTCGTCGATGAATCGACCGACACCGACCTGATCGAGCAGGCCAGGCACGGCAGTCGCGAGGCTCTGGAAAAGCTGGTCCTGCGGCATCAGGCATGGATTTACAACATCGCCGTGCGGATGGTCTTCCACTCGCAGGATGCCGAGGAAGTCACCCAGGAAGTGCTGATTAAGGCCATCACCCGGCTCAGTACCTTCCAGGGGGAAAGCCTGTTTCGCACCTGGCTCTACCGCATCACGGCCAACCATGTGCTGAACATGAAACGTCGCGGCGGGGAGAATGAACCCCAGACTTTCTCCAGCTACGCCGACGCCATCAACGAAATACCCGACCTGGACCTGCCCGACCCGAAATCCGTGCCGGTCGATGTGCCGCTGCTTGTCGAAGAGGCCAAAATCGCCTGCACCACGGGGATGTTGCTTTGCCTCGACCGTAAGCAACGGCTGATCTTTACACTCGGCGAAATCTTCGGGGCCAGCGATGCGGTCGGCAGCGAAATCCTGGAGATGTCCCCCGACAACTTCCGGCAAAGCCTCTCGCGCGCCCGCCGCGATCTCTACCAGTTCATGCACGGCCAGTGCGGCCTGGTCAACGCGAACAACCCCTGCCGCTGCCCGAAGAAAACCAAGGGCTTCATCGAGGCGGGGCATGTCGATCCCGACAACTTGCAATTCGTCTCGCTGCATCTGCGACGCATCGCGCAGACGGCAGAAGGCGTCGTGCGGACCATCGAGAATACCGTGGATGAACAATACGCAGCGATCTTCCGCGAGCATCCCTTTCTCGAACCGGAGGACCAGATCGGTTGGTTGCGGCAACTGCTCGACCAAGGGGACTTTCGCAAGACCCTGCACCTCAACTGAGGAATCTTGAAAAGACTTGTCACAGTCCTCCCTCCCGAGGTGTCTAGGGGGAAGGAGGACAAGACATGTCGAAATTGCAAGGCAAAACCGCCCTGGTAACCGGGGCATCCAAGGGGATCGGGGCGGGAATCGCCAGGGAGTTGGCTGCTGCTGGGGCGGCAGTCGTGGTGAACTATGCGAGCGACCAGTCAGGTGCGCAATCCGCTGTTCAGGAGATCGCGGCTGCCGGTGGCCGGGCCGGAGCGATTCAGGCGGATGTCTCGCAGGCTGCCGATGTTGCTCGGCTATTCGAGCAGGCAACCAAGGTCTTTGGAACGCTCGATATTCTCGTCAACAATGCCGGCGTCTACCAGGCAATGCCCGTCGCGGAATTAACAGAGGAAGAGTTCCACCGCGAGATCAACGTCAACCTGCTCGGCCCGTTGCTGGTCATTCGGGAATCGCTCGGGCATTTCGGACCGGATGGCGGAAGTATCATCAATATCGGCTCCGGCGCCTCGCGTTCCCATCCGCCCGGTTACTCGATCTACTCCGCCAGCAAAGCGGGCCTCGATGCTGTCACCGGCGTGCTGGCGAAGGAACTCGCCCCGCGAAAGATTCGCGTGAACTCCGTCAATCCCGGCGCCACGCTCAGCGAAGGGACCAAGACCGCGGGGCTTTACGGCGTCGGCAGCGACGTCGAAAAGCACCTCGTGGCCATGACCCCACTGGGGCGAATGGGCACGCCGGAAGACATCGCCAAAGTCGTCGTATTTCTCGCCTCGGAGGATTCCGGTTGGCTGACCGGCGAAGTCATCCTGGCATCCGGCGGGTTGCGATAAACTCGATTCCCTCAAACCTCACCAGGAGAAAACCATGCCAGCCTACGTCGTGTTCATGCGGGAAAAGACGCTCGACCAATCCGAGCTGGAAGCTTACTGGGAAAAAGTGAAGGGGACGTTGGACGGCCGCCCGCTCAAGGTGCTCGTTGCCTACGGCAAGCATGTCACGCTGGAAGGACCCGACGTTGAAGGCGTCGTGATCGCCGAGTTCCCGACTCTGGAAGCAGCCCGCGACTGGTACGACAGCCCCGCCTACCAGGAAGCGGCCCAACATCGTCATCGCGGGGCCATCTATCGCGGCCTGATCGTCGAGGGCGTCTGAACTCCGTTCCTCAAGCCCATCCTCACCGCTCGAACGAATCGGTGGTGGTGGCCTTGTCCTCACGAAACAGGCTGCCATTAAGCTATTCTCCGGCACCTGGGAGATCGTCGCCGAGCAACCGTCGGTTTGCACGAAGGAAGCCAGGCGATTGGTCTTTCGTAAGGACCGGACCTACGCGGCGCTGGATGCTGACGGCAAAGAACTGTGGGCCGGAACTTTCGACTGCCGTCTTGTCTTCTCCGCTTGAGGTCGATCCGGTCCCCCGGGATGGGTTCCTCTAATCGGCTGCCGTTTGTTCCCTCGACGCTCCGGCGTCGCTGGGGGGCTGCATTGGCACACTCCCTTCTGACCCCGACATGGTTGTGCTGGGGCTCTCCTCGACGACCAGCGGCCACCAGATGTTGCCGGTGTTCCAGGTCATTCGCAGAAAGCTGAGGGCAAGCAGGCCCATCAGCAGCATCGTCCCAAGGTTCAGTAGGATCATGAGGGGCAGGACGTAATGCGACTTGATGAGCGAGATTGCTAATGCGGAAAACGTCATCGCCGCAATGAGGTCCATGACGCTGATGCGAAAGCCTGCGAGCGTCTTGTAGAAGGCAATTCCCCACAACAATGCCATCAGCAGGTAGGGGCACTTCCAGCCGACCTGCTCTGAATTGGCGTAAATGGCAAATCCCTGCGGAAGGCCGGAAGAATCGAAGGGCGATAGGGAAAAGCCGCAAAAGTGCCCATCGCTAGCTTCCCACCAACCTGATCTGCCAGGAGTTTCGGGCATTGTGGTGAGAAAAAACACACAATGGTGGTGGATGGAGACGAATCGGATTTCGGAGCCCCCGACATCTAGCTTCGCTGAGACACAATTCGGGAAGTCCCTGCCAACGGAGATAAATGGCCAACTCGTAAACCAGAATAGGCCGGCCAGACCACACATGAGCAGCGACGCACGAGATAGAGAGATGAAGGGAGGAGGGGGAAGCGATTTCATGGCGATGCCTCGAGTGCCACAATACCAGAATTGAGATAGATCCGCGATTCAGGTAGGACTCCCATACCCTATCCAAGGCGAATCGACGAATAAGCTCATCTGCCCGCTACGGCTCAAAATCCACTATACTAGGAACCCGCATCGGCTCCCAGTCGGGACCCGGCACTAGACTTCGCGAGGCGCCATGTTTTTAGTCGACATCATTATCCTTGTTGGGGGGATGCTGATCCTGCTGGGAATCGCTTCCAGCAAACTGTCCGCCAGGCTGGGGATGCCCGTGCTGGTGTTGTTTCTCGCCGTGGGGATGCTGGCCGGTTCGGAAGGGATTGGGCGATTGCCGTTCGACGATTTCCGGCTGGCCCATGGCATCGGCACGGTGGCGCTGGCGATCATTCTGTTCGACGGGGGGCTCGGCACACCGATCGACGCGGTGCGGAAGGTGTGGAAACCGGCCCTGATGCTGGCAGTCCCCGGAGTGCTCATTACCGCGCTGGTCACGGGACTATTCGCCCATTGGATACTTGGTCTCGAGTTGCTCGAAGGGATGCTCATTGGCAGCATTGTCGGTTCGACCGACGCGGCCGCCGTGTTCGCGGTCCTTCGATCGGGCGGAGTCTCGCTTTCCAAACGTCTTCAGGCGCTACTCGAGGTCGAGAGTGCCTCCAACGACCCGATGGCGATCTTCTTGACGATCGGATGCATTGAGTTGCTCCTTGGCCAGATGACGTTGGGGGTGGGAATGCTGCGGCTATTCCTCACTCAAATGATCGTCGGAGCCGTCGTGGGGATTGCGATGGGGTTTCTCACTGTTCGCGTTGTCAACCGCATCAGTCTCGATGCGGCGGGCCTCTACCCGATTCTCGTGACCGGCTTTGGGATGCTGACCTTTGGCGTGGCGGTCCTCTTGCAGGGGAGTGGGTTTCTCGCGATCTATCTCGCCGGAATCGTCATTGGAAACAATCGGATTGTCTTCCAGCGCGGTATCCGGCTGTTTCACGATGCCAGTGCGTGGCTCTCGCAGATCATCATGTTCGTCGTGCTCGGGATGCTCAGTACCCCGAGTCGGCTGTTGGAAGTGGCGTGGCAGGGGCTGCTGGTTGGCGCGGGGCTGATTTTTGTCGCCCGTCCGCTAGCCGTGCTGTTGACGATCTTGCCCTTTCGATTCAACGTCCGCGAATTGACATTCATCTCGTGGGTGGGCCTCAAGGGGGCGGTGCCCATTACGCTCTCGACGTTCCCCTTGATGTATGGTACCCCGCATGCTGATTTGATGTTCGATGTGGTGTTCTTTGTCGTTGTGCTCTCGGCGGTGGTTCAGGGCTGGAGTTTGCCGCCGGTGGCTCGCTGGCTGGGACTTGAGGTGCCGACGCGAATCATCCCCCCTGTCCAGCTCGAGATCAGTTCCCTGCACCACGTCGATGGCGATATAGTCGACTATACGGTCGGCCCCGACTCACGTACCGCGTTTCGGCGCGTTCGCGACCTTGCGCTCCCGCAGGGAGTCGTGATCGCGCTGGTTGCCCGCGATCGCGAGATCATTCCTCCCCAAGGAGACACAGTCCTCGAACCGGGGGATCACGTGATGGTCGTCCTCAAGCCGGAGACTCGGCCTCTGGTCGACCGGGTGTTCGCCGACGATCCAACGCAGCACGTCAACCTGCCGCGCGGATTGGAATTTCCGCTCCGCGCAACGATCACCGTGGCCGAACTGGAAGAGATGTACGGGATTACGCTTGGCGTCTCCCCGTCGCTCACGCTTGCCGACGCCCTGACACAGTTGATCGACATGCCCCCCACGGAAGGAGAGGTCGTCCGTTGCCGGCAGGTGGCCCTGCGAATTCGCAGTGTGGCTTCAGGGGGAGTGATCGAGCAGGTCGGGCTGATCATCGATCAGGATCATGTTTGACGGGGGGGAAGCCAAAATTGGCGACCTGTCCCGGTCGGAGTGCGGGAATACCATAAGAGCTTCCGTATCTTAACGGCATAGCTCGCCGAGAGCGCGATTCGCTATCGTTGAGCCAAGGTTTCCCGTCATCCCTTCGCCCGATTCGATGGCAAGTGTAGCTTCCCAGTAAGCCGTGGGTACCCGACACAGCACATCGTGCGTGGCACCCGAATCCATAAGGCGGCCCTCTTCGAATGCAATAACTCCCGCCAGGCATTCCCCCATTTCTCCCTCGTGGTGCAGTAGCGCTTGAGTCAGTTCGTCCGTGAAAGGCATTGCTCTGACTGCTGCCGCCATCTCCTGATCCAACAGAGCATCAAGGACTGAGAAGAGTCCAGCGGAAAAGAAGGCGTCCGGGCTCGCAGACTTCATGCTCTTGGCGAGACTCTGACATGCCAGGGCTCGAATCAGCGCGGTCTGCAACAAGGCGTGCGGCTTCCCTTCCACCGACACCAGGAACAACAACGTGGCAATCATTTGCACTCGGCTCTTGCCGAGATAAACGATCGCCTGACGGAGCGAATCGATCTTGCTCCGCAATCCGCACGCGCAGGAATTCACATAGGTCAGCAGCTTTCGTGCCAGGATCGCATCCGCGGCAATACGGAGTTCCAACTCTTCGGCACCGATGTCGGATTCCGTCAGAGCGGTCAAGACTCGCAGCAACGCAAGTCTGTTCGAGTCGGCTGCCTGTCCCTCCACCAGGGTCGGTTTCAGAAAGAAATACCCCTGGAAGAGTTCGAAACCGATTTCTCGGCACAACTCGAATTCCTCGCGCGACTCGACCTTCTCCGCCAGCAGCACGACCTTTCGACCCGACAGGAATCGGACCTGTTCGCGGAGCTGATCCTCGTCATGGGCTCGGATGTCGATCTTGACAATGCTGGCGACGTCCAGGCAGGCCTCCCACTGGGGCCCATAGACAAAGTCGTCCAATGCGATGCGATAGCCTGCGGAGGATAAGGATTCCAGGCCGCGGACGAGTTGATCGTCCGGGTTGACATGCTCCAGGACTTCGATGACGACGCGCTCCGGGCCAAGCGGAATCGGCAGATCGCCAAGAAGAAAGCGTTCTGTAAAGTTGACGAACACGGGCAACTCGCCGGCAACCCGGTCGATGCCGATATCCCCCAGCGCGGTGTTCAGGACCGTGCAAGTGGCGATATCACCATCGTCGACGATCGCACACTCATTGCCAGCCCCGCGATAGAGCAATTCGTAGGCGACTACGTTATGCCGTCTGTCGAGTATCGGCTGGCGCCCGATCGTAACTTTGTGACTAATCATGATACGGATGCCAACATCGCCCCCGTGGGTTGCTTTTCACAGAGCCCGACCTCGATGCAGACTGGCCCCCACTTCGAGTCGAATGGGACACCAATCGGAGTTGCCCCCGTGGGGTAAGCAACGATATGGTTCTTGCCGATGACGACGTTTGGCAGACTGATGCTCATCGCCAGTTGTTCCAATTGCGAGTTGGCACTGCCGGCGATCATATTAGCCAATTCGCCAACGACGTCGATCACATCGGCATCGATTTCGTACTTCTTTTCTCCCAGCATCGCCTCGGCGGCCCCAAGGGCGACGCCCCGACTCACGCCCAGGACGACCGTGCCGACCGCCAGGCCGGAGATCCCGATGATCCCGCTGATTTCCGTTTCGGGCTGGCGCCGCTGCTTCAAGTAGAGCGGGCCACGCTCGATGTCCGTATTCAGCATCGTCCGAAACACGGTCGCCACGGCCGTGAGGAACGGGTTGATGTACTCCACACTGAACGGTTTATATTTTTCGCTCATGCTTTCCCCTAAGTATTAAACGGCGACGAACTTATCGAGTTTTTCGCGCAAGGCGTCGGAATCAAAGGGCTTGACCAGGTAGTCGGACACACCGGCTTCCACGGCCATGAGGACCCGGCTTTTCCCGGATTCCGTCGTAATCAATATCACTGGCACGTTGGGATCGACCGACCGAATCGACTTCAAGAGATCCAATCCGGTTTGCCCCGGCATGTTCCAGTCGGTCAGCACCAGGTCGCACTTGTGCTGCTGGAATAGCTCGAAGGCCTCGGTGCCGTCGCGGGCCTCGACAACATCCGTCACTCCCACGCTGTTGAGCGACCGAATAATGATCTTCCGCATCGTACCGGAGTCGTCGGCAACTAACACTTTAATGCTCATAACGTAACTCTTGCTGTGTTGGATGGTCAGAATAAACAGAGGGTCAAAGGATTCACGCGTCGGATCGTGCCACGTGGTCACAATCCCACGTGGGTCAAGGGGGCGTCGATGGCTTGGAGCACCGAGACCTTAAGCGGCAATGATTCGCAAAGAAAATCCTGCTCGGCGACCAGCCGCGTGCGACGTACGAAGATCTCATGCTGGTCTCCGTGCGTCACCGTGGGGAGGGACAGAATGGAAGGCCCTGGTAGGAGGCTCTTGAGATTACCGGCGATGATATTCCCTAGTTCCGCCATCCCGTCCTGAATGTCGGCAAAACTCACCTCGGTTTGTGGAATCGCAAAGAGCAGGCTCGCCGCCAGCGTGGCAAACTGCTGGTGCGGCCAGACGAGCACCACGCCGTTCCACGCTCCGGCAATATGGACGCAAACCGAAAGGTCAGGAGTGTCGTCGCCATACAGTGGTGGATCGCAAGGCTCGAGCGCGAGGCCAAGCACTTCGCTCCACACGGTTTCGACGATTTGCTGAATCGCTTCGGGCGTGACGTGATTGTCTTTCATTGATGGCTTCCTATCGGTTCGTCCCGGCCACATCCCGTGGGACGATAGAGTGTCGTCTTGCCAGCACTGATACGGTCGAACTGGTCGCAGAGCCCCAACGTGGTTTCCGCTCCCCCTAGCAATAGAGTTCCATCGCGCGCCAATTGACGATGGACCTTGTCGAGGATGAGACGCTTGGTTTGCGGCGTAAAATAGATCAAGACGTTTCGCATGAAGACCAGGTCCATCGTGGGGAGCGTCGACCAACTCTCGGTGAGATTGAGACGCAGGAACTTGACCAACTTGCGGGTCTCGGGTCTCACGACCCAATTCAACCCTTCTCGCTGAAAGTGCTTCACAAGGGAGGTCGCGGGGAGCCCCCGATTGACCTCGACCTGGGAATAGACACCCGAGGCGGCACGCTCCAGCATCTCCTGGGAGAGATCGCTGGCGAAGATATTCACGCTCCAATCGTTCAATTGGGGAAAATGGTCGCGCAAAATGATCGCGATCGTGTACGGTTCCTGGCCGCTGGAGCAGGCAGCCGACCAGACGTTCAAGGTGCGCCGGGAAGATCTCCGGTCGATCAGTTCCGGCAGAACATCCGTCTTCAGGGCTTCGAAGGGGTGAATATCGCGGAAAAAACTGGTTTCGTTCGTGGTCATCGCATCGACCACTTGTTCGTGAAGTATCCCATGAGGCGTCGAGCGGAGTTGCCCGACCAGGTCGCGGACGCTTGCCATGCCATGCCTTTTGGCAAGTGGAGCGAGCCGCGACTCGACGAGATAGCCCTTCGTATCCTCGAGCGCGATCGAGGAACGCTCGAGAACAAGTCGGCGAACATACTCGAAGGAGAGCATGTCCAATGAGGCTGGACTTACGGTACTCATGCGCTACACGCCCCCAGACGCCAAGGCCAGAGCCGATCCATGCCCTAGGAATTTACTCAGCTCGGCTGGAATACCGTCCAGAGGGAGGAGCTTGTCGACCAGCCCGGCGTTGAACACGGCCCCCGGCATTCCCCAGACGACACTCGAAGCTTCATCCTGGGCGAGAATGCGACCACCCGCCTGCCGAATCGCCTCACAGCCGCGGAGCCCATCCTGGCCCATCCCGGTGAGAATAATACCGAGCGACGCAGGGCCGACGACTTCAGCGACCGAGCGGAACAGGACGTCCACGGCTGGCCGGCAGGAGTTCTCCGGTGGTTTTTGGTTCAAGCAGGTCACGAGCCCTTGACTCGTGCGAGCGACGGTCAGGTGAAAGTCTCCTGGCGCGAGGTAAACGGTGCCCCGGCTTAGCGGTTCACCTCCCTTGGCCTCGAAAACCTTCAAGGGGGAGACCGTGTTCAGGCGATCGGCCAGGTAGCGTGTAAAGACCGGTGGCATGTGCTGAACAATGACAATCGGCACGGGAAAGTCGGCCGGAAGCCGTTGCAACAGGTTTGTCAGCGCATTGGGGCCACCCGTCGACACCCCAATCGCCACCAGACCGACCTTTGCGAAGGGCCCTCGGTGGCGAGGTGCCGGCGTCGCTTGCCGGCCAGTGACGCGGGGGATATGGGGTTGGCTGGATGGGCAGAGGGCCTTGATCTTGGGGACCAATTGCTCCTTGATGGCCGCCATGCCGGCGACGACGCTTCCCAGATTGGATGGCTTGGTGACATAGTCGCTGGCACCGAGGGAGAGCGCGTTGAGAGTGTTGATCGCTCCCTTCTGCGTCAGCGTGCTGAACATGATCACCGGCAGTTTTGGATAGTTCTTGCGCAGCTCGGGGAGCGTGGCAAGCCCATCCATCTCCGGCATCTCGATGTCCAGCGTCACCACGTCGGGATTCAATTGCGGCAATTTGTCGAGCGCGATTCTTCCGTTAGGGGCGGTCCCGACAACTTCCAATGCGGGGTCCGAGGCCAATGCATCGCTCAACAGGCGGCGCATGACCGTCGAATCGTCGACCACTAGTACACGTATTTTTTGCATTCGTCGATGTCCTAAACGAGCACACCGAGAATTCTAAGTTTGTCGGCGATGCATTCCTTGCTGAACGGCTTCATCACATACTCATTCGCGCCGGAAGTGAGCGCGGTCGTCATCTGTTCCATCTCGGTTTCGGTGGTGACCATCATCAGCGGCAAGCGATCGAAACGAGCCGCGGCGCGAACGGCTCGCACAAACTCCAAGCCGTTCATTTCGGGCATGTTCCAGTCGACCAGAACGACATCGGGAGACGCTCCCGCCTCCAGGTGGTCCAGTCCTTCGCGTCCGTTGCACGCCTCGGACACGTCCAGCCCCAATTGGCGAAGCATGTCACCAAGAATCCGCCGCAACGCTCGGGAGTCGTCGATTACCAGGGCTTGCATTTGTCAACTCTTTCAATAGGTCATCGCACCCGCCACTGAATCGGATGGCCAGGCGCCAAAGTGAGCCCCAAGTGTCGAGTGAAGACCGCCCCGCATCGCGGGGCGGTCTCCTCACGTTACGAATTGAATCTCGCCACGGGGTGGACTCTGCCACGGTGCTCAGTTGTTGGCCCGGGCAACGATCTCCTGCAATTCGGCCGCCATCCGAGAAAGCTCGCCGGCGGCTTGTTGCGTGTTGTTCGCTCCCTGAGTCGTGCTCTCGGCGGCCGATGCCACCTGGGTGATATTCTGCGAAATCTCGTTCGACCCTTGGGCGGCTTCGGCGACGTTGCGACTGATCTCGCTGGTCGTCACCGACTGCTCCTCGACCGCACTGGCAATCGTATTGGAGATGTCGTTGATCTGCTCGATGATCTGGCTGATCTGCTGAATCGCTTCAACCGCTCCGCTCGTATCGCCTTGAATGGCCTCGATCTTCTGACTGATGTCCTCGGTCGCCTTGGCCGTTTCCTTGGCGAGCTCCTTGACCTCATTCGCGACAACGGCAAAGCCCTTGCCGGCCTCTCCCGCTCGGGCAGCTTCGATCGTGGCGTTCAGGGCGAGCAGATTGGTTTGCTCCGCAATCGAGGTAATGACCTTGATCACCTTTCCAATTTCAATGCTGCTCTCTCCCAGCTTGGCAATGATCTGGTTGGTTGTCTCCGCCACGCTGACAGCCTGTTGGGCCACGCGGGCGGCATCGTTGGCGTTGCCGGCGATTTCACGGATACTCGCCCCCATTTCCTCGACTCCCGTCGCGACCGTCTGAACATTCTTGCTCACTTGTTCCGAAGCGGCGGACACGACATTGGCCTGCGAGGCCGTCTCCTCGGCATTGGCGCTCATTTGGGTACTCACCGCGGTGAGTTCCTCCGCCGATGCGCCTAGCGTGTTCGCATTATTCGCCACCGCCGCCATGATTTGTGCCAGCTCCTCGGCGCGGCGTTGCTCACGCTCGGAATTCTCCTTGATGTCCTGCTCCATCTTCAATTTGCTCGTGATCACTTCCCACGTGACCATCACGCCGATAAAGTCCTTGTGCTCGTCGAATATCGGACTTGCCAAGAGATCGAGGGTCTCAGTCCCCAGCTTGATCTCCGCGCGGTGCGGCAGGTTCGAGGCGTCCGACAGCAACTGGCGCTGGTGTTCCGGACGCTTATGGAAGATGTCGATCGACTGTCCGACGAGCTGATCCGCCTTGATGGGCAACAGGTGCTCCAGCCCCTTAAGCGTATTGATCGAAGCCGGATTGGCGTACTGGATCCTGAAATCGCGGCCGGCGAACATGACATTGATCGGCGCCTGCTCCATCATGGAGCCAATCCGGGCCGCCTCGGCCCGAGCGGCCGCCATGTGGGTGACGTCCGTCGCGAACTTGACGACCTTGACCAGGCGACCACTCGCGTCGGCAATGGGGTTGTAAGACGCCTGAATGACGACCTCGCGGCCAGACTTGGCAATTCGCTTGTACTCGCCGGGGAGGTTCTCGCCGCGATTGAGGCGATCCCAGAACTCGCGATACTCCACGGACCGGCGAGTGTCGTCATCGACGAACATGCTATGATGCCGGCCGGCGATCTCTTCCAACGAGTACCCGACAACTTGAAGGAAGTTGTCGTTAGCGGCGAGGATGGTCCCATCCATGTCGAACTCGATCACGGCCTGCACCTTGTCGAGAGCGGCGATCAAGGCCGCATTCTCCCAACCTTGCCGAGAGCCGCCGTCCTGGGACTTTGTCTGAGTGGGGTTGGATTTGCGCTGGCGGGTTTTGACTTGAGCGGTGCTCATCATGGACTCCAAGGGAAGGTGGAAATGCGGAAGGGAATGTTTCTAGGGGCAATTTGGGGGGAAGGCGCGACGACACGAATGGCTAAGCCACCTCGGCAAGCGATGTCTCCGGTATCTGGCAAGCACGCATGGTGTCGAGTACCAGCAACAGGTAGCCGTCCAACTTGTAGACGCCGCGAATGAGCGTCCGTGCTTCTCCGGACAAGGTGTCGGGAGTGTGCTCAAACAGTTCGGCGGCCACCTCCTGCACGTCGCCAATTTCATCCACGAGGAGACTGACAATCCCTTCGTCGCCTCGCACCACGACATTCATGGGCATCTGCTGATCGCCGCGGTCGGGCAAGCCGAGTCGGCGGCGAAGATCAATCGCGGTCACGATTTGTCCCCGCAAGTTGATTAGGCCACTTACGACATCCGCCGCCAGTGGGACGCGGGTCATCTGTTGGTAGCGAATGACTTCCTGCACTTTCTCCACCTCGACGCCGAAGAACAGGCCATCGAGAAAGAAGGTGCAGTATTGTTGTACGGACTTCATAGTGATGCCCCCGAAGTGGTTGCCAGTGGGTCGAAGAATGTGGGATCGCTCTTGCGAATGATGGCTGGCAGGTTGAGCAGGTCGGTTACGCGGTTTTGGATGACCTCCGAGGCGAGGAGATACTCGCTCTGGGCCTTGCGCCGAACGTCCACCGCCGCCTCGACAATGTCGGCGATACGGTCGACAACCAGGCCGATACTGCTATCCCCCTCGCGGTAGACGACAACTTGCAATGGTGAGTCGGAGTCGCAGCGCGACACGATACCGAGATTTTCCCCTAGCCGTAGCAAGGGAAGGATCTGCCCTCGATACTGGACGACCTCGCGCCCGTCCGCCCACTCGATACGGGATGGCTCGATTTCCTCCAATCGAGCGACCATCGAGATCGGCAGGGCCAGGTAGCGGTCGCCGACGACAAGCAGCAAGAGCGTTTGGCGATCGTCCGCGTGGTCACTCACGACGGAGTTGCGGGTCCCGGCGCTGCGATCTCGCGTTTCGGAGACGACCGACGCTCGTTGAGCTGTGCCCAAGACGTCGATAATCAGAGCGACGGTCCCATCTCCCATGATCGTCGCGCCGGCGTAGGCGGCGATGCCCTTCAGTTGTTTGCTTAGCGGCTTGACGACGATTTCCTCGGTGTCATTGATCGTGTCGACGACCAAACCGAATTGACGATCGTCGGCCCGCAAGACGACGATATTGATGACGTCCGCCGATTCCTCCTCCGTGCCGTCGCCAGGCACGGGCTTATCGAGCCCCAGCTCGTCGCGGAGATAGACCACCGGAAGCAATTGGCCACGAAGGCGATAGACCGGGGCGCCGTGCAGGCGTTCGATGCTCTTTTTCGCTTGAATCCCATCCAGGCGAACCAATTCCAGCAGGTTCACCTGGGGGATCGCGTACCGATCTCCGCCACATGTCACAACCAGGGCGGGAATGATGGCCAGGGTCAGCGGGATCTTCAATCTGACCGTCGTACCACATCCCACCTGGCTGATGATGTCGACTGTTCCACCAATTTTTTCGACATTCGTCTTGACGACGTCCATGCCAACGCCGCGACCCGAAACATTCGTGACCTGGGCGGCTGTCGAGAACCCTGGAGCGAAGATCAACATCGCGATATCCCGCTCGCTCATGCGGGCCACCTGGTCGGGTGACACCAAGCCGCGATCAACCGCCTTCTGACGAATCCGGTCGAGATTCAGACCAGCCCCGTCGTCGATGATTTCGATATTGACCTGTCCCCCCTCGTGGAATGCACGCAGTCGCAGGCATCCCTCTTCCGGCTTCTGATTCGCGAGGCGAACCTCGGGAGATTCGATGCCGTGGTCGACCGAATTGCGAACCAGATGGGTCAGCGGGTCCTTGATCGCCTCGACGATCGTCTTGTCGAGTTCCGTTTCCTTCCCTTCCATCTCGATGCGGATCTTCTTTCCGCACTGGAGTGCCAGGTCGCGCACGACGCGTGGAAATTTGCTCCAGATATTACCAATCGGCTGCATGCGGGTCTTCATGACCCCCTCCTGCAGCTCGGTGGTGATGAGATTGAGTCGCTGCGTGGTGCTAACGAATGTCGTGTCGGTGAAATTCGTGGTGAACTGGAGAATCTGGTTGCGAGCGAGGACTAATTCGCCCACTTGATTCATCAGTCGGTCAAGCAGCCCGACGTCCACACGGATACTACTGTCGGACAGCGCGGATGGTCGCGCAGGGCCGCCAGTTTCCGTGAGCCCGGTGCCTTCCACGGCGGGAAGCGCGGCAGTCGGAGCGACATGCTCGGCACTTGAGGCGACCTCTTCGGATTCTGGTTCAACGACATCGCTGTCGGGGGTGCTCTGGACGGGTTGTGATGATGGCACGCACCCGGTAGAGGTCATTTCCTGAAGGCTGATCTCCTGAAGGCTGATTAACAGGTTGACCAGATCGGTGTACTCCGCATCCCCCTCGTGGCCGGCCGCCTCGATGTTCTCGAGCATGTGACGCACGGCATCGACGAGCGACAGCAGGCCCGTCGTCACATCCGGGCGCAATTGAAGTTCCCCATCGCGCAGCTTGCTCAGCAGATTTTCGCCGACATGGGCCACTTTCTCGAGCTTCCCGAAGCCCAGGAACCCACACGTCCCCTTAATTGTGTGAATCGTCCGGAAGATGCTGCTGAGCAGGTCTTGGGAGCAAGGGTCCTGTTCGAGTGCCACTAGATCCCGGTCGAGCTGGTCCAGGTTCTCGTGGCTTTCCACGAGAAACTCTTTGACGATATCGAGTGATTCTTCCATGGGGAGATGTCTCGTTCTTTTCCGCCGGCGGTTCCCGCCGAGGCTAGCGATCGGATGGCTACAAATAAATCTCAAAGGATATGCCCTACGTAAGCGGTAGAGTCAAATAATCGATCTACTGATGTACAATAGGTAATAGCTTTAGCCTGCCGTTCCTGCCTCTATATCGCCTGCCGCCGCGCCGCGATGCCTCCCGAGCCAATTGCACTGCTCTGTCCAGCAACCCCCTCGCCCCCAAACAGGGGGAGGACCCAAGACAAATAACCACGACTTCTGATTCATTCCGGCGTCAGACTTCCCAACGCTCAGTCAGCCACTATATTTAATTTATCCAGGCACATTGACACGAAATCGGGGTGGGTCTCCAGGGGGTTGGCTTCGATGCCGCTGGCTATAGACGAACCGCGCCCAAAATAAGTCCCACTCGGAGGGACCTGAAGTCGGAGGCGGGGAGCATCGTGAGGTCACAACAACACGCAAGTCAGCCAATTGGTCACGAAGACGATTTGTGGCTCAGGAAGGCTTTCGACGCATCCACGAATGCGATCGTATTTACCGATCTGGAGGGACGACTCACTCACGTCAATCCGGCATTTCTTCGCATGGTGCAATGCCCAAACATCGAGGCTGCACTCGGTCGCCCGGCCTGCGATTTCTGGCACGCGCCACACGCTCCAAGGAAAGTACACGAGTCCATACTGGTCGAGGGGCGCTGGTTCGGCGAGTTCCGCGCCCGTCGTCTGGATGACTCACTCTTCGTGGCTCAGATGTCGGCCACACTGATTAGGGATTCGGTTGGACAGCCAACTTACATGCTGGGCGCGATTGTCGACGTGACCGACCGCGTCGCCGCCGAAGCGGCTTTGGAGCAGAGCGAAGCCAAGTTCAGGGCGATTTTCGAGCAAGCCGCAGCGGGCGTGGCGCTGATCGATGCCGTGACTGGCCGCTTCCTGCGCGTCAACGACCAATTATGCAAACTGATCGGCTACACGCGCGGCGAGATACATCGTGTCTGTTGCATGGATATATCCCACCCCGATGATCTCTCGTTGGACCTCGCCTATCGCGAACGTATCCGTTGCGGCGAACTTCAGCAATTTACAATCGAAAAGCGATTGTTTCGAAAGGACGGTTCGACTATCTGGGTCAATCAGGCCGTCTCCCCACTGCGTCTCGATGGCACGCACGCTGCCCAATACATCATCGTGTTGCAGGATATTACCGAGCAAAAGCGTGCTGAAGCGGCAATGCGCGAGAGTGAAACACGGTTGGGCGAAGCACAGCGGATCGCCCACATCGGCAGTTGGGAGTGGGATATTCCCTCGGATTCCCTCAT
This sequence comes from uncultured Planctomycetaceae bacterium, assembly GCA_964650265.1. GTDB lineage: Bacteria > Planctomycetota > Planctomycetia > Pirellulales > Lacipirellulaceae > CAZYQQ01. Next base: position 70,606 of record CAZYQQ010000015.1, read on the forward strand.
CTGGAGCGACGAAGTCTATCGGATCTTCGGGTATCACCCGCAAAGCTTCACGCCACGTTACGAAGTGGAGTTCATGCAGGCTATTCACGA
>CAZYQQ010000016.1:0-4675 GCA_964650265.1 uncultured Planctomycetaceae bacterium
ACTTTCAGGGCGAAGCCCCAAACCTCTCGGCAAACTCCTACAATTCGCGGGAGGGGCCGTAGGGCTTTCGCGTAAGCAGCGGCAGCCCGCACAATCGGCTAAGCCCTTTGGATCAAAAGACTTGCGCCAATTTTTCCGGGATTCCCTTGCTTGCGGGCGACTCCAGTCCCTCATATGAAAACGAATTTCGGTCGAAGCAGAGGACTTGAAAAATCTCGGTTTTTTGGAAATCTCACTTGCACGGAATCGCGGCTGACCGCACTTCGCCGAATTTCCTCGTTGGCGTTTCGTGCTGGCAGGCCCCACCGTCAACCCAGAAAGCCCAAGAGGCCGCCTGACTCCTCTGGAGCCAGCGGCCTCTTGCGTGCGCTGAATTTGGTGGGCTGGGTGCCCGCCGCTATCGACTTCCCACGCCGCCAGCCTGGGGAAAATAGCGGGTCGTATCAAGATAGTTCGTACGCTGACTGGGGACCATGAACCAGCTTCCCGTGCCGGTCGACGAGGGGATTTGCTGTCCTCGCACGACCTGGTTCTGCAGGGCGACAAGCTGTCGCGATTGCTGCTGCATGAGAGCTTGCTGCTGCATGTTGAACTCCCGCTGGCGAATCTGCGGACGGACCAGGGCGTGGTAGTTCGGCAGGCCCCCATTGTTGAACAGGGTGAGATTGAGATAGGGGCTCACGGTGGGGGTTGCCGGCTGATAGCGGGCCACCTGGGCGGAGCACCGGTCCGAGCAGCAGAGCCAGGCGAAACCGATGGCGACTGCTAGCATCATTCTGCTGGCGCGGGGCGAGACTCTCATATCTTTTTCACTCCTGAGTGAGGTGCCGGGTCGTTTCGCATCCGACCGCGGGAGGGGCGGATGGCTACCTTCATTTTCGGCGCCACGGGCATGACGGTCTCAAGGATTCGGCGAACTTTTCCGATGGTAAGGGATGTAACTGGAACCCAGTGTAGCCACACTTGGGGGTTCAGCAAAGATTTGCACGCTATTTTCAGCGTACAATTCGCCCAGTTCCCGGGGGGGATCTCGTGCTAACGACTCAGTTTCTGAAGTCGCCTGCCGTCCGCGGCACGCTACTGTTGTTCGTGCTTTCCGCACTTTGCGCATCGAGTGGATGCCGGCTCATCTATCCTGGGCGCGGTCCGCACGGCCCCAAACCTTGCGTGGGATACGACATCCCCCGTGAACAGGCCAAGGTCATTCTGCCCGACTACCTGATCGAGCCGCCCGATATTCTGCAGATCGATGCGATCAACCTGGTGCCCAAGGCACCTTATGCCCTGCGGGTCTTCGATGTCGTGTCGGTTACGACGACCGGTATTTCGGTCGATCCCGCGATCCCCTCGCCCATCGATGGCGACTACACGATTCAACCCGACGGGATGATTCAGGTTGGCCACTCCATCGGGTCGGTCAAGGCGGCAGGCCTGACGAGCGATCAACTTCGAGCCTCGCTGCTCGAGAAGTTGCAGCAGATCTATAGCGAGCCCGACGTCTGGGTCACGCTCCTACAGATCGGGGCGCAACAGCAGATCGCGGGGGAACATCTGGTAGCACCCGATGGCAAGGTCAACCTCGGTACCTATGGTCGGGTAAGCGTCGTCGGCATGACCATGGAAGAGGCCCGGGTAGCGATCGAGTCCCACTTGTCGGTCTATATCGAGGATCCCCAGATCGCGCTCGACGTCTTGGGCTACAACAGCAAGGTCTATTACGTCATCACCCAAGGGGCGGGCCTCGGGGACCGCGTGGTGATCATGCCAGCCCGAGGCAATGAGACCGTGCTCGACGCCATCGGTCAGATCCAGGGACTTCAATCCAATAACTCGACGCGGATGTGGATCGCCCGCCCCGGACCAAACGAGGCCGGCGGCGACCAGATCCTGCCAGTCGACTGGGTCGCGGTGACCCAGCGGGGCGATGTCGACACGAACTACCAGGTCCTTCCCGGCGACCGCGTCTACGTGTCGGAAGACAAGCTTGTCGCGCTCGATACGGCACTTGCCAAGATCTTTGCTCCGGTGGAGCGGGTGTTTGGCGTGACGCTCCTGGGAACGCAAACGGCTAACCAGATTGCGACGTTTGGACAAAACAATAGCGGGGGTGGGTTTTAGATCAGCCGCCGGCGCTGCGATCCCCATGGAAGTCTAGCTAGACCCAGTTTCGCCTTGCGAAACGCTTAGACGAGGGGCGGACGTGGAAAAGCGTGCCGCACGAATGATATGCGAACAGAATTGAAGCTCTTGCTAGTTGCCGTCATGATCCCGCTGACCGGCTGCCACCACTATGGCTTTCTGGTGAAGCGCGAGCAGGAACTCGAATGCCCCACGGACATTCGCCAGACGGTCCCCTGGTGCGCGGGCGAGGATGCCGTGTTCCAGTGCCCCTGCGGGCCGTCGAGCCATTATCATGGCATGCGGCCGCCGGCCTGGAGGCCTTGGCCCACCTCGGGTGCGGAGTGGCGGGACGCCTATGGCGCCATGCCGACCGCCGCCTATTGCCAACCCGCCGCCCAATCGCTGGTGCCACCTGAATCGATTCTGCCAGGGGAGCCCTACATGGTGCCGACCGAAGCTCTCCCCCACCAGTTCGCTCCGCCACCACCACCGACGATTCCCGGGATAGAGACTTCCACCCGGCAGGAGACCCGAGCCATCAATCCCGGCTACGAAGGCTTGGGGCCCTTTGGACCATCGACATCGGGTTCGGGGGGACAAAACCCAACGCGAACCCAAAAGTCAGCCGAGGACCGCCGCGCCAGGTCGCTCGATATTTCCAGCGGTTCCTGGATCAACCACTAGCATCCCAGTGTCTCTGTGTCTCTGTGTCTCCGTGTTTCAACAAACAAACGGCTGGCCAGAATCAGCGCAACCAACGTCGCGCCGACAAGGCTGCCGGGGACTTCGGGAATCTGCTGGCCGGAAGCGAACAGGCCCGCCAGGGGGTCGACGCCATACTGGTTCTTCCACACCAGGTAGTCGGCGGCGTCGATGCGATTCATGCTCGTCCCAAAGTCGTTGCCGTTGGCAGCCAGATTGGTGGTCGACCCGAGCGAGTTCCGCCACACGACGTAATCGGCGGCATCGACCACGCCATCGCCGTTGTAGTCGCCCGAACTCACGGACTCGTGAACCAAGGCCAGGTCGCCCAGGACGACGTCGAATGCGAATGGCGCGGCGAGCAGCGTCATTCGTGCAGTCGGATTCGCGAGGTCGTAGGTGACGATGTCGGCGGCCATTGCTCCTTGCGATGCGAGTGCGACGACTCGTTCGTTCGGCGCCATGCCGACGACGGCACCAACCAGCGCGGGATTCGCTTCGCCCATGTTGTCGGTCAACAAGAGCGTGAGTTCGCCACTCTGGGAATTCAGCGAGAAGATTTGATTTCCCGCCGTCAGAAGGAGTTGCCCCGAAAAGTCGACGGCGATGTCGCTCTCGTTGGGAATGTCGAAAGGGGCGCTATTGAGCGTGATGGCGACCGAAGCAAGTTCTTCACCGGTGCTCATCGACACATTCAGCAGCTCGTTGGCCGCCGCGTCGATCGCCCACAAGTTGTTGTTGCCGTCGAACGTCGCCCCCCGAATCTCGCGGCCAAAGAGGGGCGGCGAAAGCCACGCCGCCGTCCCTTGCTGGAGATCGATGGCGGACAAACGTGAGCCCGCCGGCATGATCTGGAACGCGAGGAGTTGCCCGCCGCCACTCACGGCCAAGGCGTCGAATTCCGCCTCGACACCCCCCAACTGAATGGCCCCCAGGTCCGCGAAGCCGCTGCCATCGAGGTTCAAGCGGAACAGATGGGTCCCTTCGCCCCCCCCTTCTTCGGGAATCAGGGGTGACGCCAGGCCGATGAGGAACGCCCCTTGGGACACGAGCGGAAAACAGATCGTCAGCAGCAACAGACAGCAGATGCGCATCAAGTCGACGTCTCGAAGGTGGAAAGTGGTGTGGGAGGTGGGACCAATAGTCTTCGGGATAGCTCCCACTCAGTCCCAGTCTAGTTGGCCACTCGAAAACCGTCGAACAGATTGCAACGCAAGAAAATAGGCCACGGATTGAAGAGGGATCGTACGGGTCACCACGGATCAGAAGGTTCACACCCTTCTCAGGGTGTGGCACTCCAGTAACCCTCTCCTTTCTGATCCGTGGTGATCCGCTCAGCCAGTGTCCATCCGTGTCCCATCCTTAGGCCCGTTGCGATTAGTCCGTGGACATGCGGCCTTCATCGCCATCCGAATCTTGTTGGCCACTATCCAATTCTGCTTGCAGTCGGCGGTTTTTCTCCGCGATCTCGTCGTATTGTTCCGCCAACGTGCGGTTGACCCGGATCAGGTCCTGGAGCAGGCGGTGGAGTCCATCGCTGGCGAGTCGAAGCCCCGCCAGCAGGCCGAGGATGAGGAGCAGCAGCCCCAAGAATGGGGCGGAGACTACCGGGTCGGGCAGTTGGAGTTGCCAGATCGCCCACCCCGCCGGAATGGCGAGGACCAACCAGACCCAAACGGACCGCATGATTCCGGGCTTTCTCCTTCTGCCCCTGCGAGCAACAACCAGGGGTAAGGCCAAACGTAGGTGACTGCCCGCTAGAGAAAGTATACCTCAAGCTTGGGGGTCGGGGGGGGAGTGTGGTGCGACTTTCCAAGTCGCAAGCAGCCCGGACGCGGCCAGCCACTGGAGA
>CAZYQQ010000016.1:4775-68244 GCA_964650265.1 uncultured Planctomycetaceae bacterium
TGGAAAATCGCTCCACAATGGAAAACCTCTGTGTGGTGCGACTTTCCAAGTCGCAAGCAGCCCGGACGCGGTCCGCCACTGGAGAGCATGTGAGCACCTCAAGCGATTTGGAAAATCGCTCCACAATAGAAAACCTCTGTGTGGTGCGACTTTCCAAGTCGCAAGCAGCCCGGACGCGGCCAGCCACTGGAGAGCGTGTGAGCACCTCAAGCGATTTGGAAAATCGCTCCACAATGGAAAACCTCTGTGTGGTGCGACTTTCCAAGTCGCACGCAGCGCGGACGCGGCCAGCCATCGAAATGCGAGTTTGCCAAGAACCTGCACGACAGAGCCGGGGACATCCGTTAGAAATAGAGCGCCCGGTATCTGGCCCCTGAAACCTGTCCCCTGGCCCCTCTACCCAAGATCCCGCTAATTTTGCCACGTGGCAAAAAAGTAAACCGCCGGTGGAGGATAGCGGGGGGGCCCCTGTACCACCGGCGGTTTTTGGTGAATGACGAAAATTTAGCGAGTCGCTAGGCCAGCTTATTCGCCCGCGAACGGCGGTAGCACAAGAGGCCGATGCAACTCAGTGCGGACCAGACAACGACGGTCGTTGGTTCCGGAACGACGGCTTCTGGGATCACGTAAAGCACGTCTTGGGCATAGCCGCCACTCATCGTAGTGACGTTGAGCACGCGAACACGAGTTAGCGCGTACGCTATCTCGCCTGCGTCCGCGTCATTGGCCAAATCAAAGTACTTTTCGGAGAGCCCGGAATCATATCCCGCTTCATCCTCTAAGCGCCAAATGGCGTGCTGTAATCGATTTGCCTCAGTTGTGCTCCCGTTATAGCCTTCGGCAGCAAGGGCACCCGTGTGAAACTGCAGGTAGAGCCATGCCGTTCTGCCATCAAGGACGTCATACCCCGCACCCGCACTTTCTCCACCTTCAACGGCTCGATCGGAGATATCGCCAACCTTGAAATCGACGTTGAAATTCAGAAACTCCTGCATCTCAAGGCAGAAGGTTACAAACAGCTCATCTGAATAAGTATTATCCGGAAGCTTTTTTCTTACCCCATACTCTCCACCAGGGCTTCCATTACGATCGACGAACTTAATGACATCGCCCTGTTGCAGCGAAGCATTCGCCACCGCAGGCACAACCAGCAACGCAACCAACACAGCAGCTTTTGAAATAGACCTCAACATGTTTGTTTCCCCCCTAGGAAAACAAGGAATGAAAAAGGCGACCGCACACACATCGTGCAGTCAACAACCAAGAGCCTTGGAAAGAGCGAACACACGCCCTTCCGGCAAGTAGCAAATTGCCATTTCAGCAAAGATGGCAGCCACCGCGCCGGCCGCACGGGAGGCGGCCGGCGCAGGCGAGACTGCTTAATTGACTACAGCAAGCAACTGGCGATTAGGCGAGTTGCCGGCGGCGATAGGCCAAGAAGCCGATCGTACCAAGAGCGGACCAAATGACGATTGTGGTCGCTTCGGGGACGACAGCGACGGGAACGATCGACTCAGCAATGAACACAAAGTCATTGTAATCACCATCGCCTGGATACGGGTTGCCGTTTACCCCCGGTAGATCTTCAAACGCAAAGATGTACTCATTGGGTGTAAAGGTTCCAGCACTTTGACCAGGGAGCGCAATCTCTGTCTCGCCGTTGCCACGGTAAGTAACGAGATGATCCAAGCCATCGCCGTTAAGGGCTGGATCAGAGTAAAAGTCACCTTCATCCGTTCGCAGCATAAAACCAAACAGGTTTCCGGCAAAATCGACGCCAGTGTCGCCAGCGACAACATCAAGACCCAAAGCTACAGATCCATCCGCCAAGATGGTGACAAGCTGTTTTTTACCCGCACTGTCATCACCTGTGAATAGCTGAACAATCTTGGTGGGATCGGCCTTATCGAAGAGATACAGTTCATTTGTACCGGCGTTGCCAGCTATCTCAACAATAATCGTGGCGGCCGCACTACCGGACCCCGCAATACTCCAATATTCATCGGGTGCGAACTGATCGTTATCCGCACTGATGACGGGGCCGCTGAAGTAAATCGAATCTAACACGTCCTGAAGCGAATCTTCAACGTCGGTGCCCGGGCCAAAAGTGATCGATGCCATGCATGTGGACGAAAAAACCGCTAACAACAACGTCGCGAAACTAAGCTGAAGAACTTTCATCTGAAATCTCCTGAACCCAAAATTGGTCAAATACGTGAAAAATAGACTCGCGTCACAAATTCCACGTCAGACCTGAGGCGGTCGCAGGAGATCGTTTCCGGGAGGAGTGGGGAGGAACAGGCAGTTCTCTCCCGAGACCCAGCCGGAGACGGCCGGGTCGTTCAAACCCACGCTAGAGGCGGGGTGAAGTAACATCCCGAGAGGCATCCCGGCACTTGTGCCGGTTGACGTCCCGGTGGTGCTGGAGGCAGGGCCTCCGAGCAAGAGGGCAAACTCGGATACGGCGGGTGTTTGCTCGCTGGGGGAGCGGTCGCTCGACTCGGCGGGGTCGCCAGTGGCTCCAGCCCCTTCTGGACCGGAATCGACGTGCGTCGCGAGTTCGAACCGCGGAAGATCGGGTAGCGCGATGCTGGCCATGGCGCTCGAGCCAATGCTGAATAGCAGCATTGCGGCCCCCGCCATTAGCAGCAGTCGGATGTGGCTACGTGATTCGATCAAGCGCGTGTTACCCCGTGCAGAGGATTCTGCATTGAGGCTTAGTTTAGCCGACGGCTAGCCGAACGCAAGTAGAAAAACCGCTTGGTGCGAAAAAATTCTTGCGACCCGCGTTTTCGGGTCCCCGGCTCGGGGATTGCGGTCCCCCGAAACGATGGGACACGGAGGAACACTGGTCGAGCGGATTACCACGGATCAGAGCACGCCACGTAGAAAACGACTCACGATTGGTCTTCTCTGATCCGTGGTGACCCGTACGATCCCTCTTCGATCCGTGGCCCAATCTTGTGACACACCCCGCACTCCGGGGGCTAACACCCCCGGCTCGGGAAACGGCTCGGATAGATGCGGCTTCCCCGAGACGATGGGACACGGATGAACACGGGTCGAGCGGATGACCACGGATCAGAGCACGCCGCGTAGAACAACGACTCATGATAGGTCTCTTCTGATCCGTGGTGACCCGTACGATCCGCTTCCATCCGTGGCCCAATCTTATGACACACCCCGCACTCCGGGGGCTAACGCCCCCGGCTCGGATATGTTGGATAGTCGGATAGATAAAGCACCCAGTATCTGCCCCCTGCCCCCTGCCCCCTGACACCCCCACCCCTTCAAACCTGCGCGACCCGGAGAAATTCCACAGTCCGTAGCCCTTCCTCAAAAAACAGAAACGAAATTCCAACGAAATACTTGCCGGAATCCCGTAGCCGCATCATAATCGGCCTTTCAGAGTCCGGCTTCGTGCTGGGCTCAGCGCAGCGATCCCGCCTTACCAAGTTCGGACGAAACTTGGATTCCCAATAAAAACCAGAGGAAATTGTCGAGCGGACGAGCGAAAAGAACCCACGGTGACGAGCGGACTGGTGAAACCGATCGTCGATTGCCGTGACCAAACTCCAAAAAGAAATGTCGGGGGGGCCTGAAAAATGGTTCAAACTTGCCTACGCGCGCCGGAAGTGGCGCCAGAAAAGCCGCGAACTCTCAATCTCGAGGGAAAGGGAAATAGGGCGATCTCGGATGGCCCGCGCAACCCCTTCCTATATCCTTTAACGTTATTGGAGGGCGAAGGCGCGCGCTCCGGCGAAGAAGATTGGGAAAATCGTGGCTGGTGGCTCCTTCACACTCGGCCCCGGCAAGAGAAAAAGCTCGCCGAGGAGCTGCAGACGCTCGGCATCGGCCATTATCTGCCCGTCACCCGGCTCAAGGCTGTGACGCGAGGCAGGCCGCGGTATTCCTGGGCCCCGCTCTTCCCAGGGTATTGCTTTCTGTGGGCCAACGACGACGAACGGGTCGCCTCGCTGCGAACGAATCGGTTGGTTCATACGTACTCGATTTGCGATCAGCCAGGCCTCGCCCAGCAGTTGGGCCAATTGGCCGAACTGATCGAAATGGGAGTTCCCCTCACCATCGAGGACCGGCTGGCCGTGGGCCAGCACGTCCGGGTGAAGTCGGGGCTGCTGAAGGACCTGCGCGGCGTGGTGATTCGCCGGAGCGGGAAGACTCGGCTCTACGTTTACGTGACAGAGATGCTGGGAGGTGTCTCGGTCGAAATCGAGCGACATCGCCTGGAGCCTTATTGAACAGGCATAACCTTTGTAGGATACATGATCTCCGTAGGAGAGAAGTCGTGAACGGCGATCAGCGAACGAGTTTGCAACTTTAGGATTCGGGTTTCGAGAAGAGAGGATTTGGCAGAGAGTTGGTTTCGAAATAGTCCGACGCAATGCGGCAAGGCTAACGCCGCACAGCATCAGCTAAGTATTGGAAAGGCCTTTCGAATCCCCAGCGGGAATGACCGGAGCACGAACGACTCCGCCTGCTGAAGGGACCTCTCGGGGGAAGGCTCCAGTGCGTCGGATGTCGGTTTTTCAAGGGATTTTTGCATATTTGTGCAAATGACGTGGACGGAGTCCGCGCACAGGCCACCCCAGGACGAAGCCAGGCAGAATCAAAGAACGTATGTCGAAGAACGCAACCAAAAAGGGGCGATCGCCACAGAAGAGCCAAACCGGCGGTCCCGTGCCGGCGAGGGCCGTTCACGGAGCGCCAGCGGGGGCCTCCTCGGGGGAAAGCCAGCCGGAGTCGGGGGAATATTCGACGGCCTGGCTTGTGTCCAGCGGCCTGGCCATGGTCGGTGCCATCGTCTGGGCCTACTGGCCGACGTTGGTGGAGATGGTTCACAAATGGGAGACCCATCCCGACTATTCCCATGGCTATTTGGTGTTGCCGATCGCGCTATTCTTCCTCTGGACGCGGCGCGGCCGGTTTCCCAAGGGAGAGCTGAGGCCGAGTTGGTGGGGGGCCGCCTTGGTGGGGGTCGTTCTTGGCTTACGTTATCTCGCGGGGCGATATTACCTGTTGCCACTCGATGGCTGGACGCTTCCGCTCGCCATTGCCGCGGCCGTAACGCTCGTTTATGGGACGGCGTTCCTCAAATGGAGTTGGCCGGCGATCGTCTTCCTGTGGTTCATGATCCCGATCCCCTACTCGGCCGAGCACATGCTGAGTGTCCCCCTGCAAGCGATTGCCACCAAGCTGAGTACCGCGGCGCTGGTGATGCTGGGGGAACCGGCCCTGTCGGAAGGAAACGTGATTCTGCTGGGGGACCATACGCTCTTTGTCGAAGAGGCCTGCTCCGGGATGCGCATCTTTTTTGGCATCTTCGCACTCGCCTTTGCGTTCGTGCTGTTTTCGCGGTGGGATTGGTGGAAGAAAGTCCTCGTGCTCGTTGCCGCGTTGCCGGTGGCGATCGCGGCCAATGTGCTCCGCATTGTGGTCACCGGCCTGCTCTACCAATGGGTCTCCAGCGACGCCGGGCAAAAATTCAGCCATGACGTGGCTGGATTTGTCATGATTCCGATCGCCGCCGTCATCTTCTGGTTGTTTCTCATTTATCTCGACAAGTTGTTCCCGCAAATAGAAGAAGTCCGCAATCCTTCCGCCCTACTGCATCAGGCGGGCGGTTAGCCACGGTCGTATGACGGCGCAAAAAACTACCTCGATGTCGCGACACCCTGTGAAAAGCTGGTCAATATGAATCCCGAATCGCAGCCTGTGGAACCCGCCAAGAACGGACAGATGGTGCCCGCCCCGATGCCATCGGCCCACCTGCGTCGCATGGCGCGGCGCGCGCCGGCTTCGGCGGGCCCCGCGGCCTCGACGGGAGGGGGCCTGACCCCTGCCTTTTTCTGGCAGGTGTTCTGCAAGTCGTGGATGTGGGTCATCCCCGCCGGGTTGATCCTGTCGGCGGGAGCGGGAGTGGCCGTGTGGTGGTTGCATGTGCCCAAATATCAGGCAAGGGCCGTCATAAAAATCGATGCCGATATCCCGTACATCGCGTTTGAACCGGGGCGCGGCGTGAAGGACGTCGATCGCTTCATCCAGACACAGATTCAGACCATGCAAAACGAGATCGTGCTAGCCCCACTGGCTCTGCACCCTCAGGTGTCCCAAATCGAGGCAGTTAAGTCGAAGCCCGACCCAGTGAAGTATTTTCAAGAAAACCTCCGTGTGCAGCAGATCGGCAAGTCGGAACTTTTTCTCATCTCCTTCGAGAGCGATTCGGCGGCGGATGCCGCCACCATTGTCAACTCGCTGCTTGAGATCTATCTCAAAAAGCTGTTTGACGAGGAAAAAGGGCGGAAGGATTTTGTCATCTCGGAGTTGGAGAGGGCCCGTAAGGCGCGACAATCGAAGATCGAGGAACATCAACGCAACGTCGTGAAGCTGGCGAAGCAACTCACCGGTCGCGATCCGTTCGGACAAGGGGCGATCACCGATTCTGCTGTCGCCTACTCGCCCGCGGCGGCCTTATTCCAGGAACTGACGTCCGTGGAAGTCGAGTCGGAAGTCGTGAAGGCGGAAATCGCGGCGTTGAAGGCTGTGTCGCACATCGTGGCAGAACGAGCCCAGTCGTCCGGGCTCTTGGATTTGGAGGTCTCTAACAGGAGTGATGTCCGGCTTTTGGAAATGCGGCTCATGGATCTCGAGGAGCAGATTGGCTACATCAAGCGGAAACCGCGGACGAAAATCGGCGAAACCTGGGAGAACGACCCGGACTATCTCCGTCTGAGCGAACTGGTGACGAAAACGCGTGCGGAACTGGACACCTTGAAGGGGACCGTCCGAACCGAATTGATCGCGTTGCGGCAAGAGCAGCAGAAAGCCGAACGCGATTCGCGGCTTGCCGCGAAAGAACAAGAACTGGCGATGCTCGCGGAGAAGCATAAGGCGTTGGTGATCAAGCGGGATGCCCTCTACAAGGATCTCCAGGCAGGTGGCGAACATAGCGCGGAACTTGAATTCGCAAAATCCGAGCTCGCGAGCGAGCAACGGGTGCTCAACTCCATTGCCGATCGGGTGCTGACGTTCCAAACGGAAAAGGACGCGCCGCCCCGCGTCAAAGTGGAATCCGAGGCGCGCGCGCCTTCCGTCTCGATCGAGCCGATCCCCTACAAGCTCCTGTTGATCTCCTGCCTGGCAATGCTAGTCGCCCCCTTCGGGGCTGCCGTCGGACGGGAAGTGATCGTCCGCCGGGTTCGCGATGGCGAGCAACTGGCTAGAGAGGTCGAATTGCCCCTCCTGGGCGAGGTCTCGCGACTCCCGACACGACGAGTCGACACACGCCGGCAATTGCTCGCCCCCCAGCAGCGTGAATTGCTGGTCTATACCGAATCGATCGATAGCTTGCGAACGACCCTGGCCCTGACCGAACAGGTTGGAGTCGCGGGTCAAACCAAGATTGTCGCCGTGTGCAGCGCCGTGAGTGGGGAAGGGAAGACCAACATCGCGACTTCGCTGGGCATGAGCATTTCCCAAGCTTCGAACCGGGCGACGCTGGTGATCGATGCCGACCTCCGCGATCCCGACGTGGCCAATTATCTCGACGTGCCGACAAAGCCCGGGCTGGCCGAAGTCCTGGCCGGCAAGGCGACCATTTCCGAAGCGATCTATCGGGTCGGCGAGACCCGGACCTTCGTGATGCCTGCCGGGGAAGGCCGGGCCAATCCGCACCGCGTGCTCGAAGGGAACAAGGTTCACGAGTTGCTCGAAACGCTACGAAGCAAGTTCGGCACGATCGTCATCGATACGCCCCCCGTCCTCGCCGCCAGTGAGGCCCTGGTCTACGCCAAGGCTGCCGACCTGGTGGTCTTCTGTTCGCTGGCCGAAGTGAGCCGCACCAGGCACGCCCGCATCGCGGCCGAACGGCTCGAGTCGACGGGTGCCAATGTGGCCGGTGCGGTGATAAGCGGCGTATCGCAGCAGGCATATGTCTATCGCTACGGCAACTATCAGGTTCAACCGGAAAATTAGTGCGGCGTCCCCCCTTCCGGGCCCCCTAGAGCGCAGAACGAAAGATCCATGAGTTCCCCTTTGCACCAATCCGCCTCGAACACCCGACGCCCCGACCGGGCCGGCACGCGGCGACTGACGGTCAACGTACCGCTACTGCTCGGAACGGTGGTGCTGATCGCGATCGCGGTGCCTGCCCTGTACTTTTGGCACAAGTATCGTGCCGACGCGACCGCATCGACCTTCAAAGGACGGGCAGAAGCCCTGGTGCGGGAAGCGGACTACGATGGGGCAGTCTCTTACTATCAGAAGTTCCTGCTCACGAAGCCTGACGATGTGGAAGCCCTACTCGGCCTGATCGATGCCTACTCGCATGGCGAACGGAACCGTAACCGCCTGGAACAACTGAATCAATTGATCTCCCGCGGGCTAGGACGTGCTCCCGACGAGCATCATCTGCGAGTGACGCTTGCCGAGAATCTGCTCGACTTGGGCTCCTTCCAGGAAGCTTCCGACGAGGCCGCCAAGGTCTTGGACGCCGCCGAGGTCCTGGAGGCCAGCCCCGAGCGTGAACAAGTCGCAGAAAAACATAAACTGGCCGCACAAAAAGTGATGGCGCTCGCGAAGTTCGCCCTCACCGAGATCGATCCGTCCATTTCGCGATCAGAGGCGATTGGCAAAATGCTGACCGTCGCAGAACAGCTTCCGGGGGATGTCAAGCTCGTTGTGTGGACTGCCCAGGCCCTGCGGCAGAATCCAACCGTGGAAACCCTGGTCGATATCGACGCCGCGACCAAGGCGGACGAGCTAATGGATCGACTTGTCGACAAGAACCCCGACGATGTCATGGTTCGGCTTGCACGGCATGACTATCGCGCTAAGTATCGCCTTCCCGATGCGGAACAGGATCTCGCCAGAGCCTTGGAATTGGATCCCGAGAACATCGAGGCCCTGCTGCTGTCGGCCGAGCCTGGCTCAGGAACTGCCAACGCTACCGATGCCGAACGCGAGCCGACGCTTCGCCGGGTGATCGAACTGGCTCCGAAAGACGGTCGTGGTTACTTGGCCTTAGCCGCGGTGCTGACGGAGCAAGGCAAGACCGACGAGGCCATCGACCTGCTCGTGAGTGGCAGAGCCATGGTTGACGACAATCATAAAATCGAACTCGGCCTGGCACTTGCCAATGCGCAACTCAATGCCGAGCGCTTCGATGCGGCCAAGTCGACCATTGCCGAGGCCGAATCGGAAAGTGCATTGGTCCTGGCGCGAATGCCAGCAGGCAAACGAGAACTCGTGACAAATGCGTTGCGCTTGCTGGAAGCCCGCTACGCGGTTTCGCAGGGCGATCTCGAGCTGGCCATCACACGGCTCACATCGGTGGTCGTGAGTGCCCAGGGGAGCTCGCATCAATCGCGCTCACCTCAATGGGCTTCGGCCACTCTCATGTTGGCGCGTCTTCACACGCAGGCCGGTCGGCCCGACCGAGCGAGCGAACACTGGGACGCCCTCTCCAAGGCATTTCCCGGAGACCTCTTGATCGCCTCCGAATCAGTCAACGCCTCGCTGTCGACCGGCAATCCCCAAGCGGCGATTCAACGCATCGAGGATTTTGCCCGGTCCGGCGAGCTTAGCCCCGAGTTGATGGTCCGCCGCGTTCTGGCGCATTTGTCCTTTCAATTGGTGGCCCGTAAGGCCGACGAGCGGAACTGGAAGGAATTTGAAAGCGCTCTGGCCGCCGCCAAGCTGGCCAATGAAGCCAGCGTCGACTTGACGTTCGCGGAAGTCCAGTACTTACTGGTGCTGGGAAACAAGCCTGCGGCCGTCGCCATTCTGCGCGAAAAGGAAGAGGCGTTTGCCGATAACGCCGCGTTCTGGCGTGCCGCCGTGATGGCCTACCACCGGCTTGGCGAGGCGGCGGACGTCGCACGGGCGCTGGACAAGCATGAGGAAACGTCGGCATCGCTCGTGGACGATGCCCGACTTCGCACGCTGATCCTGGTGAGTCAGCAAGACTTCGCCAATGCCGAGAAGTTGCTTACCAGCCTCGACGCCACGGCCAACGAACAAGAACAGCGAGAATTGCTGCTGATGCGAGCCGAAGTCTTGCGAGTCTCGGGAGATCATGCGGCAGCCCTCAAGCTCATCGAACAAGCGGTGCAGGCTGGCGAACCGACCGAGCGGCTGCTCACGCTCGGCATCGATACGGCGCTCGCCCTCGGCAAACTCGAGACGGCGCAGCAATGGGAGGAGCAACTCGCCAAGAAAACGGAGAACGGGTTCGAGGCGCGGCTCGCCCGGGCGCGTCGCCTGACGATTTCGTGGGAGAAACTCAACATCGGTCAACGGCAGAACCTGGTGCGGTTGGTTAGCGACTTGCGCGGTGAGCGGCCCGGCTCGCACCCCATCGTCACACTGAGCGCCCACCTTGCCCGACTCAACGGCGATTCGCGCCGTGCGCTCGAGGATTATCAGCGGGCCATCGAACTGGGGGACCGCCAACCGTCGGTGCTCCAGCACGTCATTATGCTGTTGTACGAGGCGGGCCGATTCGAGGAGGTAGAGCGGTACATGGCGATGGTCGCCAGTGACGAAGCGAGCACGCCGTTCTTCGATTTGATGAAGATCGACGTCGCCGCCCGTCAAGGGAACAACGAGGTGGCATTGCAACTTGCCCAGGAGGGTGTCGACCGTAATCCCCAGGATGTCGAGCGGCGACTCTACCTCGGGTCCTTGCTGTTACGCGCCGGAGATGCCAAACAGGCGGTTGAGGTCTTGCAGCAAGCCGCGAAGGATTTCCCCAACGACAATCGAGTCTGGCCCGCGCTGTTCAATGCCTATGTGCGATCGGATCAAGTCGAGTTTGCCCGCAAGGCCTTGGGAAGACTGACCACCAGTTCGCTGCTATCGGTCGAGCGGCGGCACTTCGTCGCCGGACAGGGGTACGAGATCATTGGCGACCCGGCCCAGGCGGAGGAGCAATACAAGCTCACCCTGGCCGCGCAGCCCACCGCGGTCGAAGCGCGATTGCGTTACGCGACTCTCCTTTCGCGACGCAGCCCGCGAGAGGCCCAGGCCGAATTCCAGCAGGTGTTGCAACTGGATCCCACGAATGTCGCCGCGCAGCGGCAGTTGGCGGTGTTGCTAGCGACCAGCGGGAATGCTGGCGACTGGCAACGCGCGAATGAGTTGTTGTCTGCGACCTCCGGCAGTTCGGAGGGGGATGCCGCGACGAACGATCGCTTGCGGGCCATTCTGCTCTCCCAGCAAGGCCGCACCAGGGCCGAGAGAATCGCCAATTACCGACTCGCCAGGAAAATCATCGAGCCCTTGCTGGAGCGGGGAAATGGCCAGGAAAACGATCAGAATCGCCAGGTCCTGGCCGAAATTCTTCAGCGAGAGGCCGCGCTGAGCGGAGACGATTCGCTGCTGCTGGCGGCGCGCGATCAATTCCGCGCTGCCCTCAACCAAGGGCCCCCCTCGGCATCGAAATTGAGCGGCTACATCGAATTCCTCCTATCAGCGGCGAAAACGCTAAGCGACCATCCCCTCGAGGAAGGTGCCGAACCGACGGAGGCCGATAGAGAGGCCGCCCGCCAGAGTGTCGCCTTCTTGTCGGACGCCGACGCGAGACTGGCCGAGCTGAGACGGCTGCGAACCGAGGGAGATAAGGGTCTCGAGGCCTTGGTCGTGGCGCTCACCGCACGGCTGGAGCTCGCCCGTGGCGACCAAGCCGGGGCGAAAACGACCATTACGAGGTTCGTTGAGAACAACCAGAATCTCGACGATCTCGACGATCGGCAAAAGGCGCAACGCTACCTGCTTTTCGGTCAATTGTATGGCGTGATCGAATCCCATGCAGAGGCCGAGCAGTGGTATCGCCGTCTGATGGAGCAATCGCCAGAGGCCTACCTGCTGGTTGTCGAGTCCCTGATCGCGCAAGGCAAGCGAACCGAGGCAGCCAAGCTGGGTCTCGAGATGGCCGGCAGCACTCCCTCCCCTGCGGCAGCGAAAGTGCTGGCACGCATCATGACGGTCACGAGCGATGAGATCGAAATCGATCCCGCCGTGGAACAAGCCCTCGCCAGCGCGATCCAAAGCAATCAGGAGGATATCGAGTTGCTGCAGGCCGAGGCCGTCATGCGGGCCAGCCGTGGCGACTACGGCCCCGCCATCGCCACGATGCGAAAAATCCTCGAACTCGATCCCAACCACTCGCTGACCCTCAACAACCTCGCGACACTCCTCGCCGAACGCCCGAATCAGCGAGCCGAGGCGCTGGAACTCATCGGACGGGCCATCGACGTGGCGGGACGCAATCCCATGCTCCTGGATACCCAGGGGACCATTCACCTGAAGTTGGGTGATGCTAAAGCGGCCATCGCCAGCCTCGAAGAGGCAACCGCGGGTCGAGCGACCGACGCACGTTATTACCTCCATCTGGCCGCGGCCTATGAACTGGGAGGGCGAGACGACGACGCGCGGCGGATGCTGGCCGAGGCCCGTGCTTTTGGCCTCGAAAACTTCGTCCTGACCGAGGACGATCGGAAGATGCTGACGTCTCTCGAAGAATCGCTCCCCAGTGAAGGATCTGCTCCGCAATGACCGGAAAATCAACCAGCCCCGCACCCCGTTCGGCCGTGGCCCCTTGGATCGCCCTGGTGGTGACGATTGGAGCCACTGTGGCCGGGGGCCTGCTCTATGGCAATTATTCCCAGCGCTGGGGCCCCCCTCCCGATTTGCAAGCGGCTGGCGCTCATGTCGAGAATCTGCCGAAGACGATCGGCGACTGGCAATTGGCCGAGGAGACGACCATGTCGGACACGGTCGTTCAAATGTTGGAATGTGCGGGTCACGTGCAGCGGAAGTACATCAACAAGACCAATGGACAGGAAGTCAGCGTCGCAGTCATCGTCGGTCCCTCCGGCCCCACGGCCGTGCATACTCCCGAGATTTGCTTTTCCAGCCGCGCCTACGATCGCCCGACCGAGCGGCGCGCGGTTGCACTCGATGAGTCGTCACCGGACAGCGATAAATTCTGGACGCTCGATTTTACGACACGCAATGTGATGGCGACCAAGCTTCGCGTCTACTACGCCTGGAGTGACGGTGGTCCATGGCAAGCATCGAAGTCACCACGCTATGAGTTTGCCGCCGCTCCCATGCTTTACAAGATCCAACTGTCGACTGACGTCCCACCACGGGTGAATGACGAGACCCGCGATGCCGGGCTCGATTTTCTAGAGCAATTGCAGCGATCGGAATGGCGGACCAGAAGAGGAAACGAAGCACTTTGAGCGACAACTTTTAGCGGAAGAGGTGGAACGTGGCAAATCGGAAGCAGCAGAGAAGAGAAGTCCTGTCCGACTTGAAATCGGATCAAGGCTTGTTGTTTGTTTACTGTTCATTGGGGGGGATTCACTAAGATGGACCAACTTGCATCGCGCGAACTGACACAACAGTTTGCCAAGAACACTGCTGAAATGGATAGCAACTCCAACGAACTATCGGCCTACTTTTCGCGGAAAGTCCTCTTTTCGCGACTGTTCGCAGCGCTACTTATCATCGGCTTCCTACCGCTGATGTTGCTGTTCATGCTGCTGGTAAGGCTCACCTCCCCTGGTCCCGCGCTGTTTCGGCAGACGCGGCTAGGGAAAGACGGAGTACCGTTCGAGATTCTGAAAATCCGCACGATGGTGTGCAATGCCGAGCACATCTCCGGGCCCATGCTCTGCCAACCTGGCGACTCCCGGATCACGCCACTGGGACGCTTGATGCGTTTCCTCCATATTGACGAACTACCCCAGTTGATCAATGTCGTGCGTGGCGAGATGTGCCTCGTCGGACCTCGACCCGAACGTCCCGAAATCATTGCGAAAAACCGCCTCCGCGAACGGGTGCCCGGGTTTGCCGACCGCACCCGGGTACGGCCCGGCGTGACAGGTTTGGCGCAAATCAATCTGCCAGCCGACATATCGGCCGACTGCGTCATCCCCAAGGTCCATCTCGATCTCGAATATATCCGCACGGCGAACGCGAGCCTCGATTTTCGCATCCTCCTGTGTACGGCGCTTCGCATGTTGGGTGTGCGTCACGGACGTGCTGTCCGATTGCTCGGGCTGCGCCGCAACGCTCAACCCCAGAGCCTCGCCTTGCCCCCCGTTGACCTCACGGGTCGTCTTCCCCACCAAAATGGCCAAGCCGACAAACGGGCCCGCACGCCACGCGCTCCATTGGCTCTCGCCGCGACTGGAGGAGATGGGAGCGGCAGCTTCTCCCTTGCGGA
Organism: uncultured Planctomycetaceae bacterium; assembly: GCA_964650265.1. GTDB lineage: Bacteria > Planctomycetota > Planctomycetia > Pirellulales > Lacipirellulaceae > CAZYQQ01. Next base: position 19,030 of record CAZYQQ010000016.1, read on the forward strand.
AATGTTGGACGACGAGCCCCAAAGCTGGCAAGATCGCAGAGACCAGCACGAGCGGCAGCACGCGAACGGCCGAAAGCCGCGTTAGCTGTCCAGGAAGCTCTCGCCCCAGCAATCAAGCATGCTTAACGCCCTCACGATCGACGTGGAAGACTACTATCAGGTCTCGAATTTCGAGCGCCAGATCGATCGTCGTGACTGGGATTCCTACCCCAGCAGGGTGGTCGAGAGCACGCAGCGCATCTTGCGGCTGCTCGACAAACGTGAGATCCAAGCCACGTTTTTCGTCCTCGGCTTTGTCGCCGACAAGCATCCAGAACTGGTTCGCGAGATTGACTCCCAAGGACATGAAATCGCCTCGCACGGGTATTGGCATCGCCGCGTCGATAGCCTTTCCAAAGAGCAGTTCCGCGACGATCTCCGCCGCTCGCGCGAGACCTTGGAGGCGATCGTCGGCAAACCGGTCACCGCCTTCCGGGCTCCGTCGTTTTCGATCACCGAGCAGGCCTTCTGGGCACTCGATGTGTTGGTCGAGGAGGGATTCACTGTCGATTCCAGCTTGCTTCCCCGCCGGTGTGCCCACCTTGGATACGAAGGACACAAAGGCCCGATCACCATCGACCTAGCGAGCGGTAAGCTGCAAGAGTTCCCTATCGCCACCTGTTCGCTCGGCGGAATCGCGGAGATTCCGGTCTGCGGAGGTGGTTACTTCCGACTGTTCCCGTTCCCCCTCACCCACCATCTGCTGCAGCGCGTGAATCAAGGTCGCCAGACTCCCTTCACGTTCTACACCCATCCTTGGGAATTCGATCCCGACCAGCCACGGTTACAGGCAGGTTCGGCCCAACAGCGGTTCCGTCACTACGTGAACCTCAAGCGGACCGAAGCCAAGTTCGACAAACTCCTCGATCATTTCGCCTTCGGACGTTTGGACCAGGTCCTGGCAAATTCCGCTCGCGAATCGAGTGCGACACTACCGGAACTGGTCTCCCTCAACGCATGACAAGCCCTGTCGCCAACGCCGCGCGCGAAACGGATGCTCCGACCACGGTCGCCACGGCGATTGTGACCGTGGTGATTCCCGTGCGCAACGAGGCCAACTTCATCGCCCGTACGCTCGACCAGGTGCTCGATCAGGACCTAGAAGGGATCGAACTCGAGATCTTCGTCGTCGATGGCCAGTCAACCGACGCCACCCGCGAAATCGTGCGCAACTACGCCGATCGCACTCCCGAGATCACCTTGCTCGAGAATCCCAAACGCCTCTCGAGTGCTGCCCGCAATCTGGCGATCAAGCAGATGCGTGGCGATTACCTGGTACTGATCGACGGCCACTGCGAAATCCCTTCGCGACGCTATTTCCGCGACCTGATCGACGCTTTCGACGAAAGTGGAGCCGATTGCCTTGGGCGACCGCAGCCACTCAATGTCTCCCAGGCGACTCCCATCCAGCAGGCCATCGCCCTCGCACGCTCCTCTCGCCTCGGTCATCACCCAGAGTCGTTCATCTACTCCGATCAACCTCAGTTCGTACCCGCCAAGAGCGTTGCAGTTGCCTACCGACGAAAAGTCTTCGAGAGAGTCGGCCTGTTCGACGAATCGTTCGACGCGCACGAAGACGGAGAATTCAACTATCGTTGCGACCGGGCCGGCCTCAAGTGTTATTTGGACCCAAGACTCACCATCAATTATTATCCTCGCGCGAGCCTCCGCGGACTGTTTCAGCAATTGATGCGATATGGCCGCGGACGCGTACGCCTTCTGCAAAAACACGGAGGCGGGCTTACTTTGGGAACAGTGGCTCCCGCCATATTCGTTGCCGGGATACTTGGCGGCCCAGTAGCCTGCGCCGCCTTTCCTCGCTTGTGGGTCGTCTACGTCGTTGCGATTTGCGCTTATCTGGTCCTCACCTCATTGGAAGCTTTTCGGCTTGGACTGTGCTCGGGCAACCTGAAAGTCGTACCTCTAATTCCAATTGTCTTGTGGGTGGTGCACTTCGGTTCAGGATCGGGGCTACTCGCCGAAGGGATCTGCGGGGTCAGGCAGCATAACAGGTAATGGTCGACACCATTCAGGCGCATCCCGTCGAAAATCAACAAGTCCGCCGACGTCTCGCGGACGTGAGCGACGAATCTGCTCGGTCTGGGCCGAATCAAAATCCTATGCCGCGAGTATTGATCGTCGCTGCTTCACCCCGCTATGTCGGCGGTCAATCCGTTATGGCCCAGCGCTTGATCCGCGACCTCTCCGCCGACGGGGTCGATGTCGCGTTCCAGCCAGTCGATCCAGCTTTGCCACGAGTGCTGAAGCCGTTAGATAATGTTAAGTTCCTGCGTACGGCACTCCGGTCCTTGTTCTACGTCTTGGCCCTGCTTCGCCATGTGCCAAAATACGACGTCATTCACATCTTCTCCGCTTCCTACGCGTCGTTCCTCATCTCACCTGCCCCCGCGCTAGTGATCGCCCGCCTGTTCGGCAAACCCTCGATTCTTAACTACCATTCCGGCGAGGCCCACGACCACCTCCAGCGCTCCGGTAAGTTGACCCATCAGCTCCTGCAACTGCCCGACAGAATCGTCGCCCCCTCCGGCTATCTTGTCGACGTTTTTCGCGAGTTCAACTACTCCGCCACCGCGATTCCCAACCACGTCGACACCTCCTTCATCAGGTACCGAGAGCGAAAAGCCGTCTTCCCCCACATTCTCATTTCACGGACGCTCGAGCCCCTTTACAACATCGAGTGCGCCCTGCGAGCCTTCGCGATTGTTCAGAAGCAGCATCCCCAATCCACGCTCACCATCCTTGGCGACGGCTCGCAGCGCAACTATTTGGAGCAACTCACTAGCGAACTGGAACTTGAGAACGTCACCTTTGCCGGCTCCGTCAGTCGCGACTATATTGCCCGTTACTACCAGGAGGCAGACATCCTGCTCAACACTTCCTCAATCGACAACATGCCAGTCTCGATCATCGAGGCCTTTGCTGCCGGCCTGCCGATTGTCTCCACCGCTGCCGGTGGTATCCCGTATCTCATCAAGGATCGAGAAAACGGCCATTTGGTCGATGTCGACGACCACCAGACCGTCGCCCAGCGACTGTTGGAGCTAGCCGACAATCCTGAGGAGGTGAATCGACTCTCCCGCATCTGCCGCGATGAAATCCGAAAGTATACTTGGGAAGCCGCAGGGCCGAAGTGGATGGCCCTGTATCAGAGTTTGTCTCCGTCGCATAAACTTCATGATTAACAATTCCGAAATGAGCGTCAGGACGATAGAGCAGAGTGCGGCACCCTTTGAAGAGGCCCAAGATCCGAACGACCAGCCAATCTCAATCTGCTTTGTCATTGCCAGCATCACGACGGATCGGGCGGGTACCGAAGGTCACTTGCTGCGGCTTATCCGGGGCCTGGACAGAAAAAGATTCCGTCCACTTTTGGTGGTTCTTCAAAGCTCTCCCTGGACTGACCAATTCGACGACCCCGACGTGCCGATGCAAGTCCTCAACTTCGTTTCCTTCCTTCGTCCCTCCGACTGGAAATGCATCTGGCAACTCGCCAAGACCCTGAAGACCCAAAGCGTGCAAATTGTCGAGACGCACTTTCCCGAAGCTCATTTTGTCGCTACCCATGCGGCAAAACTCGCTGGAGTCTCTCTAGTCATCGGCAATCGTCGGGACTTGGTGGACCAGTACTCAAGGAAAGATTTGTTCCTCTGCAGACTGGCCAACCGTCTCACGACACTCCAGTTGGCCAACTCCGAAGCGGTCGCCAGCGTCTGCGCGAGCGTTGAAAGCCTTCCGCGCTCGCAAATCGAGGTAATCCACAACGGAGTCGATGTCGATGCCTATCTACAAGCATTCACGAACTCTACAAACCGAGAATTCCAGAATGCTGTCTCGCGCGGACGTGTTGTTATCCTTGTTGCCAATCTGACGCCCATCAAGAATATTGCCATGTTTGTCGCCGCGGCAGGCATGGTCTCTAAACGCTTCGAGAATGTAACCTTTGCCGTGCTTGGTTCTGGCCCCGAGGAGCAACGGTTAAGAGATCAGGCCACGGATTGTGGCGTTGAGAATCGGTTCATCTGGGCGGGAAGAGTCAACGATGTGCGACCCTATCTCATGCAATCCACGATCGGATGCTTGACCTCCGATTCCGAGGGACTCTCCAATGCCGTGCTAGAATACATGGCCGCTGGACTACCCGTTGTCGCCACACATGTTGGGGGGGCTGATGAAGCAGTTATCGACGGCCTCACTGGTTATCTCGTCGAAAAGAACCAGCCAGAACAACTAGTGGATCGTCTTTCCCGCTTGCTCTCCGATCCCAAACTCTGCAGCACCATGGGGAACAAGGGCCGTCAAAGAGCACAAGAGCAATTCTCCTTCGTTTCGCAAATCCAGGCTCACCAGTGTCTTTATCAGCGCTTAGCTTCATCCGTATCGATACCCCAACCCGGTCGACTAAAGTTTAACTCCTAATACGTTATGTGTGGCTTCACTGGAATCTTCCGTCCGCGTGGTACCGCAACCGGTTTCGAAGCCGAGTTGGCGGCCATGGCCCGTACTCTCATCCATCGAGGGCCGGACAGTGAAGGGGTCTGGTGCGACGAGCCTGGTACTTTGGGCTTGGGACATCGCCGCCTCTCGATTCAAGACCTCTCGCCGCTCGGGCATCAGCCCATGCACTCTGCAAGTGGACGCTATGTGATCGCCCTCAATGGCGAAATCTACAATTTTCTCGACCTGCGTCGTGAACTGGAACAACATGGCGCCGCTTTTCGCGGGCACTCCGACACCGAGGTTGTTCTCTCGGCCGTTGACCACTGGGGCGTTGAGGAATCACTCAAGCGGTTTGTGGGCATGTTCGCCTTTGCCTTATGCGATGTACGCGACCGAAAACTCTACCTGGCCCGCGATCGCATGGGAGAAAAGCCTCTCTACTACGGCTGGCAAGGCAACAGTTTCGTGTTCGGTTCAGAACTCAAAGCGCTACGCGCCTGTCGCGAGTGGAAGGAAGAAATCGATCGCAATGTAATCCCTCTCTTTCTGCGTTTCAATTACATCCCAGCCCCTTATTCGATCTACCGAGGTATCTACAAACTACCCGCTGGGAGTCTCTTGACGCTCTCCGAACGCGCCGACAAGACTGTAAGCAAGGAAATAACGACATACTGGTCAGTGGAGCATGCTTTTCGCCAAGGCGCACAGAATCCTCTTGATGGTTCCCCCGAGGAAATCGTCGAGCGTCTGGAAGAACTTCTCCGCGATTCCATTCGCCGACAGATGATCTCGGATGTCCCTCTGGGAGCATTCCTATCGGGCGGCGTGGATTCCAGTACCGTGGTCGCCCTGATGCAAAGCATGGCCTCATCCCCTGTCAAAACCTTCACGCTCGGCTTCGACATCCCGGGCTATGACGAGGCGAAGGCTGCAAAAGCGGTGAGCGCTCATTTGGGAACCGATCATACGGAACTCTATGTCACTCCCGAGCAGGCAATGGGTATCATTCCTGCCTTGGGAGACATGTACGATGAGCCGTTTGCCGACTCCTCACAAATCCCCACGCATCTCGTTTCCCGGATTGCTCGCCGTCACGTGACGGTCTCCTTGTCCGGCGACGGAGGAGACGAACTGTTTTGCGGTTACAACCACTACTTCGATTATTCTCGTCAATGGCTTCGTCAACAAAGACTTCCGGGTCCCGTGCGTCGAATTGCGTCTGGACTAGGCATGCGAATCCCCGAGGCCTTAGCCACAACGTTGCTCTATCCATTTTTTGCGATGAGCGGCTCGAATGAAACCGAGAACCTGGGCGCTAGATTCCACAAACGTATGGAAAGTTGGCGACAGGACGATCTAAAGTGTTTCTACCGCCATTGCCTTTCCTTGTGGGGCGATCCGCAACGTCTGGTGCCCGGCGCGTTGGAATCCGGGGCCCCGTTCGGCAACTTCGATTCCACCAGCCCTCTGGATGTGTACGGTCAACTGCGATGTCTTGATGCCACGACCTACCTGCCTGACGATATTCTTGTGAAGGTCGATCGTGCCGCGATGGCCGTGAGTTTAGAGACGAGGATACCACTACTAGACCATCGCCTTGTGGAATTTGCCTTGCGAATTCCACAAGGCATTCTTGCGTATGACAATGTGGGCAAGTGGCCGTTGCGGCGAATACTCTACAAGTATGTCCCTCGTCAACTCATCGATCGGCCCAAGTCTGGTTTTGCAATTCCCATTGCAGAATGGCTTAAAGGACCGCTCAAGCCATGGGCAGAGGAACTGCTCAGTTCCCAGCGATTAAAGCGAGACGGTATTCTCGACCCCCAATTCGTTGAGCGAGAGTGGAAGTGCTATCTAACGGGACAGGTCGCGCATTCGCATCACCGCCTATGGGGAATTCTCATGTTCCAGAGTTGGCTGGATTCCACGAGATCCAAGAGCAGCCAAGACGACAAGTTATCAGATCGATCGTTCAGTTCACAAATCAATTTATCCAATGGCGCGCATCCTGCGAGTAAGATCTGCAGCATGTCCTCCGATTCGTAAAGAACAGTCCAAACAGAATCATGTGCGGCATTTCAGCCATTTTGAGTACCGATCCCCACCGCCTCCCCGACTCTCTCAGTGTCGGCCGGATGAATGAAGCGCAGGTCCATCGCGGGCCCGATGCTTCTGGAATCGAGCTGTTCCGCGGCACCAAGGCCGCCGTTGGTTTGGGGCATCGTCGACTCAGCATCATCGACTTGGCTGGCGGCAAACAACCGATGTCGAACGAGGATGGGACGGTATGGATCACCTACAATGGTGAAATCTACAACCACATGGAGTTACGGTCCGAACTCATTGCCCGGGGACACCGATATCGCACCCGATGCGACACGGAGACCATCATCCATGCCTACGAAGAGTGGGGCACCGACTGCGTTCACCATTTTCGCGGCATGTTCGCCTTTGTCATCTGGGACGATCGCCGGCAGCGCCTCTTCGCCGCCCGCGACCGCATGGGCATCAAGCCACTGTATTACACGTTCTCTGACGGCAATCTCGTCTGTGCCTCGGAAATAAAGGCGGTCCTCGCTTCCGGATACTGTAATCCCGAACTAAACCTCGAAGCGGTCCCGCAGCATCTCACGCTCGGATACATCGCTGGGAGCACGACCCTTTTTGCAGGTGTCGAGAAGCTGCTGCCCGGCCACTGGCTTTCATGGAAAGACGGCGAGCTAGAGCTTCAACAGTATTGGGAGATCCCCGAACCGGCGAGCACATCGCAGGAGTTGACGGAGCCCGAACTGGTCGAACAGTTCCTACAGATCTTCCAGGAGTCGATCCAACTGCGACTTATGAGCGACGTGCCACTTGGCGTCTTCTTAAGCGGCGGACTCGACTCCAGTGCAATCGCAAGCGTAATGGCGCAGCATATGACTGAGCCCGTCAAAACCTTCTCCGTAGGGTTTGAGGCCGGGTACTACAGCGAGTTCGACTTTGCCCGTGAAGTGGCGGCGACGATCGGAGCCGATCATCACGAAGTTGTGCTGAAGGCGGGACAGATGCTACAGTCGTTGCCGAAGTTGATTTGGCACGAGGACGAACCGATCCGCAACCCCTCAAGCGTAGCCCTGTTCGAGGTTGCGAGATTGGCTCGATCGGAGGTTAAAGTCGTACTCACCGGGGAAGGAAGTGACGAACTGTTTGCAGGCTACGAACGATACTGGGCCACGCTATTCAACTTCAAGTGGGGACCAATTTACCATCGCCTCGCACCGCATTGGCTGCGTGATAAGTACATTCGTTCGAAGCTATGGAACTGGCCTATTCCTCTCTCTCTAAAGAAGAAGTTCAGCCATACCTTCCTCAACTACTCGCTTTCTCCTGAAGAACTGGTATTCGAGAACTGGCACTCGGTCCTTCCTCCACCTATCCATTCCAGGCTGCTCTCGCCAGGGATGTGGGACGCCGTTAAAGAGGTAAATCCCTATAGTGACACAATGCGACTGTACGAATCTCGATCAGCAAGGGGTTTGCTGGACCGTTTGCTCTTTACGGACCAGAAGAGTTACCTTGTGGAACTGCTGCGCAAGCAGGACAAAATGAGCATGGCTGCATCGATCGAAAGCCGTGTTCCGTTTCTCGACCACAAGATGGTAGAGTTCGCTGCGCAGGTTCCCGCACGACTCAAGGTGCGGAATTTTTCGGGGAAGTACCTAGTCAAGCAAGCGATGCAGCAGCTACTTCCGAAAAAGATTATCAAGCGCAAAAAGATGGGCTTCCCAGTCCCTATTAGCGAGTGGTTTCGCCATCAGACAACTCCGGCACTCCGCTCAGTACTGGCGGGAGAACAGGCCAGGGAACGCGGCATATTTGACGTTGACTATGTGAAGAGCTTACTTGACGAGCATTCCGCTGGGATGCGAGACCATTCAAGTGCTCTTTGGAGCTTGGTCAACTTTGAACTCTGGATGCGAATCTTCATGGACGGGCAATCCCGTTCCAACGTGGCCGACGAACTGGCGGAGTCAGTAGATCAGTCGCCGCGGGCCCAGGTCGCCGGCGTCGCGTGAAGAGCACCCTTATCCAGTTTTTCCTTAAGGTCCCTGCACCATGGCAATACCAGCGATCCGCCTCGCCCGCCGAACTTTGATGATGCAGCCGGCCGAAGTTCAATGGCGGATTAAGCACGCCGCGACCGTTGTTTGTGAGAAGCTCGTCTACCGCCTTGGTGGCTTCAATTGGTCAGCTCACCAATGGCGAAAACGTCTTTGCAGACATGCGTCGCAACCACCTCCGGCAACGGCGCTTGCCCTCTGGTGGCACGACCACATGCGCACGCGTCAAGAGCCACCGTTTCTGCTAAGCCGGGAAGCCTTGGTCGAGGTGACACCGCTGTACAGACGGTGTTTCGATGAGCGGCTCGAGTCGACTTTGAACGATGCGTGTCGATTATGCCAAGGCAAATTCTCCTTTCTAGGACTGGAGTTTCAAACCGATCCGATCATCGATTGGCAAAGAGATCCCTGCACCGGCAAGAAATGGCCCGCAACATTCTACGCCGACGTGCCGGTGCCATTCTGCGATGGCACCGGCAGCAACAGATCACCTGGCGATTCGAAGCATGTGTGGGAATTGAACCGGCACGAGTACTTGGTCTTGCTGGCCAAGTCGCATTTCCTCTCCGGAGATGCGATTTTTGCTCGCCGGATAATCGAAACCGTTGGCGAGTGGAGTGCTGCGAACCCCTACCTCACAGGAATAAATTGGGCTGGGCCACTCGAAGTCGCCCTTCGTGCGATAGCGTGGCTGTGGTCATATCAGTTCTGCCGCAGCTGGGAAGGCATGCAAGCGGACGAGCATCTCACTTGGATCAAGAGTTTTTATCAGCACGGCGCCTATCTCTACCGGCATCTGGAGGTCTACTCGAGTCCAAACAATCACTTAGTCGGTGAAGCGACCGCGCTATATTTGCTTGGTAGCTTCTTCCCGGAATTCAGCGGTTCTAGTGCTTGGCGCGATCGAGCGTGGTCAATCCTAAAATTACAACCGGCGCAACAATTCTATGCAGACGGTGGTAGCACTGAACAGGCCACCTCCTACCATCACTATTGTCTCGGCTTCTTCTTACTTCTCGTGTTAACCCGCATGCGGCAAGGCCTTCCGATTCCGACGTTAATGTCTCAACGTCTCGAGGCGGCGTTCGAGTTCAGCATGTGGATGACAACTCCCGATGGAACCGTACCTCGGATTGGAGACACGGATGACGCTCGCTCCATTCGTTTTGGTCCGGTTGTTCCATGGGACTTCCGCAATCTTTTGGCTATCGGCGCGGTATTGTTTCAGCGAGGGGACTTTAAGGCGATCGCAGAGACGTTTAGCGAGGATGCGCTGTGGCTCCTCGGCGCAGATGGGTTCCGCACTTTTCAAGAATTGCCCTTTCAGCCTCCGCCAACCACCTCAAGAACATTTTCTCATAGTGGCTATGCCGTGCTGCGAGACAGCTGGTATGAGTCCGGCCATTACACATGCCTTGACTGCGGAGAGATCGGTCGAGGACTTCAGACGAGTGATGTGCCGATCTTCACACACGGCCACGCCGACATGCTGTCGTTCAACGTCGCGGCCTTCGGCAAGCCAATCTTGGTCGACTCGGGCTTCTACACGTACAACGGCTGTCCTGAGTGGCACCAGTATACCCGAGACGTCACTGGCCACAACACGTTGAGACTGGACGGGCAATCGCAAGCGAAGTTTCACGTCAAGAACGCTTGGTCCTGTGTGTCGCTACCTACCTCACTGGCCTTGAAGAACGGCAAGGAGTCGCAATTGCTGGTCGGTTCCCACAACGGCTTTGTCGGCGTGAAGGACTGTTCCGGACACCGTCGCGTCCTTGCTTGGAACGGCGCAACCTGCTGGCTGATTCTCGATCAACTGGAGGGAAGCGGCCTGCACTACGTCGAAGTATTCTTCCATTTTGCTCCTGGACGATATCACTTGCACGCGGATAGGCCCTGCATATCCATTGTCACTGACGGCGGCAACCACACCACTTTGGAATCGATGCGACCCGCTGCGCTCAATATCGATGCACGTCGAGGCGAAGCGGAGCCCGACGGCGGCTGGATAGCGGAGGGATACGGCCGAAAGGTACCGGCACCAGTAGTACGATTTTACGGACAGGTGTGCTTGCCCTGTACGCTGCCATTTGTCCTCAACACAGCGGAAGTGCCGACCGCTCCACCTGCTGTCACAGAGCTAAGTGTCGACAACGCTATGCCCGACTCCGTGCTGAGTAGCCTTCGCGCGCGAATAGTCACATCCGAAGATGAGGAGTTGCTCAACGTCGGATGCGCCGAGACATACCTCCCCATCCATAAAGCTCTATCATGAAAGGTTCGGACCGAGAAGGGTCGCTTATCGTCATGATCGTTCCGATAATGCTCATTTTGCCGCCGCCGCTACGAACGAGACCTCACTGAATACTGAAAGTGTCAATGCCCCATCTATTGGAAAGCGGCTTAGAATTGGGTGGGCCCAGGCAAGGTGTTACATTCAGGCGAGAACTGTTCCTGGAATGCAGATACTGTGGATTAAATCTGACTTTGTTGACCCGCCGGATACCGGCGGGAAAATTCGCACATACAACTTACTTTGCGAACTGAACAAGCGGTGTCATGTCACCTACATTGCACTGAAAAACACAGCAGGCGTCAGCAGCCAAGCAGACACAACTCACTGGGCCACGCGCGTGATAACTTACCCATTCCAGGAGGAGCAAAAGGCTGGAATAGGCTTCGCGCTGCGTGTACTTGCCCGAATGTTGTCGCGGCATCCTTACATCGTTCAGAAGTATCACTCGCCGGAGATCAAAAAGTGTCAGCAGGAGCTTGTGAGTTCCGCTGGAGAAGCATCTGAATGTGGCGAAGAGACCGTACTCATCTGCGACTTTCTAGAGATGACCGACAATGTGAACTGGTCACTACCTTGCCCCAAGATTCTTTTCCAGCACAATGTGGAGAGCGTTATCTGGAGGAGATACTTCGAAAACGAACGTCATCTGCTGAAGAAGGCGTACTTTTGGTTTGAGCACCAACGGATGAAGAGATACGAAGGCCGTGTGTGCAACCGATTTGACCTCGTGATCGCTGTGTCGCCGCGTGACCAGGAGGTACTACAACGGCAGCTCGGCGTGACAGCTCCGATCAAGGTCATCGACACTGGTGTCGACACTGAATACTTCACTCCGCCCGCGGACTCCCCATCGGTTCCGGGCCGGCTGCTTTTTCTTGGTTCGCTTGACTGGATGCCTAATATTGATGGAATTACCTGGTTCGTGCGGGAGATTTATCCGTCCATCAAGCAGGCTTGCCCAGAGGTCGCACTGGATATTGTCGGCCGTCGCCCGACCGCTGCAGTACACTCGCTTGCAGGTAACGATGACTCCATCACCATCCATGGCAGCGTTCCCGATGTGCGCCCCTACATTACGCATGCCGATGTCTTCATTGTTCCTCTACGCGTCGGTAGTGGGACCCGGCTCAAGATATTTGAAGCCATGGCCATGGAACGTTCGGTTGTCTCGACTACGATTGGGGCAGAGGGGTTGCCGGTGGAGGACGGCCGTCATTTGGTATTAGCAGATTCGTCGGAAGCCTACGCGACCGCTGTTGTTTCGCTATTGCAGGACAGCCAACGCAAACTAGCACTTGCCGAAGCAGGTCGAGCCCTCGTGTGCCAGAAACACTCTTGGGCGGTTATCGGCGAGAAGTTGCGCCAAATGTGCTCGCAACTCGTCGGGAAGAAAACGGAAGAAGCTTGCATAACATGAAACTCTCGATATTCGGATTGGGGTATGTGGGTAGCGTTACGGCCGCGTGCCTTGCAGAACAGGGGCTCCGCGTCGTCGGCGTCGATATTAACGCCACGAAGGTTGACTGGATCAACGCAGGCCAGCCCCCGGTACTGGAGCACCAACTTGCGGACTACGTCCAGCGAAACGTCCAGGCCGGCCGACTTTCCGCTACCACTGACGTGCGTCAGGCGGTCGTCCAGTCCGACGTCTCACTCGTATGCGTGGGAACTCCTTCCAAAACCAACGGCGATCTCGACCTCCAATACGTCAGCCGCGTCGCTGAACAAATCGGGGCTGCCCTGAAACAGAAACAAGACTACCACACTATCATTTTTCGCAGCACGATGCTCCCAGGCACCACCTGGGACATAATGCGACCCCTCCTCGAGTCCGCCTCCGGCAAACAGGCCGATACTCAATTCGGTCTGATCTTCAATCCCGAGTTCCTCCGCGAAGGGACGGCCATTGATGATTTTTACGATCCTCCTTTCACGGTATTAGGCTGCGAATCCGACCGGGCACTCTCCGCCGTCCAGCCGCTATACGACTGGCTCGATGCGGAACTGATCGTCGTTCCCACCCGGGTAGCCGAGACAATCAAGTACATCAACAACTCCTACCACGCCCTTAAAGTCGCTTTCGCCAACGAGGTCGGACGATTCTGCCGCGCCCTCGGCGTTGATTCTCACCAGGTGATGGATATCTTTTGCAAGGATACGAAGCAGAACCTTTCCCGCTATTACTTGCGTCCCGGTTTCGCTTTCGGCGGTTCTTGTCTGCCCAAGGATCTGCGTGCGATTCTCTACCAGGCCAAAAGTCTGGATGTACCAATGGAGGTATTGACCTCTATCCTGCCTTCAAATCGAAGCCAGATCGAGTTAGGCGTGCGGATGGTGGAGCAGGCTGGTAGCAAGAAAGTGGGTTTGCTGGGGCTGGCATTCAAGCCAGGTACTGACGACCTCCGTGAATCGCCGCTCGTCACCTTGGCGGAAACTCTCCATGGTCGCGGTTATCAGGTCCGCATTTACGACGACCAGGTCTCGCTCTCCCGATTGATTGGTGCCAACAAGGCCTACGTCGAACACCAACTTCCCCATATTGGAGCGATGCTCTGCGAATCGCTTTGCGAAGTGATCGACGAAAGTGAAACAATCGTCATCGGCAACGGGAATCCCGAGTTTGGTAAGGTGACCGCGGAACTTTCCACCGACAAACGCGTCATTGATCTGGTAAGGATTCGCCAAGACCTACGTTTAGAGCAGAAGAATTACCAGGGCATCAGCTGGTAAAATAATCAGCGGAATCCGCGTCCGTCCGCAGGCCAAATGATTTGTATCCCGCGCACGCCACCAACACGACGTACTTCCAGTCGCCTGTGGCCTCGATCCTGACGCCGCAGGACGATCTTTATTTGGGAGTCTTTCCGCGCTCGGCGGGATTCTGGGCCGTGTTTGCCTACATGTCCCTGTATATCGTCAGGCCCTGGGAGAAGCTCATTCCCGAATTAGCCGCGATCAGCTTCGAACGGCTCATTTACATCGTCGTCCTCATCGTGATCATGGCTTCTTCAGGGCTGCATTTGAGGATGGATAAACCCACCTTGGGCGTACTTGGGTTTGCCGCAGCCTTACTCGTGACCACTTTCACCGCGCAGAATACCGAGTTGGCGTGGGGAGCCAGCGATGGTCTCTATGTCTATCTCACCAAACTCTTCGCGCTGGTGATTATTGTCTCGGTGGTTCGCACCCCCTACCAACTCTTCTTTCTCGTTGCCTTGGCCGTCGTGGCCGTATCGCTTTACGCCGGGAAATCGCTTTGGGAGTACCTCATTCATGGCGCGGGTATAACCAGCATGGGAGTCCGTCGGCTGCATGGAACCAATGAAACCTTCGGCCACCCCAACGCTGTCGCCGTCGTCCTCTTATCGAGCCTTCCTTGGTGGCTGTTTCTGTATCGTAGTCGCGAGACGCTTGCCCTTCAGTGGCCAACGCAATGGAAAAAACGCTTCCATTATTTTGTTATTGCCGTTCCCTTTATCTTTATTACATGCATCTACTACACGGGGAGCCGGGCAGGAACGATCGGCCTCATTGTTTTCCTGCTTCTTTCCTTTGGTTCCGCGAAGAATCGTGGCAAGTTTTTCTTGTTCGGTTTGTTGGGGTTGGCAATCGCTTGGACCCAAATGGGGGACGACAACAAGCAACGGATTCGCTCGATTTGGGACAGCAGCGCGGCCGTCGCGGGGGGGGAGGAGTCGGCAGAAGGACGCAAACAAGGCTTTCTCGCGAGCTGGGCCACGTTTGAGAAGTATCCCCTTACGGGTGTCGGCATTGGCAATTTTGGCACCTACCGCAAAGCTAATATCGACGGCTCGCACTTAGTAGCGCATAACATCCCGGGAGAAGTCCTCGGCGAGACTGGCCTCATTGGCACCGTGGCATTCATCGCGATGTTGACCACGCTTTTTTCTGCGACTAGTACTATACGTCGCATCGCCCGCCAGTTTCCCGATCCTACAACGGAGATGTTCGCCTCCCTGGCAGTTGCCTTCCGCCATACGATTTACCTTTTGCTTCTACTGGGACTGGCCAACAACCTCAGCACTCACTTTTCCTGGATTTGGGTGGCGGCCTTCTGCTCCTGCATGCTCTGGTTGATCGATCGTCACATAAGAGACATCGGTTCGGTCGCCAAATTGGAGCCAATTCGCGCTGAGCGCTTCTGACGATTCGCCAATCAATGGGTTGTTCTGTCGTTTCACCGTGCGATTAACTCCGACAGTTTGCCATGGCCATATTTAGAAGCGGACCTGCTATCGACGACCACGGATCCGAGGCAGGTCATTCGACTCGCTCTTTGGAAACAACGACGCCATGTGCCGAACTTCCCCGCGTGCTGATATTCGCGTTCATATTTCCACCATCTGCCTCGGCCGGAACGTTCCGTACCTTGCGATTTGTGCGCTATTTGTCAACGTGCGGTTGGAAACCACTCGTCTTGACAGCTCGGACGAGCTATTTTGCCGGCAAGCCGATAGATTGGGCGCTTAACGAATGGGTCCCTTCGGAAACGATTGTTCAGCGAACTATCGTCTTGAGACCGGTTGAGCGACTGGCTACCGGAGTTCGTTGGTTGCTACCGTCAAAAAAGCCAGGGCAACCAGAGTTGACGAAAAGGCCGCCTGCTAATTCTTCCTCTCGCCGTTTCAAAAGCTTTAGTAATCCTGTGCGATCCACCTTGAGAAGTCTCAAAAAGCTCTTGTCGACACCAGATCAACAAGTTGGCTGGATACTGCCCGCCTTCACCGCCGCTCTGCGCCTGATTCGGCACCATCGCCCGCAAATCCTGTATTCCTCAGGCCCGCCTCACAGTTCCCACTTGGCTGCCTTGCTCGTAAAAAAATTGACGGGCTTACCACTGGTCCTTGATTTCCGCGACCCATGGGCCCACTGCGATTGGGATTCCGACGACACTGCGCTTATTGCCAGAATTCACAAACGCTTGGAGAGCCTTTGCGTGAGTGGAGCCGATCGCTTGATTCTAAATACTGAATCCCTGTGCCACCAGTTTCGGGAGAATTATCCCGCCCAGTTGCATCACAAGTTTGTGGCGATCACCAATGGCTACGATCCTGAGCTACGCAGGCGTATTGAAACACTGCTTGCCGACAGCCATGCAGATTCGGAGTCGAATGGCTCTGGGGAGTTCCGTCTCTTGCATGCCGGAGCCGTCTACGGTGAGCGCCGTCTTGAGCCGCTTGTGGAGGCGATTGCCCTCCTTAATAGCCGAGGCCACCGCATCAGGCTCGAGCAAATCGGTCGCATTGCCGACAAGGCCCCCCTGGAGCGGGCTATCGAGCAGCTTCAAGCTACCTCGTTCGTCAAGCTCACCAACCACCGTCCCCATGACGAAGTCATGCGTTACATGGCCGCGGCCGATGCCCACGTCCTCCTGCAGCCAGGAACCACCATCCAGATTCCCGGCAAGCTCTTCGAAATGATGATGTTCGGCAAACCAATATTCGCCTTCGCCGGGCCTGGTGAAACCACCAACATCATCCGTGAATATGACCTCGGCACAGCGATCACAACCGAGGACGCCCAGGTCATTGCAAAGGAATTAGAACGCTTAGTCGTCAACTATCCTCGTCAGGTCTCAACCAACGCCACAGCCCTCACCGATTTCGATGGTCGCCGGCTCACGGCTAAACTTGCTAGCGTCTTCGACAGCCTCACAAGCGAACAGGACAATGAAGAGGAATCGGAGCAATAGCAGGTGCCGAATTGTCTATGATGAATTACGGGCTGACAGCTGACGACATGGATCCCCGCACTACGGAGACGTTATCTGAAGAACGCGACAAAGTGCCAATGAATGGTGATATGCCACCCTCAGAGTCACTTCTTGACCTGGTCCGAACTAGGTTGACCGACCGCTTGCAGGAGCAGTCTGGAGAAGAGCTTCGCGAGGTCAGGATCCTGCAGACGCTGGCGCGGCCGTACTCTTCGACAAGAATTCTGCAGATTGTCACGGATCAGGGGACGCGCCGCATCGTGTTGAAGCAGGTTGTCGAGCATCCGCTCAATGCCTCCGTGATCGAAGATCCCGATCAAGCTGCGGTCGAATTCAGCGTCTTGACCAGAATCCACCCGGGCTTCGCGGGCGTTGACCGTTGCTCCGTGCCTTTGCCGATTCTCTTGTTACCGGAAATCAACGCGTATCTGATGGAATATGTCGACGGGCGAGTTTTGTCCGATCAATTGAATTTCGTGCATTATCTGGCCGACCGTTCCAGGTTCGTCCAATTGCAGCAGCATTTTTACGATTGCGGACGCTGGTTGCGCCATTTTCATACCATCACTGGCCGCCGGCTTTCCGACTTCACTGCCGTCGACAATGTCTTAGTACGTTGCCATGATCGGCTTCGAGTGATTGAAGAGGCACGCGATCCCGGTTGTCCCAGTAATTTTCGCCGATTAGCGACCGATTGCATCGAGAAGCAGGTCGATCGTCTGGCGAACAGCAAAATCCTGGTGACCGGGCGTCACGGCGATTTTGGTCCATGGAATATCTTGGCTCACCGCGGTAGCGGGGTCACTGTGATCGATTTCTTTGGCTACCGCGAGGATCCCCTTCCAATCGACGTTTTTACGATGCTTGTCTTCTTCGAATCGCAGGAGCACAATCTCGCCAACAGCGCGTCCCGAGTCCGCAAACTGCGGGAGCGATTTCTGGCTGGTCTGGGTCCCCTTCCAGCTCTGCCTGACCCACTAATCCTCCTCTGCGAGGCCCAGCAGCGAATTCTGCACATTGCCGGCAGGGTCCTCGAGAGCCGCGACGGCTTCTTCCGCCGCTGGGAGCGTAACCGATCACTTCGAACCAATGTCGCGTGGTTCCTCTCGGCTTCCGACAAGTCGACACTTTGGCCCCGCTGCAAGTAAAACTAGCTCGAGACCCTAAATAACAGCTGAATCCCGCCGCTATTGATCGCGTATCGGTGACCAGGAAAGGAGGTCGCTGATGTCTAGACGACCCTGTAAGCAGGAAGCACTTACCTCGATGGGATCCTAGACGGAACTCGAACGACAACTGACTGACGAGCAATGGCGATTGATTGCAAACTTGTTTCCGAACAAGGCGGCGTCGCCCCAAGGAGGGATGTCACGTTGACCATGGGGACTCCCATGCTTTACCACAACCTCACATCTTCTCGAATTCCCGGCCTGGACGTTATCCGTGCCGCTGCAGTGTTCCTTGTAATATTCTACCATGCCGGTTTCCCTGTGCCCGGTGGCTATGGCGTCGTGGCGTTCTTCGTGCTGTCAGGGTTTCTTATTACCTGGCTGTTGTTGAAGGAACATGATGAAACGGGAAATGTGAGCCTCACCCAGTTCTACCGCCGCCGGGCATTGCGGATATTTCCTGCGTTCTATTGCTACGTGGTATTAGTGCTGGCTCTCAAGTTCACCAAAGGTGATTCAATCGATTGGCCTAGTACCGCGAGTGCGGCAGGATACTTCGCCAACTACTACTATCCGTTCGCCTCCCAACCTATGCCGGAGTTTGCCCATACCTGGTCATTAGCAATAGAAGAACAATTCTACTTGCTCTGGCCACTGGTATTCTTGTTCATCCCTCGTCACCACTTGGGACGCACGCTTGCCGTAACCATCGCCGTGATCTGGTGCTTACGACAAGTGTACTGCCAGATGGGAGTCAGCCACCGATACCAGTACGGTGCCTTCGAACTTCGGGCCGACGCGCTCT
Organism: uncultured Planctomycetaceae bacterium; assembly: GCA_964650265.1. Classification (GTDB taxonomy): domain Bacteria; phylum Planctomycetota; class Planctomycetia; order Pirellulales; family Lacipirellulaceae; genus CAZYQQ01. The sequence goes on from CAZYQQ010000016.1 coordinate 37,634, forward strand.
TGATTGGATGTCTGGCTGCTGTCGTCGTGCATCGCCGTGTATTCACCGGCGCCCTTAACGCCATTACTTCACGTGCCTGGCAGCCGCTGGTAACGCTATCACTTTTAATCGGCGTCATCGCATTAGAAGACTCAAGCCGCTACCGCGACTCCGTAGGCCTTGTGCTGGCACCGCCCCTGCTTGCCGTCCTACTCTTGCAATTAGTTGCTCAGAGTAGCTCCCAGTCGTGGGCATGGATTAATCAGCCATGGATCGCGTTTCTGTCCAAGATCTCCTATGGACTTTACCTGTATCAGCAATTAGCACTCTATCCCCTGCAAGTACGTACCGGATCAACGGCACTTGCCGTCGCGGGCACAGTTGTGTTGGCGACCGTTTCTTACTACGTGGTTGAGGAACCACTGTTGCGACTGAAGCATAAGAGGGGGAAACGAGCCGCGCTGTCCCCCGCAATACCTCCACCAAAGCGAGCCTGAAACAACACTGTTTCCGTCTTTGCGGTGCTTGGCCGAGAATCTTCTACTTTGCCCAAGTCTCATCGACATGACTCATCAATCTCAACCCCATATAGAATATCAGTGAATCATCCACAGGATAATGAATCCACTCAGCGTTGGGAAGCAGAAGCCCAGTTCTTTGACAACTGGGCGGACGAAGCATCCAAGAGAATAACTCCTACAGAGAAAAGTGTTCTCCAACGTTATCGAGACCCAGGCACGCTATACCATAAAGAATTCCGCTTCCATCTAATGGGCGATCTGACCGACCGTCTTATTCTTGATGTTGGATGTGGTGATGGACAGAACGCTGTGTTGCTGGCGGAGCTAGGAGCTCGGGTTGTTGGCTTGGATATTTCGCGAAAGGCGATTGAGCTAGCCAAACAGCGAGCTGAAATGTCGGGAGTTGCTGACCGTTGTGAATTTGTCAGCTCCCCTCTTGAATCAGCACCTGACCTCGGAGGACCCTTCGATATCGTTTGGGGCGATGCTATCCTCCATCATCTGATCCCCGTGCTTGATGAATCGCTGCAATTGCTGACTTCAATGACACGGGAAGGAGGATTGCACGTCTACAGCGAGCCAGTGAATTTTTGTCATACATTGCGTCGCATTCGACACATGATACCCGTGAAGACAGACGCTACACCCGATGAGCGGCCATTAGAACGGCCAGAGATAGAAACGCTGAAATCACATCTAACTGACTTACAGATTGTTCCTTTCCATTTCATGGGGCGTTTGCATCGATTTATTCTTAAGCAGGGTTCCTTCGAGAACAGCAGTATTCCCCGCCGTTATAGCTCGCGCGGCATTGCATTGGCTGACAAATGGCTCTTGAAAATACCCTATGTCGATCGTCTGGCAGGCTATGCCGTACTTTATGGTCGAGTGTGAGAATGGGCATCCTCGGCGGAAATCTCGGCTACAGCTTGCTTCGCAAGATCAACGACGGCAGCCATTCCCCCATGGATGGTGACGCCTACGAGGGCAAAAGCAAGCTCGATGAATTGCTGGGGCCCAGGTTTTGGGCCGATGTCGAGGGGAAGACCGTCGTCGATTTCGGTTGCGGGGAAGGGCATGAAGCCGTGGAACTCGCCCAACGCGGCCGTTGCCGGGTGATCGGGGTCGACGTCCGGCCGGAAATACTCGACAGAGCCCGCCAGCATGCCGACCATGCGGGCGTTTCCGACCGCTGTACGTTTAGCACCGCCGCGGATCGAGAGGCTGATGTGATCGTCTCGCTCGATTCGTTTGAGCACTTCGCTGATCCGGCAAATATCCTCCAGATCATGGAAACCTTACTGAAACCGGGCGGCTCAATTTGGGTCTCCTTTGGCCCCACCTGGTACCATCCCCGCGGCGGCCATTTGTTCTCCGTTTTCCCCTGGGCCCACCTGATGTTCACCGAATCGGCGCTTATCCGCTGGCGGTCCGACTTTAAGACCGACGGTGCCACCCGCTTCGGCGAAGTCGCGGGCGGCCTCAACCAGATGACCATCCGTCGCTTCGAGCACCTGGTGGCCGCAAGCCCCTTTCGCTTCGAGTTCTTCGAGCCGGTCCCCATCCGCGTCGCGAGGCCCCTCCACTGCCGCCTCACGCGGGAGTGGTTCACGTCGGTCATTCGCTGCAAGCTGGTTCGCCGCTAGAATGGTTGAAATCCGCACAGCCGGCACCACAATTTGCCGCCGCGGGCCAGAATAGCCGCTGCGAGCTTTTGAAGTCCTGAGAATGATAGAGGTAGCGATCAGCCAATGGCCGTCACGACTCAGGGTTGGCCGGTTCCCTGACTCCTGCCCCCCGAACCCCTGAGCCCCCAACCTCGCTCAAATGCCCGATACCCTCCTCGACACTCCCGCCTCTAATCCCGCTGCCAGCCCCAGGCTCGGCGATGGGGACGCGTCTCATGCGTCCCGCACGAACTTCAAGGACCGGGTCACTGTTATCGAATCGCGCGGCGGCTGGCGGCTCATAGAGTGGCGCGAATTCGTCCAGTATCGCGATTTGTTTCGCTTCCTCGTGTGGCGGAGCATAAAGGTCCGTTACGCCCAGAGTGCGATTGGGATTGGTTGGGCCGTGATTCAGCCGGTGTTCTCGATGTTGATCTTCACTGTGGTGTTCGGGAACTTCGCCGGCATTGAGTCGGACGGCGTCCCCTACGCCATCTTCAGCTTTGCTGCGTTAGTCCCCTGGACGTACTTTTCTAACGCGTTGACCGAAAGTGCCGAAAGTCTCGTTACTAATGCTAATATGATTAGCAAGGTTTATTTTCCTCGGCTCATCCTCCCGATGTCCGCAGTCGTAGCCAAACTGCTCGACTTCGCCATCGCCTCGGTCATACTGGCGGGCATGATGGTCTGGTTCGGTATCGTCCCCACCTGGGGAGTGCTGCTGCTTCCATTGCTAGTGCTGCTGATGATGATCACTGCCGCGGGGGTTGGCATGTGGTGCACCGCTCTGGCCATCCAGTACCGCGACGTAAAACACGCGATGAATTTCGTCGTCCAATCGCTTATGTATGCCGCTCCCGTGGTCTATTCTGTCACAATAATTCCCGAACAATACCGCCCCTATTATGCCCTTTACCCGATGGTTGGCGTCATCGAAGGCTTCCGCTCCGCCCTGTTAGGCACCCAACCGATGCCCTGGACCCTGCTCGCCGTGAGCACCGTCTCCGCCCTGGTGATCGCGCTAACCGGCTGCCTCTACTTCCGCAGCCGCGAACGTCTCTTCGCCGACGTGGCGTAAAGGATGTATGTAAGAAGGAAGTCCTGTCGGCCAACAGCCCTCAGCATTAAACCTCAGCAATCAGAAATCAGAAATCAGAAATTAGAAATCATAAATCCCCCATGCCCTCCGCGATCACCGTTGAAAATCTCGGCAAGGCCTACCGCCTCGGCCTCAAAGAAGAAGTCCCCGACACGCTGGTCGGTGCCGCCACGTCGTGGATGAAGGCCCCGCTGCGCAACTTCCACCGCCTCCGCCGCCTCAATACCTTCTCCGCCCGGGCCGACCAGGAGGAGCAGGACATCGTCTGGGCACTGCGCGACGTGTCGTTCGAAGTCGCCGAGGGGGAAGTGCTGGGGATCATCGGCCGCAACGGCGCGGGCAAGAGCACACTGCTCAAAATATTGAGCCGCATTACCGAGCCCACCACCGGCCGGGCCACCATCCGCGGCCGCGTCTCGAGCCTGCTGGAAGTCGGCACCGGCTTCCACCCGGAACTCTCCGGCCGGGAGAACATCTACATGAACGGCACAATCCTGGGGATGACCAAGCGGGAGATCGATCAAAAGTTCGACGAAATCGTCGACTTTTCAGGCGTCGAGCGCTTCCTCGACACGCCCATTAAGCGCTACAGCAGCGGCATGAAAGTCCGCCTCGCGTTCTCCGTCGCCGCCCATCTGGAGCCGGAGATTCTCATTATTGACGAAGTGCTGGCGGTGGGGGATGCGGAGTTTCAGAAGAAGTGTTTGGGGAAGATGCAGGACGTTGCCTCACAGGGGCGGACCGTCCTTTTTGTGAGTCACAACATGCCCGCTGTGCGTTCTCTCACGTCGCGAGGAGTTTTTCTACAATCAGGCCAAATCGCTTACGAAGGGGGGACGTCCCAAGCGATCGACGCCTATCTCAACGAAGCCGTGATCCAGGCGAACGGTGCGAATGGCAATCTCGATTACTTTCGCAGAAGCCGCCGAGATGATTCGGCTACGGTTGGCATCGAGCGCATCTGGGTTTCTGGATATGAACGAGCCTCCGGGCTACTCCCGCGAATTGAGTCAGGCAGTTCGGTCACGATCTGCTGTGAGATCAGTTCTTCGATCTCGCTCGAACGTGCATGCCTATCGGTAGGTCTTCTTCGGAATCATGAGCAACGGGTTTCGACCTTCTTTTCGCAGGATCAACAGTTCGACTTCAGTCTCACCGTCGGCCGGCAGGTTGTCCGCTTGGAAGTCAGCGACCTCCCCCTAGCTCCTGGGCTTTACACGGTGGACGTTGGTATCAACAAGAACGCAAACGCCAAAGCATTTGACGTCGTCCTCGATTACCCCCTGTTCGAAGTAGGGATCGACGAACTTGCGACCGGCGAACTTGACTGGGCGAGCCGCCCTTGGGGCGCCGTACACTGGAGCAACGTCAAATGGCAAATAACGTGATAGAAGCTCCGGCATCTGCGCAACTGCGAACGCAGCCAGCAGCCGGACGGGGCGAGCGACTTTTTCCATCACGGTCAAGTCGATTGTATTGGGTTCTCACCCAAATGAGGGTTGAATTCGAGAGCATCGTCCGTGATTTTTGTCATGCTGAATCGCTACGGCTCGTCGACTTTGGCTGCGGCAATATGCCCTATCGACCTCTCTTCGAGTCCTCCGTAGCAGAATACATCGGCTGTGATCTCGTGGGGAATGAGATGGCGGATCGTATCATGGAGGCGCCGAATCTGCTACCGCTTGAATCCGAATGCGCTGATCTCGTACTTTCAAGTCAGGTGCTGGAACACGTTAGCTGCCCCCAGAAGTACCTTGCCGAAGCCTGCCGGGTCCTTTCTCCCGGCGGAACACTCGTTCTGTCGACGCACGGAGTATGGCGCTACCACCCCGACCCGTGCGACTTCTGGCGTTGGACCTGCACAGGACTTCAGCGCGAGATTGAGAATGCAGGTTTCGGCATCGTACGATTCCGAGGAATTCTCGGCCCAGAGGCAACGGCACTGCAATTGTGGCAGGACGCCGTATTGACTCGCGTTCCAAAGGTCTTCCGAAAGGTCTTCACACGTTACGTGCAATGGCGTATCAGGCGTGCCGACATGCGTTGTCCCGATTCGTCCCGTGACAGGGATGCATGCACATGGATTGTCGTGGCAACTAAGCATGGAATATGCGCCAGGGAATCGGTCGCAGAAGAGAAGGTGGCACCATAACCGAGTCGATCACTAAGGCTACGTACATGGAGAAGAATTATCGATATGGCTGGAACGCCCATTTGCCCTCATCGAGCTCGGCCAGGCCGTGTTTAGGTGCGGCTGGAGAACGAACTTTCATTGCTTGCAGAGCACACACGTGGCAATGAGGCTTCCGTGAAACTTTGCATAGTACAAACTAACGCGGGTAGCGTATCGGAAACCTTTATCCGGGCGCACGTGGAACGGCTGCCGGCAAAGGTAACTGTAGTCCATGGGCAGATTCCCATGCTGGGTGATCAACCCGCACTTTCGCAGAGCGTGCCGAGCCGCGCTCTTAGAAAAGTGGGGCGCCTTCTAACAGGGCGGAGTTGGAATTGGGAAATCACCGCCAGCTATTTGAAGGCCTTTCGCAACTGCCAGCCTGATGTCGTGCTGGCAGAGTACGGGCCTATGGGAGTTGCAGTCATGCCAGCTTGCGAGCTCGCCGACATCCCATTAATCGTCCATTTCCACGGATCGGATGCGAGTGTGAAAGAGGTTCTGTCCCGGTATCGCAACTCATATCGAGAAATGTTCCAAAAGGCCGGAGGGGTTGTGGCAGTCTCCAGCGCCATGAAAACACGTCTGCTTGAGATGGGAGCAGACCCGGAGAAAACCCACTTGAATGTTTACGGCATAGATTGCCACCTATTTGATGGCGCATCACCGGAGACTTCTTCGCCAACATTTCTTGCCGTGGGCCGATTTGTCGAAAAGAAAGCTCCCCACTTGACACTGCTTGCGTTCGCTGAGGTGGTTCGGCAAGTTCCCGAAGCAAAACTGAGAATGGTGGGTGAGGGGCCATTGCATGGCTTGTGTCGAGATCTCACAACAGCATTAAAAATCGCCGATGCAGTGACCTTTCTCGGCGCACAGCCCCATGACGTGGTTGCAGAAGAAATGCGAAATGCCCGAGCCTTCGTACAACATTCGATTGAAGCCTCGAATGGTGATTGTGAAGGAACGCCACTGGCGATTCTAGAGGCAGGGGCAACCGGCGTGCCGGTGGTTTCCACACGCCATGCAGGGATCCCTGACGTCGTGGTCGATGGCGAAACAGGATTTTTGGTCGCCGAGAAAGATATTGCGGAAATGGCGGAGCGAATGCTTCGACTCGCTAAGCATTCCGAACTTGCCGCCGACCTTGGAAGGGCCGCCCGAGATCACATCTCTAGAGAGTTCTCGATGGATAAGAGCATCGGTGGACTTTACCGCATACTCTCTGAGGCGACATCGCGGAAAAACAGTCTTACTGGCAACGGCGTCATAGCTGCGCAGTAGATAGGCCGAAACGCCTCGAAAAGGCGCAAGTCGATACTTGCAGCTGCATACCTGGAATGGCTCGAGGATAAATTGCGGTTTATGCCGAACTTCAAAAGTAGCATTTCCATGCAATCTGCGGAGACAAAAGGGGATTCGTTGTCCTTTGTCGTCATGGCACCCAATGCATGGGATCGAATATGGATGAACCGGCAGCACCTTTTCTCACGGCTAGGGGCTCGGCATGAAGTGCTTTACACCAATGGTGCTTGGTTCACCTGGGATCGTAAAAAGGAACACTACCGCAGTCAGCATTCCTTTTTCGGCTGTAAGCAGAGGCGAGACAATGTTCACGTTTGTGAAGTCCCGAAGTATTTGCTGAGAAGTCCGCGCCTCAAGAGATATGATCAGTGGGTGCTCAAATGGTTCTGCCGTTGGGTTGATAAGTCGGCTGATCCAGTCGCGCCCCGGGTGCTCTACTTGTTTCATCCTTGCTTCTACGAATACTCGCGTTACATTCAGCACGACGTCCTGGTTTATCACGCCTACGATGATTTCTCTAAACAAACAGGAGCCCGACGATACTTGGCTGAAGAGCGCGAGCTGATGGAAAACAGTGATCTCGTGATTGCCTCGTCCGAAGGGATTCGAGCAAGGATGAATCAAGAATGTGAGCGCGAAATCGAAGTGGTGCCCAATGGAGTTGATTTTGAGTTGTTCTGCCGTCCGGAGTATGTGGAGCCATCTGATTTGGCCCCCATTCCCCATCCACGTGTCGGTTATACGGGTCGAATTAACACAAAGGTGGATCTTGGGCTCTTTCGCTTTCTTGCAGAAAAACGGCCGAATGTGTCGTTCGTCGCCATCGGCCCGATCGGAAATCTTATGGCGGAGGAGAGTCACCTCCTGAAAGCAATCCAGCAGTTGCCGAATTGTTACTTTCTAGGCCAAAAGGACGTCGACGAGCTACCGCACTACATGGCACACTTGGACATCAATACAATGTGCTACAGCATGGACCCCGGCATTTGGGCCTGCAACGGGTACCCTTTAAAACTGCATGAATACCTTGCTGTGGGAAAACCCGTCATTAGCAGCCCACTGAGCGCAGTCTGCGAGTTTTCAGACGTCGTAGACATCGCCTATTCAGCCGAGGGGTGGCTGGAATTAATTGATAAGAATCTTGATCCGAATGCCATCTGCAGTGAGAAAGTGGAGGCGCGTCGAATCGTTGCCAGCTCGAACAGTTGGGACCATCGAGTAATGGCCATTGAGTCGTTTGTCCAGAAACTGATTCGAAAGAAACGTGCTGAAATCGGGACATTTGGCGGCCTAAAGCGTGCCGTCGTCAGTCCGTAAGCCGAAGGAAGTTGATGCTGCTCAGGTGTCGCTTTTATTGGACGCAACTGTATCGAGCCAGGCAAAGAGTTCGTCGAGTAGGCGCTCGTATTTCCCCTCGGACTCATAAGCTGTCGCATCTGATTCTCCTTGACCCCGGTTCAGGGATTGGGAGAGCGACGGGGCGATAAAGGCCGACTCTCGGGCCTTGACTTCCAGCGGTAATGGCGGAACGCCGACTTCGGGCTCTCCACCATGCGTGTCGATTGAATCAGTCGGCGGAATGAGGGACCCCCGCGGCTCGACCCTGCCCCTCGGCATGCCGTCGATGGCATCGTCGATTACCTCTGGGTTCAAAGGGGGCCGCATACCTTGGGGCGTTGCGACGGTGCTGATGGCTTCAAGCAGCTTCCCCATGTCCGCGCCCGGATCGGTTCCGTCGCTAGCACTGTTCTTGTAGGGGCTGCCCGCCGCCAGCCGGAAATCCCCGTTCAGGAAGTCCACAAATCCCACCGAACCGAAACCGGGGTCGGCCATAAAGTTGTTGGGATGCGTGCCGTTGAAGATCGACTTATTAGCGGAATAACGCGGGTTACCAGGGATCATCACAATGACATTGTTCTCGTTCGTCAGATTGTTCACTCGATCATTGTTTACCGAGTAGCTCCCATGTACCCATAAATTGTCTCTCAGCAACATGCCGTCCACGTTCAGGCGGTTGCTTGAAAAGTTGACGTCACCATATGGCCCATTTTCATCCGGGGCCGATAGGAAAGTGTTGTCGGTGACTGTTAAATCGAGGATAGGACGATTCGGTGTCCCCGTCTGAAGGAAAACTGGCCTGCCGTATTCCCATGTCGCGTTTTCCAAGAGATTATTCGAAATGCGTATGCGTTTGGTTTGCTCTGAGGGATGTAGGTCGTCTTCGCCGGTGATGTTGAACGCGCTGGCCACATTTTTGATCAGATTGTTTTCGAAATTAATGTCTTGAACAACGGACCATTCTGCTCCCCCATTTTGGTTGCGCACGGTAAACAGTATCGCAAAGCCAACCTGCGCATCCGTCCAGTTGTTTTCAAATACGTTGCCAGTGATGTGGAACCGTTGCCCGTTTTTGATTTCGAATAGATTCTTCACGCCCCAGAGATCAGGATCGAGCCATGCTGTTCGCTTAAAGAAATGATTCCCTCGAATCTCGAAGTCCGACGGGATATTCCCTTCCCACCCACCTAATGCACCGACTAACATGTTTTCCCCAGTCGCTTCCAAGAAGTTATTCACGACTTTAAAGGGGCCATCTCCCAGGAACGTCCATATGGCCTGGGCATCGCTCGTGTCCTTTACGTTGGCGATATATGAATCAATCACGGCCATATACTCGCCATTGAGCATAATCCCGTGCCGTAGACGGTTCGTGTCCGACGAGGAATGGATCAGCATCCGATCGAACGTAATGTGGTGCGGCAATTCTTCATCGCCCTGTGCCTTTCGGATGTCCCATACAGATTCGCCCGGATCTACCCCATAGCCGGTCCGGATCAGATCCAGCATGGCAGCGTTGGTAGCAACCTCAACGCCGGCGATTCGATAATGATGGGCGGCAAAATTTGTCCGCAATACGGGGAGTTGACTGTTACCCGCCACCAGTTTCGGCATCAGGTGCGAGTGCTCCAGCCCCACCCGCTCCCCTTCGGGCAACTGGTCCAACTTCGACGAGATGATGTAGATCCAGCCCTCCCCCGTCTTTTCTGGCAGGACGAAGTTCCCCGTAAACGTCGCACCCGCTTCGAGAACGATCACGTCACCCAACTGAGCCGCGTCGAGGGCCGCCTGGAAATTGCCTCCCGCGTTGACATAGTGCGTCGTCCCACCCGTCGGCAGTGAGTAGGTGGTGTCGAATAGTTCCGGCTGGATCGGAAGTGCCGGGCCCGCCGTGACCGTGACGAGCATTCGATCGCTGACGGTAATGCCATCGTTGGTTGCAGTGATCTCGAGTTCGTACGTGCCGGCCTGGTCGAACTGAACAGTTGAATTAAGTTTCGTGGCATCGCCAAATGTGGCACTTCCAGGGCCCGAGATCAGAGTCCACTCGACGGAAAGATCGACATTCTTGTTGACAATAACCTCCCCGGCGAGCTGAAACGCCCCCCCCACATTGGCAGTAGCATCACTACCCGCATTCACCATGGGCTTTGACAAAGTGTTCGTCGGCATCGGCATATCATGTAGAACCAATGCGGGAATGCCATCGCCGGTCTGCTGCCCTGTGACCGGGGGTTCAGGGATGCAACCATCGCCAGCGAACATGCAGCGAGATTCAAGCTGCTCGATATGAAAACCTGCACCAGCAGCCTTGCGGGCTGGTACCGTTGACTTCCGCGACATGGTGTAATCCTGAGCTGTAAACTTCAAAGTGGCGAAGTCAGCGAGGCCTCCCTCCACCAGGAGTGCTCGCACCGTCATGTGGCCCGGTAACCCGGGCATCGGGAAAAGTTGATGAGTCGACGAAAAGCAGACAAGGGTAATTAAGCAGGCGGCGCAGATTTTAGCCGCGCCCTTAAAAGGTAGCATTTAAACCGCCTCCCGCTTGAGGATCAACCCGAGATTTCACGTAATTGTTACAGTTTTCCCAATTTTAACACAAGCGCTGCGCGTGACCGCAGCAATATTGCGGAAAACCTCGTGACGGAGCGTGGTTGAAGGGGATCTTTGCGAGAAAAGTGCGCCGCCGGGGAGTCGCCGCATGCAGGAAACTAGCCTACGGTTAAATCTAAATCGAATTGCGGTGTAGGCCAAGCTCATCCTTTTTGCGTCTGAGCGGAAAGTAGTAACAGTGGAACGCATTAATTTCGCATGTGTCGTCGGTGCACGACCGAACTTTATGAAGATGGCGCCCATCATCCGCGCGCTGGAGGGGCATCCTGATGGCGACCGGCTAGGAGTCACACTCATTCATACGGGGCAACACTATGATGCGAGCCTGTCGGACATTTTCTTCCGTGACTTGGGTATGCGGCGACCGGATGTCTCGCTCGAAGTGGGATCGGGGAGTCATGCCGTACAGACGGCACGTGTACTTGAAAGAATGGAAACCGTATTAAAGGAGGGTCCAGGCAACGGAGGTCGCTTCGATAGATTAGTTGTCGTCGGCGACGTGAATTCGACGATGGCGTGTTCGCTCGCCGCGGCGAAGTTAGGCATCCCCATTGCCCATGTCGAAGCAGGTTTGCGTAGCTTCGATAGGGGAATGCCTGAGGAAATCAATCGCATCGTCACCGATTCCATCTCGGATTTGCTGCTGGTATCGGAACCCGCTGGAGTCGACAATCTCTTGAAGGAAGGACATTCCACGGAGAGTATTGCCTTGGTTGGCAACGTGATGATTGACACGCTCCTGAGCATGCTTCCCAGGGCGAGGGAATTAGACGAATCGAAGAAATACGGATTTCGACATGGTGAGTATGGAGTGGTGACTCTTCATCGCCCCTCTAACGTCGACGATGTCTCGACTCTAGAATGTATTGTCGATGTCCTGATCGAAGCGGCTTCGCGAATTCCACTGATCTTTCCCGTCCATCCGCGAACGCGGGAGTCGCTCGAGAGACTCGGCCTGCAGGACCGCATTGAGGGTGCCCACGACCTCCATGTCGTTGGCCCGTTGGGCTATCTTCAATTCCTGTCGCTCAATGCCAACGCTGGACTCATCATCACGGATTCGGGAGGCCTACAAGAGGAATCGACGGCACTTGGAGTTCCCTGTCTGACTTTAAGGTCAAACACCGAACGCCCAATAACAGTTGAAGTTGGGACGAGCACATTGGTAGGCAACAATTTCGACTTGCTGCGTAACTGTATTTCAGCCGTCCTTGAGGGAACGTACAAAGCTGGCACTTGTCCCGACCTCTGGGATGGGCACGCTTCGGAACGGATCGCAGAGGAACTCTTGAAGAGATAACACTTATCTGCGCATATTGACTCTTGCGTTTGCATTCCAAGGACCCTGTTTGACATGAAATCGCTACAAGAAAAACTCGCCGACAAATCCGCCCTCGTCGGCATTGTCGGCCTCGGCTACGTCGGCCTCCCGCTCGCTCATGCCTTCATCGAGGCCGGGTTTCGTGTTTTGGGGTTCGATGTCGACCAGAAGAAAGTCGACATGCTGCGGGCGGGGAAGAGTTACATTGGGCACCTGGATCCGAAGTGGATAGCCGAGTGCGTGGGTAATGAGACGCTTGCCGCGACCGCCGACATGGCGGAACTCGATCGGCCCGACGCGATTCTGATTTGTGTCCCGACGCCGCTGACGGAGACTCGCGATCCCGATCTGAGCTATGTCGTGTCGACAACCGAAGAGATCGCCAAGCGGCTGCGTCCGGGGCAGATTGTCGTGCTCGAGAGCACGACTTATCCCAGCACGACGCGGGATGTGCTGTTGCCGATTCTCGCTGAGAGTGGGCTCACGTGTGGAGAGGACTTCTATCTCGCCTACAGCCCCGAGCGCGAAGATCCTGGGAACCCCGATTTCTCCGCGAGCCGCATTCCGAAGGTCGTCGGTGGTTACGATGCGACCAGTTTGGAGTTGGCAACGCAGCTTTATGGCTATGCGGTAAGTCAGGTGGTGCCTGTCTCGTCGTGCGAAGTGGCCGAGGCTTGCAAGGTGCTGGAAAACACTTACCGCGCTGTGAACATTGCGCTCGTGAACGAACTCAAGAAGGTGTTCGACCGGTTGGGGATCGATGTTTGGGAGGTGATCGCCGCGGCCAAGACCAAACCGTTCGGGTTCCAAGCGTTTTATCCGGGGCCAGGACTTGGGGGGCACTGCATTCCGATCGATCCCTTCTATTTGACTTGGATCGCCCGCAAATACGACCTTTCGACGCGGTTCATCGAACTCGCGGGTGAGGTCAATACCAGCATGCCCGAGTATGTCGTCGAGCGACTTGGCCTGGCGCTCAACGCCGTGCAGAAGCCGGTGAATGGCAGCAAGATCTGCATGCTGGGGGTCGCCTACAAGAAGGACGTGGACGACCCGCGAGAGAGCCCCGCGTTCGAAATCATGGAATTGCTGCTGGAACGTGGAGCCGACCTGTCGTACAGCGACCCCCACGTACCGAAACTTCCTCGAATGCGGCACTTCGATGTGCCGGAACTCGCGAGCCAGAAGCTGACGGCCGACTATCTGGCACAGCAGGACTGCGTGCTGATTGTCACCGACCATTCAGCGTTTGACTACAATTTCATTGTTGAGCACAGCCAGTTGATCGTCGACACGCGCAATGCGCTGGCGGGTGTGACAACACAGGGTGCCACGATCGTGAAGGCCTAGAAAGACAGAGGACCTGGCGGGTATTGCAATTATGACGAAGTATATGGTCACCGGCGGTGCCGGGTTTATCGGTTCTCACATTGCCTCCGCCCTGGTCGAACGGGGTGACCAGGTCACCGTGTTCGACAATTTCAGCACGGGCCGGCTTGAGAACCTCCAACATCTCGAGGGTCGCGTCAAGATCGTCGAGGGGGACCTGCTCGATCGCGAGGGACTGGCCAGTGCGATGGAGGGGATCGACTACGTCTACCACCAGGCGGCGCTGGCGTCGGTCCCGCGGAGTGTGACCGACCCGCTGGCGACCCATCATGCCTGTGCCACGGGGACGCTCAATGTGCTCGACCTTGCCCGGCGGGGGGGCGTGCGGCGTGTGATCTATGCCGGGTCGAGCAGTGCCTACGGCAATCAACCCTTCTCGTCGAAGCGCGAGATGGACCTGCCCCAGCCCCTTTCCCCCTACGCCGCCGCCAAGTTGACGGGGGAATACTATTGCCAGGCGTTCACCGAGACTTACGGGCTCGAGACGGTGGGGATCCGCTATTTCAACGTCTTTGGCCCGCGACAGGATCCCAACAGCGAATACTCGGCAGTGATTCCGATCTTCGTGACGAAGATGCTCAAGGGAGAGCGGCCGACCATCTACGGCGATGGGCGGCAATCGCGCGATTTCACTTTTATCGACAATGTCGTTTATGGCAATCTCGCCGCGGCAACCGCCGAGGGGGCCGTGGGACGGGTCATCAATGTCGCCTGCGGCCAGCAGTTCACCCTGCTTGATCTGGTGGCGTCGATCAATGCCGTGCTCGGCACCCGGATCGAGCCCCAGTTCGCCCCCAGCCGCGCGGGGGATGTCAAAGCGAGTCTGGCCGATACGACGCTTGCCGAACGGCTGCTCGGATATGAAGTCCAGATCGACTTTCAAGAGGGCCTGCGACGATCGATCGAGTATTATCGGTCGCTCTCGGCTTAGAACCGATAGCATGCGGGAAGCGGGGCGTACTCGGCTGCGCCATCGCATTCGACATGCGGCCTCGCCCGCACTGCGACCGTGAAGGGCTCCGGTCGCCATTCTCTAGCCGTTGGCTCTCGTTCGCTTCAGCACTCTGCTGATTAGCAGTCCGCACGCGACCAATGCTCCGATCAGCCGTGGTTCTGGAACCGCCTGAATCGGGCTTTCCAAACTCGCCCCATCGCGAGTCGCCCCGAAGTTGTCGCGCCACATTTCATAATCGAGCTGATTCACGGTGCCATCGCGGTTGCCGTCGGCGGCGAGCCCGTTGCCGGTTTCTCCCAGGCTGTTTCGCCACACCGTGTAGTCGGCTGCATTGACCACGCCATCCTGGTTGTAGTCTCCCTCGAGGCGCGGGATCACGAGGCTCCCAAGCGGGTTGTGGGCGACGGTGTCGAGATAGATCACCGCGTCGCCGATGCCGAAGAATTGGATCGAGTCGAGGCTGGCCATGGGGCCGTCGATGATCCCGTTTCCGGTGACCCACGCTTCCCATTGCGAGTTGTCGTCGAGATTCCACTCGTAGAGGTGCCACTCGCCATCGGCGACGATGCTGCGGGCGATGCCGCGGTCGCCAGTCCCCGGGTCGTCGAGGACCGGTGCCACGGAGAGCCCGGTGGCGGTCGTCTTGAGCCAGAAACCAAGAAAACCGTCGGTCGCGAACGCCTCGTTATCGCCCGGGTTGCCTGAGCCCGACAGATGGCGAACCAGCCAGGGGCCGCTCCCTTCAGCCTTGATGTCGAGCACCTGCGAAGCGATCCCGCGGTGAGCCATCGACGTCGTGCGGTCGGCGGTCGAAGAGGGCAGGACCCCTTCCGTGGTGCCGGAGAAGGTGGGGTGGCGGTGGAAGGGGCCTTCGTCGACTTCGAAGTCGACCAGGACATGATTGCCGAGATTATAGTCCCCTTCCTCTGCGGGAGGGCTCTCGATCGAACTGTAAAACTGCTGGACCAAACCGCGACGCTGCGCGGCGAGGGGGTCGCTACCGAAGAAGTTGGAGTAGGAAAAGAACGTCGCCCCGTCCGCCCCATTGTCGTAGAGGCGCTGCAATTGGGTCACCGTGAGCTGGGGATCGCCATGCAGGTAGACCCCGAGACCCGGCGCGACCCTCGCGTTCGAGGGAATGGCGAGCGTGTTCAGCAGGTTCGGCAGCATGAGATGATCGTTCGCGTCGTTCAAGTAGATCATCGGCATCACGATGTCGAGATAGTCGTTCTCGAGCCAGGTGCGATAATCCTGTAGTCGCTCGTTCTCGCCGATGTCGGGATCGCGCCAGACAGCCGCCGACAGATCGATCTTGCGGCCGGTGGTCACTTCGGCCTGATCGATGGTCGATTTCAGCGACCCGACCAGATCGGTGATGCGGTTCTTGATGAAGGTGCGATAGGCGGCCGCGTTGGCGGAGTTCGCGGCATTGAGTCCCGTCGCCTGCTGAAACAGCGCGTGCGACTGGGGGTCGTGCGGCAGGGTGGCGAAATTCTGATTGCCACCCCAACGGATGTAGTCGAGGTGGACACCGTCGACGGCGTAATTGGTGGCGATGTCCCTCACGACATTATTGATGTGCGTGTGGACTTCGGGGAGAATCGGATTGACCGTCGCGTACTCACCATTGAGGGCGTAGGTGCCCGGTAGAGTGGGGCTGGCGATCGGGCTTTCGAGATTCCCACTCGAGTCCATCCGCCGGAAGCTGGGATTCGTGTTGTGGAACGGGTGGGCCTGATTGGCGGGCTGCTCGGTGCCGCTCCAGAGAGGTAGCGTGTTGATCCAGGCATGCACCTTCATTCCGTGGGCGTGCGCCGCGGTGATCGCCGTTTGCAGCGGATCCCAACTCCCCTGCAAGCGATGGGAGCGCGGCTCATAGTTGCTGTTGTAATAGGCATCGGCCGTACCGCGGACCTGGAACACGACGTCCGTGATCCCCATGCTGGCGGCGTTGGCCATCACCTGCTGGACCCCGGCGGGGCCCGACATGTTGTATTCGAATCGCGAGACCCACAGGGCGCGGAAATCGCCGAATTCGGCCCGTGCCGAAAGGGGCACCAACGACGCCGCCATGAGCAACACCACCCAGGCCGACCGCTTGCGAATGCTCGTAGGCGAACTCAATCTGCAATGCCTTTCCTGTGTGCCACACACAGCAGTGCCCCCAAGAAAATCAGCCCGCGAGTCGATGGTTCCGGTATTTGGGTGGGATCTGTGACGAGAGCGCCTCCCACCGATATACCATGATTCGCTTTCCAGATGCCGTAGTCAACAATTGCGACAGGGAGGGAGCACTTTGTCATGAGGACTCACTTACAACGAACCGCGCCGAGGCGCAACCCCCCCGGCGCGGTTGGTGGGATTTACCGGCGATCCCCAGAGGATTGGCCGGATAATGACATCACAACATCAAATAAGTCGGCAGCGCCGCGCGGCGAGGCATGTCACACCCGCGATCAGGCCAAGCGCCCAGGTGGTGGGCTCGGGGACCGTTGCTGTAAGTAGAGTGACATCCACAGTCTCTTGCGGGCCCGACAGGAAGATATTGTCGAACCAGGCGTCTGCTTCCGTTCCCAACTGCGAGGGCCCGCCGATGCGGAGGGAGTTGAAGCCCGCCTGCTGAAGAGTGATTCCCGTGTCGAAGCTCAAGGTCGCGTCGACACCCGCTTCGCCCGTCGCGTTATTGATTCCATCGCGAAGCAGGTCAATCGTCGCCAAGACGGACGTTTCGGTGATGGTTATCTCGAACTGGTGCCAGGCGGCTCCAAAATGTTGAAATATCTCGCTCCAGGTGACATTGCCCGCTCCCCCACCGGTCAGGGTGGGAAATCGATCGTCAATGTCGAATACGGGGTCGAAGTCGAAGTATTGCCAGTCGGGGTTGGTTCCGCCGCCGCTGGTTTGCCATAAGGCCACCCGCAACCCAGCCCCTTTCATGTTGCCATTATAAAAACCGAGTTCCACCAAGTTCGCTGCCGGATTGTCGTACCGCAGGCCAATGGTATTGCGCTGAGTCGCGCCACTCGCAACGTAAATGTCGCCTCGCATGACAATTGGCTCGGCTGCTGTCGGGAAGATCGAACCATCGAAAAAGTTAGGGTCGAGCGGTTTCGTCCAGACAATATTCCCATCGGGTGTACTGGGAGGGGAAGTGTTGGCGACGTGCTTGATCGCCTTACCGGGGGGACCGGAGGGAGGCTCTGTTCCGTACGAGCCCTTCCATAGACGATAGTCGTGGCGGTTGACCACTCCGTCGCGATTGGCATCGCCTATCTGGAGAGTGGCACCTGTCGCGTTGAGGTTATTGCGCCAGATGATGAAATCGCGGGCGTCGACGTTGCCGTCGCCGTCGAAATCAGCGCTGTGGACGATGGCATCCTCGAGCACGAACTTTTCCTCGACCTGTTCAATGGTTCCCGCGACGGTACCCGCACCCGGGTTCCCCCGCCAGTTGGCGTGCAGCTCCGCTTCACTCGTGTAGTTGTCGAACGTCTCGTTCACGATCACCACCGCCGATACCGGGGAAACGGCGGCGAATATTGCCGCCAATCCCAGCGACAAGTACCTTAAATGCATCTGATCCTCCTTACGGAACATGGTGTGCCTCGGCTGTGCTTAGAGAGACTTTCGTCCCAATTCGGACGAGCATACGTGTTGTGCGAAGTGTGTCGAATTTTCATCCATCTTAACCCAAGGGGTCGAAGTTCCCCGAACGGTTAAGCGCACTTTTTTCTCGCTTTCGCGCACGACCCGCATTCCCCTGCAAATCCCCTGTAAACTGCACGCACTTTCGCTTCCGCAAGGCTCTCCAAGGGCGATGCTCATGATCCGAATTCCCGCAGTCCGGCAGTCCCTGTTGTTGGCATTCGCGTTGACCTCCTGCGGGTGCGGTTCCTCTCCGCCAAGAGTCGATCAACCCAAGATCGACGCCGCGGCTGCGGGCCGTCGAGCCATCGAGCAATACGACACGAATGGCGACGGCAAGGTGGCGGGCGCGGAACTCGCCGCCGCTCCTGGGCTGAACGCCGCGCTCGCGAACCTCGACACCGACGGCGATGGCGGCGTGTCGGCCGAAGAGGTCACCGCCCGCGTCCGGAGTTGGCAGGCGTCGAAGGCGGGTGTGATCAATGTCCAGTGCCAGGTGACACGAGGCGGGCAGCCGCTGACCGGGGCGATCGTCACCTTCGAACCTGAAGAATTCCTCGGCGACGACATCCGCGCCGCCACGGGAGAAGTCGCGATGACGGGCCTGGCGATGCTATCGATCCCCAAGGAATCGCGTCCCAGGGCCGATTATCCGGCGGGAGTCCAACTTGGCCTCTACAAGGTGAAAATCACGATGCCGGGCAACGAGCAGGCCATTCCTGCCCGCTACAACGCGCAAACGATCTTGGGTCAGGAAGTCTCCTACGACGACCCAAGTCTCCTCAACAACCGCGTGAAATTCGAACTGAAGTAGATTGCGGCGGTCAGAGATTAGAAGCGTCGGCCACTTCCCCATCCATCCGGCTGGCGAAGCGGCGATGAGTTTCGGGATCGATGTCGTAGCCCACAAACTGCACCGAACCATCGCAGAACGACATGTTGAGCCCCCCCGAATGGGCGCTGCCGAAGGGATACCGAATGTCGCGCCCCGGTGTATCTTGCCTTGGTTGATATAACTCTTGCTCTGCAACGGGGGACGTCGCATTCCAGGCAACCCGGTGATTGTCCCACTCATAGCCCGTCCAGACAGACTGATTGTCTCCAAATGTCAGTGTGTTCGACGAATTCGCAGGATCATACTCATAGCGATCCGGATCGAGATACTTTTCTCCAATCAGATAGGTGTTGGTTGCCCCATCCGTGATACGAGCTCGCTTGAGTTGACTGCGAAAGTACATGATGCCTGATTGACAATAGCGGTAGAGTGGCGTCTCCCCGCGCATGCCGGTGGTGGGAACGCATTTGTTGGTCGGGACCCAGCGAGTCCACGTGGCGGCCTCGGTGTAGGAGGCGGGGCTCAGCACGGTTCCGGTCAGAACATCGCCACTATACTCGATGGAATCACCCGAATTGGCCGCGTAATCGCTCTTGGCGACTCCTTGGGTCTGCGCGATGTTGACGAGCCAACTCTGCTCTCGCACCGTCGTCCATGCGGAACGGTAGAGTTGCGGCGGCCGCCGGGTGGGGCAATGGAGAATGCCAAGGGGCGTTTGATGGAGCGTGGTGCTCGCCGTGCGGAACTCGGCGGAGGAGACGTAATTGGCTCCGCTGGCACTCCCCAGATCGTGCAGGGCTTGTTGCTCGATATAGGGCAATATGTTGAAGACCCACGAGCCTGGCTGGTCGGGGCCCACGCCTCGGTTCGGATCGGCCGTCCACCAGTAAGCCCACCCTCCGGTGGGGAAGTGGCCATGCGCGTCCTCGTGCAACAACGTGCCGAGCGAGAGCTGCTTGATTTGATTCTTGCACTGGCTCCGGCGGGCCGCTTCGCGGGCCGATTGGACGGCGGGGAGCAGCAAAGCGACCAGCACGCCGATGATGGCAATCACCACCAGCAGCTCGACCAACGTGAAGCCGGCACGACTGATAGAAAAATTCCGCACGGCCTGGCCCCCCGGAAACAGGGATGTCCGCCCATGCGGACGCTATTTGGATTCGATGGTGAACGCGAGGTCGGTACGGTCGTCGGTCAGTTCGATGGTGTAGGGAGTGGTCGCACTCGAGGTGTACTTCGGATCGATCAGCGACTTCTGTTCGATGGGCGAATTCAGTACGCTGAACACGACAGCGTACTTGCCGACGTGGACACCATCCCCTGGCACCCGGGTAAACATTTCGAAACTTCCATCCTCGGCAATCGAGCAACTCGCCCCCTTGCGGACCTCGGCCGTGCTGTCGGGGGTCGGCTCGAATCGGATGACCTTGACCCCGGCACCAGCGGGAACTCCTCCCGTGAAGGTCACCGTGCCGCGGGCTTTCGCGACTTTCGGTCCGGAATCACATCCCCCAGCCACGAAGGCCAGCATTCCGCAGAGGGCAAACAGCGCGACGATCCGACGAGTCATATCCGTCTAATCCTTCAAGGACGAAGTGTCGAGTACTCAACCGCCGCGCGAGGGACGACCATAGAGACCCGGTTTTTCGCCATCGGAGCTGGCAATCATGAAGTCCCATGGGGTACCCCACGCGCCATAACTGCCGCTAGTCTCGATATCGTCGAAGACGAACTGCACGCTCCCATCGCACATCGCCACGAAGATACCTCCGACGTGCATGCTGCGCGGCGCTGCCTGGGCCGCGTAACCACCAGTGTCGCAAGGCATGTTACTGGCCAGATGGAGGGCTTCCTTCTCCACGCACCCAGAGTCGGTGAAGACGTCGTCGGCCTTAGGATATCCAGCGTTCGGGCCATTCGCGTCGCCGTTGGACCCATACCAGGCAATGAGACTCGCCCCCGCATGGCCAAAGGCCCAAGTGCCGCGCGAATCGGTTTCGTCGATTCCGGCACGGACCTCGCCCAGCATGATGGTCTTGGTCATGCCATCGGTAATGCGCTTCACGCTGACGGCCACGTTGGGCCCCATCACGCCGCGCCGCTCGTCGTTCTTCCAACCGCCACTGTCGGGCCCCCAGATGTGCAAGGTCGAGCCGGCGGTGTAGTAGAGACCTCCTCCCCCCACATTGGCCGCGTAGTTGCCACGCGCCCAATTGTCTCCCATCCGTGCGGAACTGAGCTTGGTTTGATTATTGAGGTCGCTCGGGCAGAGCATGCTCGGAATCACCGCTCCGCGCGGTTCCCGGTTTCTCACGTCCTTGATGGAGACCGTCAGGTTGAACGAGTCGTGCAGGGCCTGAAACTCCATGAAGGGAAGCACCGAGATCACCCAGTTGGGGCCCATGTCGCTGATTTGCGAAATCTGATTCTCCCGCGCGCGATCGAAGTTGGTCCCATTGGGAAAGGTCTTATGGGTTCCCTCGTAGTTGAGGACGGCAAGCGCCACGTTCTTCATGTTATTCTGGCAGGTCGTGCGACGCGCCGCCTCGCGAGCGGCTTGGACCGCCGGCAGCAGAAGCGCCACGAGCACGCCGATGATGGCAATCACCACCAACAACTCGACCAGGGTAAAACCGCGCTGACGTCGGGGTCGGCAAGCTTGGGAAGAACTCATGAAAAGTCTCCGAATCCAATTGGGAGCTATAAACCCATCATCCTCAAAACTCGAAATCCACGGAGCGGCGCGAACCGGCCTGCACAGCCCCTCGGACATGCAGGCTAGCGACTCTCGCATCTGGCATTCTACGGCCACCTGAGAAGAGTTGCGCCGTGAAAGTGCGTGTTTATTTCTCCGCTTTGCGCACAATCCTCCGCAAACTGGAAGACTGGGAGGCCTCAGCCCAATCCGCCGCCACGGGAGTCACTCCAACTCTTAGAGATCGGTGGACACCAGGCGAAACCAGCCGGTTTCACCACCCAGGTCGATTACCTCCGCTGGCGAAGCCTCGATCTCCAGGTCTCGGAGCACCATTCCAGCCTTGTCGGCAACGGGACTACGGGGCTGCTGCGTGACGCGATCTGTCAAAACGATGGGGGGCAATGTGGGAGCGAGCTCGATAGCCCCCGCACTGGGGGGTGTCTGGTCGGCGGCCAATGACGGGAGCGAAGCCCGCCGGATTGGCTGGAAAGTGAAGAAACGTAGCGGTTGCTCCGGTTCCGATTCCTGCGGCAGTGCCTCCGCAGTCTCACTCTCCTCAATAATCTCCACGACGGGCAAGGCAATCGCCGCCAGGGTCGACGTGCCGTACTGCTGCTTCCAAATGAGGTAGTCCTGTGCATTGACGACCCCGTCGTAATTCGCGTCACCGGGGGCCCCGGCTGGGACACTGCTCCCGACCAGATTTCGCCACACAACGTAGTCGCCGGCGTCCACATTGCCATCGCGGTTGAAGTCGGCATTGGGTGGGGGATTCTCGAGATCGAAGAAGTCGATCACCCGGCTCATGACCTCGTTCCTGGCAGCCACGGTGGTGATCGTTTCAAACGGGAAGGCGAGCATCACCACCTGGGCTCCGCCGGAAGTTCCCCACTGAATGGCGGCCCCCCCGCCGGTGCTGTAGGTCATGGCCAGTAGCGAGCCACCACTCGCGGCGATGACATCGGGATAATCGACATCGTAAAACAGGTCGCCATCGTCGAAGGTGACCGACATGCCGGCGAAAATCGTCCGCGAGATCCCTTGGGCGGTGTAGGTCCCCGCATCGTCCGCAACATAATCGGCCTTCAACGTCTCGTTGTAAAAAGTTCTCCCATTGTTGGCCTGATCGAGGTCCCAGCCGATTTCGCTTCCCGACAGGAACAGCTTCCCCCCCTGGCTGAGGTAATTGGAGACGATTCCCTGCTCCGTCGCGTTGAAGGTGTCGTCGCGGGTCGATTCCTCGCCGAGGATCCAGAAGACCGCGTCGTAGGCACTCAAGGGAATCGCCCCACTGGCCACCAACTCGTTCGACGCCGTCTCGATGGTGACATGCCCGGCCCCTTGATGAATGGCCGATGCCATTTGGACCGCGTAGTCGAACGAATTGCTCTGGCGGGGTCGCACGCGCTCGACCTGGCCTCCCTGATGGTAGGGTTGTGTCGGATTGAGTGCGCGATCGAGCCGATCGAAGCCGTTGACGATCAGGACTTTCTGCCCCCCCGCCTGGGGCACGCTCGCCACGACTTCCGAGGGGGCCGAGTCGCCGGCCGCATTCCTGGCCACGACGGTGAAGTAATACGTTTCGTTCGGATCGAGCCCCGTGATCACCGTTTGGGTGCCTCGGCCAACCACGCGGCCCCCATCGAACCCGTAGCCCCCCGTCGAAGCGTAGACGACGTAACTGGTCGCGGCTCCTCCCGCGTAAGAGTTGGCCGTGGGGGCGCTCCACTTGAGCGTCACCGAGCCGGCGGCCGACGACTGGACCGACAGGGTTTCGACGCGGCCTGGGAGGGGTGTGGTGGAGGTTGCCCCACCGTCGACCTGGGCGAAATACTTGAGCAGCCCTTGATAGGTGGCCCGGGCTACGGCGTCCCGGGCCTTGGGATCGAGCATCAGGTCGACATCCAGGGCATTGTCGTGAAAGGCGACTTCGACAATCGTCGCATCGAATTCGCCGCCGATCCGCAGATTGTTGATCTCGCCGAATTCGATGTCCGATCGATCGAGCGTGACATTGTTGCCGCGATTGTGCCAATTCTGGGCGAACTGCCCGTTTTGCGCCACCATGTCGTCGTTGACCTCCTTGGCCAACGACTGGGCGAGCAGGAACTGGTTCGGAGTGGCCGTGTTGGGGTCGTTGTTGCCATTGTAGAGACCAATGACTCCCCGTGCGCCACCGGTGGCGGCGTTGGAGTGGAAGCTGATGAAGACGCGGTCGGCCAGGCTCCCCTCCTGCTCGCGGTTCATGTACTCGGCGTAGCGGGGCGATGCCGACACCGTCGCATCCCGATCGTCGGCGATCGCCCGGTATTCGCTATCGGGAATCCCCTGCGAGCGATCGACGTGCCACTTTATCCAGTACAGAGCCGCCTCGTCTTCTCGAGTTTGCCCGGAGACGCCCCCGCCTCGATTGATGTCGCCGATGCCATTGCCGAATCGAATCATGTCGGCAATCACGACACGCCCCGCCTCGCTCGAGCGATTGCTGATGTCGACATAACCTTCGGTACCAGCCGAAAAATAGTACGTACCGAGGTAAACCGGCCCATTTCCCACCATCCGGTGGTTGATGGTCACCTCGGTGATGCCCCCCGCGTGATGGACGCGGTAGAGTTGATCTTCCGCACGATTGCTGCCGGAAGAGGCCCACGTGTAAACGGGATAAAAGCCAGCTTCCGGAAGATTCGGACGGTAACGCGCGTATGCTGTCTCGGCGGTCGAGGTCGTGGCAAAGCGATAGGGGATGTCACCCGCGCTGCCAAAATAAACGGAAGCGGTGGTGCTGTTCGACCAGTTCCCGTGGAACGTGACTCCTTGGTCGTCGTTGTCGAGGACGACCTCGTTGGTCTGGTGTCCCACCGGACGCAAGGGGACGATCGTGGCGCCGGCGCGGAACAGATAATCGGCCAGAAAGTCCATCTGATCCTTGTTTCCCAGGTCCTCCACCATGCCGAGACCAAGCCCCCGCTGCGTGGTCCAAGCCCCATTGCCGACGTTGTTGGCAGTGTAGCCATGCCCGGCGTGGAGGTAGACGATCTTGCCATCGAGTCCCCCCGCAGGCTGGCTGCCAACTTCGATCAACCCCGCCGCGGCAAGCGCGAGGCGTGGTTCGAGTGGCTCGAATCCCAGCGCCCGCCCCCCGGTGGCCCCTGTGACGGGACCAGCAAGCAGGACACCGCAGACCCACGCCGCGATTTGGCGAATCGATTGCATACTCATGACGCACATGTCCACGATTGAAGTTCTATCCATCTGGCAATCGGCCTTTCCACCTAACGTCGGGAGTTTCCCCCTCCCCGCTCTCTATCTCAGTAAAGCAAGAACGGCTGCCGGCGTACAAGAAATTGTTGCAAATCGTCCTGATAAAGCTGTTCGATTTCCCGCGGGCTGCTGCCGTCGCGGACCGCTTCGTAGACCTCGCGATCGATCAAGAGCCGGGGGAATCGCCGATGTTGCCAATCGTCGGGGTACACCTCGCGGAGAGCCGCCGCCACACTCCAGGCAAGCTCCAGGGGGCGGAATTCCTGCCAATCGGTCACCACGAAGTTCACCCCACCACACGCATTGCCCTTGTGAACACTCGCGTCGGGAGTGAACCGCACGGGGACGATGCGAACTCCGGGTGGTCGATGCTTTCGAATCGCCTCCGCGAGTTTTCGACCGTCGATCCAGGGGGCACCGAGCACCTCGAAGGGGGTGTCGGTCCCGCGGCCAACGGAAACATTGGTCGTTTCGAACAGACCCACGCCAGGGTAGAGGACCGCCTCGGTGAGCGAACGCATGTTGGGCGAAGGATTGATCCAGGGGAGCCCCGTGTCGTAGAGGTAATCCCCACGCCGCCAGTTTTCGAGTTCGACCACCGTGAGTTTGAGGTCGAGTTTTTTCTCTTCGCGAAACATCTTGGCGAGTTCGCCCACCGTCATCCCATGCCGCACGGGGATCGTGTGATAGCCCACAAATGTTTCGCTTCCGGCATCGAGAATCGGTCCCTCGACCAATTGCCCCCCGATCGGGTTGGGGCGATCGAGCACGACAAACTCCTTGCCCTGTTCGGCGGCCGCTTCCATGGCGAGCCCCATCGTCGACAGGTAGGTATAGAACCGGCAGCCGATGTCCTGGATGTCGAACACCAGCACATCGATCCCTTCCAGATGAGCCGCAGTCGGTTTGCGTGTCTCGCCGTAGAGGCTGTAGACCTGGAGCCCTGTCTCGTCGTCGGTGGTGTCGGCGATGCCATCCCGGTCCTCCACTCCCTTGAGCCCATGTTCCGGGCTGAAGAGGGCGACAAGCTCGACGTTCTCCGCCTCGTGGAGCAGCTTCGCGGTCGCGATTCCCGCGGCGTTGCGGCTGGTATGGTTGGCGATCAGCCCGACGCGCTTCCCCTTGAGGGGAGCAAACTTCTGATCGACCAGCACATCGATCCCCAGCCGTGTCGGCTCTTGCTGGCGAGGCTGGCTTCTCCGCCGACCGCGTCGCCTCGGTTCGGGGATCTCGACATCGAGACATGCGGCCGAGGCAATTGTGCCGATCCGCCCCGCCAGATCGTTGACCTCCCCCTTGCCATCGGGATGGACCCGATTCGAGAGGAAAATGACGAACAGGTCGAGCTGGGGGTCGATCCAGATGGCGGTCCCGGTGAAGCCGCCATGCCCAAAGGCATCGGCCGACATCATTTCGCCCCGATTCCGCGAATAGCCACTCTGCTTGTCCCAGCCCAAACCGCGCTGAGTGCGTCCGATTGCACGCGACCTGGTCCACTCCTTGAGTGTGGCGGGCGAAATGATCCGCGTCTCGCCGTAAGTCCCGCCATTGAGCAGGGCTTGGGCGTAAATCGCCAGATCGCCGGCCGTACTGAACAGGCCGGCGTGACCCGCCACTCCCCCCATGAGGCGGGCCCGCGGGTCGTGGACCTTGCCGCGGAGCCACTCCTCCCCTTCCTTTTCGGTGGTGGCGCAGCGTGAGGCCAACTCTTTCGGTGGGTTGTAGCTGGTCTCCCGCATGCCCAACGGCATGAAGACATGCTCCTTGGCGTACACGTCGACCGTTTGTCCTGTCACGCGGTGGACCAGTTCGCCCAAGAGCACGAAGCCGACGTCCGAGTAGCGAAAGGCTTCTCCCGGAGTCGACTGGAGTTTGAGCTCGCAAATCTTCTCGTACGCCTGCGGCCAACCTTCGCGATAGTCGGCCAGCGAGTTGTCGGGAATCAGCCCGGCGGAATGAATGAGCAATTGTTCGATGGTAATCGCGTCTTTGCCATGGGATGTGAACTCCGGCAAATACTTCGACACGGGATCGGCCAGGCGGATCCTTCCCTGCTCGACCAGTTGCATGACCGACGTGGAAGTGGCGATCGGCTTGGTGAGCGAGGCGAGATCGAACAGCGTATCGACGGTCATCTCCTCGGGCTCGGGCTCGAGTTGACGATGCCCGTAGGCATGCTGATAAACGATCGCCCCTTGGCGGCCAATCGTGACGACGCAACCAGGCAGCTTTTTGGCTTCGATGGCACGCTGGACTTCGCGATCGATCAGTTCCCCCATGTCGCCGCGCAACTCCGCCTGGGCGAGAGTGCGATGCGGGAGGGGGTCGGCCGCTGCTCCCAGTGGGATCATCAGAGCGAGGGCCACCACGCACGGGCGCCATTGGCGGATGTTGCAAATCTCTGAGCGCATGACGTTCACCTTTCGCGATTTGGACCGGCAATCGCCCGACCCATCGACATCAGTCCAAGTCCGCAGCCGAAGGTGGCCAGGCTTCCCGTGAAGGCGAACCAGTACGGACTCCATCCATAAGTGTAGACAAGAAAATTGACCGCTGTGCCAACGGCCAGCGAAACCGCGGCAACCCAAGTGGGGGCTTTTCCTACCTTCAGGCCAAGAAAGTACAGTCCCAAGAGCAACCCCGCGGCGAATCCCGCCACCTTCAGCACCTGGCCGACGATGGAGTCCTCGATCAGTCCCTCGCGAATCGCGTATCCCGCCGCGAGCGCCACGCCCGCTTGGGCCACCGCGAACAGCAGTGTCGAAAAACGGGCGGCCCACAGGGCGGTTCGGTCGGCTTGGCGGTTGGTCCAGCTCGCCAGTAAATCGTCGAGGAACGAACTCGCCGAGGAGTTGACGGAACTCGACAAGGTCGACATCGCCGCGGCACAAACCGACGCGAGAATCAGTCCACGAATGCCAGGGGCCAGATCCCCGGCGACAAAATTCAATAAAGCCTCATCGGGGAGAAGTGCGAGGCGAGCGGGTTCGAACTCCGCGAAGTAACAAGCAATGGCCAGGCCGATGAACAGGAACAGGGCAAATTGGACGAAGACCACGGGGCCACTCCAGCCAAGCGCCAGGCTCGCCGAACGCTGGTCGCGGGCGCACAAGAAGCGCTGCACCGTAAGCTGGTCGGCACCATGCGTCGCCAGGCTCAGAAAGGCCCCTCCCAACAGGCCCGGCCAAATGGTGATGCTGTTGTCGGCGGCCGTCCACCGGAAATCGAACATCCGCAGGCGATCGGTCGCCATGCCGAAATCCCAGATTTGGGCAAAGCCACCGGGCAAGCGGTTGACAATGACAAACAGAATGACGGCGGCTCCTCCCATGTAGACGAAGAACTGCAAGCAGTCGGTCCAGACCACCGCCTTCACCCCTCCCAGGAAGGCGTAGACGATGGTGGCACCAGCCACAAGCATTACACTCGTCTCGAAGGACAGTCCCATCAACACCTGGACCGCAAGTGCGGCGAGGTAGAGCCGCAACCCATCGCCGATCGTCCGGGCCAGCAAGAAGATGACCGAGGCCAGTTTGCGCGTCCCCGGCCCGAACCGCTGTTCGAGAACCGCGTAAGCGGTCATCAATTCGCCCCGAAAATAGTGGGGCATCAAGAGCAGCACCACGATGATTCGCCCCAGGATATATCCCAGGGCAAGCTGGAGGAAGAAAAAGCTCCCGCCACTCTTGAAAGCCATTCCTGGGACACTCAGAAACGTGACCGTGCTCGTTTCGGTCGCGACGATCGACAAAAGCAGTGCCCACGTCGGCAGTTCATGGCGACCGAGAAAATAGTCGACCCGATCGCGTTGGCCCCTCGCCAGCCAAATTCCGAGGAAGATGGTGGCAACGATATAGGCGACGACCACTCCGACATCGACGGGGTGAACCACGTGAATCCTGGCGTTTGGGGTGTTTGCTGAATGTCGGAGGGGGGCCGTGACCGGACACGGGGCGTCCACCAGGCGCCGATCACCTTCCCTTCTTAGCATAAGAGCCCAGAGAATGCCCTATAGTCGGCGCCGCGCAGACTTGTCTCTGTTTTGCGCACCACCAGTCCCCCTTGGGACTAACTCCAAGTAGAATTGAAGCCGTCAACTTGGTAGGGGTCGAAATTACTCGCTGGGGGCATTGCGCCAGGATGCTGGATAAACTTACCACTGAAGCGAGGAATCCTGCATCGGAGATGTTGGATGCCTTGACTCCACTACAAATCGTCGAGCTCATCAACGCCGAAGACGCGAAGGTGGCGACGGCGGTCGGCGAGCAGGCGGCACAGATTGCCCAAGCCATCGAGGTGATTGCCGCGCGGCTCGCGACGGGCGGACGACTCGTTTACTTTGGTGCCGGCACTTCGGGCCGGTTGGGGGTGCTCGATGCCGTGGAGTGCCCACCCACTTTCGATTCGCCCTCCGGACAGGTCGTCGGTTTGATCGCCGGTGGGTACGCAGCCCTCACGTCGGCGGTCGAAGGAGCGGAAGACAAGCCGGAGCTGGCGGTCGAGGACCTCAAGTCGATCGGCCTCAACGAACAGGACACGGTTGTCGGCATCGCCACCAGCGGGCGGACTCCCTACGTCCTGGGGGGACTCGACTATGCCCGTCAGATCGGTGCCTACTCCATCGGCCTGGCCTGTAATGCCGACGCGGCCCTCATCACCCGGGCCGACCTCAACATTATTCCGGTCGTAGGCCCCGAAGTCCTCAGTGGCTCGACCCGCATGAAGGCGGGGACAGCGACCAAGATGGTGCTCAACATGCTGAGCACCGGGGCGATGATCCGCCTCGGCAAAACTTACGGCAACCTGATGGTCGACCTGCGGGCCACCAACACCAAGCTCGCCGCACGGGCCCGGCGAATCGTCTCGATGACGACGGCGCTAGAAGAGTCGGAGGCCGCACGGCTGCTCTCCGAGTGCAATGGCGAGGTGAAAACGGCCATCCTCGCATTCCACGCGGGCCACTCCCCCGACGAGGCCCGATCCCTGCTCCAGGCGACGGGGGGGCATCTCCAGCGGGCGATCCTGCAATCCGCGCCAGAGAAATCGCGCTACCAAGGTGACGAAAACGGCAAAGTCACGTCGCCGTGATCATCCCCCCCGTGGCGGGGCGACTGCAGCCAGTGGTTTCGGGAATCGTCAGGGGGAGGCCCCGATAGTGGCGGACGGCCAGCCAGGCAAAACACTCGGCCTCCAAGGTATCGGGGTTCAGTCCCATCTCGCTCACCGAGCGGACGTCGCCGAACTTTTCCTTCAGCAGCCCCATCATCAGTGGGTGATGGACTCCCCCTCCCGTGACCCAGAGCACACGGGGCCCCGCTGGCATCGTGTCGACAGCCATCGCCACCGCCTCGACCGTGACGGCGCACAGGGTGGCCGCCCCATCTTCGACGCTCAACCCAGAAACGTCGACATGATCGAAGTCGAACCGATCGGCCGATTTGGGGAGGGCCCGGTGGAAGAAATCGGCGCTCAGTGATTCTTCAATCACGCCGTGGTCGATGGTCCCTCTGAGTGCGAGTCGCCCGTCGGAATCGTGCGATACGCCCGCCATCTCCTTCACCCACTCGTCGAGGAGTCCGCAACCTGGGCCGGTGTCGCCAGCGATGATCTCGTCGTTTGGTCCCAACCAGGTGATATTGGCGACCCCGCCGATATTGAGGATGACCGAGGGGCGATCCTGATTGGCAAACAAGGCCCGATGAAACATGGAGACGAGCGGCGCTCCATGTCCGCCGAGTGCCATGTCGCGGCGGCGGAAGTCGGAAACGACAGGCACACCCGTCGCCTCCGACAAGACCCAAGGGTTGCCAATTTG
>CAZYQQ010000017.1:0-62926 GCA_964650265.1 uncultured Planctomycetaceae bacterium
CTGCCTGATTTGAGCAGGCTTAACTATTGACAACTAACACAGTCGCTCTGTGGTTTTTTCCGACCCAGGCGATTTCGTTTTTGTCGGAGACCACCGTGGGAGTCGATTAACCGATGAACGCGAATGATAATGCTCCGCCGTCTCACGAGCCCTCGCTGGCGGAGCGGATCGAGGCCATTTATCGTGACGAGTCGCGGCGGGTGTTTGCCACCTTGGTGCGGCTCTTGGGGGATTTCGATCTGGCCGAGGAGTCGATGCACGAGGCTTTCGCCGCGGCCATGACCGCGTGGGAGGCGGAGGGGGTGCCGGCCAATCCCCGGGCCTGGCTCGTCTCGACCGCGCGGTTCAAGGGGATCGATACGATCCGCCGCCGCGCACGGTTCAACGCTTCGAAGGAGCGGCTCGCGCGAGACAACGAGAGCGATGAACCCGGCAGCGGGCTCGACGAGGAGGAGTGGAACGACGACCGGCTGCGGCTGGTCTTCACCTGCTGCCACCCGGCGATCGCGCCGGCGGCGCGAGTGGCCCTCACCTTGCGCGAGGTTTGCGGGCTGACGACCGAGCAGGTGGCGAGCGCCTTTCTCGTCTCTCCGGCGACCGTGGCGCAGCGGATTGTGAGGGCGAAGACCAAGATCCGCGAGGCCGCGATTCCCTACGTCGTCCCCCAACGGGAGGACCTGCCCGAGCGGCTCGAGGGGGTGCTCAAGGTGATTTACCTCGTGTTCAACGAAGGATATTCCGCCTCGTCGGGGGACTCGGTCCTGCGGCCCGATCTCACCAGCGAGGCGATCCGGCTGGGGCGACTGCTGCTCGAGTTGCTCCCCGACCCCGAGGTGCAGGGCCTCGTGGCGCTGATGCTCCTCACCGAGTCGCGGCACGCAGCGCGGACCACCCCCGAGGGGGACCTGATCCTGTTGGAGGACCAGGACCGTTCGCTGTGGGACCGCGGCGCGATCGCCGAGGGGAAACAGCTCGTCGAGCGGTCGCTCGCCACGGGCCAGTTCGGTCCCTACACGGTTCAAGCGGCGATCTCGGCCCTGCATGCCGAGGCCCCTTCGACCGACGACACCGACTGGGGGCAGATTGTCGCCCTCTACGATCTCTTGCGGCGGCTCACTCCTTCTCCCGTGGTCGAACTCAACCGGGCCGTCGCCGTGGCGATGCGCGACGGGCCCGAGGTGGGGCTAGCGCTCGTGGAGGAACTGCTCGACCGGGGCGAACTGGCCGACTATCCGCTGGCCCAGGCTGCTCGGGCGGACCTCTGTCGGCGGCTCGGCCGGACCGACCAGGCCCGCGAGGCCTACCGGCAGGCGCTGGCGCTCACCCGGCAGGAACCGCAGCGGCGGTTTCTCGAAGGGCGGCTGGCGGAATTGGCCTAAGCGAGATTTTTTTCCTCGTCATGTCGATTAGGGCAGTACCCGCTCGACCAGCTTAGGAAGGGAAGTTGCGAAGAAAACTTGCGATCACTCACTCCGGGCGATAGCCCGATGTCAGGGGAGACTAACCGATGCGATTCGTTTGCCTGGGATACTTCGACGAGAAACAGTTCGCCACTCTCCCCAAGGAGCAGCAGGAAGCGATGTTGGACCGCTGCATGGACTACGACGACGAGCTGCGTCGCGGGGGGCACTTCCTGGGAGGCGAGGCCCTGCAGGGAAAGGAGTCGGCTGTCACGGTGCGGCTCGCGCAGGGACGGGCCGTTGCGACCGATGGGCCGTTCGCCGAGACGAAGGAGATTCTGGGTGGTATCCTGCTGCTCGAGGCCCGTGACCTCAATCACGCGATCGCCCTGATATCGAAACACCCGGGTCTGGCCGTGGGGCCGTTTGAAATCCGCCCGGCCGATGAGGAGATGAATGCCTTGATCGCCGCGCGAGGTGCCGCGGTCGCCAGTTGAGTTCTCTTTTTTCCCTTTCCGTACAGGAGACGTCAAGGTGTTTTCCAAACCGCAGCAAGAACATGAATGGCTGAAGCCGTTGGTCGGGCAATTCCACTTCGAATCGGAGTGCGTCGATACCGACGGCGAGACGAATGCGATGACGGGAACAGTCGAAGGCTGTTCGTTGGGAGGGATGTGGGTCGTCCTCACGGGGAAGGGTGAGTTCGGTGGCGAGACGTGGGAGAACCGGATCATCCTCGGATACGATATCACCCAATCGCGCTATGTCGGGACCTTCATCGGGTCGATGTTCACCCAGATGTGGCTTTACAATGGCGCCATCGACCCGGCCGACGGGCGGTTGGTGCTCGACACGGTGGGCCCGAAGTTTTCGGGGGAGGGGACAGCCAACTATCAGGACATCGTCGAGATCGTCGACAATGATCATTGGATCCTCTCGTCGCGCGTTCAGGGAGAGGATGGCCAGTGGACCGACTTCATGACGGCGCATCATCGCCGCCAGCAATAGCCACCAGGGATCTTGAATGATGAAATACATGCTGCTGATCTACTCCAGCGAAGCGGATTGGACCGAGGAGGAGCGCGAGACCTGCATGCGCGACTCGACGGACCTTTGCCATGAGCTCGAGGCGAAGGGGCAGTTCGTCGCCGCCTCGCCTCTCCAGTCGGTCGCCATGGCGACCAGTGTCAAGCTGCGAGGAGGCGAACGGATGGTGACCGACGGCCCCTTCGCCGAGACGCACGAGCAGCTCGGCGGCTACTTCCTGGTCGACATGCCGAATCTCGACGAGGCGATCGCCCTCGCGAGCCGCATTCCGTCGGCGAAAAAGGGAACGGTCGAAATCCGCCCGATACACGAACTTGGCGACCTCGTCTCCGGCTGATGGCGGTCGGTCGCCACGACACTTTCCCACTCAAGGATCATCGACAATGCCTCCGTCTTTTGCCAGCCGTGACACGAACATGATTTCCGTTTGGATTGGTCGGGGGCTCACCATCCTGCTGACGCTCTTCCTACTCATGGATGCCGGGATGAAACTCGCCATGCTGGAGATCGTGGTCACCGAGAGTGCGAAGGCAGGGGTTCCCGAGGAAACGATCTTCGGGCTGGGGGTCACGCTGCTCGTGGCGACCCTGCTTTATGCCGCACCTCCGACAACGGTCCTGGGAGCCATCCTGCTGACCGGCTATTTTGGCGGGGCGATTTTCGCCCATCTGCGGATCGGGGATCATTGGTTCTCGATCGTGTTTGCCGCCACGTTTGGCGTGCTGGTTTGGCTTAGCGTTTGCTTGAGAGAACCTCGGCTGTGGCGACTGCTGCCCATTCGCGCTGCAACTCGTGCGGACGGCACCGCGTAATCAAGGTTGAGTCACTCGACAAACTGGAATCGTAGAGGAATGCTGAGATGAAGGTCATGGTCATCGTCAAGGCGACCCCCAGCTCCGAAGCGGGGGAACTGCCAAGTGAAGAGCTTCTCACCGCCATGGGGAACTACAACCAGCAGCTTGTCGAAGCGGGGATCATGCTCGCCGGCGAGGGGCTTCAGCCGAGTTCCAAGGGAGCCCGAGTACGGTTCTCGGGCACGGATCGCACTGTCGTCGACGGCCCCTTTGCCGAGACCAAGGAATTGGTCGCGGGTTTCTGGCTGTGGCAAGTCAAATCGCTCGAGGAAGCAATCGAGTGGGTCAAGCGCTGTCCCAACCCGATGCCGGAAGATTCCGAGATCGAGATTCGCACGATCTACAGCGCGGAGGACTTTGGCGAGGCGATGTCCCCCGAGGTCCGGCTTCAGGAAGCCGACATTCGCGCCCGCACGCTTGACCTGGGAGAAATCCGCGTCGACGCGACCCACGAGATGGTGATCGCCGGTCACAACAAGCGGTACACGCGCGACACGGCGGTGGGCATTCCCGACCAATGGGTTCAGTTTGCTTCGCTCATTGGTCGGATTCCAGGGCAGGTGGGGGCGACCTCTTATGGCGTGACTTGGAACACCGAGCCTGACTGTTCGTTCAACTATCTCACGGGGGTCGAAATCTCCGATCCGAGCCAGCTTCCGGAGGACCTCAACTCGCTCCGAATCGCCTCGCGGCGTTACGTGGTCTTTCGCCACGAGGGACATGTCTCGCGATTGCCGGCGACGTTCGAGACGATCTGGTCGAAGTGGGTCCCCGATTGCGGCCTCGCGATCGCCAAGGCCCCTTGTTTCGAACGCTACACCACCGAGTTCGATCCCGAGTCGGGAACCGGCACGGTCGAGATTTGGATCCCGCTCGAAACCTAAGCGAGCATGCTTTCCGCCGAGCGCGGCCGCTTTGGCCCGGCACCGTTTTTTGCAACACTTCAGTCAACTTTAAGTGGCTGAAGCGTTTCCGTGTTCTTGTTTTTCGCTCTTTCCTTTTGAACCTTTTGAAACGGAGCTTGCGGCCATGTCGCGCAAAATCTTCGTCAATTTGCCGGTCGAGGACCTCCCCCGGTCGATGAGATTCTACGAATCGCTCGGATTCACCTTCAATCCGCAGTTCACCGACGACTCGGCGGCCTGCATGGTGATTTCCACATTTGGGAGCCGATGTGGATGGACCCCGCGGCGATCGCGCGATCGCTAGCTCTACGGCTTCACCGACCCGAAGACGGCCATGAAGTTGAAGAAATTGGTATTCGCCGGAGCGTGGCGATAGAGTTCGATGTAGAGGAGCAGGCACCCGAGCGCGAGCGCGGCGGCGGCGATGCCGAGTAGCGCGGTGTAGATGTTGCTCTTGGGCTTCTGGACGACAACGCCACGGGGGACGCTACTTGAGGCTAAGTCGGGTTGCGACATTGTCGCCCTCCTCAATAAATCGGACCTTGGAATCGGGGAGCACGCGGGCGACCGCGCGGTTGGGGCTCGTCTTGAGGACCACCGCCCGACCGACATAAATGTCGCCACGGTAGATTTCGACCGTGTGGTCGGGGCGAATGCCAGCGTCGTAGCCGATGGTGATCTCGATGTCCTCGGCCCCGGCGCGACGGCTGATGCTGCTGATAAACCCTTCGACCTTGGGGGTGACGTCGTCCGACCGGCTCGCGGGGTCGAGGCCCGCGTTGAGCATCACGCGAGCCATCTCGGCCGATTGTTCGGTGAGTTGCTGATTCCGTTCGAGCTCGGAGGCCAGTTGAGTCGAGGCCTCGTGCAGGGCGCTGGTGGCCTGGACGGTGTCGTCAAAGGCTTTGTCGGCGGCCGCCTGGGTCGAGATGATATCCTTCTGCAGACCGACGTTCGCCTTGGCGATCTCCTGGGCCATCTGCTGGGTTGTGGTCACCGCCGCCGTCGCGTCGCGGTTC
This sequence comes from uncultured Planctomycetaceae bacterium, assembly GCA_964650265.1. GTDB lineage: Bacteria > Planctomycetota > Planctomycetia > Pirellulales > Lacipirellulaceae > CAZYQQ01. Next base: position 5,226 of record CAZYQQ010000017.1, read on the forward strand.
TGCTGCTTGAGCTGGTTGACTTCCCCCTGCATGTCGTCGTTACGCGACAGCAAGGCGACGCGCTCGGTTTCGAGCTTGGCCATCTGCGCCGTGTAGGTGTCCTTCTCCAGTTGGAGATTCTCAGCCGTCTGCTGATGGACACTAATCTGCTGCTCGAGTTCCGACCGTGTGTCGGCCGCCTGCTGCTTGAGCGCCGCGACCTGGGCGGGCCAGTTCTTGTGGGCCGAGTAAACCGCCATCGCCAGCCCGAGAAAGACCAGACTCATAATGACGATCATGATGACGAAAATCTTGCCGAGCAGATTCATCGCGTTCTGTCCTGAAGGGTCGCGCCACGGGCGACGAGGGATCGAGCTAACTGAGGAACCGAATGTCTGGGGATCAGTTGTTGCGTCACCGAACCGGCAAATCTACCGGCGAGCGACGGGGTCTGTTCCGTAAGGGTGCGTCGCTGCCCAGAAAAGGGGGGGCCTGCGCCTGACAGCCATGGTGAGCACCGCTAGCGCATTATTCGCGACTCGTAGGGTGCAGTATAGTCACCAGGGAAAGAGTGTGTCAATTTAGGCACTTTGCGTAAATCCAAGGGACCCAAGGGCCTGGGTACCGGTTCTCCCGGTTGTGCGGCCCCCCTTGCCAAGGTGCTCGTCCTAGCCGTTCGGGAAACAGGCGCAGCTCCCGCCGCAAGGGCCTCGTGGCGGCTCGCGCTCGGGGGCCGAGGCTCCATGGGCCACTGGCAGGCTAAGCTGCTTCTCTAGTTGCTGACTGCCGCAATGAGGGCAAGCTGGCTGCTCCTCGGCGAAGCGGACGAGCAGTTCCGACTCCCGCTGGCAATCGTGGCAAACGTACTCGTAGAGCGGCATGGGACAATCTCCTAACGACGGAAACTTCTGGCGGAAGACGACGAGATCCTACCAGCGGTCGACCGGTCGCGAGAGGATTTCATGCAGTACCAGTGCCTGCCTCACGCCGGCAGGACTCGAAAGCATTTGCATCAGGTCGTCGGCGAGCGTGGTCCGCGCGAGTTCCACGCGAAGTGATTCCGCCTCCTGCCGCTGGCGATTGGCGAGGGTGCCGATCGGATGCTCGAATTTTTCCTGAATTCGCGATTCGAATCGTTCATCGGCCTGACGGATTTCGTGTCCCAACTCGGCGGCCCGGGCGCTGAGTTGCGAGCCAAGCCGATCGGTCTTGAGGGCGACGGAGGTGCCGCCGAAATTTGGCCGTGTCCCCTCTTCGGACATTCCGGCGCGCTTGGCGTTTCGCTTGCGTTGTTCTCCCTCGGTTTCGCGAGGCTGGTCGCTACGGCGGGGCCGACGCTTAAGCTGGATGTCCGAATCGTCGATCACCTCAATGCGAGGGGGCCGCTTGGAGGGGCGGGGTTCGGCTTGTTGGGCTCTTGCCTCGGCGGGAACAGGCTCGGGACGGGGCCCATTCTCGCGGCCGGAGCGGCGCAGGAATTCGTCGACCTCCGCGCGAATCGCCTCCTGTTGGCGGTTGGGTGGCGGAGCCCCAGGGCGGGCAGGCTTCGGTTGCTGCGGAGGGGCTGGGGCCTTCTTTTGCGCTCGATTGGCATCGATGAACAATCGTGCCACTCCACCCGCGAGGATCACGAACAGAATGATCCCGCGGGCAATGTCGAAGACGTCGGCGGCGAGCAGGGGAACAAATGGCATCGGCTGGCAGTCGGATTGATCGGGGGAAAGCGAACGGAGGACCTCACGCCGACACGACGGCCGCGGGGCGGCGGTCGCCCGACTGGGCAATCGCCTCACGCATTTCGGTATCGGCCCGGACGTTTTGCAATTTGTAGTAATCGAGAATGCCGAGCTGGCCGCTGCCAAAGGCCTCGGCCATCGCCCGCGGAATCTCGGCCTGCGCCTGCACCAGCAGGGCGCGGTTTTCCTCTCTCTTGGCGTAGTTTTCCTGCTCGACCGCAATAGCCGCCGCGCGGCGACCTTCGGCCTGGGCCTGGGCGACGCGGGTGTCCGACTCGGCCTTGTCGGCTTGCAGCCGGGCGCCGATGTTGTCGCCAACGTCGATATCGGCGATGTCGATCGAGACGATCTCGAAGGCGGTTTGCGAATCGAGCCGGCGGGCAAGTACCGCCTTGGAAATGCGGTCGGGATTCTCCAGCACGTCGGCATGAGTGTCGGCCGAGCCAATGGCGCTGACAATCCCCTCGCCAACCCGGGCGACGATCGTCTCCTCGGTCGCCCCCCCGATGAGCTGATCGAGGTTGGCTCGCACGGTAACGCGGGCCTTCACCTTGAGCTGGATGCCATCCTTCGCCACGGCGTCGAGCGTGGGACGCTTGCTGTTGCGCGCCGGGCAATCGATGACGCGCGGATAAACGCTCGTTTGCACTGCCTCGAGGATATTACGCCCGGCGAGATCGATCGCCGTCGCCTTCTTGAAATCGAGCTCGATGATCTTGGCCTTGCGGGCGGCGATCATCGCCCTGACGACAAGCGGGACGTTGCCCCCCGACATGTAGTGGGCCTCGAGGGCCTTGGTGGTCAGCCCAGGATCGTCGGTCAGACCCGCCTGGACCGCCATGATCTTGCTCCGCACGATGACCGCCGGATTCACCTTGCGGAAGGTCATGCGGATGAGGTCGATCATGTCGATGCCCGCCCCGGTCATTACCGACTGGATCCAGAGACGGAAATAACGTGCAAAGACCGCAAACACCACCAGGGCCACGACCAGGGCCACCACGATCAGAATCATGACGACCATCGAACTCAGGGCGAGCGGCAGCAAGAGGGACGACGCAGTGGCGGGAGTGGTCAACGGTCACCTCGAAAGAGACGGAGTGGGGTCGGGCCAGTAGCGTCTGGCGAGCCAACCTTATTCTAGGGTGGCTGCGGGGGTGGGTTCAACCTCGCCAAGAGGTTTGGAGGGTGGGGAGCACGCAAACTGGCCGTAAATTCAGCCTTCGCCCGGCGGAATACCCCCTTGGTGGGCGGGAGGTGCCCATCACACCCGTGCCACCTGGGTCCCGCTATGTCGCCGAATGAGTCGCTTGATCTCCAAAACGCTGATGGTCGATAGCACGCGGTGGACCGGCAGCTTGGTGTCGATCACGATCGCATCGATCGACGTGGGGCTGGGGGCGATGGCATCGAGGATGGTCCGCTCGAGGTCGTTGAGTTCGAGTTCTCCCACGTGACGCAGCTCCCGGCCGTCGCCACGCGGGACCGGAGTGACCGGGTAAGTCAACTCGCTCAAGATATCCTCGACCCCCACAATCAATTTGGCCCCATCCTGAATCAATCGGAGGCATCCGCGGGAGCCGCGATTCGTCACGTTTCCCGGCAGCGCGAACACGTCGCGACCTTGCTCCGCGGCGTGCCGGGCCGTGATGAGGGCCCCGCTCTTGTCGGCGGCCTCGACCACCACGACTCCCATCGACAACCCGCTCACCAGGCGGTTTCGTCGCGGAAAGGCCCCAGGGCCAGGGGGAGTTCGTGGCGGCATCTCGCTCAGGAGGCAACCAGCCTGGGTGACTTGCTCGGCCAGGGCGTGATTTTCCGGCGGGGTCACATTGAGCAGTCCCCCGGCGATGACGGCAATCGTCCGCCCGCCAGCAGCCAGGGCGCCCCGATGGGCGGCCGCGTCGATGCCGCGCGCCAGCCCGCTCACAACCGTCACCCCGGCACGCGCGAGACCTTGGGCGAGTTGCTCGGTTTGTTCCAGTCCATAACCGCTGGCGCGGCGGGTGCCGACGATGGCGACAGCCAGGGCGTCGTCGGGTCGAAGCTCTCCACGGAGGTAGAGTATCTGGGGTGGGTCGGCGATCTCGCGGAGGGCAGGGGGGTAGGTGTCGTCGCGGAGGGTACGCAGCGTGATCCCATGCCGCGCGGCAAGCCGGAGTTCGACTTCGACATCCGCGAGCGGGGGGGCCGCTCGGAGCTGGTCGAGCAGTTTCGGCCCGAACCCGTTGATCTGGAGCAGTTGCCGGTCGGTGGCCCGCAATGCGGCGGCGGAAGATCCGAACTCCTCGATCAGTTGCGCATGCAAGCGGGGACCAATGCCGCGCGCCATGGCGAGCCGGACGTCGGCCAGGAGGTCGGGGTTGGGGGGGTTCATCCCCCCTACTCTAATTCGCCCCTTTGGGACCCGCCACTTCGCGCAAGAAAAACCCCCGTGGGCCGATCGTGGGCCTCACGGGGGTCTTGGTGGGTTCGCGTCGCCTCTCGGCTTAGACCGGGGCCTGCTGCTGAGGAGCCGCGACAGCGGTGGGCTCGTCGCAAGCACCGGCAATGCAGACGAACTTAATCAATTCGGCAATGCTGCGAGCCTTCATTTTCCGCATGATTTTCGAACGGCGGAGTTCGACGGTGCGGAGCCCGATCGACAGCATTTGGGCGATCTGCTTATTCGACTTGCCATCAAGAATCGCGGCGAGCACTTCTTGCTCGGCCTTGGTGAGTTCCGTAAGCCGGGTGTTGAGTTCAATCCTGCGGCTCGACTTCTGGCGCTGGACTTCCGTAAGCTCGACCGTCTTGCGAAGCCGATCGCGCAAGGTTTCGCGTTCCGTGGGAAGTGGAATGACGTCGCTCGCCCCTTGGCGCATCAGGTCGACAGTCAGGGGGATACTCCCTTGCGAGCCGATCACCACGACGGGAGCTTCGGGAGACGATTCGTGGAGTTGCGAAATGGTGTTTTGCTCGACCAACGCCTGATGCCGCCCGGCAACCACGACGAGGGTGGGGACCTCGCGCAGGTCGCTCGACTTCTTGCCGGCCACGTCGGCCAGATCGCGAGAAAGCGCTTCGAGCGAATTGTATCGAACGACTTCGAAACCATACGCCTGCATGGCCGACTCGGCGAAGTCGCCATCGGAGGGATCGAGTATGAGCAGTGCCGTTTGTTGGGGTAGATAGTTCATGCTTCTGGAAAACCTAAATACGATCGAGGGTTGACGTGAGACACGCGGATACACGTATGCAAAACATGCGCCCTGAAGCAGGGCATTAGCCTATCTTGCGGAAATCCGCGACTATTCCGAACGATATCCCCCTCATTCGGGTTGCTGCAGGCAGGTCTTCGCTCGCCAGGCACTCGGTATGGTCCGAGTCGTGAGCGCGTTAGGTGGGTGGGTTGGAATCGGGGAGGGAGTTCGAGGCGACCAGGTTGTCGACGAAGCGAGCGAGAGCGGACAACAAAGTGCCACCTCCGACTCATTCTCTCAGTAGGAAAGTCCAAATGACGCACAATAATCGACAATCGACGCTGCAACTATACCTAGCTGGATAATGTATCCGCGTCCCGCCGCAAAGGGAACGGGACGGCGGCCTCAACCATTACTGTAACCCAATGTTAGCCGCATGCCTACAAGTTGCTGCGGTAAAAACATGGGTTCTCTACCGCCATAACGCTCCAGGAGCGGCCAAGTGAACGCTAAAAACCCGCACAAACTCAATAATACCACATTTAGATGATAATGGTCATCATATTTAGACATCTGGGAACGTAAGGACCTCCCGAACCACGTTCGAGGAGACCCCTTTCACGACCTCGACGGTCCCAATCGCGGAGGGGAGGACGAAGCGGATATCCCCATGCTCTACTTTTTTGTCGTGCCACATCAAGCGTAGCATCTCGTCGACATCGATTGCGGGAAGTGTCGTGGGAAGCTGGAAATGTTCGAGTAGCCGCACCTGCCGTTCCGTCACATCCGGCCCAATCCGTCCCAGCCGCTCGGCCAGCCTCGAGGCACAGATCATTCCGATCGCGACCGCTTCGCCATGGAGAATCTCCCCATAGCCGGCGACCGCCTCCAGGGCATGGCCGAAGGTATGTCCGTAGTTGAGCTTGATGCGGGTGCCGGTTCGCTCCTGCTCGTCTTCCGCGACTACCTGCGCCTTGAGCTGGCAACATCGCGCGACCAGTTCCTCGACATGCTGGGTGTCGCGCGACCAGATGGCGTCGGCGTTGGATTCGAGCCAGTCGAAGAACTCGGCGTCGAGGATCACGCCATACTTCACCACTTCGGCCAGACCCGCGGCCAATTCGCGATCGGGAAGCGAGGCCAGTACGTCGACATCCACGAGCACTCCCGCGGGTTGCCAGAAAGCACCGACCATGTTTTTCGATTCCGAGAGGTTGATGCCTACCTTCCCCCCCACCGAACTGTCGACCTGGGCCAAGAGCGTGGTCGGAATCTGGAAGTAAGGAATGCCCCGCGCAAAGGTGGCCGCGACGAAGCCGGCCAGGTCCCCCACCACCCCCCCACCGACGGCCAAAATGGCACTGGTGCGGTCGGCCCCCTCGGCGAGCATCGTCTCCCAGATCTCGGCGGCCACGTCGGGAGATTTCGACTCTTCCCCCGGATCGACCACCAGGACATGGATCTCCAGGCCATGGGCGGAGAGATAGTCGGCGAGGCGGTCGGCGTAGAGTTCGTCGACGTTGGAATCGGTGATGATCACGTAGTGCTCGACCCCCGAACGCTCGACGATGAAGTCGTGGCACATGTTCAGCGCACCGGCCGCGATGACGATGTCGTAGCTCCGCTCGGGAAGCTGGACGACGACTTTGCGATAGTGAGGTTCCGACATCAGGGTCTCGCTAAAGGGAAATAGGGGGGCCGAACCAGAGCCTGCTAGCCCCTCTCACGCTTCCTCCGCGACCCACCATAGGCCTCGACGAGGAAGGGTGCTAGCACGGAAATCGTAGCAAACGAGCAAACTGGTCTGTGAGCGATCAGCGTCAGTGCCTAGAATCCGCGCCCCACATCGACACCTCGGCCACCCCGGAGGGCTGGCGCCAGAGGAATCCACACGAGGACGGGCAGCCATGCGATCGATAGCGATCATCAATCAAAAAGGGGGGGTCGGCAAGACCACCACGGCCGTGAACCTGAGCGCCGCCTTGGCCGCCGCGGGCCAGCGAGTGGCCCTGGTCGACCTCGATCCCCAGGCGCATGCGACCCTTCACTTGGGCGTCGATCCGAAAACACCGCGTAACACAACCTATCATTTGCTCACCGGAGACGCCCAGTTTTCGAGTATGTGGCGGACCGTGGAGGGGGGGCTCCGCGTGGCGGCGGCCCACCTCGACCTGGCAGCCGCCGAGGTCGAACTGGCTGGCGTCGTGGGACGCGAGGTGATTCTGCGGGACAAAATGGCCAAAGTGTCGGGGGATCTCGACTATCTCTTGATCGATTGCCCCCCCTCGCTGGGGCTGCTGACCATCAATGCGCTGGCGGCGGTGGAAGATGTCTTTCTGCCGTTGCAGCCCCATTTTTTGGCCCTCCATGGCCTGAGCAAGCTGATGCAGACCGTCGGCCTGGTGGCCGATCGCCTCAATCCGCGGCTGCGGATGGCCGGCGTGGTGCTCTGCCTCTACGAGTCGGGAACCCGTCTGGCAAGCGAAGTCTCGCGCGATGTCGACAGCTACTTCCAACACCTGCGGACGCAAGGGCCGGTGTGGGAGCACGTGCGATTGTTCACTTCGCGGATTCGTCGCAATATCCGGCTGGCGGAGGCCCCCAGCTTCGGCCAATCGATTTTCGGCTACGACGCGGCTTCTCCCGGAGCGGGGGACTACGAAGCCCTCGCCGCCGAAGTCCTCTCCTACTACGCCGGTCGCGATGCTCTCGACCGGGCTGCCTCCTCGGGCCAGCCCCAGCAGGGATCGAATCCCATGCGCCGCGCCGCCTGAGGCTTGCGCGCAACGCTGGCATCCGTTCGGTCACGCCCGGGTTCTATCGGCCACGCGCACGAAATTTTGCCGATTGGGCAAACGGCGCCAGGCGCACTCCATCTGAGCGCTAATGTGTAGCGGCTGCGGCGAGTTCGTCGGTCAGCCAATTTCTTCGCGAAGTGCCGTTTGCATCGCGCGGCTCGGTTCGTTTTCCCTTCAGGTTGGGCCGATTATCGCGATCATATCTCGCCGTCAGTCGATGGATGGAGGTAGGAATTGTGGCGCGCCGTCGCTATCCAGGAAGGAGCGCGACGACGTGCGAGCGGGTGGATTCGTTCCGCCAGCTTGCGCCCCCGCGACGCAACGATTCCGTCACTCACGCATGGCGCGTTAAACGCCTCGCCCGATCCAGGGATGGAATACAGGAGGTTGCTCGGATGAAACGTCTTGGTCGTCTCGGTCGCCCCATGGTGACCACGCTCGCGCTGGGAATTCTGGCCTCGCCGGCCGTCGCCCAGTACACACCTCAAGCACAGGTGTATCCCGGCGCCCCCGCGCCAGGCTACTATGCCACGGCGCCCCAACAGGCGACGGCACCACCGGCGGTCAGCCAAACCCAGGTGGGAGTGCCGACCTACACCCAGGCCCCTCGGCAGGCTCAGGCACCTCAGTACCAGCCGGCCCAGCAGCCGACGGCCCAGTCTTATCCCCAGCAAGGGACTGGATATCCCGCGGCAGTGCAGGCCAATCCCTACGCCTCGCAGCAGGGCTATCCTCAAGCCACCTATCCGGCCACTCAGGCCCCCGCTCCGACATCCCCCTATCCGCGGACGGCGATGGTTCCCTACGACCGGTACGCGATGCAGGACGAACCGGCTCCACCCGCGATCCCGACCCCGCCGCAAACCCCTCAATCGGTAGAGCCACTTCCGACTCCCGCCAACGGTCAACCGGGCGCAGTGCCGGGTGCGACCGAGGGGTATTATCCCCAGCAGACACATGGCTATCCCCAAGGGGGATATCCCTACCCCGCTGGCGCGCCGCAATCGTATGTCGCGACAGGGGACTGCAATTGCAATGGCATGGCAGGCTGGAACGCCTACATGGCCCCACACGGACAGCACGCCGCCGGATGCGCGCCATGCGCCGATGCCGGTTGCGAAGTGTCGCAGTGCCGGCAGTGGTTCTTCGGCGCGTACGCACTCTATATGCAGCGCGACAACCCCGGCTACGAGCGGCTCGCGGTGGTTCCCGGCATGCCGTATCAGACCGTCCTCAGCACCAACGATCTCGACAACGATTTCGCCTGGGGAGCCGAGATCCGCTTGGGCTGCACGTTTGGCGGAACCCCCGATCCTTGCAACCCCTGTGCACAGCGCCGCTCCTATGCGTGGGAGGTGGTCTACTGGGGTCTGACCGACGACGAGGATTCGGCCATGTACTCCGGCATGCCTGCTCCTTACGGCACGATCGACTACGGCGGACTTGAGTACGACATCGATGGCGATGGCATGGTGGACGGAACGGTCAACGACTACTTCAACTACCTTGACATCAACAATCCGATGCCCAATGGCTTCGATTCCACGGTCCGGGTCAGGAACAGCTTCAAGGCCCAGAACCTGGAACTCAACTTTCTGCGGCTGCCGGTCTACGGTTGCGAACCTTGCAGCCCGATTGTCATCAGCACGGTGTGCGGTGTGCGGTTCCTGAAATTCGATGAGGAATTTCAGAACTCCGTGATGTTCTACGATGGCATGACCGAGGGCAGCCTGTACCATGACATCGAGGTCGACAACCAGCTTTACGGCTTCCAATTGGGGTCCAATATCAACTGGGCCATCTCCTGCAAGTGGGATGTCTTTTGCGATAGCATGATGGGTGTCTATAACAACCGCGCCGAGGTCTATCAGCGAGTCTACGGTGGCGAGGGAGATGTCACGTTCATCGACGATGGCATGCCCGCGGCCGTCCGCTCAAAGAAGGACGACATCGCCTTCATGGGCGAATTGCGGTGGGGTCTTGGTTACCAGGTTAGTTGCAATTGCCGCCTGACACTCGCCTACCGGGTGATGGCGGTGACGGGAGTGGCGATGGCGGTCGAACAGATCCCGGGCAACTGGTCCGGTGCCCAGCATGTCGCGTGGGTCGACTCGAACGACTCGCTCATCCTGCACGGCCTGCAGCTTGGAGCGGAGTTCAAATACTAAACGGCCGCGCCCCGTTTTATGCAGTCCCCCCAGGGCTGCCACACCAAAACCCCAGCGACCTCTCTCCTCGGGTCGCTGGGGTTTTTTGTTTTCGAAGGGAGACGGTACTTGGTACTTGGTACTAACGAACCTTGAATTCACGACGGAGTGTCGTCGATTTCGTAGACTCCCTCTTGCTGAAGCTTCCGCGCCCTGGCGGCAATCTTTTTGGCCAACGCAACGCGCTCGGGGGGCTGCTTGTCGAAATCGATCTCTTTGAGGAGTTGCATGGCCTGCGCCGGCTTCTCGAGCTGAGTTACCAAAAGCTGGGCGAGCTGGAGCCGCGCCGGGTCGGCCCCCCGAGGATAGCGCGTAATCAGGTCCTTCAGTAGCGGGACCGAAGCAGCCCCCTGGTCGCTTGATTGGAGTCCACGGATCAGGGCCACGAGTGTTTCGCGCTCAAGCTTGGGGCCATTCCCCACGGTTTGCATCTTGGTCCAGAGCCGCTCGGCGCCAACATAGTTGCCTCCGGCCACGAACGTGGCGATTTGATCGGCCGCGTCGATCAGCAGTTGTTGCTCGTGGGTCTTTTTCCTTTCGGCGACGCGAAGGTCGGCCTCTTTGTCGCGCCGCGCGTCGCGTGCGCCCTGGTCGGCGTCGTTCCAGGCGTTGAAGAGATCCCACCCCTCGCAGTCCACGAACTTCAGCTTGAGCAGGGCGACCCCCAGCAACGCACCGAGCGCGGCCCCCACCGCGTGCAAGAAACCGCTCCCCAGCACGCTCTCGCTGCCAAGGTAGCTGAGCACCATGTAGAGGATGTCGAAACCAAGATAGAACGCGGCCAGCATCACGATCGGCACATCGAAGGTCGATCCCATGAAGCGGAAGAGGACGAAACATTGCACCTCGTTGCGTGGTGCCCAAATGACCGTCATCAGCATGATGCCGTAGATGGCCCCCGAGGCCCCCAGCGCAAACCTTACCTCCTCGAGGCCGAGACAGGCAATCTGCACGAGAATGCTTTCAGTCAGGCCAATGCCCAGATAGCAGGCAAGGAACTTCCACCAGCCGAGCTTTCCCTCGACGACAAGCCCGAAGACCCAGAGGAACAGCATGTTCCCCGCCAGATGGATCACACTCCCGTGCATGAAAAAGCTCGTCAGCCATTGCACGGGGCTGATCCCGGCTCCCAAGGGGAGAATCCACCACAGCGCCATCATTTCGTCGGCGTCGATCATCTGCCACGCCACCACGTAGCAAATCACGTTGGCGACGATCAACCCGACCGTGGCAAAGGGCCAGTAGTAAACCGGGGCGTCGGTCGAATAGGGGATGATCATGCGCGGGGCGAATACGGCGACGGCAGCGGACAACCGCCCCACTATAGCCACTCGCTTTGGCCAGTGGCAAACTCAAAATCACCGCGCGCCCCTCAAGGCATGCCCCTTATCGGGACAGCCGCCACAGCCGATCGCGCAAATCCTCCTCGGGAAACAGGCAGAATGCGTACTCACGCGATTCGAGGAGCGCCGTGACCCGGGTTTGGTGAACCGTGTTGGGTTCGGCTTGTTCGAGCTGCTGCCGGCGCGGAGCGATCCACTCCTGAAGCGCGGCATTGGCTTCGGTGATTCGGCGATGCCGCTCGGCCGCGTTGTCGGGAGTCTTCACCGCGCGGACGGCCTGTTGCTTTTGATCAACCCACCGCTCGGCGGCGACCGGTAGGGGGGACGGCAGATAGCGCTCGGGATGGTAAGTCAGGCCACGCAGCTCCTGACGCAAGTGAGCGACATCGCCGGGTGTCGTCCGAGGGTGGGCAATGGGAAGTCGCAACGTGGCCGAGAGGGCGCTGAACGGGGGAAGCTCGATCCCGAGCCAGCGATGGGCCAGGTCGTCGGTCACCTGATCGTACTTGGCTCCACCGATGCCGTGGAGGAAGAGATCGGCCACCAAGAGACGTGAGAAGAGCGTCGTGGCGAGCGCCCGCGTGCGGAGGCGCAGACCGCTGGAGGCCAGCCCGGCCAACTGCTCGGCGGTGCGGCGATAGTCGCCCTCGGAATGGGCGGCGATGGTCGCTTGCCAACCTGCCCGGTTGGTGAGTTCGATCTGGTCTCCCTCCTGCCGGACAAAGAGGGGGCGCCGCTCGGGATCGTCTGGGGGCCACACCCAGAAGGGGGTTTCCTGCCAGCCGGCCTCTTCGCCAAGGTCGGGGAGGGGCTGGGCCGGATTTCCGATGCCGTGGGCCTCCCGATAGCGACCGAGGGCCCCATTGTAGGCGCGTCGAAACGACTCGATGTCGTGCAGCAGATGGGCCACGAACCAGTAGTAGGCGGGAAGCTGGCAGACATGGCTTTGGGGGAGTTCGAGAGTCGCGAGTCCCCAAGACTCCTCGAGTTGGTGCCGCGCCTGGGCGATTGCCAGGCCGATCTTCCCGGTCGCCCGGCCACGCTCGACCACGCTGGGCCACCACCGCTCGACGAGCGGGTGGGGAACGAGGCTCGCAATCGCTTCGGACGCGCGGCGGCCGAAGGAGCCGAACAGCTCCCAATCGTCGATCGTTCGCTCCTCGTAGGGGACCGGAGTTCGCGGCCGATCGAAGGGAACCCCCTCGAGCCGCGGATTGTCGACCCTGCCGGTCGGCACCCGCAGCGACGTGTGGCGGCAGAGGTCGGTGTCGATCACCAGATGGATGGCGACCCCGCCACTTTCTTCGGCCAGCCGGTTGGCGACGAAGTTTTTGAACCAGACCCCCGGGTGGAAGATTTCCGCCTGATGGCCGGTGAGGAGCAACGGACGCGACCCTCGACACGTTTTGCAATTGTGGTCGTCGGGGAGCGTGCGATAGGACGAAGTGTAGGCAACCGCCGCGTCGTAGAGTTGCTGTCGGGCGGCACTGGCCAGCTCGGCGAGCGAACGGTCCCCGAGGGCAATTCCCACGTGGTTGCGCGCGGCGGGGTGGAGGCTCGTCCCCTGGAGCGGAGGCTCGATGAGAGTCGCATTGTCGACGGCGGGCGCGCGGTATTGGGGGTAGGCTCCCCGCACGACAAGCCCGCGCGGCGAGTCCCCTTCGAGGGCGTTCAGCATGGTTCCCAATCCACGGGGCAACTGCTGAATGTGCAGGCGTCGGAGGCCAAGAACGACCGTGGCGGTTTTGCCACACGCTGTTTCGCGCGCTCGATGACCTCGCGGTAATGGGCCAGCCGACGCTGGGCGTCGTCGAGCGAACCGCCGAACGAACGCTGCTCGTCGAGATAGATCAGGGGGACCGCCACTTCGACGATCTTGAGTCCGGCGCTTGCCGCTTGGACCCAAAGCTCCAACGGCATGGCATAACCCTGCTCGTTCAGGTCGAGCTTCTGCAATGCCGCCACGCGGTAAGCCTTGAAACCACAGAAGGCGTCGGTGAGCTGAAGGCCGAATTCGTCGTTCAGTTCGCGGGTGATGGTGAAGTTGATCCGGCGGCGATCCGCGGGGGCGACCCCCTTGGGATCGATATCGAGATACCGGCTTCCCGAAACGATATCGACGTTGCGACAGGCGGCCGCAAGCTGGCCGATGCGCTGCGGTTCGTGTTGGCCATCGCAGTCGATGGTCACCAGGACATCGTAGCCTTGGGCGATGGCATAGTCGAACGCCGTCGTCAGCGCTGCCCCGTAGCCGCGGTTCTGGGGATGGGTGATCACCAGGATATCGCTTCGGCGGGCCAGACGCTCGCTGGTCCCGTCGTTCGAGCCATCGTCGACCACCAGCACGTCGCCGGCGTGGCGGACCACCTCGTCGAGCACTTCGTCGACGTGGTTCACCTCGTTGTAAACGGGCAGGGCCGTGAGAAAGCGGGGAAGATTGGCCATCGGAGCGTCTCCGGGCAAGTGGGCGGAAATGGATTCTGACAGCGGTCGATAGTTGCTTGCAGAATCCCTTCTCGACAGCCTGAGTTGGGCCTGGCGGCACACGGGGGAAGGGGGGGAGGCTTCCCGCTCCAGGAGCGTCCGGCCCTTGGCATGCCATTGTAGGCCGGGGAAGTGCCATCGGAAAGGTTGCGACCCAAGGGTCCTGCCAGCGCAGCGGCCTCTGCGTGCGATTCTCGTGCCGCCTTGGCGGCCTATAGCAGTGAGTACGATTATCGCGACCACTCGCCGCGAACGACCAACCGCAGGGGGTCGCGCTCTTGGCGGCTCGCTTCGACCTGGCAGGTCGGAAACTGATTGGCAAGCCACCTGGCAAGCCACTCCAGGGCAAACCGCTCGCTGGCATAATGTCCGGTGAGCATCGCAGCGACCTCCGCCGATTCGAGCGCCAGGAGGGAGTGAAACGAGGCTTCCCCCGTGACGATCACCTCGGCGCTGCGCGCCACCGCGGCATCGAACAGCGAGCCTCCGCTCCCACAGGCAATGGCCACCACTTCGATCTCACGCTCCGCCGCGCCCAGCATACGGAGATGATCGACTTCGAGAAAACTCATCAGTCGTTCGGCCAGTTCCCCGAGGGGTGTCGGTTGAGCCAAGGTACCGATCCGCCCCGCGCCGACTGCCTGGGGAGTTGGCTCGCCATTGGTCCTGTCGGAAGGGAGGAGCGAGACGACCTGACGGAGCTCGAGTGCCGCGGCGAGCTGGTCGTTGATCCCCCCGCTGGTCGAGTCGAATGAGGTGTGGGGGCTATAGATGGAGACCCCCGCTCGGGCGAGCTGCCAGAGGATGGCTCCCGCGGGGGTATCGGTTGTCGCCTGGCGCATGGGCTGAAAGGGGAGGGGGTGGTGGGTCACCACCAGCCCCACCTGGCGGTCGATCGCCTCGCGGGCTACTGCGGGAGTCAGAGTCAGGCAGGTGAGCATGCGTTCGACCGGCTGCTCTCGATCGCCCCACAAAAGGCCCACGTTGTCCCACTCTTCGGCCAGGCTGGGTGGGGCGAAGGCTTCGAGACGCTGGGCGACTTCGGCGACTGTAGGCATGCGAGATTCCGCCGTCGGGGGTGGGATGAACCAAACACTTCGGGGTCGTGGATTGTAGAGTATAGAGGGTGCGACAGGCGTGTGTCGCGAGGTAACCGGATCAGGTTGAACTAGCTCCCCAGGGCCCCACTTCGATAGAATGCCCATATGTCATGCATCGGCCTGCAAGAATTGAGTCTCCCACGTGCGATTCTCGCGCTCCTGCTGCTAGCTTGCGCTAGCTTCGCAGCGGGGCAGGATCTCGAAGACGTGATCCCGCTCGAGCAGCAACTGGCGGCGGCTATCGACTCGGGGAGCGTGGTCGCCGTGCGGCGCGTGCTCGCCGCGGGGGCCGATCCGAACGCGCCTCACGAGGGGACGACTCCACTGGTACGGGCCGTGCGGCGCGGTAAGTCGTACGTGGTCGACCTGCTGTGCCGTGAAGGGGCGCAGGTGTCGACCTCCGATAGCGAGGGGTGGACTCCGCTGCTGTGGGCCATCGATCGTGGCGAAGAGCGTGTGGTGCGAGTGCTGCTGAAGCAAGGGGCCGACGCCAACGCTACCGAGCCTCGGCATGGGCTCAGCGCGCTGCAAGCGGCTTGCGGCAGGGGAGAGTCCTCACTCGCCGGGCTGCTGCTCGCGCATGGGGCACGCTGGGAACATACGGATCGCTGGGGAGGGAATTGCCTGGAGGAAGCCGCCTTCGCCGGGCACGCCGAAGTGGTCGAACTGCTTTGCGAGCAAGGGATGGAGGTCCAGTGGCCGCTCCACGTGGCGGCGGGGCTCGGCCAGCGCCAGCGGGTCGAACAACTGCTCGCGCAAGGGGTCGATGCGAACCTGCCGACTCGTGGTTGGAAGAACACTCCCTTGAGCTACGCCGTGGGGGGAGGGCAACTAGAGATCGTCAGGCTGCTGGCGGAACATGGGGCCCAGGTCGGCGCCAAGAATGCCGTCGGGGCAACGCCGCTGCATGTGGCGGCGGGACAGGGGCACGCGGAGATTGCGGCGTGGCTGCTCGAGCGAGAACAAAGCCTGCGCACCGCCATCGACAACGAAGGCTACACGCCGCTCGACTGGTCGCGAACCGATGCCATCCGCCAATTGCTAGGTCCCACCGGCACGGCCACCGATCAAATCGAAAAGTCCGCGCCGGGGACCAAGCGCGCGGGAAGCCCCGGCTGACCACCGCTGAGATCGGCGCGGCTTTTAGGAGATTCCGGCTTAGCCTTCCGAGTGCTTGCTGAGGGCGGCCACCTGGAGCGACACCAGGCAGACCAGAATCCCCACCAGCGCCACCGTCGGGAGATTGCCGACGTGACTCGCCGTGTACTCGAGCAGCCCGAACAGAAAGCCTCTGTTCGCCACCGGATCGAGGGCGGCATGCTCCAGGGGCCCGACCCCCAGTCGCAGGGCGGCAACGCAGGCCAGAATGGACCCAACCACCACCGCCATGCCATAATCGCGCCGGTCGAACAATGGCCGTGTCGGCTGCGCGAACCGGCCACCCATCAACGATTGAACCGTTGCCATGCTCCACCTCTTCGGATGTTCCGTCCGTAGGCGCTTCGACCCGCCGCTGCCGAAAAGTGCTGCGTGAGGCGGTGAAGTGCCGAGAAAAGTTCAGCTACCTTCACCCTACTCCGCTAGTCGCGGCGAGTCAAAGAATTTGCCTCCCCTGGCGAACAAGATTTGGGGATTTCGCGCCACGGCCAACTGTTGCGTAAAGCGTGCGGCCTGCGAAAAGCTTCCGGCCGGGGGGATCGCCAACCACCGGCGACCAGCCGGACAGCCGGGTCAATTGCCGGAAGTCCGATAGACGCCACCCCCGACGCGCTGAATAATGGCATCTGGAGCAGGGACGGAGCCGCCGATGCCAGTCACCCAGGTCCGCCCCAGGGGAATCGCCAGATGAATGCAAATCAAGAGCCTGCTCCCGCCGTGTCCCCTACCGCCCCCCGGTCAGCGTGGCGGCGGACGGCACGCTGGGGAGTCCGCGCGACCAAGTGGTTGGTGGTGGTACTCTTCCTCTATGCCTTGTCGGTGGCGGCAGGGACTCTGCCGGTCAATCGCGGGTGGCGGAATGCCTCCGAGGGAATCGAGGTGTTCGTCTACTCCGATCTGGTCCACTCCGAGCTGCTGGTTCCTCGCGTGACCGAGGTGGTCGACTGGGGATCGTGGTTCGCGCCGGAAGACTTCACGCATTGCACCGGACACGAGGAGTATGTCGGCATTGGTTGGGGGGATCGAGAGTTCTTCTTCCACACCCCCACCTGGGACGACGCCAAGGCGACCGTGGTGGCAGGGGCCATGTTCTGGCCCTCCGCAACCGTGATGCACATCACGGTCGAAGACAAACCGCAAGAGGACGAATACAACCGCCGTGTGGTCCTCACCCCCGAGCAATACGAACAACTGGTGGATCACATTCAGGCGTCGTTCCTGCTGGGGGAGGATGGCATGCCGATCCTGATCCCGGGCTACAATTACAACGACCACGACACCTTCTACGAGGCCAAGGGGACCTACTCGCTGCTCTACACTTGCAACAACTGGACCGGCGACGCCCTGAAGGGGGCGGGAGTGCGGACGGGGTGGTGGACTCCCTACCCGTGGGGATTGTTGCAACCGGGAGAAACCGAGAGCGAACTGGCGAAGGAGAAGGACACGGAAGAGAATCTGGAGTTGGAAGAGTTGGGGGTGTGAGACGACGACCGCTGCGCGACCGGAAGCTCTCCATGGGAGAACTTGTATCCTGGAACCCGCGCTCAGCTCACGGCTTGTAGCGCCACCAGGCTCCATTCGGGGAGGTTGATTCCCACCCACCCCTCTTCGGCGTTCAAGGTTTCGCCACGGTTGCCTGCTCCCGGGCGCCCTCCGAACTCGGCGTTCTGCGTGCAGAGGATCTCGACAAAGCGATCCCCCAGATCGGCCGTGGGAATTTGGTAGTCGTGATCGTCGAAACTCCGATCCCCCAAATTGACCACCATCAACAAGCGATTGTTGAAGAATTGCCGCGCGAAGACGATGACTTGATTTGTGCGGTCGACATGGACCACGCGGAAATCGTCGCTCCGCAGGGCCGGGTGTTCCCACCGCATGCCGTTGGCGGCCGCGACGAAGTTGCGCATTTCCATCCCCAGCGCATCGCCGGCGATGCTCCAATCGAAACGGTGATCGCCCCACTGGTCGACTCCGTCGTGCCAATAGCCCCACGCGACATGGGGCGAGGCGAGCAGGCACTCGCTTCCCATGAAGTTGAGCGGGGTCCCTGGCATGGCCACACACAGAGCCCATGCCAGCCGGCACTTGGCCCTGGCCAAGGGGTTATGGCGGCCCCCCAACAGGTCGATCAAGTAGCGGTGACGGTGATCCCAATTGTGGATGCCATCCTCGGCGTTGCCGTTGTTCATGTCTCCCACGTCGTCGTGGCAACCGCTGAGATAGTTCACCACGTTCCAACCATGGAGAAAGGGCCCGCGACCCAGAATATGGAGCAACCGATCGACCGGCTGATCGCCCGCGAGCGCCCGCTGGCACTCGTGATGGGCTTCGGCGTCCCACGTGGCGTGAAAATTGCCCGCGTCGATGATCCATGGATCGGCGGGATGGTGTTCGGCAATCAGATACTTGTCGGGGAAATCCTGGCGAAGCTTCCAAACGACATTCCGCAGGTAGTTGCCGTTGATCAGCCGGGTCATGTCGAACCGCAACCCATCGACGTGGTATTCCTCGAAACACATGCGGGCATGCTGATAGAAGAAATCCTGGACCTCCCATTTCCACCACGCCGGCCCCCGCCCCCAGGGGGTCATCGCCCCTCCCTCGAAATAAATGCCTCCTTCATGTTCGTAGCCATCGAACTGCCAGAGCACGTTGTCACCGGGGCCGGCATGGTTGTAGACCACGTCGAAAATCACGGCGAGGCCATTCTGGTGGGCCGCATTGACAAAGTGCTTGAGCTCCGCCGGAGTCCCGTAGGCGCTTTCGCAGGCAAAAAAGGAAGCGGGATTGTAGCCCCAGGAGCGATCGAAGGCGAACTCGGAGATCGGCAGCGGCTGGATCGCGTTGAACCCCAGCGAACGGATATAGCCAAACTTCGATTCGACGTCGCGGAACGTGGCGATGGACTTGTTGAATTCGTCATTCCGCCCAGCGAAGCTGCCAATGTGCAACTGATAGATCAAGAAGTTTTCGAACGCCGGCGTGCGAAAATCGGTCCACGGATAGGGCTTGTTTTCGACGACGATCGAGGCGTTGTCGCTCCGGCCATCGCTGGCGGTAAGGGCCGAATGGACTACATCGCGAGCCGCCGGGTCGAGTTTATGCCGGGTTTGTCCATGGTGGGTGATGGCAAAGCGATAGAGGGTCCCGGCGGCGACATCGCGCACGGTGGCCGACCAGTAGCCATTGCCCGAGGGATCGAGGGAGTGGCTTTGGTGGTCGTCGGCGGATCGCCACTTCGTGCCGATTTGCAAGAGCACGGCCACCTGCTCGGCGTGAGGCGCCCAAACACGGAAAAAGCAGCCGCCAGCGGTGAGGTGGGCACCAATGCGTTGTTCGATGAGCATGGCTGACGAACTCGGTTGATCGAAGGTGGGTGGCAAGGCTGGGGCCTTCACTATCGACGGTTCAGGCACCTGTCGCAAGCGAGCCCGCCCCGATTGCCCTTACCGCTGGGCGACAAAGCGATAGATCAAGACCCGCTGTCCATTGATTTCTTCGGCCTTCAGGGTCAGTACCTTGCCGACGAGTGCTTCGCCATCGGGGTACTGGTAAATCTTGGTGCTCCCCTCGGCGTCGAGCATCACGACCTGGGTTCGCTTGCGGCGGCGGGGTGGGGCGTAGAGCATGCATTTGAAGTTGGCGGGAGTGGAATCGAAATTGACCAACCGCTGCTCGACGACCAGGTTTCCCGATTCGTCGAGTCGCGACTTCACGCCGATCTCAATCTCTCCCATGCCGACACGGATGGCCCGCCATACGCTGAATTCATAGGTGCGGTCGGCCTCGATGCGAAAATCGATGCGAATTGGCTGCAAATCGTAGGCGGCATCCTTCAGCAGGAAGCGAAAGGGAATCTCGAATGGTTGGCCCGCCGCGATGGTGGCTTGCAGTTGCCGCGGGGCGATGTCCCAATGTTCGTTCGATTTCCCGCCAAACCGGCCCTCCTCGCCCACCAGGGGTGGGATGAACAGCGAGGCCTTCACCTCGATACCCTGGGGGAAAAAGTTCTTCCCCTTGAGACTGTTTTCGTGTTGGATCGAGAAGACACTCGGCACTTGCGTCTTGGTGAACTCGAGTGCCATGCGGAACTGGGTCATCTCGGGATGGAGGTTAATGAAGAATGTCGGCACCCGACCGATGGGAAGGTCGACTTCCTGCCCGTGCCGCACCAGTTCGTTCTGCTTGCCCCAGACGTCGATTTGCTTGATGCGATCCCCCAGGGCGATCCGTTCGGTGACATCCCGATCGTTCCACGCCACCAGCACCACCTGTTTGTCTTCGCCGATGAAGAGATGGTTGGTGGCCCCGCTCGGCAGTTGCAGCGACCCCAGGTAGGTCTTCCCCCCCAGCAGGGTCGCCGTGGTACGCCACGGCAGCAATAACTCGCCAGGCGTGCCATCGACGTTCATCACACCTGGTGGGCCATCGACAACCAGCACGCCGTCGGGGCCGGTGAACGGATTGGAGATAAAGATGCCATCGGCACCATGAATCTTGGCGGCAATCATCTGCCGCAGGAATTCGCGGATCCGCAACTCGTGGTGAAGCTGGGCCGCGGGGGCATATTCCAACAGCTCCTCGGGGATCGGCGGCGCTTCGATTTGGGGATCAACCCGCGACCAGCGCAAGGTGCCATTCTTGGGCATCGTGGCCAGCGACCCCTCGATCTCGTCGGCCGTCAGTGCGGCACGCGACGTGTACTGTTCGAACTCCCACGACGGTCTGGCGTCGGGGGGGATCCAGTCCCCCTGCTGCTTACCGGCAGGCCAGCGCCAGCCGATTCCCAGTTTGACGTCCTGCCCAAACCGAAAGAGATTCTTGCGGACCTCCTTGATGCGGGCCGTCAGGTCGGGGTAGCTATAGAACCCCGTGTCGTCGTCTCCCCCCAACTGCCAATACCGCAGACGGAGGCTGAGCCGTGTCATCACATGGTCGTACAACGGCTGCCACATGGAGGGATCGGCCTGCAGGAAGCTGGCGACGTTGGGCTGCGAAGGGCGCTGCGACGCCTCCTCAAGCTTGCGGGAGGGCTCATCGACTATGCCGACGACCTGAATGCCCGAGCCGCTCACACGTTCGGCAAACTTGACCAGTTCCTCGCCCCGCGCGGGATCGTCGGCAGGAAACCACACCGGAAGCTTTACCCACTGGATGCCGACTCGGGGCATTAACTCCTGAAGCAGGCCGAACGAAAGAGGGTGGTCGGCTTGAGGGAGAGTCCAGCCGAATTCGCCATGCGGCGCCGCCGGTAGTTGAGGAAGCACCACGAGCGTGATTTCCTTGTCGTCGAGCTCGCGGGAGTAGGGGTCGGCATCCTCCTGTTCGTCGTGACCCTCACTGAGCATCATCACCCGGACCTTGTAGAACCCGAAGTCGTCGATGTCGGGTTCCCAAACGGTCGAGCCTTCGTATCCGTTGGGGCGATCGCCAATCCCACCGACGATGTCGGAAGCCCAACGCGTGTCTTCGACAATCAATTTGCCAGCGATCAATCGATCTTCGCTCTTGCCCGGAATTACGCGGCTGGTGGCATCGAGCAGTTGAAAGCGGATTTCGGGATTCTGGTCGCGAATGCCCGACAGCGTACACTTGATTTTGATTTCGCTGAAGTCGTCGTAGACGTTGCACTCGCGTCCGGTGGTCACGGTCATGCTCGGCAAACGGACGAGTTCGATCTCGTCGATCCAAAGCTTGCCGTGGAGATCGCCACGCCCGGTGCGCGGCAGGTCGATGCGAATGACGGCCCGATCGATGTCGGGATGCTGGGCGTAGATTCGTGGAAAGGTGGTGACGGCGGTCCACTCGGTGAGGTCCCGCAGCCGAGGTCCCTCGACTCGCTCGAGCACGTTGCCGTGACGATCGAGCAGTTCGACACTCACCCCTAGTTGGGTGTGGACCAGACCTTCGCTCTTCACGCGGAATTGCAACCAATAGCTGAATTTGGGAAGCACCCGGATCGGAGGGGTCGCCAGTTGGGCCCCGCCCCCATTGAGCTTGAATTGGAGGCAACGTCCATCGTCGGCTTGCGGCTCATCGACAATGGCGATGTCGACATAGTGGTGATAGCGTTCGCCGACACTCCGCTCCCAAAGATCGGGCCAATTGTCGAAGTTGACGTCGGCCTGCTCGTCGAACGTGTTGCGATAGATAGGGACGGCGTCGGCCAGTGCCCCGCCGCGAGCCGACGTCGGTCCAACCAGCACGAGGGCCACGAGAGCCAGTAACTGAAGCACGTTCGGAATTCTTGGTTGGAAGACCATCAACACTCGTTTTCCCGCGATTGTGCGCCTACCTAGGATCATTTGCTCCCAAAATGTACCGTAGGAAGCGTGGGACTCCGGCAAGGGGACCCTTTCGCCACCCCGAATTCTCAGCCCCCCAATCGTGCCAACCCTCAAAATCGGCCTGCCGACACGTGCCTTTCGTCTCCCCCTGCGCCGGGCATTCGAATTGGCCGCTCAAACCGGGGCGGACGGGGTGGAAGTCGATCTGCGGACCGAATTGCCGCTAGCCGACCTCAGTCAGACCGCCATTCGCGAGATTCGCAAGCTGGCGTCGGACCTCCTGCTGCGGATTGGCGTCGTCGCCTACCCCACGAGACGGGGATTCGACGATCCGGACCAACTCGACCGACGGCTCGCGGCGACCCAACGGGCCATGGAGGGGGCCTACCAGCTTGGGGCCCGCGTGGTCGTCCAGCGGATGGGGTCGTTGCCGCTGGAAGGAGATCCCCGCCGCGACACGCTGCTCGAATCGCTCCTTTGGCTCTCGGCAGCGGGTGATCGCGCGGGAGCCCACCTGGCACTCGAGTGGGGGGGCGAGCCGCAACAGTTGGCCGCACTGGTGGCAACGGTGGGGGGAACCCTCGGCGTCTCGCTCAATCCCGCTTTGCTGGCGGCCCAAGGGCACGTTGCGAGCGAGGCCCTCGAAGTGCTCGCTCCCCACCTGCTCCACGTCCGCGCGATCGATGCCGTCCGCGACCTGCGCCAGGCGGGCACCATGGAGGTCGAGCTGGGGCGCGGCTCGATCGACTTTCCTAACCTGCTCGCCCATCTCGAGGGGATCGATTACGGTGGCTGGATCACCGCCGGGCGGAGCGATTCGCCGCACCCGCTCGACGAACTCACCAGCGCTGTCGCCTACCTGCGGAATGTGGGGGAGTAACGAGCTACCTCGCCGGGGTGGCCGACCATTTGGTCTCCGCGACGAGAGAGAAATGGTGACTCGCGCACCCGCTGAGGGTCGAGTTGGCGAAACGCGACTTGCAGCGATTGGGGGAAACTGGCTGAATTTGCCCCGATTTGCCCCCTCAACCCGATATTGCCCTTGTGATCGTGTCCGTTGGGATTCTATGGTCCCCCTGCCGCTTGGCCCGGGTGGCCAGAGGAGGGTCGAGACGCGGTGTCGCGCCAAAAGAATTTTTTCAATTTTTTTCAATTGCCCCATTTTCCACTAGGTAAAGTGAGGCCAAATCTGGTAAACAGGGGGGCTTGGCGAACGGGGCGGGATTGCCCCATGCCAGCCGTTTCTTCTCTAGAGTAGCCTCTTTTCCAGCAACTGCAGGATCGCAGTCCATGCCTTGTCTTCCCGTTCGGCTCGTGGTCTTGGGTTCGCTCTGCGCCCTCAGCTTTGGTTTTTTTTCTGACGCCTGGGGGTATGCCCTCACGGGAAGGTGGTCGATGACCGCCACCGACGGGGCACTAGGGGGGACGGGCAATGCCGTTCGCCTCACCTGGAGCATTGTTCCCGACGGCACCCCGATGAAAGACGGCTCCTCGAGCAATCTCATCAGCCGGCTCGACGAGACCTTTGGCAGTGGCCCCGGAGGGACCGACCTACAGAACCGACCCTGGTTTCCGCTGATCGCGCAATCGTTCAACCGCTGGTCCGAAGTCGGTGGCGTGACCCTCACCTACGAACCCAACGACGACAAAGCCCAGTGGGGGCAGTCCCCCGGCAAACTTGGCACGCGCGGCGACATTCGCATTGGCGGGCACTCGATCGATGGCCACCTGAATGTCCTGGGCCAAAGCGCGTTTCCCAGCAATGGCGACATGGTGATCGATACCGACGACATGAAGTACTTCGGCAACTCCAGCTACAACTATAGCCGTTTTCGCAACCTCGTGATGCACGAGCTGGGGCATGGGCTCGGCTTGGGGCATATCGTGTCGAGTGAGGGAGTCTTTCTGATGGAAGTCTCCAACAACAGTTCACTCAGCGGACCTCAGTTCGACGACATCCTGGGACTTCACCAGCTCTATGGCGATCGCTACGAGAAGAGTCACAACGGCGCGGGGAACGACACGCGACAGAATGCCACCAGCCTGGGGACCATCGTTCCGGGCGCGCTCACGCGAGTCGGGGCCGACGCTTCGTCGACCTCCACGGTCGTCACGAGCGGGATGAGCGATTTTGTGAGCATTTCGAATCAGTACGACAGCGATTTCTACTCGTTCCGGCTGAGCGCCAATGCCCAGACGAGCATTGCCGTGGTGCCAATGGGCCCCACTTACGACCATGCCCGGCAGGGGGGGGTGCCATCGCCGTGGAACACCGCGGCGCAAAGCAATCTCGCGCTCGCGCTGTTCGACTCGTCGGGCAACCAGCTTGGATTTGCCGACAACGCGCCGAAGGGGACACTCGAACTGCTCGGCAATCTGCCCCTCTTGGGAGGTCACGATTACACGGTCCGCGTGACGGGAGATAGCCATCAGGCCCAACTCTATACCCTCTATATCGCCACCAGCCGTCCCGATAGCGCGGTGACGCTGTTTGGGGGGGACTTCAACGGCGACATGATGGTCGACGCCGCCGACTACACCGTGTGGCGAAACTCCGTCGGCCAAACGGGGAACGGGCTCCCCGCCGATGCCGATGGAAATGGCGTGGTCGACGGAGCCGACTATTTGGTCTGGAAAGATCACTTCGGGTTCCGTCTCCCCAGTCCCACCACCTTTCTTGCGGGTGATTACAACCGCGATGGCAAGGTCGATGCCGCCGACTACACGGTGTGGCGCAACGCGCTGGGGCAAACCGGGATCAATCTGGCGGCCGATGGAAACGGCGATCAGAAAGTCGACACACTCGACTACCTGTTCTGGAAAACCAACTATCAGGCTGCCGGTTCCGCCGCGGCAGTGACCTTTGCCACGAGCCCCGTCCCCGCCCCCGCCAGCGGCGTGCTGGCTATGCTCGCGGGTGGGGTGGGAGCCATCGTGGCCCGCCACCATGCTCGTCGGAGGGGAATCGCTACTTGCCTTTGAGTCCCGCGAGTTCCTTGACCAGACGGTCGTAACCTTCCGCGAGTTCCTTGCACTGCTCGGCGAAGGCGTCGATGTCCTTGCTCGGCTCTTCGATGCACTTCTTCATGTCGCGATAGACGTCCCCTAGTTGGACGATCGCCTGGCGATGTTTTTCCTCGAGCCGCTCGTCCTTTTCGATCTCGGTGAATTCCTTTTCCAGGTCGCCAAACAGGATTTCATCCATTTTCTGAAGTTCCTCCTTGATGTACTCGCGCGGCCCTTCGACACTGGCCGCCGGCTTGCCGTGCTTTTTCGCGTGCTGCAAGGCCGCGAGATAGCCCTCCATGCCGGCCTTGTACAGCTTGCCTGTCCCCTCGAGATAGGTGATGACCACCCGGGCACGATGGAGGGCGCGGGCCTCGGCAATCTGATCCTTGCTGTAGTCCTGCGCCCGCTTGAGCAGCCGATCGACTTCGGCCATCGGAATCGAGAAGCCGATCCCCTCCTGGTTGGTCGCCTTGAGGGTCACCACCCCGATCACGCGGCCATAATCGTCGAACACAGGGCCTCCCGAATTACCAGGATTGACGGAGATCGAAAGCTGATCGTAGTGATTGCCGTCGATCTCCACGTCGGCACTACTGAGCGTGCCGGCGAAAATCCCGTTTTTGATCGTCAGGTCGGGTCCCACGCCCGGACACCCGATCACGGTGATGTCGGTGCCGGGGACGAACTCGAAGTTGCTGGCCCGCTGGAGGGGAGGGGTGCTCGTTTCGACTTCGAGAAATGCCAGGTCGACCCCGATGTCGATGTAAATGACCTTCGCCTTGTAGGGTCCCTGTCGCTTTTCGGGGGCCGAGGGAAAGTGGACCTCGATGTGGCGCATCAGCTCCCCCTCGATCACGTGGCGGTTGGTCGCCATCAGATTGGGGGCGATCATCCAGCCGGTACCGGTCGAGAGCCGTCCCTTGATGAAGGCGACGGCGGGAGCGTTCGCCTTGAAGAGGTCGGCCCGCGAGATTGTCTGAGTCGGAGCGCTCACTGGCTGCGTGGGTGTGTCCGATTTCTGCTTCGCCTGCTGAAGTGCGGTGCTGCTGTCCCCCTTGGGCCACAGCACATAGCCCAGCGCTCCGCCAAGCAGCACCAGCGCTACTGCGGCGGCGACTCCCAGCCACTGTTGAATGCCCCCCCGCGACTTCTTGCGACGCTTCCCCTTCCCTTTTGCCTTCGAGGTGGCTGGTTCCTCCTCTTCCGGCTCGTCGCGTTGCGACTTCTTTCCTTTGCGTCCGGTCTTGCTCGCCTTGACCGGGACGAGTGGCCTGGGTTCGACTTGGATCTGGGGGATCACGTCGATCACCGGCTCGTCGGGGGTTGGCAAGGCATCGAAGGGGACCTCTTCCTCGGGCTCCGCACCAAAGGCGGGGAGTTCCATCGTCCGGTCGTCCTGGGGAGCAGGCACCGAAACCTCCGACGACTCGAGGGGTACGCCGGACTCGAAGGGTACGTCGGCAAAGATGTCGACCTCTTCCACCTTTGGCTTGGGGGGAGGGGGAAACAACCCTTTGATCTTGTTCGCCGGCACCCAGGGTCCCTCGGCACCACAGCGGACCTGCATGTCGGGCTTGAGGCGCCCCTCGGTGGCGTATTGTTTGAGCTTCGCGGCTCCCACGGGGCCCCGCGATTCGTCGCCGATTTTCACATACCACTCTTGCGCCACGGTCGTACCCCAGAAAAGTGTCTCACTCGGTCTTGGCCCGGTCCCCCCACCCTTGCTCCATTGTACTCCACCCGCCGGGAGTCGACCGGGTGGCAAGGAGAAAACAGGCCTATTTTTGCTTGATTGGCGTCTCCTCGCCCGTCGCATGGTTCAGGATATAGGGCTCGCGCGCCTGCTTCCCCTCCACCGGCTTCGTCTCGCGGATCCAGATATTCCGGAATCGCACCGGGTTGCCATGGTCCTGCAACCGAATCGGGCCGGTGGCGGTGTGCCCATCGTAGCTGGGGGGGCGGTGGAAGTAGGTCTCCCCCTTGAGTTCGTAGTGGTTGAGGATCAGGACACCGTTATGGGTCGCCGTGATGTAAGCGGGCGTTTTCAGCTTCCCTCCCTCGTCGAACGTGGGAGCCGTGAAGAAGATGTCGTAGCTGTTCCACTCACCCGGCTTGCGCATGGCGTTGACCATGGGGGGCATCTGCTTGTACATCGCCCCTGCCTGCCCATCGTGATAGGTTTCGGTGGAGTAGGAATCGAGCACCTGGATTTCGTATCGCCCCATCAAGAAGACGCCGCTGTTGCCACACCCTTGCCCCTTGCCCGAGGGGGGATTGGGTGCCGACCACTCGATGTGAAGCTGGCAATCGCCAAACTCCTCTTTAGTGGTAATGTTGCCCGATCCGACAGTGGCGACCCCGTCGGCAATCTTCCACTTGTCGCCCCCATGCCAGGCGTCGAGATTCGTGCCGTCGAACAGCACAATCGCGTCGCTGGGAGGATCGGCGTCGGTCGTGCCGGGAGTCACCTTCTCGGGTGCCTTCCACTCGATGCCGTTCTGGTACTCCTGGGCGCAGGCACTGACGGAGATGAAAATCGCAACACAGCCGATCGCAAACACAAGAAACTGGCGCATGGGGTGTCGAGTCCTAAAAGGGGCGATTGTATCGATCCTGCCAGGCCGCGCGTCAGGCCCGCCGCCCGACGCACTCGGCAATGGCATTCCGCGATTATGAACGCCTTGCCAGCGGGAGGCAACTTGCTGGCGCCCCTGCGCGGGAGCGCCCTATGCTTGCCTTGGCGGCCCCAATGGGCCATATTCACGCTTGTACACCCGTGACGCGCGTAGGGGAGGAGATCCCGCAGTGACCGATTTTTCCGACCCCAGTTCCGAGGCTGTCCTGTTCCGCATCCCCCGCGAGGAGCACCCCAAGCGGCTCGATTCGCTGGCTCTAGAACTGGTGGTCCGCGACCGCGAGGTGATTGACGCCCTCGTCGAACACCGCGACGAGGGGGATCGCGAGCAGTTTGCCCTCGACGCCCTGCGGATCGGGGTCGTCGCCCTGCGGCATGCCAGCGGGCGGCTCGACGCCGAGATGCTCCGCCGCGAGACGACCCAACTCCTCACGACCCTGGGCGAAAAACTGGAGTACCATGCCCAGTCGTCCCACGAACGGCTGAGTGGCTCGCTGAAGGAATATTTCGACCCCCACAATGGGCGGTTCAACGAGCGGCTCGCCCGGCTGGTGGCCAAGGATGGGGAGCTCTCCCGGCTACTCGGCGAGCAGCTCGATGGGGACAACTCGCGTCTCGCTCGCACACTGGTGCAGCATGTGGGGGGAGAAAGCCCGCTGATGAAGCTGCTCGACCCACAGCAATCGCAGGGGCTGTTGGCGACCTTGCGGCAGGTGGTCGAAGGGCAACTTCACAAGCAGAGCGAGCAAGTGCTACGCGAGTTTTCGCTCGACAACACCGACGGGGCGTTGGCCAGGCTGGTCCGCGAACTCACGACACGGCATGGCGACCTCAGCAAGGACCTCCATCAAAAGATCGACGAAGTGGTCAAGGAATTTTCGCTCGACGAGGAGACCTCGGCCCTTAGCCGTCTGGTCCAGAATGTCGACCGGGCACAACGGACCATCAGTCAGGAATTTTCGCTCGACAACGAGACATCGGCCTTCTCGCGGCTCTCGCGCATCCTGGAGACAACTCAGGGGGCAATTCACAAGAACCTTACCCTCGACGACGATAGTTCGCCGCTATCGCGGCTCAAGCGCGAGCTGCTCGAACTGATGGGTCAGGTCGAAAAGAAAAACCAGGATTTCCAGGAGCGGGTGCTGGTGACCCTCACCGAGATGGCCGCCACCAAACGCGAAGCCCAGCGGTCGACGCGCCATGGCGAGGCCTTCGAAACAGCCGTGTTCGAGTTCCTCGCCCGCGAGGCGCAGCACGCAGGCGACCTGGCGATCCCCACCGGCTCGACCACGGGGCGGATCAAGAACTGCAAGGTGGGAGACTGCGTGATCGAACTCGGGCCCGATTCACCCGCTCCGGGGGAGAAGATCGTGGTGGAGGCGAAGCAGCATGGGGGCTACCATATGCAAAGTGCCTGCGCCGAGCTCGAGCAGGCCTGCAAGAATCGCGACGCCGGTTGGGGAATCTTCGTCTTTTCGCAGCGCCTCGCGCCACCGGGCCTCGAGCCGCTGCAGCGCGTCGGCAGCCACATCATCTGCTGCTGGGACCCCGAGGACCCGGCGACCGACGTCTACCTCAAGGCGAGCCTGGTCGTGGCGCGATGCCTGTCGATCCGCCAGTCGCGCAATTGCGCCGCCGAAGCGGCCGACTTCGAAGCGATCGACCGGGCCATCCTCGACATCGAGAAGCGGGCGTCCAACCTGGCCGAAATCAAAGGCTCTGCCGAGACGATCCACCGCACGAGCCAGAAAATCATCGACCGGGCACGGATCGATGAAGAGGGGCTCACGAAGCAATTGGAGATCTTGCGGGAGAAGATGGCGAGCGTAAGGGAGGCGATGGGGTAGCATATCTGATTCCGGATCGAGGAATCGGATTCGGATGACCGTTACCGGTCCTGAATAACTGGAATCCTCGGGACGCGCCGACCCACGCCGTTCACTAGAAGCTGCCGGTATCCAATTTCCGCTGGCAGGAGAGCTGCAAGGAATCCTTTAGCGCCCTTTGGCGATGGGCTTTCGCATCGGCGGCCAGGTCGTTTTCTTCGTTGGAGAGCTGTGCGAGAAATTGATACCCGGAGATCACTTGCGCGACGATGTCGCGTGGCTCCAATCGCGCGGAACTCCTGACGAGCCGCTGCAAATCGTTCCAGTCGTACGCGTCGTGTTCCCCGACCCGTGTAAAGAACGTTTGAGGGTCGAAGCAATCACGGGCTTGCCACATTTTGATCACGACGAGCCGCCGCACAAGCTCGCGGTCGAGTACCCGACCGGCATAGACATAAAGATCGTGCAAGTCTCGCACCTTGGATCGTTGATAGGCAGCACGGATTTTTTCGGCCACAATCTCGTGTTCGTCCAGCGAGACGATTTCAGGTGGGGCGAATTCTAAGAACTTGAAGTACCCCTGGTCGAGCGGCACTCTGCACGACACCCCAAGTGTCGGGAGCTCGCGCAGACTCACTTGGAGATCGAATGCCCCCTCGTCGTTCCAGGCGTGGCAATAGGTGGGCTGAGTCGTAAAGGAAAGCCCGTCTTGCGTGACCCGCCATTCGTTTTCGATTTGAAACGTGATCCCGTGAAACTCCACATTGAACAGTTCCATCAGATCCAGAATCGCCGCGCTGGGTTCCAGAGCCTTTCGGGCAGTGAAGTCGAGATCCATGGAGAATCGTCCGGTCGCACCCAGCCATAATTTGCGGATGCAGGTGCCCCCCTTGAATGCCAGGAGTTCCGCTTGAGGCGACTGTGTAAGGAGCTTCAGAGCATAGGTGAGCACTACCTCTCGCTCCGCCACAGCGATGTCTTGAATCCCGCTTCGATGGGCAAAGAAATCGACTTGTTTTCTGGAAATCATTTTGTATCGTGCTACATCTCGGCGTGGATCACGCGATCCGGTACGTTGACGATAACCTGCCATTCGCGGTCGTAATGCCCTTGCTTTCCCCAACTCTTGGGCGAAGCGACAAACGACCTGGAGTTGCGCTTGAGCAGGGATTGGAGGATGCGCCGCGACTCGCCAGGCATCTCAACTTGCGCGCGATCCGCCAGAAAGCCAAACCGCTGCACGACAGCTATGGAATCCAATCTGATAGCATATTCGCAGAATTTGTCCCAATCGAGCTTTCTTGCCGCACAGGCGATGATGCGAGTCAGGTCGCTGATGCCGCCGGCAAACTCTGGTTGATCAACGCAATCCAGGATAGTCTTCTCTCGATCCGACATCAGGACCGTTTGCTCGTAGACCGACGTTGCCCCAAAGCCAAAGAACTTGCGGCTGGCGACCGTCACAAACCGAAAGATCGTGTCGCGAATCGTTCGTTCCGGCGCTTGCTTCGTCGTGACGATCCACACCACGCGACGCGATTGCGCAGTGAAATGATAATGAGCGGCGGCCGTTGTATAACCGAAATAGTAGGGTTCGACGAGATACTGCCCAATCGCAAGCATGTTCGAGTCAGGAATCCCAAGCGGGCCACGATCCGCCGGGATGAGCAGATACCGTCCCCCCGAGAGACGTTCGAGCCAGTTCTTCCTCCGTAACGAACGGATAATCTTGTCGGCCTGAACTGACGTCCCCCCGAGCATTTCGATGATCTCGGACCTGAGGACGAACGGTTTCTCCTCCCACTGAAGGGCAAGCACCACTTTGGATTCGAGCGGCGAGAGCGACCGAGTGAGGTTATTTTCCATGGCAAAACATTCCTATTAGGAATGTTATCCCTTAACACGTAACTTGCAAGTTATTTCATCACTAAAAACCCCCTTATGAAGGTGGTTTTCCATTATAAAATAACATGCGCCAAGCCGCGGTTCAGGGAGGGTAAAAGCTTTGAGCCCGCGCGGCTAGATCCCCAAACTCGCCAGCCCATCGGCAATCTGCCCAATCGTCCGCGCCAACTTCGGGTGTTCGGCTTCGAATTCGATGACCATGTTCCTCAGGCTGTCGCTGCCGTGAGGTGGGGGGGACTCTTCCTCGGCGGGGGGAGATGGGGTGGCCGGCTCCTCTTCCTGATCGCCTTGGAGGACCTTGACGATGTCCTGCATGATGGTCACCAGCATCTCGCGCGTCGCGGGGTCGACGTTTTCGATCTGCGAGAGTTCGCTGTGGAGTTCCGCCAGAGAGGCTTTTAGTTCCTGTTTTTCCATGTCGCACCTCGTACGCGGCTGGTGTCTGGGGGGAGGGCCCATGCGTTCCCCGCTCTCTTCATTATAGCAGGCCTGGGGGCTGTTTCTCTCCCTGGGGCATGAACGGCCCTCCCCCGCCCGATCCCCTGTTAGGAAAGATGCCCAGGTGTCATGCTGTCGACTGTCTGGCTGCCCTTTGGTCCCCTCGTCCGAGCGGGTCCGCTTTCATCCCTAGTTGCCTTGCCGTCTGGAGCCTTCCTCCCATGCACGACCCCCGCATCGACCAACTCGCCGACGTCCTGCTCGACCACAGTTGCAAGCTCAAGCAGGGGGAGAAGGTCTTGATCGAGGCGATCGACCTTCCCGAGCCGAACCTGGTGTGCAGCCTGGTCGACAAGGCCGCCGAGCGGGGGGCCGTGGCCCTGGTGACCTGGAAGAACCAACAAATCCTCCGCAGCCTCTACCGCAACGCCACTGAGGAAAGTATGCAGCTCGCCGCCCAGTTCGAGCGGGCGCGGATGGAATCGGTGAACGCCTACATCGGCATCCGCGGTTCCTCCAATGCCAGCCAGTTTGCCGACGTCCCCCAACCCAAGATGGACCTCTACCAGCAGCACTGGTGGAACAACGTCCACTCGGAGATCCGGGTCCCCAAGACTCGCTGGGTCGTCCTCCGCTACCCCACCCCCTCGTTCGCCCAAGCGGCGAAGCGGAGCACCCAGGATTTCGAGGATTTTTACTTTGCGGTCTGCACGGCCGACTACAAGGCAATGGCCGAAGCGCAAAAACCGCTAGTCGAGCGGATGCTGGCAGCCGACCGGGTTCGCATCCTCGCCCCCGACACCGAGCTGGAATTCAGCATCAAGGGCATCCCGGTCGTCCCCTGCAACGGCGAGCGGAATATCCCCGACGGGGAGGTCTTCACCGCCCCGGTCCGCGACAGCATCAACGGCCATATCCATTTCAACACCGGGTCGAGCTACCAGGGGACGGTGTTTGCCGACATCCGATTTGTGTTCGAAAATGGCAAGATCGTCGAGGCAACGGCGAATGAGACAGATAAGCTCAATGCCATACTCGACTCCGACGAGGGGGCCCGCTACTGCGGCGAGTGGTCGCTGGGAACCAACAACTACGTCCGCCACCCGATGCTCGACACCCTGTTCGACGAGAAAATCGGCGGCTCGTTCCACCTGACCCCAGGGCAAGCCTACGAAATCGCCGACAACGGCAACCGCAGCCGCATCCACTGGGACCTGGTGCTAATCCAACGGGCCGACTACGGCGGAGGAGAGGTGTGGTTCGACGACGAACTCGTGCGCAAGGACGGATTTTTTGTTCCCGAGGAACTCAAGGGTTTGAACGAAGGGCTGTAATTTCAGGTGACAACTTGATGGACGAGCTCGAACTGTCGGAAAAGCTAAAGTCGCTTCAGCGCGAGTACGCCTGGCTCGAGTTTCGACCTGGTGAGCCGGGGCAGATAGCCCAGAACAAGCTTTATGGCGCCCCCTGGTGGCCGGTGGGTGTCCCGCGACCGACATGCGAACACGGCCACACGATGGACTTCATGGCGCAGTTTCGCCTCGACGAAATCCCTGGGCAGAAATGGCCGCCTACCTTGCTTTCATTCCACTACTGCATGCAATGCAGTTATGACGGCAAGATGGCGTTTGGCTGGAAGGACGACGGTCGCCAGCGTCGCTACGATGTGCGGATTTGGAAAAACCTGGACCTGACACCCGATGGATTAGGGCAAACAACTCCGTGGGAGGGAACTCCCCAGGTTGCCACTTTGAATCGCGGCGTGGAAACGATTGGCTATGAAGATGTCGGACGCAGATTCCAAGCTTCGCGTTTTCTAAAGCGAGGTCCATGGGAACTGGAGCACGGATTTCACGATGAACGCTCGAAAATCGGCGGCTGGCCTTCCTGGGTTCAACACCCCGATCGCCCCGAAGACGACGGGGCAATCACAATGCGCTTCGTGGCCCAGCTCAGCGGCCGGTCCTGTCCGGAAGCGACTTGGAACTGCGGCTACGTTTACTTCTTCGTTTCGCCGTTCGACGAGGATCAACAAGCCGAAATGGTCCTGCAGTCGACGTGATTGACGAACGACCCCGAGGCAGGCTAGAAGCCTGCCCTACGACTTCTTCCAACTTCCAACCCCCAACTTTCAACTCCACCGCCATGCAATGCCACGAAGTCGATTACGAAGTCTACGGCGACGACATGCAGTATGTCGAAATCGAGCTCGATCCCGGTGAGACCGTGGTCGCCGAGGCAGGGGCGATGAACTACGTCGAGGAGGGGATCGAGTTCGTCGCCAAGATGGGGGATGGCTCGAAAGCCGACCAGGGTCTGATGGGAAAGCTGCTCGACGCGGGGAAGCGGAAGCTCACCGGCGAGTCGATCTTCATGACCCACTTCACCAACCACGCCTCCGAGCGGCGACGGGTCGCTTTTGCCGCCCCCTACCCAGGCAAGATCGTGCCGATCGACATGGCGAAGGTCGGCGGGATGCTCACCTGCCAAAAAGATGCCTTCCTCTGCGCCGCCTATGGCACCCGGGTCGGCATCGCGTTCCAGAAGCGGCTCGGGGCGGGATTTTTCGGCGGCGAGGGGTTCATTCTGCAGAAACTCGAGGGGGACGGTCACGCTTTCATCCACGCCTGCGGGGCCCTTATCAAGAAAACCCTTTCCGGACAGACACTTCGCGTCGACACCGGCTGCATCGTCGCCTTCACCCCGGGGATTACCTACGACATCCAGCGGGCTGGCAACCTCAAATCGATGGTCTTCGGTGGCGAAGGGCTCTTCCTGGCGACCTTGAGTGGTCACGGCACGGTACTGCTACAGAGCCTCCCTTTTTCGCGGCTGGCGAACCGGGTGATGCAACACGCCCCCAGTGCGGGTGGGACCAGCCGCGGCGAGGGCTCGGTCCTGGGTGGATTGGGCAACATCTTCGGCGACTGAAGCCCAAAAAGTAGGTCCCGCCTGCCGGGCGGGACCTCGAAGTGTGTTCAAACACACCATGCGCTTCAGGTCCCGCTCGGCAAGCGGGACCTACTGGAAATGCTCAGCTTTTCTTGTCGCGCTTGGCTTGCCGCTTTTCCTTGGGGCTTAAGAGCGGCTTCTTCTTTTCCTCGCGCTTCGCCTTATCTTTACTTCCCTTGTCACCCATGGCTGCTGTTCCTCGATCGACTTGATGAACGGAATGGCTGAGCGATTGTCGCCCACCTGGTATCTTATCATCACGCGGATGCGTCGGCGACAGACACTTTCGAGAATTTATCGGGCCCTCGGACCTACCGACCCTTTTCCGCTGGCCGCCACCATCGCATCAAAACATAGGCGACAAGACCCAGGGCGAGGGTCGCCGCGGTGGCGATTGCGGCGGGATTCCCTTCTTGCTTGGCGGCCAATGCCGCAAACGTGAAGCTGGCGACGACAAACAGACCGGCCGCCAGGGCCTCGTGGGCTCGCAGCCTTTGACCTCGGTGGGGCAGGAACAGGGTGGCCACCGTGGCCGCCGAACAAACCGACAGCATGAAGCTCAGATAGTTCAACTGCTGAAGCAAGGTTGTGCTGAGGGCGACGACGCAAGCAAGTAGCGCTTGAAGCCAAATGGCCAGCACAGGCGCCTCCCGTAGATCTTCCTTGGGGAGGGGAAACAGCCCATCGTGGGCCATTTTGGCATAGACTCGGGGACCCGACATGGTGAGGGCCGACACACTGGTCAGCAGGGCCACGATAATCAGCCCTCGGCAGGCAAGCTCCCCCCATAGTCCCCCGAGCAAGCGAGCAGCCACCGCGGCGACGTCGGGCTGGCCCGCGAGTTGGTCATGAGGCCCGGCGTAGACCATTACCCCGTTGAGTGCGAGGTAGAGGAGGGCCACCAGCAGGGTCGCGACGATCATGGCCCTGGGAATGGTCCGCCTTGGATCGCGAACCTCTTCGGCCACGTAGACGGCAGCATTGAAGCCGGCGTAGGCCAGGGAAATCCAAACCAGCGAGTTGGCAAACGCAATGATGTCGAAAGGGGGGACCTCCCGTGACGCTGGCGGGAGTGGACCACGCGCGGCAAGGGCCACAAGGCCGCCGATCACCAGCAGGACAAGCCCGACCACCTTGGCGACGACCACCCCAGCCTGCCAGCGCGCCCCTGGGGCGGTCCCCAACGTATGGAGCACTGCGGCGAGCAAAACGACCACCGAGGCGAACACGCCGCGCGGCAGCGCGTCGAGCCCAGTCAGCGGAAGCGCATAGGCCTCGAGTGCCGTCGCGGCAAAGGCCATGGCCGCCGTGAACCCGGCCACCAGCGAAACCCACCCAGCGAGAAAGCCGGCCAAGGGGTGGACCCGCCGCGCAAGGAAGACATATTCGCCTCCCGACTCGGCGATTCGTTGGGCGAGCGCCCCGTAGCTAATGGCCCCGGCAATGGCAATGAGGCCGCCGATGGCCCAAGCAGCGAGCACCCGCTCGGGTGAGCCAAGGTCCTTGAGCGCGTAGCCCGAACTGGTGAACACCCCCGCCCCCACCATGCTCGCCACGACCAGTGCCATGGTGGTCCACAGCCCCAGCGGGGGAGTCGCATCGGTGCCATTGGTCCGTGGTCGCTTCATGACACCGTGGGGGGCAATAAAAAACCCCGGGTAGGTGCCCGGGGGGGTGCGGCAAAATTAGAGATTAGAGAGGGGAGGACAGGGGCTCAGTCCTCGTCGCTATCCTCGTACTCGTACTCATCCTCGTCTTCGTACTCGTCGTCCTCGTACTCGTATTCCGCGTCGTCCTCGACTTCTTCCTCGACGTCGTCCTCGAGTTCATCGTCGTCGTAGTCTTCTTCCACTTCCTCGTCCCCCAGATCGTCGTCGGCTACCTCTTCGTCGTCGTCCTCGACCTCCTCCCACTCCTCGTCTTCGTATTCTTCGTCTTCGTCCTCGAGACCTTCATCCTCATCCGATTCGTCGTCGTCATCCTCGTAGTCGTCGTCGTATTCCTCTTCGTCTTCGTACTCTTCGTCGTCTTCGAACTCATCTTCTTGCTCGCACCAAATAAGCGACGAGTCGTCGACGAAGCGATCGGATGAGTGCGCGCGAAACGAAGACGTCGCGGAGGGGGAGGTAAGGATGGTGGATGCGCGTTTCACGGCGTGACTCTCCAAGACTGGTGGTTCGCGGCCCCTTATGCCGCTTTCGATGACGTCGTCGCATCAGACTCGCCCGCCACGGGCGAGAGGACATGTGACCCTCGGCGCAACTCGTCGGCGAGGGGCAAATCTTCGAGGCTTCTCAGACCAAAGGTTTGTAGGAATCGCTTGGTGGTGCCATACAATAACGGTCGGCCCAATTCCGACGACCGTCCGACAATACGCAATAGGTCCCGCTCAATCAACTGCCGAAGCAGTTCGCCCGACCCAACGCCGCGAATCGCTTCGATTTCCGCCCGCAATACCGGCTGACGGTAAGCGACAACCGTAAGCGTGTCGAGGGCCGGAGGAGTGA
This sequence comes from uncultured Planctomycetaceae bacterium, assembly GCA_964650265.1. Classification (GTDB taxonomy): domain Bacteria; phylum Planctomycetota; class Planctomycetia; order Pirellulales; family Lacipirellulaceae; genus CAZYQQ01. The sequence continues at coordinate 42,772 of CAZYQQ010000017.1, forward strand.
GTTTCCAATCGTTTTCCCCCGGCGTCAACTGCCGAACCCATGAGGCAAACTGCGGGCGGACCAGCAACCGATATCCTTCGGCCACCTGCTCGACCGTGAAGGCCGATCCACTCTGTTGGTAGTTGCGGGTAAGCTCCCCCAGCATGGTCCGCGCCTGGGTGCCATCCGCCAGATTGGCCAACTGGGCGAGTCGGCGGGGCGAGAGGGCCTCTTTCGCAAGGAAAAGGACCGCCTCGAGCCGGGCCATTCTTGCCACCGAGGCACTCGCCATCCCCAATTGGGGGGATTTTCCCCCCCGAGCGACTCTCCACCGCCGGCCTTCCCATGGCTGGCCCTCGCGCAACGTCCGCCCCACGGCGATCTGCCGAATCTGACGGGCCAGCGTATTGCAAGCGACTTGCGGCATGCGCGTCGTGGGTGGCGTGAGGGGCGATCTGCGATGACCGTAGCGATTTTACTAAACGGGCCGCGAGCAATCGAAACTTTACCTTATTTCGGGCAAGGTCCGCCCCGCTTGCGATGTTTGCCAACGCTCGACATCGACGAGCACACGCTGCGCCGCTTCGACGGGATTCCCCGAAACCGCCTCAAAATACCGATGATAATGTCCCTCCGACCCCCACGGAGCAGAGCAGCGGAAGCGATACAGCCCGGGCGTGGTCCCCCAGGGAGAGAGGCTGAACTGCTCGACTCCGAGTTGCCGTAGCCGCTGATAGATGGCCGACATTTCGGTCGCGGCGTCGCGATTCTCAATCGAAGCGACGGGCCCCTCGCTGGCCGCTGGAGGGGAGGGGAGTGTGGTCGGGCTCTCGGCCAGTTGGGGGGGTTCGTTCCAAGCGGCTGGTCCAACGGCCGCATCGACCCGTCGCTGTTGGGCGAGAGGAACAAGCCCTGTCGCCGACTCATCGAATGGCGCGGGAGCAGGATCTTCGGCCAGTTGCTCTCCCGCAGCAGGTTTCCAGAATTCGTTGACGGCCCGTTCGGCGCGCTCCCACAGGGGCTGAAGCTGGTCGGCCGGTGGCCCATAAACTCGCCATGCCATGGTCGCCACCACGACGGTGCCCGCCATGACGACCAGACGATAAAGCGTTTGGAACGACATTGATGCGAAGGGATGTGGGGAAGGTTCGGGTCCGGCCCGCAGTGGCGACCGGGGAGGGGGGTGGGGAGAATACGCCGCGAATGGGGCCCTTCACAAGATCAGTCTGCCCCTCCAGCACCCGTTTCGTTGTCATTTTTGCTAGCACGCATGGGGCACGCCGTACTAGCAACCTGCCCAATCCCCTATACTGATGCCCATGGACGACCTGATTTACCTCGACAACAACGCCACGGCATTTCTTCATCCTCGGGTCGCCAGAGCGATGGAAGCCGGGATGGTCGTGAGGTACGCCAACCCCGCTAGCCAACACGACCTTGGTCGCCGCGCCCGACGAACGCTCGAATTGTTGCGTACGCGGGCTGCGGAATTGCTCGGCGCTCGGAGCGGAGGACGCGAACCGGATCGCCTGATCTTCACGTCGGGAGGAACCGAAGCCAACCACCTGGCGATTCGCGGATTGGCACTGGCGGCCTCACCCTCTCCCGAAGGGCCGCCGGAAGTGATCGTCTCGGCGGTCGAGCATCCGAGTCTGCTGGCGGCGGCCGATTCTCTCAGCCCCCTCGGTTGGCAAGTGACGCGCCTGGGAGTCGACCGACAGGGAGTGGTCGATCCGGAGGAACTCCGGCGACTCATCAACCCACGAACGCGCCTGGTGAGCGTCATGCTGGGGAACAACGAGACAGGGGTGCTTCAGCCCGTCGCTCAGCTTGCCTCGCTTTGTCGCGCCCACGGAGTGCTGTTTCATACCGACGCGGTGCAGGGGGTGGGGAAGATCGAAGTCGACTTCGCCGGACTCGAAGTCGACGCCCTGTCGTTCACGGCCCACAAACTCCACGGGCCGGTGGGGATCGGAGGATTAGTGCTGCGGGGAGATGTTCCGATTGCTCCCCAACTGACGGGAGGATTTCAGCAGCAAGGGCTCCGCGCTGGGACCGAATCGCTGGTGCTCGTCATTGGATTCACGACGGCCCTCGAACTGTGGCATGAGCGACGTCACAAACGCCCGGCACGGCTCCGCCGTCTACGGGACGGGTTCGAACACGAAGTCACCTCGCGGGTCGACAATTCGGAGGTCGTCGGGGGCGAAGTTCCCCGCCTCCCCCACACCTCGAACATTGCCTTCCGCGGCCTCGACCGGCAAGCCTTGATGATGGCCCTCGACCAGGCCGGGATCGCCTGCTCGACCGGTTCGGCTTGCGCCAGCGGGTCGAGCGAACCTTCGCCGGTGCTGCTCGCCATGGGGTGCGACCAGGAGGTCGTCGAAGGGTCGTTGCGGTTTAGTTTCGCGACCGACACGTCGCAGTATGAGGTTGTCGAGGCCGCTCGCCGTATCTCCCGTGTTTGCAACCAGTTACGACAAGCAAAATAGGGGCGAAAACAGGCCCCCATGGCTCCCGCCCCGAGCGAAAATCGGCTAGAATGCGGGCTTATGGGAACGACCCCTGTTTGATCATTCAAAAACGATCCTTTTCGACCGCCAAAGTTGGGAGTCGACGTTGGTAAGCCCAGTGGTGACAGGCTCAATTGCGACGGGCCCAACGGGAACAGATGCAGCAGCGACAGGAGTCGCCACGCTGCCTCTGACGCCTGGACGCTCGCGTGCGTCGCATCTGCCGGGCCCCTCGTCCGCCCATCGTTTGCTCGCCGGGGGCGGGTTGGTCGTAGGATCCGAAAACCGCCTGCTCGCAGCCGTACTCGGACGGTGGTGCGGCCTGCTCGGAGAACCTAACCCTACGTCCCTCCCGGAGTGGCCGCGACTGGCGAGCCCGCTGCTTATCGTCGGTTCGACCGGTAGCGGCAAATCCCACATCGCCGAGGGACTTAGCCAAATTGCCGGCCCTTCCGCCTTGTTCACCACGGCAGGGGACCTCCGCCGCGACCTGGCCGATGCGATCGATCGCGGCGTGGCCCGGGGATGGCGCCAACGCTGGGCCAGTACGCCGCTACTGGTGATCGACGACCTCGATCATCTCCCCCCGAACATATCGTTCCAACAGGAATTGCTCAGTCTGATCGACGACCTGGCCGATCGCGGGCACAAACTGATCGCCACCTCGGCGCGCCCCTTGGCCCATCTCAAAGGTTGGCCAGCAGGGATCGTGAGCCGATTTTCAGCCGGGCTGACTATCGAGATCGCCCCGCTCGATTCGGACTCACGCAAGTTGGTGCTGCAAGAGTTGGCCGAATCGCAGGCGTGGCAACTCGACCAGAACGGACTGGAAGCCTTGGTGCGTCATGCTCCTCCCAAACCGCGCGATCTGATTGCCTGGATGGGACAACTCCAGCGAGAGTTTTCCTCGCGCAGGGTCATTACAGCGGCAGGGGTCGAAGATCTTGTCAAAGCCTCGAAAGCTCGCTCCGCCCCCGACCTGCAACAAATCATCCGCCTTGTGAGCCGCTATTACAGTATTCCCCAAAAATTGTTGGTAAGCGCTTCACGCCAAGCGGGAGCGGTGGCCGCCCGCGGGATGGTGGTCTACCTCGCCCGACAACTCACAACGGCCAGTTACGAACAAATTGCCCAGCGGCTTGGGGGACGCGACCACACGACGATTTTGCACAACTACCAGCGGACGTGTCAGCGGCTCGACGAGCAGCCTGCGTTGCGCCAAGCGAGTGACGAATTACAGGCTTTGCTGCGGCATTAGACAAGGGCGAGGCGACCCGTGGATAACATGTTGGCAACTGGTGGATGGACGGTGCTCAACCAGATGGCATTGGTCGAGAGCTGAAAAGCTTCGACCCGGTTGTCAACATTCGGACGCGATCGACCAACATGGTTCACACCAGTTGCCAACAGCTATTCCACACCAATGAGTAAATCCTAAGTAGAAGTCAACAAACAACTTAGCATCGGCCTCTTGGACGTTATCGACACCCGAGAGCCAAACACTAACAACAACAATATTCTTTAAACAATTATGACTTTGGTTGTGGGGCGTCGTCCCTCACACCTTACGAGAAAGTTCGCTCCAGCCATGAAGATTGTTTGCCTTCGCGAAAAGTTGCTCCAAGCGTTCGCCCCTGTCGCCGCGGTGGCGCCGGCTCGCAGTCCCAAGCCGATATTGCAGAATGTGAAGCTCGAGGTTCGCAGCGACGGGGCGACCCTGATGGCAACCGATCTCGAAGTGGGGATCCGGCACGAGGTCGAAGTCGCCGAAGTCGAGGTTCCCGGGGCGGCCATTCTGCCGGTCGCCCGGTTCGGATCGATTCTTCGCGAGAGTGGCGATGATTCCTTTCGGATCGAAGCCGATGGTCACACGACTACGATCAAGGGGGCCCGCAGCCAGTTCAAGCTCTCGGGGGCCAACCCTAGCGAGTATCCCCCCGTCGCGGGCTTCGATGAAGAGAGCTACTACGAAGTTCCGTCGCGGCTGATGCGTGAACTCATCCGCCGGACGTTGTTTGCCACCGACACCGAGAGCAGCCGTTACGCCCTGGGGGGGATCAAATTCGAGTGCGACGGCCAGACGATGACCACCATCGGCACCGACGGGCGCCGTTTGGCGACGATGACCGGTCCCGTGACAGCCCATGGCGATCCGGCTCAACTCGGCGAGGCGACGATTGTGCCGGCCAAGTCGATGCAACTGGTGGAGCGCAATCTCGCCGACGAGGAAGCCATGGTGCAGATCGCCCTGCGGCAGAATGAGATGCTGTTTCGCACGCCACGGGTGACCCTCTATTCGCGGTTGCTCGAAGGACGTTACCCACGCTGGCGAGATGTTTTTCCGAATCGCAGCAATTCGATGAAGCTCGACCTGCCGGTGGGGTCGTTCCTGTCGGCGGTGCGTCAGGCGGCGATTGTCACCAGCGACGAAAGCCGCGGCGTGAGCTTCACGTTTGGCGAAGGAACGCTGACCCTCTCCGGGCAAGTGGCCGAAGTAGGGCAATCGCATGTCGAACTCCCCATCGGTTATGACGGTTCTCCGATTGCGATCACCCTCGACCCCCGTTACATGCAAGACTTCTTGCGAGTGCTCGATGCCGATAGCACGATCACGCTCGATTTGCTCGATGGCGACTCGGCGGCCGTCTGCACGACGGGGGATGGATTCGGCTACGTGATCATGCCGCTGTCGCGTGATCGCTGAACGGAATGAGAGGAAGCAACTCCCAGGGAGGTTGGAGTGATGGACGACATCGAGCAAAAACTGAGCGACCTGACCAAGCGGACCGAGCGGCAGCAGAAGCGGTTTTACGCCCAGCAGCCACGGTCGATCGGCAGTGTGCTGTCGACGGTGGTGCTGAATAAACGCTATGCCTGCGTCGAGGCGAACGAACAAATCAAGCGTGTCTGGGCCGAGCTGGTTGGTCCAGAGACGGCGGCTCGGAGTCAGGCGATTGGTGTGAAGCGAGGACAATTTGAAATTGTGGTGGCCCATTCGGCCCTGGCCCAGCAACTGAGTTTTCAAAAACTCAAACTGCTGGCCGGTCTGCGGACGGCCCTACCAGAGATCAAGATCGACGGTCTGAAATTCAAGGTCGGAACGATTGAAAGCGAGTGACACAAGGGGCGCGCAAGGGCGACGTCTCCCCATTTTTTGAAGTTGGAAAACTGAATGAGCGACGAGCAGAACGTGAACGATTCCCAACCTAACGGGGAAACTCCCTCCAACGGGTCGACCCCCGAGTCCGGTGCGCCATTGCCGCGTAAGACGACCGGCAAAGCGGCCAACACCGAATATGGCGCCAAAGACCTGGAGCACCTGAGCGACCTGGAGCATGTCCGCGAACGGCCGAGCATGTACATCGGCGACACGACGATCCGGGGTCTGCATCACCTGGTCTACGAAGTCGTCGACAACTCGATCGACGAAGCGATGGCCGGTTTTGCCAGTGAGGTCCGTTGCACCATCAATGGTGACGGGTCGGTGACAGTGGAAGACGACGGTCGTGGCATTCCGGTCGAAAAACATGAGCAACTCTCCGAGCAGATGGACCGCGAGGTCTCGACCCTCGAAGGGGTAATGACCGTGCTCAAGTTCGGCGGCAAGTTCAGTAAAGGGGCTTACCAAACTTCCGGTGGGCTCCACGGCGTCGGCGTCACGGTGGTCAACTTCCTCAGCGAGTGGGCCGAGGTCGAAGTCTGCCGCGACGGGCACGTCCATCATCAGGAGTACGAACGGGGGGTCCCCACCGGTCCGATCCGCCGTATCGGGGCGTCGACCAAGCGGGGGACAAAAACCACGTTCAAGCCCGACCCCCAGATCTTTCCGGTCACAAAGTTCATCTACTCGACCTTGCTCAAGCGGTTGCAGGAACTGGCGTTTCTCAATCGCGGGGTCAAGATCACACTGATCGACGCCCGCACGGGTGAGCAGGAGACGTTTCAGTACGAGGATGGCATCCGCCAGTTCGTCGCCCACCTCAACCGGGCAAGCGAGCCGGTCCATCCCGAAATCCTCCACATGGAGGCCGAAGCCGAAGGGGTGTCGATCGAAATCGCCCTGCAATACTCGGGCGAGTACACCGAGAATGTCCACTCCTACGTCAACAATATCAACACCACCGAGGGGGGAACGCACCTGTCGGGCTTTCGCGCAGCCCTTACGCGGTCGCTCAACAACTACGGTAAGAAGGAGAATATGTTCAAGGACCTCGTCCCGACGGGAGACGATGTCCGCGAAGGGCTGACCGCGGTCATCAGTTGCCGGGTCCCCCATCCGCAGTTCGAAGGGCAGACGAAGACCAAGCTCGGCAACAGCGAAGTCGAAGGGATCGTCAACTCGCTGTTTGGCGAGTACCTCACCAAGTTTCTTGAAGAAAACCCCAAGACCGCCAAGGCGATGGTCAAAAAGGGGCTGCTCGCCGCCGAAGCCCGCGAGAGTGCCCGCAAGGCGCGGCAACTTATTCGTGAACGGAAAGGGGCCCTCTCGGGAGGGAGCCTGCCGGGCAAGCTCCGCGATTGCTCGAGCCGCGACGTCGACCGCTGCGAACTCTTCCTGGTGGAAGGGGACTCAGCCGGTGGTTCGGCCGAAGGGGGGCGGATGCGCGAGTACCAGGCGATCCTGCCGCTGCGGGGTAAGATCATCAACGCCTACAAGAGCCGCGAGGACAAAGTCCTGGCGAACGAAGAGGTCCGTAGCATGATCTCGGCGATCGGCACGGGGATCGGCATCGAACAGGACATCTCCAAGCGCCGCTACGGCCGGATCGTCATCATGACCGACGCCGACGTCGACGGCTCCCATATTCGCACGCTGTTGCTCACGTTCTTCTACCGGCAGATGTACGACCTTGTAGCGCAGGGACATGTCTACGTCGCCCAGCCGCCCCTGTTTCGCGTCCGTAAGGGGAAGAGCACCCAGTACGTGCAGACCGAAGAGGAAATGAAGACCCAGCTCCTCGATCTTGGGCTCGGCGAATCGGTGTTCGACCCGGGCGACGGCCGGCTAATCGACGGGGAGGAGATGGTGGCCCTGGTGCGAACCTTGGCGGCCTTGGAGGAATCGCTGATCGCGCTGGAACGGCGCGGCATCAGCCTCAAACTGCACGCTATGCGGCAGGATCCCGTGAGTGGCCGGCTGCCGGTGTATCACGTCTTTTTCGGTACCGAGGAGCACTGGTTCATCGGTCGCGAGGAACTCGACGCCTTCGTCAAAAAGCAAGAGGAAGCGAGCGGCGGCGAACTGGTGATCGACGCCGGGACGGTGGCGCTTGGCCCCGAGGATCAAGACGGCGCGGGCACCAACGGCGAGGCGGTTCAGCGACTGCGGATCGTCGAGCTGCACGAAGTCCGGACCATCAATACGCTCTTGGGCGACCTGCGGAAGATGGGCTTCGAGATCGACATGCTTATCCCCCAGGAACGGACGGGCGAGGAAGGATCGCGATTCACCCTCCGACGCGGCGACTCGGAGACAGGCCTCGAAGACTTGCGGGCCCTGCCGGGCGCCATTCGCTCAGCCGGAGAAAAGGGCTTGCAGATCACGCGGTTCAAGGGTCTGGGTGAAATGAACGCCGAGGAACTCCGCGACACGACGCTCGACCCGGCCGCCCGGACACTCCTGCAGGTGCGGATGGAGGACGCCGGAGCGGCTGACGACCTGTTCCGCGTATTGATGGGAGATCAGGTGGAGCCGCGACGCGACTTCATTCAGAAGCACGCGCTCGACGTGAGGAACCTCGACGTGTAGCCACTCCCAGCCAAGGGTGTGCGTTGTTGGCGGGAAGAATGGGACGCGGATGTGCAGGATCGGGCAGGATTGTCAGGACTTGGATTGAGTGTGGATCGACGGTCTCCGTCGAGAATGCCTGAGTGTGGCTCGACGGTCTCCGTCGAGGAAGCCTGGTAGCCCGGACGAATGGCGAACGATTCAAGGACGTGCCTTAACGATGGGACACGGATGAACACTGATCTAAGCCGATCACCACGGATCGGAAAGAAACCACCTCCCGCGAGACACTTTCTGATCCGTGGTGACCCGTCCGATCCGCTTGAATCCGTGGCCTCATCCTTTCTTTCTGATCCTGAGCATCCTGCCCGATCCTGCACATCCGCGTCCTATTCTTCGTCCTCTTGCGCTCCCAGAAGGCAGATGGACAGTCCAAGCAAGACGAACCCCCCTTGGTAAGCGCGCTTACCAAGGGGGGTTCTGTATGTTCGTAGTGGCTTAGAGCCCCCACGATTCAAAGGCCAGATCGACAACTTCGAGATTCTGCCGTGAGGTTGGCCGGCTTCTGGTGGCGGTTGTCGAGGTCTCTCGCGAGGCGACCACCTTTTCCTGCTGCTCACCACTCATTTGCAGATAGGTTCGCGTCGTGCCGGAGATGGTGGGCTTGGTTGGGGTTGTCGTTTCGACGGTCTTCGTCTTGACTCCCCCCGTGGTGACCACCGGATGGACCATGATCTGCGGATCGGGTGTGTCGAGCTGAGCATGAGTGAGGGTCGATACCGCCTTGACGAAGTGGATGTAGGTATCCAGGTCTTGCCGCATCCAGAGCGGGGCGATCTGGCCATTCGCTTCGTACGTCCGGGCTTGCTGACGCAGGTCGAAGTAGCTGGCGACGATTTCTCCCTGCTGCTCGGGATTGAAGTGGCCCAGGGTCTTTCCAGCCGCCTTCGCGTCGCGAAGTCCCTGGATGCCGCCGAAGCTATACCCCTCGTCGCTCGCTTGTCCGGCGAGTGCCTCGGGGATGTAGACCAGGCCATCGGTTACATACTGCCACACGTGTGTCAGCTCATGGATCAAGGTGCGGTCATCGAGGTCCTCGGTCGAGTTGATGATATAGCCGGTGACGTGGGTTCGGCCGATTTTGGCCATCAGCGAGTGCTCATCGAGCCGCACCTGGTTCCAAGAAATCGAGTCGCCGAACACGCCGCGGGCGACGGCGATCTCCTCGCTCGTCATGCCCCGCTGCCATGGCTTGAGGATTTCAAAGGCGATTTCCCAGGCTTCGGTGAACCCGACAAGCTCAAGGACATCGATCACCGCGCGGCCCAATCCCTTCCAGAAGTCGGCTTCCCAGGGCCAATTCGAGAGCGCAGATCCCAGGTTGCCCACAAAGCTGAACAGCCGGTCGTCGATATGAGTGACCCATTCGTAGAACTTCAGCCCGATCTGCTCGGCCCGGTCGACTGTCCAATTAAAGACGTCGACGATGCCATCCCAAATGTCGCCGAAAAAGTCCCCCACGTCCCCCCAACTGAGCGACTGCGTGACCACTCCGTATTGAAGATACCCGGGGGCCGTATCCTGATGGACCTGATTATTGCCGGCGCCCCCATTGAGGGTGTCGGCGCCGCCACGGCCCATCATGAAATCGTTGCCATCGCCGCCATGCATCGTGTCGTTGCCGGCGCCTCCGTCCATCCAGTCCTGGCCCGCTCCGCCGGACATGTCGTCGTTGCCATCGCCCCCGTTCATCACGTCGTTGCCCGCCCCGCCGTTCATCGAGTCGTTGCCGGCGCCGCCATCCATGATGTCGTTGCCATCATCCCCTTGCAGGATGTCGTCACCCGCTTCACCGCGCATCCGGTCGTCACCCCCGAAACCCCGCAACCAGTCGTTGCCATCGCCACCATACATAGCGTCGATGCCATCGCCGCCGTAGAGCATGTCGTCGCCGTCGCCACCCGAGATCAGGTTGTTGCCGTCGCCGCCGAACATCACATCGTTGCCCCCCTCGCCGAACATTTGGTCGTCGCCATCTTCGCCCAACATAATGTCGTTGCCGTCACCCCCCACGAGGTAGTCGTTACCGTAACCGCCATACATCCAGTCGTTGCCATCGCCGCCGACCATCAGGTCGTCGCCATGGCCACCATGCATAGTGTCGCTACCGCCGCGGCCCAGCAGTTCGTCGTTACCGGGGCCACCGTAGAGATTGTCGTTGCCGGCACCGCCGAGCAGGATGTCGTTGCCCCAGTCGCCATAAAGCGTGGCCGGAATGCTGACCGACTTGTCGTCGACATTCACCCAGTCGTCGCCGCCGTTGGCGTTGACGACGATGTGGTTGACGCTCGCCACCGGCACACTCAGCAGCGTCAGTCCCTTGACGACCTCCTCCACCTTGAGCATCCCGTCAGCCGCCGAAATGTAGATGCGATCGGCGTCGTGCGAGCCGGTGACCGTCAGGACGCCATTTTCCAGCTTGGCACCCAGAGCTGGAGGGATATCGGGGGGGAGTTCGAACACTCCACCAGTGGGAGCCATCACGTCGGGCAAGTGAAGCGTGCTTGTGACCACCGTGGGACCATCGGTGTCGCCCGAGGTCATCAGGTGATAGCCGAGGTTGAGGTCGGCCGCCAACATTTCCCGGGCTTCGAGCGCCTCGAGGCTGAAATGCTTGCTGGCATGGGCTTTGGGCGAACGGCGGGGTTTCGAGTTGCGGCGGAAAGTGGCCATGGCCTCGGTTCCTAAATAGCGAAGTGATGGGAAACAACCGTTTCGATTCGCCATCTGATACGAGGGCCTCGCCGGGGTGTTACAAGTGGGAAGAATGGGACGCGGATCTGCAGGATGGAGCAGGATCTCCAGGATCAATACCAGCTCACAATCTGATCCTGAATATCCTGCAAAATCCTGCCCATCCGCGTCCTATTCCTTGTGCTAGCGGCCGTCGCCCTTGCGGCAGGAGACTTCGCCCTGGTACAAGCGGCCTTCCGCTGTTGTCCCCCTTCCTGCCCGCGAGGTGCCGCGATGAGAATCAACTGCTGCCCATTCGTCTTGGTGATGTCACTTGTGCTTATCGCGGCTCCCGTCAGTGGCCAGGAGTTTGGAGCTACCGCTGCCGAGTCGACCGACGTGCGTCATCTCGAATTGGGGGATGGCTACGAAGTGGTCGTCCGCCGCGACGGCGTGGAGCAGCGCTACAGTGGCAAGCTCGTCCAGGTGACCGACGAGTGGATTGTGCTGCGAACACTCAGCGAGGGACGTAATGAGTACGGAGTCCCCGTCATGAGCAAGGTCCCCTACGCCAATCGGTTGTTTCGAAATGTAGGGATCGGTCGCTCGACCAACGACCGCTGGATCCCCCGCGACGCGGCAACAATCGTCGGCCGCTCGATGCGGGAGGAGCGGGGAGATTTCCCGCCACTTGCCGCCCAGGAGCCGACATGGAAGGAGGTCGTGCGGATCGACCTGGCCCAAGGGGAGAAAGTCGACGACTTCGCCGGCACCCTGACGCGCGAGGGAGAGACGCTGCACCATATTCACCTGGTCGTCGAGGAAGTCGAAACCCCCTGGCCAGTGCTTGGCCGATTGCCGGTGCTTGGAGGGACGTTTACGACCCGCGAGGTGGTGTTGCGCGAGGAAGCGCGCGACGTGCCGCTGGGGAGCGTGCTGTCGGTGGTGGAACCGGCGCCGGAGGATCGGGTGGAGAGGGTGGGGGTTGATTTCGAATAGTGCCGGTGACAAGCTTTTTTGTTGGCGGCGTTTGGCGGTTCTGGTATTTTCTCGATTGACGCGAGTGGCAACTGCTGCTTGGTAGCGATACTACTGCGAGACGCAAGGATTTCAACGCGGAGACGCAGAGGCGCGGAGATGTTATTGGCGGGGCGGAACGAGTTCTGAAGTTGATTTTTTACAATAACCAAGGCCTACGATTCGATTCAAAACCCGCTCATTGGTCTCCGCGCCTCTGCGTCTCCGCGTTGTTTCCTGTACACTTCAGATGGCTGAAGTATGTACCGAAATTGTAATAAACGAATGATGGACGTTACCAAACGCAAAGCCCTAGAAGCCGTCGGCTGGAAGGTCGGCGATGTCGCCGATTTCCTGGAGATGAACGACGAGGAACGTCAACTGCTCGACGCTCGTGCTGCGTTGGAGATGGCCTCTCGCGAGCGGCGCGCGACACTCGATCTTTCGCACGACCAGTAAGGGCGCCTCACATCATGCCTTCCTACGGTGGCTACTCGTCGCAAGTCAATCTGCGCCTCTTCATCGGGGGAGTCAGACTTGAACTGTCGCATGTCGGGCAAAGCGGCCTGGTGGTTCGCCACGACTGCGAGCCGATACCACCCGGGAACGCCGAACTCGAGATCACAGTCGACCAGAATGTCGACGTCCGTCAAGTGTTTCTCCCGCATGGTGTACCGGGAGCGCGGGTGCGGATTCCGTTCTTTTAGCGGAATCTGATCCGTGCAAATCCTGCCCGATCCGCGAAAATCCGTGTCCCATTCTTCCTGCGTAATGAGCCTCACACCTCGATCTCATACCCCTCGCGCGGCGTGCGGCTGGTGAAGCCGTTCGCTTCGTCGTCCCCTTCGATCTGTTCGGTCTCGGGGTTCCAAGTCAGGGTCCGGTTGAGTCGCAGGGCGATGTTGGCCAGATGACACGTGGTCATCGTGCGGTGGTGGGTGAAGACGTCGGAGATGGGGAGCGAGCGATCGCGGATGCACTCGACGAAATTCCGCATGTGATTCCCCGGCTGCTTTCCCTTGCAGAGCTTGACAATCGCATCCTCGGGGAGCGGGTTCTCTTTGAGCTCGTCGACCGGCTTGCCGACCAGCCTCTCGCGGTTCACCAGGATGCGGCCTTCGGTCCCTTCGATCATCACCCCGTTGCCGAAGCCGAGGTCAGGGGCCTCGTCGCGGATGAACAGTTCGACCCCATTGGCGAACTCGCAACGTACCCGGAAGGCCGACGGCGTGTTGTACATGTCGTCGCGGGTGGGGTAGCCATCCTTCATCGGGACAGGGAATTTGACGTCGAGGGGTTCGATCTTTGTCGGACCCGTGTGGTCCATGCCGATCGCCCACTGAGCAATGTCGATGTGGTGGGCGCCCCAGTCGGTCATCTTGCCGCCGGAGTATTCGAACCACCAGCGGAACTCATAGTGGCAGCGACTCTGGCCTCCTTTTTGTCGGTAATCGACCAAGGGAGCCTGGCCGAGCCACTTCTCCCAGTTGAGTTCCTTGGGGGGATCGACCACCGGCAGGGGGCCACTCGTGGGACTGCCACCGATGGCGACCGTCACGCGCTTGATCGTGCCGAGCCGCCCCGACTGGGCGATCGCCACCGCCTTGGGGAACATGCTCCCCATCTCGCTCCGCTGTTGGGTGCCGATCTGGAAGACGCGGCCCGTCTCTTTGGCGATTTTGCAAAGGATTTGGCCTTCCTCGATGGTGAGCGTGAGGGGCTTCTCGCAGTAGACATCCTTGCCCGCCCTCATCGCCTCGGCTGCCATCTTCGAGTGCCAGTGATCGGGGGTGATGATGGTCACCGCGTCGATGTCGTCGCGTTCCAGCACCTTTTGATAATCTTCGTAGGTGTCGGCCTTGTCACCGAGCAGTTTGCGTGCCCGGGCGACCCGGCTGGCGTCGACGTCGCACAGGGCGAGATAGTCGCCATGCGACGCGGCCGCTCCGCCGACCCCCGCCACGTGGTCCTTAACCCCCATCGCCCCCCAGCGGTCACCGGTGCCAAGCGCCCCCCAGCGAAGGCGGTCGTTCTTCGATTCGTTCTGTGCCCGGGCGGTGGCGGTGAAAATGTAAGGGACGGCGAGTGCGGCCCCCGTGGTTTGGAGGAACCGCCGGCGAGTGGTGGTGGTGACAGAAGCCGTGGGTTGGGTATTCATGCTTATGCCCTGGTTGCGAGGTAGAAATGTGTGAACAACATCATAACCCGAAGCGTGAGCGAGGAGAGAACCAAGGAGACGCCACTTCCTCGCTCACGCTTCGGGTTAGGAAATTAAATCGTGAACCACGTGCCCGTGGACGTCGGTCAAACGGAACCGCCGGCCCTGGTATTTGGTGTTAAGCTGCGTGTGATCGACTCCCAGCAGGTGGAGCAGGGTTGCCTGTAGGTCGTGGACATGCACCACCCCAGGGACGAACTCGTGCGGCGTGGGAGTGATCACCCGCCCCTCTGTTCCCAGCAGATTATAACCATACTCGTCGGTCTGGCCGTAGGAAAATCCGGGTTTAATTCCGCCCCCCGCCATCCAGAGGGTGAAGCAGCGGGGATGGTGGTCGCGGCCGTAATCGCCAGGGGTCAATTTTCCCTGGGAATAGCAGGTGCGGCCGAATTCACCCCCCCACACCACCAAGGTGTCGTCGAGCATGCCCCGCTGCTTGAGGTCCTTGATGAGGGCGGCCGAAGGCTGATCGGTCTCCTGGCACTGGCCTCGAATCGCCCCGGGGAGGTTGCCATGCTGGTCCCAGCCTTGATGGTAAAGCTGGATAAACCGCACCCCGCGCTCCGCCAGCCGCCGGGCGAGGACGCAATTGGCCGCGAAGGTGCCGGGCTTGCGGGCGTCGGGCCCGTACATGTCGAGAATGTGGTCGGGCTCCTGCGAAATATCGGTGGCCTCGGGGACACTCGTTTGCATGCGGAAGGCCATCTCGTATTGGGCCACGCGCGACTCGATTTCGGGATCGAGTTCCTGCTCGAACTGGTGGCGGTTGAGGGCGCTCAGTTTGTCGAGCATCGCCTGTCGCCCCGAGCGGCAGATGCCGTCGGGATTGCTGAGGTAGAGGACTGCTTCCTTGCCGGCGCGGAACTGCACCCCCTGGTACTTCGAGTCGAGGAATCCCGCGCCCCACAGTCGCGCATAGAGGGGCTGGTCCCCCTGCCCGGCCGTCACCAGGACGATGAACGAGGGGAGATTCTCGTTCTCCGACCCCAGCCCGTACGATACCCACGACCCCATCGAGGGCCGCCCGGCGATTTGCGAACCGGTTTGAAAGAAGGTGATCGCCGGGTCGTGGTTAATCGCTTCGGTGTACATCGATTTGACGATGCAGATGTCGTCGACGATTTCTCGATGGTAGGGCAACAACTCGCTGAGCCATGCCCGCGACTCGCCATACTGAGCGAACTTGAACACCGAGCCGGCCAATGGAATCGATGACTGCTGTGCCGACATCCCGGTGAGTCGCTGCTCGCCCCGCACGTGGGCCGGAAGCTGCTCGCCATTCTTTTCGTTGAGTAGCGGCTTGTAGTCGAATAACTCTTGCTGGGCCGGGCCCCCCGACTGAAACAGGTAGATCACCCGTTTCGCCTTGGGGGGAATGGTAATCACCGAGGGGGAACTCGCGCTCGCCATGCTGGGGCCCAACAGTCCCGCGAGCGCGACCCCACCCAACCCCGTCGCACCGGTCGAAAAAAAATGCCTTCGCGTGACGGCCAGAAGGTCGTCCGTGGAGATCCGATTCGAACTGCTTTGAGACTTGTGCATGATGTTCGGAGGGCGATCGGGGTCAGCGGCTATAAACGGCCGCATCGAGGTTGAGCAGGGTTTGGCAGACGACCGTAAGTGCCGCCAGGTGGTTCGCAGGAATGTCGGTAGCAGGTTTCAACTCACCTGGCTCAAGGAACGCCTCGGCCTGTTGCTCGCCACCGTCGAACAGGGCGAGTTGTTCGCGATAGAGCGACTCGAGCAGTTGGCATTCGGTCTTGTCAGGCGAGCGGCCAGTGACTCGAATGAATGCCAAGGTGATCTGGTCGCCCACCTCGGCGGTCGGTTCGACCGAGGCCACCTCACCCGCGAGCGCCCGGGCCGCCTCGACAAACTGGACGTCGTTGAGCAGCACCAGCGCTTGCAGCGGGGTGTTCGTCCGCGATCGCGAAATGGTGCAGACCTCGCGCGTCGGGGCGTCGAAGGCAAGCATGTTGGGGAGCGGAGCGGTGCGCTTCCAGACCGAGTAGAGCGAACGGCGATAGAGCCCTTTCCCTACCGATTGGTGATAGGGGGGGGACATGCTATTCGACTCGCGCCACAGGTCGCCCCCCGGCTGGTAGGGACTCACCGGTGGCCCCCCAAGCTCGCGGACCAAGAGACCCGACGAGGCGAGTGCCAGGTCGCGAAGCTGTTCGGACGAGAGCCGGTAGCTGGGCCCTCGGGTGTAGAGCAGATTCTCGGGATCACGCTCCAGCAGCTCGGGTGTGAGTCGTGAGTCTTGTTGGAACGTGGCCGAGAGGACGATCTGGCGGCAGAGCCGCTTCGTGTCCCATCCGTGGTCGACAAAGTCGCGGGCGAGCCAATCGAGCAGCTCGGGGTGGGAGGGGCGTGTCCCCTGCTTGCCGAAATTCTCGGGGGTCGACACGAGGGCGTGGCCGAAGAAGTTCATCCAAACCCGGTTGACCGCCACGCGAGAGGTGAGGGGGTGCCGCGGGTCAATGAGCCACTGGGCGAGGCCGAGACGATTACGGGGGGCATCGGCGGGGAAGGGGGCGAGCATCGCCTCGAACACATCGCGCGCGACGCGGTTTTCGTCGCTCTTGGGGGCGTCGTAGGCGCCGCGGGCAAGCAGATAAGTCGGTCGCGGCTCGGACATCTCGCGCATCACCGAGACGGTTTGAATACCGTTTTCGACCTCGACAATTTCCTTGCGCGCCTGGGTCAACTCGGCGGCGAGTTCGATGCCGCGCTGGTCGACGGCCGCATCGAAATAGTCGCGGAGCGACTGGCGGTGGGTCTCGTGGTCGTGGAGCGCGCGGTCGAAGGCGCCGCGATCGCCAAGCTGCGCGACCTCCAACGGCGAAAGGGCCGCGCGGTACACGCGCAGCTCGTCGACTTGCCCCTGCTTGAAGCCGCGATCGCGGAACCGCGCTCCGATGCCGACGCGCTGGCTGTCGCGCCCCGGCAGCAGGGCCCCCGCCGGGTCGACATGATCGCGCAGAACGGTAAGCTCCACCGGCTTGCCATCGACATAGATCGCGAGCCCGGCTGCCCGTTTCGATCCGTCGTAGGTGACGGTCACACGGTGCCAATCCCCTTGGTTGATTACTTTGTCTGTCCGCACACCGAGGGCACTCCCCGGCCACTCGCGATAGAACCGCGCCTCGAGGTGCCCTCCGACTAGCAACAGATCGAAGCCATTGAAACTCGCATCGGTTCCGTCGGTGGTGTGCAACAAGACACAGGGGAGGGGCTGAGCCAGCTTGTCGTTGATCGACAGGTCGAACGTGAAGGGATCGTGCCAGTCGGGAGCAAACAGACCGGGAAAATCGATCGCCACGTCGCCATCGAGCCGGACAGCGGCACCTGCAACCCCCTCCGCCCGGGTTGCCCCCGCCGTGCTGTAGACTTTCTTCGCATCGGCACCGGGGGCCTCGTTCCGCAGGGTCGTCCCCTCGCCGTCGAACGTGAAGTGGCCAATCAAGTTGCGTTCGACGGGGGCGAACGAAGGTGATTGAAGCTGACTGGCGAGCCAATTGTCGAAAGCTTTTTCCTGGTTGGCGCGATGGGCGGCGAGGGCCTGTTCGGCCTCGGCGACCCCCCGCTTGGCCTTTTCGAGTCTGGCGGCCTGCTCGGGGGTCGGCAACTGGAGCGTGGGGGCGGGGACCTTTTGCGTGACTTCGTACAGTCCCCACTCGTCGATCGAATTGAAGAAGGCCGAAATCGCGTAGTAGTCGCGCTGCGAGATGGGATCGTATTTGTGGTCGTGGCAGCGCGCGCATTCGAGCGTCAGCCCCAAAACCGCCGACCCCAAGGTATGGACCCGGTCGGCGGCGTACTCGATGCGCCACTCCTCGGCGATCGATCCCCCTTCGTTCGTCATCCGGTGGATGCGATTGAACGCGGTGGCGAGCCGCTGATCGGTGGTGGGGTTGGAGAGCAAGTCACCGGCAATCTGCCAGGTGATGAACTGATCGTAAGGAAGGTTGTCGTTGAGCGCCCGCACCACCCAGTCGCGATAGGGCCACTGCGTGTTGAGCTGATCCGACTGGTAACCGTGCGAGTCGGCATAGCGGGCGGCGTCGAGCCAGGGGAGAGCCATTTGCTCACCGAAGGCGGGGCTGGCGAGCAGCCGATCGACCGCGGCGGCGTAGGCGGCGTCGAACCCTGCGGCCTCGATTTGTTTCTCGAATGACGCGATCTCCTCGGGGGTCGGGGGCAGACCGGTTAGCGCGAGCGTCGCGCGGCGGAGGAGTCGTAGTGGCGCGGCTCGTTCTGTCGGGCTCAGTCCTTCCGACTCGAACCGCTGGGCGATAAATCGGTCGAGTTCTCCCTTCGTCCATTTCGAGTTGGCGACTTCCGGCACGGCCACCTCGTCGGGCAGCGGCCTGAAGGCCCAATGCTCGCCATACTCGGCCCCCTCGGCGATCCATTGTTCGAGCAGCTTTTTCTCCTCGTCCGTAAGCCGTAACTTCGCCGACGGCGGGGGCATCATCAGGTCGGCATCGGTGGAAGTGATTCGCTCCACTAGCGGACTTTCTTCCGGCTTACCCGGTACGATCGCCCCGTGCTCGACCCCCACCCCGGCAAGATCGAATCGCAAGTCGGCCTGCCGCGTGCCGGCGTCGGGTCCGTGGCACAGAAAGCATTTGTCGGAGAGGATCGGCAGGATGTCGCGGTCGAACACGATCTCGCCGGCCGATGCCATCGAAGCCGCGACAGCCAGCAGCCCGAGCGCTAGCGCCACCCGACACGAGGAAAGCCGGCCAACTGAGAAGTGGAACAACATGATCGGCGGGGAGAGGGAAAGGGGAAGAACCAAGCGGGGCAGCAGCGCTCCATTGTAAGCGATGTCGCGAACCGGCACAAAATACCCGGTCTGCAAACGACTTCCCGCCACGTTCGACCGCACGCCGAGGGGCAATACGTCCATTGGGCGTGGGCAATTTGTACCAAACAGCCTCCCGCACCCAACGAATATCGCCATGTGCGAGTTACGTTGCGTCGCCGTGATGTTCACGCCGCAACCTCGCATGCGTGCGATTGCCGGCAATGATTGCTAGGGGCAAGGCGACGACATAGGCCGTCCATAGCCAGAGTCGCTGAGGGGATGGTAATAGCATCAGCCCAATCAAGAATAGAACGATAAGCACCGTGAGTCCGGCGGCGCACTTGAGAATAAAACGTCGTTCGACGTTTGATTGGACGCCGCGAAGACTCGCCAGCGTACCGACAAGCCCTCCTGCGATTCCGACAGCGATACCGGCGATTCCAAAATAGATGTCAAGGGCCATAGGGTGTTGACGAAGGCGACATTCGCGGGTTGGTAAACGGGGAGAGTACGTAAGTTCCCCGTGTAAAGTGTACCCAATCAGGGGCCACAAACCAAGAATCTCAACATACACCATCCGGTAGTTTATCAAACTGATAACCAACAGTCCGCATTTCTCATTCCGAGAAATAAGCTACCGCAGTCGCCAAGGCCTCGACTCCCGCCCCAGTGTTGAGCCGCCCAAAGGTTGCGTGTCTCCTTTTACCCTCAGCGAAGCCTGTACAGCGGTGCCGGGCAGAATTATCATGACCTTTGCCCATGTCACGCTTTCCCTCGTTGCTACTAGCTTGCCTGCTTTGCCCACTGCCAATGGCCGGCATCGCTCTTGTTTGGGATGCCGAGACGGTTCCGGCCATCATCGCGGCAAGTTACCTGGCAATCCCCGCGATTGGCTTGTACGCCTGGCGACGTGCGCGAGGTTCCGCCAGGTGGTCCGCGGCGGCGGTCGCCGTGGTTGCGGAGGCAGGCGTTGCGGCGCTTCTGCTGGGACCGGGCATTGTGAGTTGGCTTCAGGGAAATGACCCCGGCATACCCGTCGGTGAGTTTCTGATCCTGCTCGCGGTAACGGTTGCCATGTCGGTTTTCTTTGGGATCGTCTTGTACGAACTGGCAACCTCACGTAGGGGTTGTGTCGAGTGACTCATTTCCTA
>CAZYQQ010000017.1:63026-68098 GCA_964650265.1 uncultured Planctomycetaceae bacterium
AGGCCACAAACCAAGACTCTCAACATACACCATCCGGTAGTTTATCAAACTGATAACCAACAGTTCGCATTTCTCATTCCGAGAAATAAGCTACCGCAGTCGCCAAGGCCTCGACTCCCGCCCCAGTGTTGAGCCGCCCAATGGTTGCGTGTCCCCTTTTACCTTTTAGCGTTTCGGGCTCTGGGTCCTCCACTTTGGTCAGCCCGGCAATCAGAAGCCGGGATCCACGCTCCAAGGGTCAGGCGAGGTGACGCGAATCTCGTGCGTCCCACCCGGCTCGAGTGAAAGCGTTTTGAAGACGAGCTCGTTTGACAATTCCCGATTCTCTTTGCCATTCTTCCAATCGGAAACGTCGATCGCGCGGGGCACCCACGCTGATTCGTTGGTCAAATTCGCTCCCAGCCAGATTTCACGTCCGTCTTCCGGCTCGAGACCGAGCGCCTTAGTGACCCCGTCGTCCGCTTTGCCGAACAATATATCCACCACGGAACACATTAGCGTGCCTGGGGGAAACTCCAACGATAGTGGATTGCCCACATGCCGACGGGCGGGAAACGAGTAGTATAGGATTCCGCGTTCCTTCGGCAAATTGCTGAAGTGGCCGTACCCCGCACTCACCGGAAGGTCGTACGCCACACGCGCACCCAAGTTCTCATCTAATTGAAAGACATCTTCGTCGGTCAACAACAGGGACTCCACCCAGTAGCCGGAGTTTGATTTTGGGCTCCAAACCCAATTTAGCGACTTGCCGCCACGCTGATTAACGTCCCGCGTTACCCGCATCCTCATCATCAGTGCGGCACTGGTGATCCCATTGCTCAAGACCGGAAACTTGGCCACCATTTCGTCGTCTTGATGTCCAGGCTCTGGTGCATAAACTACTGGGATGCCCATGTCATGAACTCCCGGTTTCTTCGTAGAGCTTCCAAACCGGAGCTCCTTTAGTCCCGCGGGGTTGAAGGCGGTATGGACTTGTATCGTAGCCCGCTTGTGGGGCGTGGGCGCTACCACCGTCTGCTCGTACGTTCCGCCGAACTCCAGCAGGATAAACTGTGAAAATAGAGTCCAACAGGACCCGTCGTAGTCGGAAACCTTGATGGTCATCTCGTATCTGCCATAAGGCAGATTGCGATGAAGTGCTACACCTTTCGCATCGGCTTTGCCCGTCACTTTCACCGGCCGGTCGCTTTGGCCCTGCATCTCCATGGTCACTTCCGCCCCGGTCGCGGGACGCCCGTCCTCGTATTCAACATCAATAGTAACTCGTGTTAGTTCCTCGTTGACCGCTTGCTGGTCCGGCTCGGCCGATTGTGGGCTACCAGCGTCCTGCTTTGCCGGAACCTCCGCCGGCAGATCGGTGATACGGGCCCCGCGTTCTTCAGTTTCGTCCGCTCCACTCTCCTCTTCACTTCCGTCCAAGCTCGATGGGTCGGGGGAGGCGACGCGAATCTCATGCGTCCCACCCGGCTCGAGTGAAAGGGTTTTGAAGACCCGCGCATTTAGCGGGTCCCCACTCTCTTTGCCGTGAGTCCACTCCGTGAGGTCGATCGCGCGGGGTATCCACGCCGAATCGTTGCTCAACTTGGCTTCCAGCCAGACTTTGCGTCCCGCCTCGGGTTCGAAACCAAGAGCTTGGATGACGTCACCGTCCGCTTTGCCGTACAGCCCACTCACGTCGCACACCAGCTTGCCCGGTGGAAACTTCACCGACAGTGGATTGCCTACGTCCCCACGGGCGGGAAACGTGAAATACTGGATGCCGTGGTCCTCGGGCAAATTGCTGAAATACACGCTCTGGGGAAGATCGTATGCACCATCCCCACCCCAGTCGACATTTAGTTCCCTGGCACCTTCATCGGTCAAGAACAGGTTGTCCCCCCACCAATAGACGTCTCCTTTTCGGTTCCAGTGCCATTCGAAAGCTTGGCCGTCAGGCTGGTTGATGTCGCGCATCACTCGCATCCTCATCATCAGCGATGCACTGGTAATCCCATTTCCCAGAGTCGGAAAACTGGCCAGCTCACCGGCCTGCTGGCCAGGCTCTGGAGAATAGACCAGTGGAGAGTAAGGACCGATGCCGCCGCTGTATTTCGGTGGTCGCATCCTCGAGCTTCCAAACCGCAGCCCCTTGAGTCCGGTTGGGTTGAAGTCGCTATGGACTTGCACCGTTGCCCGTTCCAGGGGAGTGGGCGCTACCACCGTCTGCTCGTACGTTCCGCCGAACTCCAGCAGGACGTCGTACAAAGAGTGCGTCCAATAGGCCTCGCCAACATCGGGGACCTTGATAGTCATTTCGTACCTACCGTAAGGCAGATTGCGCTTGAAAGCCAACCCCTTTGCATCGGATTTGCCCGTCACCTTCACTGGCCGCTCGTGTTGGCCTCGCATCTCCATGGTGACTTCGGCCCCAATGGCAGGACGGCCATCTTCGTACTCGACCGAAATGGCTACGTGCGTTAGTTCTTCGTTCGTCGCGCGCACTCCCGGCTCGCCGATTCGCGATCCATCACTTGCGTGTTGTTCACCGCCGCCGCGATCACCACTTGGCTCTCCCCCACCACCTCGCTGCTCGATCATGCGGCGAATAAACTCTTGGCGGCTGGCCTCTTCCTGCTGGGCCAGGGCCATCTCCTTCGGAGCTTCCGGCGGCACGTGAGTAATCCGCGCCACGCGTTCTTCACCCCGGCGAAGTTCGATGGCCCCGGGCGTAAGCGACAGGTTGTCGTGTTTCCCCGCCAGGCGAATGCGGTACTTGCCGGCGCGGAGTTGCGTGGCGTTTTCTCCCTCTTCGATTTGCACCGTTTTGGTCCGATCGTCCTCGTCGATTAGCTCAATCTCGACGTTCTCCGCGTCCGACTCGATCCGCAGCGTCCCCTCGGGCGTATCGATTAAGAGAACGATGCCCAAGAGAGCAGCGGCTGCAAAACCCGCCAGGCCTAAGAGCCAGCGACCGACTCGCCTGCCGCTGCCGTTTGATGCCGTCGCGACGTTCTCAGCCGGTTTGCTCGCCGCTACTTCGGGCTCGCCGCCGACGAGTTCGGCCAGCGAACATGCCGCGGCTTGAACGTCATCTCTGCGATCGACGGTGGGGATCATTCCCGCCAAGGTCACCTTGGCATCGGGGTTGGCCCACGTGGCGAGGCGCTCGGCGACTTCCGCCGCCGTCTCCGGGCGGTCCGCCGGGTCGCGAGCCAGTAGTTGGGCGACCAGATCACTGAGTTCCTCCGGCACGTCGAGTCGCACGTCGGCCAGGCGGGGCGGGTCCTCGCTCGACAGCGCCTTGAGCTGACACAGCAGTGTGCGGTTGGGGCCCGTGGCGTGGGGCGGGCGGCCCGCGAGCAGATAGAACAAGGTCGCCCCCAACCCGTAGAGGTCGGCCGAGGCCTGAATCCCTTTCCCCTCGGCCTGTTCGGGTGCCATGTAGTCGAGCGTGCCGATCAGCCGCCCGAGCGAAGTCTCGCCATGTTCGTCACCGAGGTCGACGAGGCTTGCCAGACCGAAGTCGAGCAGTTTGACCCTACCTGCCGTGTCGATCATCACGTTCGACGGCTTCACGTCGCGATGGACTGCCCCGGCGGCGTGGGCGGCCGACAGGGCGACGGCTATCTCCTTTGCCACGTCGCACGCCTCCCCCACCTTGAGCGGCCCGGCCGCGCGGACAAGCCGGGCGAGGTCGACCCCTTCGATCAGTTCCATCACCAGGTAGGCGGCAGTCCCCACCCGACCGGCGTCGGTGGCCATGACGATGCCCGGGTGGTTGAGGCGGCCCAGTATCTGAATCTCCCGATCGAACCGCCGATGGGCCTCGGCGGCGGAGACGAGCCGTGGCCGCACCACCTTGACCGCCACCGGCCGCCCGAGCTGGCGATGGCGACCCCGGTAGACGACCCCCATGCCCCCCTTGCCAAGGACCTCGAGCAATTCGTACGAAGCGAGGCCGTCGACCCAGCCATCGGTCCATTGATTGGCGACCGGCTCTAGTTGTCCGACAACGATTTCCTCGCCATCCTTTTCAGACGGAGGTCCCGCCTTCAGCCGCTCGATCCAGAGGGGCGGCTCGGCGTCGGCCTCTATGTTGGCCCCTGCCGCCAGCGGAAGATGCCTCATCAAGGTGTCATTGGTGTCCTCGAGCTCGGCGACCGTCTCCTCGCAGGCGGGGCACTGCTCGAGGTGTTCCTCCAGCGAATCGGCCTCGGAAAGGTCGAAGTTACCCTGCAAGTAGCGGAGCAGCACATCACGCGATGGACAAGGGGCTTCAATCATGTTAGGCACCTTTACGGGAGGATTTGGCTTTCGGGTGACCTTGCGTCTCTATACTCTCAATCCCAAGGTGTGACACTCAAAGCCATTTTTGGGAAAAATTTCTTCCAACTCCCAACTTCCAACTGCCAACTCCCCTAAACTCATACCATGCCGCCACTTGTCGAAAATCGCGAAAGTTCCTCGGGTCTCAGCCTGGCGATCCGTTTGCGGGACGATTCGCCCCACGCCTGGAGCGAACTGGTGGAACTCTACGGACCCCTCGTGGAGAGTTGGTCGCACAAAGCGGGATTGCACCCGGCGGCTCGGGAGGATGTGGCTCAAGAGGTGTTTCTGTCGGTGCTCCGTTCGATTCACCGCTTCGATCCGACGATTCCCGGCGCGACTTTTCGCGGCTGGCTCTGGCGGATCACGCGCAACGCGATTCTCAAATCGCTCGCTCGCCCCGAAGCACGCGCCATCGGAGGCAGCACCGCCAACGCCGGGTTGGCCGAGATCGCCGACCCATGGCCCGACGCCTCGGAGCACGACCCACCGACCGACCCCAGCGAGACGACGCTGCTATTGCAACGGGCGATCGCGCAGATCAGGCCCCGCATCGAATCGCAAACCTGGCAGGCCTTCTGGCAGACGGTGGTGCTCGGTCAGACCACAGCCGAGGTGGCCGAGGCGCTCGGCATGACCCGGGCCGCGGTTCGTCAGGCCAAGAGCCGTACGTTGCACCGGCTACGACAGCAATTGGGAGACGCGGATTAAAGGTAACCGTTCACGGAAAGAAATTGGCGCTGCGGCAAAACGTTGGATATTTTACT
>CAZYQQ010000018.1:0-15958 GCA_964650265.1 uncultured Planctomycetaceae bacterium
TGCCTGATTTGAGCAGGCTTAACTATTGACAACTAACACAGTCGCTCTGTGGTGAAATTGATCCAACCGGGGCTAGCGCCCAAACGGCTAATCGGTCTTCATGCGTCGCTTGATGCACTCGCGCAGGGCGTCGCGCGTCCGGCGGAGGAGGGTTTTGATCCCCTCGGGTTTCATGCCAAGCTTCGCGGCGATTTCTTCACGTCCAAGGCGCTGGTGATAGTGGAGATCGATTGCTTGCCGCGCACGGCCGTCGAGCGACTCGACACACTCGGCAAGGGCGTCGAGGTAGGGACCGGCGGAGTCGTCTCCCACCACTTCGGTCCACACCGCGTCGGCCTCGTCGAGCGAGCAACTGGCCAACTCGCGGCGCTGACGGCGGCGGAGCATCAGTAGCTGGTTGCGGGCGACGCTGCGAAGGTACGCAATCGTTTGCCGCTGGGACTCCTCGACAAATTCGGCCTTGGCCAAGGCGAGAAAGGTCTCCTGCACCAGGTCGTCGGCCTCGGCCCCGTCGGCCCCCAAATATCGGACATATCGCCAGATGGTCCCTTGGTGGTCGCGCACCAGCCGCTCCCAGTCGTCGGGTGGTAATAAGGTCGCCAAGGCAGGGGCCGGTTGAGGATCGCTCACAGCGGTCATGATAGAAGAGTGCCGGCGCGGGGGCGAAAGGGGTCGGGGAAGTGGAAACTTTTTGGCACGCGGGCTTGGTTGGTGGGAAGAATGGGACGCGGATTTTCAAGATGGGACAGGATTGTCAGGAATAGCCAATTCCCAACACAAGATCGCAAAATAATCGGAAGGCATCGTCACGCGGTTCGGGATTCGACTAGGCGCCATGGGGGAGACTTTGTCCAATAGTAAAACTATATTCCTGCCACAGGAGTCCCTTCATGTCGTCACCCATCAACCCCTACGAATCTCCGCGACATGCATCGCAACTCCCCTCCGAGCCTCTGGCGGAGTACATGGAGGTGGCACGGCGGCCCAAAATCCCACTGGTCGTTGGCATTATTTCCCTTATCTTCGGTAGTTTCGGGCTACTGGGGAATGTCTCCGCATTTGCAATGTATCTCCTCATGCCTCCGATGAGGGAGATGCAAAGGGTCATGGTCGAAGCGGGTGGGTACTCGATGAACTACCTGATCGCCATTTGGATTGTAGGCACCGTGATAGCAGTCTGGTTGATTGCGGCGGGAATCGGTCTGGTACGCTATCGCGCCTGGGGACGTAAGGCCTTCAACATTTATGGCATCGTGGCGATCTTGATGGCCCTGATTGGCGCTTACATGGCGGCGACTCAAAATTACTCCTCCCCCGTGGGCGAAATCAACACGATGGAGAACGAACTGGTGATGGTCCGGCGGACAACAGCCGTGGTAACCAACCTCATGGGAATGCTCTTCCCGGTGTTGGGGATGATCTTCCTCAATCGAAGCCGTGTCGCTGCCTCGCTGAAATAATGCGCCCCTGTTGGAGAGCCCAGCCATGTCGTCACCCGTCAACCCCTACGAATCTCCTGTTTCCGAGACGGGCCTCCCCCCGGCCGCCCAGGCGGAATACATGCAAGTGGCGCGGCGACCAGCTACCCCGATAGTCGTCGGAATCATCTCACTTGTGTTCGCCACCTTAGGCCTAATCGGTCAGGCCATGCTGCCACTTATGTTGTTGGTCCTCCCAGCCGAATTTCAAGAGACTCAGCAAGAGGCGATTGCCCAAGGGGGCTACAGCCGAGAATACATCATCGCCATGTGGGGATTTGGCGTGCTGATGTCGCTATGGCTGATGGGAACAGCGGTCGGTCTCCTCAAATACAAACGATGGGGCCGGATTGGATTTAATGTGTATGCCCTAATTGGAATCCTGAGTGCCCTCTACGGTGTTTATATGGCATCTACCCAGATTTACCCAACGACACCAGAGACGGCGCAGTTTGAGTCGGCGCAACGCATCGCTGGGGCCGCATCAAGTCTGTTGGGTATGCTCTTCCCGATTTTGGGCCTCGCGTTCCTGAACCGCCGCCATGTTGTTGCGTCCCTGAGATAGGCATCAGTTCTGCCACATCGGTACTTGTCCCATTCCCGAGCGAGCCATGTCGTCACCCGTCAATCCTTACAAATCTCCCGCCCCCGAGACCGGCCTCCCCCCGGTGGCCCAGGCGGAACACATGCAGGGGGCGAAGCGATCGGTGATTCCGATGGTGATTGGGGTGCTGTCGTTCGTGTGGGGTGGAGGTGGTCTGCTGTTGCAGCTCGTCAACCCGATCATGATGGCGATCATGCCCCCCGAGTTCAAAGAGATGCAGCAAGAGGCGATGGCCCAGAGTGGCTACTCAATGGCGTTTATGTACGCGCTGATGGGGGTAAGTGCCCTGATCTCCCTGGTGCTGTGCGTCGCGGCGGTGGGGCTGGTCACATACCGGCGCTGGGGACGGACCGGCTTCAACATCTATGGGGCGCTCTGCATCGTGTGGGCTGTGCTGAGCGTCTACTTAGTGATGAACCAGACCCTGCCAGAGCTACCCCAGCAAATGGGAGCCATGGCCGACCAGATGGAGACATTCCAAAGAGTGATCGGCGTCGCCTCCACGTTGTTCTACCTGCTGTTTCCTGTGCTGGGGATGGTGTTGCTGAACAGGCAGAGTGCGATTGCTACGCTGAAATGAACCGGCCTACAACCACTTCTCACGGCGATACCACGCGATCGTCTCCCGATAACCATCCGCCAGCGACACCGCCGGACGGAAGTCGAATTGCGTCGCGATCTTCTTCGGCGAGATGGCCCACCCCGTGGCGGTCGCTTCGCGGATTTTGTCGAAATTGACGATCCCCGGCTTGCCCCGCCAGCGACTCGAGAGTTCGGCCACCGCGGCAGCCGAGTTGAGGGCCCAGCGGCGGACCTTGATAACTCGTACCTGCCGTCCGAGCCCCTCGCCAATCATCCGGCCAACCCCCTCGTGCGACGAGACCTCGGGATCGGCGACGTAGTAGACCCCCTCGCCACTGGGGTTTGTGGGATTGAGCCGCTCGCCATGCCGCGCGACCTGCAAAATTGCGCGACAGAGGTCGTCGACGTGGACCAACGACAGTGGCAGACCCGGGCGATGGACGAAGTGGAAGCCGCTGTTGGCGATGCTGCGTGCCAGGTAGAACCCGAGCCGGTCCCCTGGTCCGAAGACCGCCGGCGGGCGGACGATCGCAATCGGCACCTCGGCGGCCCACTGCCGTGCGGCATACTCTCCGGCGAGCTTGCTCCGCCCGTAGTGGGAGATTGGCTCGCAGGGGTCGGCTTCGGTGAGGAGTTGCCCTTTGGCGGAAGGCCCCGCGGCGGCAAGCGACGAGACGACGACCAGCACCGGGGGATTTGGCATCGCCGCGCAGGACGCCGCCAGATTGGCCACGCCACGCTCGTTGACCTCGGCGAAGGCCTCGTAGCTGGGGGCGATGGTACGGCCGGCGAGGTGGACGACGACATCGACGCGACCGAGGGCCGGCAGCAAGGTCGCGGGCTCGAGGACATCCCCCTGGACGAAATGGGGCGCGAGTGCTTCGAGTCGCCGGGCGTCGCTCGTGGGACGGATCAGGCACGTGACATCGACGCCGGCGGCCTGGAGGGTCGCCACCAGCTTGGGGCCAATGAACCCTGTGGCACCGGTCACCAAACTATGCGGCATCGCGGCATGGGGGTCTTAAGGTTATGCTGGCACGACCAGGAGAGGCCCCAATCGCGCGGTACGTGCATGCAGTCGCTAGAAATCTTACCGGTCGACAACTCGCGCCGCGAGCGCCAGTTCCTCGATCTGCCGCGCAGGCTCTATCGGGGCGATCCTCACTGGGTCGAACCGCTGCGGTTCCAGCAGGCCGAACTCGCCGGGTTTCGTTCCCACCCTTTTTATCAACGGGCCGAGTCGCAGGCATTTCTCGCCGTCGCCGGCGGCGAGGTGTGCGGCCGGATTGTCGCCATCGACAACCGCAACTACCGCGAGTGGCATCGCGATGAGACGGGATTTTTTGGCTTCTTCGAGTCGATCGACGACGGAGTGGTCGCTCGGAAACTCTTCGACCACGCCAGCCACTGGCTCGCCGAGCGCGGCGCGACGGTGATGCGGGGACCGACCAACCCTTCGATCAACTACGAGTGGGGCCTCTTGGTCGACGGGTTCGAAACGACGCCGATGTTGATGACCACCTACAACCGGCCCTACTATGCCGCACTCGTCGAGGGGGCCGGCTTCACCAAGGCCCACGACCTCTACGCCTATTGGGGGCACACCCGGATGATGGGGACCCTCAGTCCCAAGCACCGCCAGATCGACGAGGCGATTCGCGAGCGGTTTGGCGTGACGCTCCGCAAGCTCGACCGGCGGCGATTCCGAGCCGAAGTCGAAATGTTTCTCGACATCTACAACCGGGCGTTGAGTGGGACGTGGGGCTTCGAGCCCCTCTCCGACGCCGAAATCCAACGCCTGGCGGGAGAACTCCGGCACCTGATCGTCCCCGAGCTCACCCTCATTGCCGAAGTGGCCGGCGAACCGATCGGCGTCGTCTTCGGGCTGCTCGACTACAATCAGATTATCCGTCACCTTGGCGGGCGGCTTTTCCCGCTCGGGTGGCTCCGGCTGCTGACCGGCAAACGCCACCTGCGGCAAGTGAGGGTCATCAGTGCCAACGTGATCCCCGAGTACCAAAATTGGGGGGTCGGCATCACCCTGGCCCGCGGACTGATCGAGCCTTTTACGCAATACGGAATCGAGGATGTCGAGTTTTCGTGGGTGTTGGAGTCGAACGACCTGTCGCGCAAGACGCTCGAAAAAGGGGGAGCCCGGCGGTACAAGACCTATCGCCTCTACGATCGCCCCATCGCACGCCCCGTAGGGTAGGCTTCCAGCCTGCCAATTGTTGCAACTCCTGGCAGGCTGGAAGCCTACCCTACGGAGATGCCATGTGCGTCTCCCCGCCGCAGTGGCCGGGGCCACGGAGTTCTCGTCACGACCCACAGAGCCGACCCGGTTTATTGAGCAAGCTCTCCCAGGTGGTTAAACTAGAGAAAATACGCAAGCCGATATGGCAGCTAAGCGCGCCGCTAGCGGAAGAGTGGGCCGGCAGCGGTTGAGGGCGCTCGCGACGACACGTTTGCTGTCGGGGGCGAGGCGTCGGCAGCTTGTCCTCCGCATGGTTCCGCTCACCCCAGGAAGTGTCTCCCACGGCGACACCGAAGGTAGCAATCGTTGCACGAAGTATGGATCACCGGGGTGGGCATCGTCTCACCGCTGGGCATCGGCTGTGATGCTGTCGCCCACGCCTTGCGCACAGGAGCAAGTGGCGTCCGCCCGCTCCCCGAACTTCGCGAGGCGGGTTGGCTCGCCCCCTACGGTGGTGTCGTTGCCGACTTCGACCCCAAGGCCTATGTCCAACCGCGCAAAAGCCTCAAAGTGATGGCGCGCGAGATCCAATTCGCCTTTGCCGCCGCCGACATGGCCCACCAGCATGCGCGGCTCCCCGCTGACGGCACGATCGACCCCGAGCGGTTTGGGGTGGTGGCGGGAGCGGGCATGATGTACTGCGACCTCGACGAACTTACCGCTGCCTACCGCGCCTGCCTGGGAGACGAAGGCTTCGACTTTACCAAGTGGGGCGATCAGGCAGTCCGCGAGTTCTTCCCACTCTGGATGCTCAAGTACCTCCCCAATATGTCGGCTTGCCACATTGGCATCCGTCACGACGCCCGCGGCCCCTGCAACACCATTTCCCACGGCGACGTGTCGAGCCTGCTGGCCATCGACGAGGGGGTCCAGGTGATTCGCCGCGGACAGGCCGACGTGATGATCGTGGGGGGATCGAGTTCGCGGATTGCCGTTTCCGACCTCTTGTGGCACAAAGGGGCCCGAGTGGCCCAATCGGACGATGCCCCAGAGACGATTTGTCGCCCGTTCGACCGCCAGCGGTTGGGGATGGTGATGGGCGAGGGGGCAGCCATGTTGGTCCTCGAGAGCCGCGAGTTTGCCGAGCGGCGCGGTGCCCGGCCGCTAGCGACCTGGCTCGGCGCGGCCATCCGCCAGCAGGGGACGATAGCGGGCCGCGAGCCCCCCACCCAGGCGATTGCCGCTGCGTTGCAAGCGGCACTGCGCCAGGGGGGAGTCGCCCCTGGCGACCTCGACCACATCAACGCCCACGGCCTCGCCACGCGCGAAGACGACCCCGGCGAAGCCCGAGGAATCGAGCAAGCGCTGGAAGGGGAGCGGGTTGGGGTGACCGCAGTCAAAAGTGCGATCGGCAATCTGGGAGCAGCCGGCGGGGCAGTCGAACTGGCGATGAGCCTGATCGCCCTCGGCGAGGGATTTGTGCCCGCCACGCTCAACCACCACGAGACCGATCCCCCTTGCCCCGTGGAGGTAGTGACCGAGACGCGCGCCGCCCAGGGCCGAATCTTCGCCAAACTCAACCACACCGCGACGGGTCAGGCGGTGGCTGCCGTGATCCGAGTCGAATGACGCACGGGGGAGCGGGGAAAAACTTTACTGGCAGGGCGGGGGCTCTCTTTTCGCCCCGGGGTTCGGTATTTTGCGGATTTGGCGCATCGTGCGGCGCAGTTCGCGGTCGCTCGCCGGGCGGGAGACCGAATTTTTGAGTGGTAATCTAGCCACGAATGGATACACTTGAGTGTAGCCCTGGGGGGCTGTGAGAGAGTTCGCCCGACTCGTGCCGCGGGCGAGTTGGTGAATCGCTGATCTTATTCTTTTTCTCGTAATGGGTGGGTATTCGTATGACCTCCACTACCGCCGTCGGGCGTAAGCCCGCGTATCGAACGGCCCTGGTGGCCTTGATGATCGCAGCCGTTTGCTTGGGGGCCGGCGAGGCCGATAAGCAGCGGACTTGGAAATCGGCCCAAGGGACTTACTCGGTCGACGCGACCCTGGCTGGCCGAGACGGCGACAGCGTGACCCTGCGCCGCCCCGATGGCAAAGAACTGACGGTGAAGATCAGTCAATTGAGTGCGGAGGATCAGAAGATCATTCGGGAAGCGTTTCCGGATGAAGTTGGCGCGAATGGAGAAGTCAAGAAAAAGATCACGACGGCGGCTGGCATCGAGGAAGAGATCAAGGCGATGCGGAGCGCCAAAGAGATCGTTTTGATCTATCAGTTCCATCTAGCGGCAAATGATCTACCCCCAGCCGAAATGAAAAAGGCAGAAGAACGTTTCAAGCACTGGAAGGATTTGGCGGAGAAGGATTTCGTCCGATTAGGTGGCCAGTGGATGCCGGGTGAGGAAGCCCAGAAGATTCGCGACCAGGCGAACGAGAAGATCGCCCTCGGCTACGAGCAACTCCGCCTAGGTAACGGCCCCCGAGCCGAGACGCTGCTCAAGGAAGCGAGCAAGCTCGACCCCGACAATATCAACGCCGACTTCTTGATGGGATTGGTTTATTCGGTGGTTGTCGACGACGACGCGAAGGCCATCCGGCACTTCAAGATTTGCCTGGAAAGAGAGCCGAGCAATGTCGGCGTGCTCAATAATCTGGCGATTTGCAGCTACTACGATAAGGACTACAACGCGGCGGCCGAGAATTGGATCAAGGCGGCCAATATCTCGCCCGACACGCCGACCCTCGCCCAGAACATCGGCAGCTTTATCACCATTGCCAGCAACGACCGGCGCGTGAAAGTCGCCAAGAAGCGCATGGATTCCTTGAGTGAGGCCTATGAGCGGCTGATTACCAAACACAACCAGGCTCCGCCGAGCCACATTGGCTTTGCTTATCTCCCCCCGGCCGGATTCCAGTCGGACAAGGAAAAGCGGGAAGGGGGCAAGGATGGTCAGCAAATCGTCCTGGGGGGCGGTACTGGTTTCGTGGTGGCCCCCGGGTATGTGGCGACCAACCACCATGTGGTCGACGGCTCGTCGAAGCTGATGATCGTCGATCCCGGCGACAATGCGAAACGGTACAACTGCGAGTTGGTTGCCGCCGATGAGAAACTCGACGTGGCTGTTCTCAAGTGTCCCGATCTCAAGGCCAAGCCACTGCCTCTTTGCACGACGCTGCCGGGACGTGGTTCCGATATTGCGGTGATCGGATTTCCTCTATCGAACTACTACGGCGACGGAGTCAAGCTGACTCGTGGTGCGATTGTTTCGCTGCCACAAGAGGCAAACGATAACTTGGTGCTCTATGACGCCATTACGAACCCCGGCAATAGTGGAGGACCGCTTGTCGACTTCGAGGGGCGTGTTGTAGGCGTCGTCCGGATGGTGACTACCGCCGGTCTTGGCGGGAATTACGGTATGGCAATCCCGATGGAGTATGCATATCCCTACATCAAACAACATGTTCCCGACCTGCCCGCTCCCGTAACAGTTGGTGTCAAAAACCCGCTACAACTCACGGAAGTCGACACCAAATGCACCCCCTCGACGGTGCAGATCCTGTCGATGGGCATCTTGGGTGAGAACATGACTGGCGGCTGAGGTCAGCCCGTAGAGCGAGTTATAAACCAAGCGGCCGGTGAGTATCTCCACCGGCCGCTTCATTTGGCTTGCTCGACAAGGCCGATTCCACCCATCCGCGGGAGCAGATCGCTTGCCGTCTGCGATTTGTCGCCACGCCGCCGCCAATCCTTAAGAACTCGCCGCCGCCTCGCGGGCCAGCTTGCTCTTGGTGATCTCGGCGAGATTGATGCAGCCCCGCGAGGCGTCGACGTCGTCGAAGAATGTGACTTCGCCGGTCACGACGTCGTACATCGCCCCCACGACGGCAACCTTCTGATTGCTCACCATTGCGGCCAGGGTAGAACTCTCGGTGGCGACTCGATCGACCATCAGCAGGACATTCTGCCGGGCCACTTCGTCGATGTAGGCTTGCTGAGCATCGTCCCCCGTTTTCTCGGCCATTCGCCAGGCGGCCATGTCGACCGACTCCTGGATGTCGAGCAAGATCGGTTCGACGTTTTGGCAACCGGTGAGGGAGGCTGAGGGCTGGGTTGAACCGGCGAGCTTCACGGCCGTCGTCACCGCGCCGCAGCGGGTGTGGCCGAGGACGACAATCAGCTTGGCCCCAGCCACACTGCAAGCGTATTCGATGCTCCCCAGGACCTTGGGGCTGGTGACGTTGCCGGCCACGCGGACGGTGAAAATGTCTCCCACCCCGACGTCGAGGATGAGTTCCACCGGTGCGCGAGAATCGATGCAACTGAGCACTACGGCCAGGGGATGCTGCGCCGCCGAAGTCGCATTGACCTGCCGGTTCAAATTGCGATTGAGCCGCTCGCCCGCGCGGAACCGGGCGTTCCCCTGCCGCAAGTATTCGAGCACCTGCATCGGGGCGACGGTGGCCTGCAAGTCGCGACTCGAGTAGTCGACGTAGTGGATGTGATCGTCGAGATCGTACTTGCTACGGAACCCGCACAGACTGAGTTGGACGTTGCGCGCCGGGCCCGACTTTTCCTTGAAATCGCGAATCAGATCGAGCACGTCGGGATCGATGTAGTCGGAGTTGTTGGCATCGATCAGCACATGCCCTCCGGAGGGAACGTCGTCGAGCACCTTCTGGAGCGAGGCCCTCTTGAAAAAGCTCACCTGCTCGGGAAGATCGATCCGCAGCACGTCGCCACTGATGTGCTTTTCGACGTAGCGGCGAATGGGCCGACGGAAATTGCTGTAGAGAATGAAGCTGACGCTCACCGCCAGACCGATGATCACCCCCTTCAAGAGGTCGGAGAACAAAATGGCCGAAATGGTAATCGCGAACGGGAAGAACTGGACCAGCCCCTCCTTCCACATGCGTACAAACAGCTTCGGCGACGCCAACTTGAAACCTGTCACGACAAGAATAGCCGCCAGCGCGGAACGCGGAATCATGTTCAAAAGCTGCGGGATCATGTAAATACACAACAGCAATAGCGCGCCATGAACAATCGCCGCCAGCTTGGTTCGCCCACCCGCGTTAATGTTGACCGAACTGCGGACGATGACCGACGTGACCGGCAAGCCACCGAGAAACCCCGAACACATATTGCCCACCCCTTGGGCGACCAGTTCGCGGCTGGGGGGAGAGACCCGCTGGAGAGGATCGATCTTGTCGACCGCCTCGAGGTTAAGCAGCGTTTCGAGCGAGGCAACGATGGCAATAGTGAAGGCCGCGGTGTACAGAGCGGGATTTGCCAACAGTTGTCGGAATTCGTCGTTGATCTTGGGAACCGTGAAAAAGCCGAGAAACTCATTGAACGTGTTGGCGACGGGAACCTTCACCAGGTGCGAAGCGGTGATCTCCCAGTTGGGGTAGTACCTGGCAAGAAAAACAGTTCCCAGCACGCCATAGACGACAGCGACCAACGGGCCGGGAATACCCGACTTCTTGATCCAGGATACCTTGTCCCACACCACCAGCAACGCGACAGCCGTGAAGCCAACGAACATGGCCGAGTAGTGCATGTCGGAGAACATGTGCCACAGCTCGGAAAACGTGTTTCCATGCTGCTCGGCCATCTCCGGGGCCGCCGGCAGAAAGGCCATGTCTCCTTCGGGGGATTTGTCATGCCCTAACAGGTGGGGCAACTCCTTGAGAATCAGCAGCAGACCAATAGCGGCCAACAGCCCCTTAATCACACTCGAAGGAAAAAACGCCGCCAGGAAGCCGGCGCGGGCAATCCCGAGCACCAATTGAATCACCCCGGCGATGATGACCGCCACGCAAAAAGCTTGGAAATTGCCGAGTGCAATAATCTGCGCCGCGACAACGGCCGTCAGACCCGCGGCGGGTCCGCTCACGCTGCTATGCGAACCGCTGATAATGGCAACCACCAGCCCACCGATGATTCCGGCAACAACCCCGGAAAAAGCTGGTGCCCCAGAAGCCGCGGCAATACCCAAGCAAAGTGGTAAGGCCACCAAAAAGGTCACGATGCCTGCGATGAAATCGCGCGGCAAGGTCTGCGGACTGAAGATATTGACGCTACTCATGCAAGGCTCTCCGAATCGGCCAGAGGGGGGAAGGGGGGAGTCTGCAAGTGATACGTGCATCGTCACAAGGTGTTACGCACGTACGCACGAGGGCCCCTGATTGTAGCGGAGCGCGCGAGCGGGGACCACATTATTTCGCCTTGTTTTGCAGGGCCTGACGCAGCCTAGGGACGGAAGACGAAGGTCGAAAACAGTTCGCCACACGGGGATTGCCTTGGCTGATTTGCCGCATGGAGTCCCTCTGGGCCGTTGGTTGCCCTGGAGACCTATGGCAATGGCATTTGGCGGATAGGAGTACTTGGGGCTGCTACCGGGATTCTCATGGCGGCAGGGGGGACTCTCTGTCCCCACAACTTTTTTCCATTTTTCTTGCCGGAGGGAGACGACGCCACGCCTGCCACTTAGAGACCCGCACGCAGCGCGTCGGCAAGGGCGGCCACCACGCGGTCGATCTGTTCCTTGGTATTGTAGAGGTGGCAGGAGATGCGGATCGACCGGATGCCCCCCACCTCGACCACGGGGACCTCGATCCCATGACGCTGCCAGAGCGTGCGCTGGAGCGTCCCGCAGTCTCCATCCGGCAGGCGAATGCTCGCCATCGCCCCGTACCACGCAGGGCTGTCGGGAGTTCGCGGCTTACCACCGACGAGGTCGACGAGCTGATGCCGCGCGTACTCCGCCAGGTGGTGGGTCCGCTGGCGAAAGAGATCGAGGCCCAACGACTCGAGCAAATCGATCGCTGCCGTTGTCGCCAGATAGGGAGAAAAATCGCGGGTACCCGACCAGAAGAACTCGTGCCACCACGCTTCAACCCGTGCCGGGGAGAGCCGCCCCCAGCTCAACTGCGGGGTAGCCACCAACTCTTGCCATTTGGGGGCCACGTAGAGAAAACCTGAGCCGAATGGGGCGGAAAGCCACTTGTGGAGGCTGGCGACATAGAAATCGCAGCCGAGGGGGTCGATCTCGAGCGCGATTTGCGCCGGGGCATGCGGCCCATCGATGGCGACCGGGATGCCACGTCGGTGGGCTTCGGCGCAGATCGCCTGAACCGGCATTGTGATCGCCGTGGGAGAGGTGATGTGACTCACCACGATCAACCTGGTGGCGGGTGTGACCCGCGCGAAGATCGCTTCGACCACCTGGTCGACTGACTCGATCTCGAGGGGGAGAGTCGCGTCGACGATCTGGGAACCCTCGGTCTTGCCGCAGGCTCGCTCCCAGATGCGACGAACGGCCCCATATTCGTGGTCGTTGAGCAGAACCTCCGACTTCGCCACGAGCGGCAGAGTATTGGCGACGACATTCATCCCCGCGGTCGCGTTGTCGACAAACACCAGGTTCTCGGCCGCGGTTCCCACAAACCGCGCGAGCCGTTCGCGGGCTGCCAGCCAGGCAGGCTCCAACTGGCGGACGAAGAAATCCATCGGCTGGCGATTGAGCTCGCGACGCCAGGCCTCCTGGGCCTCGGTCACCGGTCGGGGAGGGGGCCCGAACGATCCATGATTGACGTAGGTCGTATCGGGGCGGATGTCCCACAGCTCCCGCCAAGGAGCCCACTCGTCGTCGGGGGCGTCGGGGGCGGGCTGGGGAAGTGCGAGGCTCATAACGGGCAAAGGACAAAAATCACCGCAGGGATGTTCACGCCCCAATTTCCTTGAGCGCGGCGAGCGCCGCCTCGTGCAGCAGCCCATTGGTGGCAAGGACCCCACGGTTGGCAATCAGCCGTCGGCCATGGGAGAAATCGAGCGGGCGGCCATCGAGGTCGGTCACCTTGCCGCCGGCCTCCTCGACGACAATCGACCCGGCCGCCTGATCCCAAATGCACTCGCGATAGTCGAGACGATTGGCCGACAGGAGGCGGACGAGCATTTCGCCTCCCCCGCCAGCGAGGGCGGCGTATTTGGCCTGGCTATCCATGGGAATCGGCTCGGCCTCGGCCCCCATCGCCTTGGCGAGTGTGCCAAGCTGCCCGGTGTTGGTGTGGGCCGATTCGACCGAGCGAAAGATGCGGGTCAAACGGACATCGGTATGGGGTGAGACCTGGAGTCGCTGCCATGGGCCATCGGTAAACAGTGGCTGGGTCCAGGTCCCTTCGCCTCGGACGGCCACCAGCAGCGACCCTTCCCCTCCGACAGCCGACTCCGCGGCCCCTTCGAGTTCGGGACACCCGAGCACGCCGATCTCGACGCGCCCCTGCCGCACCAGGGCGAGGGCGACGGCGTATTGCTCCCCGCGCAGGAAGCCCTTGGTCCCGTCGATCGGATCGAGGGTCCAGAATTCGTCCGTCGGGTCGCTACAGCCATGATCGATCCAGCGGCCGATGTCGTCGATGGTGGCGGCTGGTTCGCAGGTGGCAACAAAGCGGCGAATCTGTTCGAACGTCTCCTGCCCCTCTTCGGCGCGCAGCTCGCGCGCGTCTTCCTCCCCGACCAGAATTGCCTCAGGGAAATGGCCGAGTAGGCGATGGGCCACGATGGCCTGCGCCGAGAAGTCGGCCACCGTGACCGGGGATTTGTCGACCTTTGTGAGTGCCGGGCTCACCATTTGCTGCTGCACAAGCCGCGTTAATCGGGCCGCCTCGCGAACGGCGTCGACAGCGAATTCGGCTTCCGCGGAGAGTTTGTGCATCGTGGGCCGCGGCGGAAACTACCCCGCCAGGACTCGAACCTGGAATGAGGGAATCAAAATCCCTAGTGTTACCATTACACCACGGGGTAAGTGTCGTGGCCCCTGGGGGGCCGCGTCGACTGGATATTATCCTATCGCCTCGTCGCCCTTTCTCGAAGAGGGCTCGCCCGCGGGCGAGTCCCTCTCGCCGTGCAAGGCGCGGCGGCGACTGGCGACCGAAAAACAGAGCTGCTGCAGTTCGGTTGCCAGATCGACACCAACCAGGCTCACTTCGTTCGGCAAATTCAGCGTCACGGGGGCAAAATTCAGGATGCCCGTCACCCCCGCTTCCACCAGTCGCCCGGCGACCTGCTGGGCCGATTCGGCCGGCACGGTCATCAAGCCGAGTTCGATCGACTCCTGGCGTACGACCTCCTCGAGCTTGTCGAACGGGTAGACCATCACCCCGTCGATCTCCTGGCCCACGATCTCGGGATCGATGTCGAAAGCGGCCACAATGCGGAACCCCTGCGAGGGAAACCCTCGATAGCCCAGTAGCGCGCGGCCGAGATTGCCCACGCCCACCATGGCGACGGTCCATTGGCGGTCGGTTCCCAAGATGCCGCGGATCGCCTGGGCCAACTCCTCGCAGCGGTAGCCCACACCCGGCTGCCCGAAATGCCCAAAATAGGCGAGATCCTTGCGGACCTGGGCGTCGGTGAACCCCAAGTGCTGGCCAAGCTGGCTTGAGCTCATGGTGGCGTTCCCCGCGTGGAGCAGATGGAGAATTTCCCTCAAATAGAGGCTCAGGCGGTTGACTACCCCCTTGGGCACCCCCCGCGGGTCGACTGGCTGCGATTTGCGTTTGCCTGGGGGCATGGGGGGCATCTTGAACGGAGGGAGGGACGAATCGGGGGAGTTGTCCCCCCTGTCCAAGCCTGAAGGGATAGAGCCCATGCGTCAAGGCGCTCATTGCACCCCGCACGGGCTCGCGGGGATGTATTTCCCCCATTCGCCAGAGACCTCCCCACCACTTTCCGTTACGTCCGTGCAACGACGAATCGTCGGCAACTTCGGGTTAGCTGGCGCGAGCGTTACAAACCTCCCCCAATAGGACGTGGCAAACAGCGCATGAATTGAGGCAAGTGCTTATCAGGCAAGATGATCGGGCGACGGCAAGCTGCTGGATAAGGTTGAGATGCAAGATGGGGAGGCGAGGGAAAACTGAGTAATTCAGCTAAGGGAGGATGCTTGCGTAATCCGAACTTACTATCAACGGAGTCGTTCCGTTTTGACCAACCCACCCAGATTCCCTTTGTGTTGTCCCCAGGAGGCGAAGAAATCATGAAACGCGCTTTCACTGCGCCACTCGTTGTGGTGCTATTAATGGCGGCGGCGCAGGCCCACGCAGGCTACGCCACCGCGGTGAGCTACGACGGGTGCGATCCCTGTTGTGTGCCTCACTACCACACGGTCTATCGCACTCAGAAGTGTACCGTGCAGGACCGAGTCGAGGAGACTCGATTCAAGACGGTTTACGACCGTGTCGCCGAAGAAAAGGTCATCAACTACACCAAGTACGTGACCGAGCAACGTCAAAAAGAAGTGAACTACACGGTGATGGTCCCCACTTGGGAAACCCGCACCCGGAACTACACGGTCCAGAAGCCGGTGTGGGAGACTCGGACCAAAGAGGTCAACTACACCGTTTGCGTCCCCGTCTGGGAAACCAAGACTCGCAGCTACACGGTTCACAAGCCAGTGTGGGAAACCCGCCAGAGGGAAGTGAACTACACCGTTTGTGTCCCCGTCTGGGAAACCAAGACCCGGAACTACACCGTGATGAAGCCGGTTTGGGAAACCAAGACCCGCAGCTACACGGTTCACAAGCCAGTGTGGGAAACTCGCCAGAAGGAAGTGAACTACACGGTTTGCGTCCCGGTTTGGGAAACCAAGACCCGCAACTACACGGTCCAGAAGCCGGTGTGGGAAGATCGGACTCGCGAAGTGAACTACACGGTTCGCGTCCCCGTGAACTACACCAAGACCGTCACCTACAACACTGGCCGTTGGGAAACCCAGACCTACGAGGTTCCTGGTCCGACCCGCACCAAGGTTGTCCGTGAGCCGGGCCGGTGGGTCTGGAACCCCGACACCTGCAGCTGCTGCTACTGCCCGGGCAAGTGCTACACCGTGTGTGTTCAGTGCCCGCCGCGGACCTGCTGCAAGAAGGTTTGGATTCCCGAATGCCGGACCAAGGAGATATGCTGCACCAAGTACGTCTGCGAAACTCGCACCAAGACTTGCAACTACAAGGTTTGCACCATGGTTCCCGAGTGCCGCACCTGCGAGTACAAGGTCTGCCGGATGGTTCCCGAGTGCCGCACCAAGACTGTGTGCT
>CAZYQQ010000018.1:16214-67317 GCA_964650265.1 uncultured Planctomycetaceae bacterium
CCGAGTGCCGCACTTGCGAGTACAAGGTCTGCCGGATGGTTCCCGAGTGCCGCACTTGCGAGTACAAGGTCTGCCGGATGGTCCCCGAGTGCCGCACCAAGACTGTGTGCTACAAGGTCTGCACGATGGTTCCCGAGTGCCGCACTTGCGAGTACAAGGTCTGCCGGATGGTTCCCGAGTGCCGCACCAAGACTGTGTGCTACAAGGTCTGCACGATGGTTTCCGAGTGCCGGTCTTGCGAATACAAGGTTTGCAAGATGGTTCCCGAGTGCCGTACCAAGACCTGCTGCTATAGTGTCTGCGTCCCGGTGTGCTGCCAGAAGACCGTCACTTGCTACAAGTGCGTTCCTCGCCAGGTTCCTTACACCGTGACCAAGTGCGTTCCCCGCGTGGTTTGCAAGCAGATCCCCTGCA
This sequence comes from uncultured Planctomycetaceae bacterium, assembly GCA_964650265.1. Classification (GTDB taxonomy): domain Bacteria; phylum Planctomycetota; class Planctomycetia; order Pirellulales; family Lacipirellulaceae; genus CAZYQQ01. The sequence continues at coordinate 16,629 of CAZYQQ010000018.1, forward strand.
AGGTGCTCTGCACCAACCCCGCCTGTGCCGGTGCCGAGCATGCCGCCCCCGTTGGCGACCACGTTCACACCAGCGACTGCGGATGCAACTGAGTGACGGATAGCGACCTTTGCTTCCGCTGTAGGGAAGCAGGGTTGGTCAAACGATAACAAAGGGGGCCTGAACCTTCTGGTTCAGGCCCCCTTTTTCTGTTGTATCGCCGCGATGCCGTCCACGCTTACCACGGCTTGAGCTTCCAGCCGAGCACAAAGCCGATGCCGAAGCACCACAGGGCCATCATCTCGGGCTTCTGCCGCGCATACGCTTTACAGTAATCCATCAGATCGGTGGTGGGACTCAAGTCGATCATCTCCGACTCTCCCCTGCCGCGATCGACCTGGCGCGTACCGCCGGATTGTGATTGCGATTTGGTGGCATTGCTTGCGGGCATATTGGCGAACTCCTGTGAACTACCGAAAAAGAGTTGGACGAAGCTACGGATCAGGGGCGAGTCGCCCCTTGAAATGAATCAGACGGTCTCTTCTCCAAAACGGTGCGGGTGACCTGGGGTGGCGAGCTGCTTCAGCCATCGCAGGTTCTTCTTGAACTCGGCCCGCGATCGCGCCATCTTGCCCGTCCCCTTGAGGACGATCGCCCAGCCCCCCCACAGCAGGCCAATCCCCACGAGTGTCGCCCCGCCGCTGGTGATGAGCAGGCTGACGCCACGGGAAAGGTCGAACAGCTCCTCGATTCCGAGCGTGAGCGATAGCAGGAGGAGCGGAATGACGGCAATCAGAAAGGCAGCCGCCAGCACCATCAGGATCGAACCAAGCCGGGTAGCCCGCAGGGCTTCGTTGGCGTCGGTCCGCAACAGCTTGAACTGAAGTTCTCCGAGTTCGATCAAATGATGGGTCAATCCACCCGCAGGCTCGGGCCGCGTGCGGAAGATCTCGCGCTCGGCGCTGGCGGCCTCGCGGCCGTTGACTCTCATCGTCGTTTGATGATCCATCCGAGGAACACTCCTATGGCAATGGCTCCCCCCAGCGTGACGTGGGGATGAGCGCCTAACCAGGACTTCACCTGCTCGACCGCCGATGGCTTGGCGTCGTGTGCCATCGCCAGTCCGGCAGGGACCTCCGCTGGATAGGGGTTGGGGGGTGGGGCAACCATAACGTCGAAATCCGATGTGATGTTCAATACTCCCTCGTGTGGCTGGTGCGGCCATTCGCCTGGTGGCTATTCACCTGAGGACTGGCACGAACGGCGAGGGTCTGCCCCACGTGATCGAGAGCGGCACGCAGGGCGAGACCTCCAACCGCGAACATGGCCTTCCGCAGGAGGCCCGGCTGTTCGGCGGAGGGGGCCTCCGCCACCACCTTGAGCTGCCCTGCTTTGGCCATTCGCTCGAGTTGCTCGTCGGTCGCCAGCAGCGGCCCCCGCGCCCTTTTGCTGGGAACCAGGGCGTAGCCCACCACGAAGGCCACTCCGGCGCAAACGAGGGGAAACCTTTGGACGTAAAACTTCCAATCGGTGGCCTGCTGCGCCGAGCGCGCAATCTGTGCCGCATCGGCCCGCAAACCACGCCGCAATTCGGCCATCCGGTCCTTGATCTCCTCCGGGTCGTCTGCCGGCGGCTCATTCTCCTCCGGCAGTCGCCCGTTGTGACGATACCGCGAGTTGAAGCCATTTCCCTTCATCGATGCATCCCTAAAGTTTGGGAGAGGGACTCGGGAATCATCTTCTCGATGGAACTCATCAGCCGCTCGCCCAACCCTTCGGCCGCGCGACGGTTATGCCGCATCGTCGAGTGGGAGGGGCTCGCGAGCATGGTGCCGATCAGGAATCCGACCGCCGCACCCGCGGCCAAGGCCACAAGCACCGCTTCGTCGGGATGCTGCTGGATAGTCTCTCCAGTCACCCCGCCCATCGACCGTTCCGACCGATAACCCTGCATGCGTGACATGATGATTTTCCTTCCTAAGTTTGCTGAGAAACCCTAGTCGACCGCTGTCACTGGCGGACCGGCAACTGGGAGACCCGATGCCGTTAGCGCGAACGCATGACGAGGCCGACTACCAGGCCGGCAACCAGGCCGATGCCGAAGGCCCCGGCCAGTGACTCCAGTGGATGGCGGCGAACCATCTCTTGGGCCTCTTCATGCCCTTGGGTCATTCCTTCGCGGACCTGGTCGGCCATTTCCTGCGCCTTGTGTTTCGTCTGATCGACGTACTGCATGGCGGTCTCCTTGGCCTGGGCGAGCATCGGGCGAAGCTGGCTATCGAGCTTATTGAGTTGCTTCATGATTTCTTGTTTCGATTGCCCTGTCTGGCTGTGAATCATGCCGACCAGTTGATCGAAGTCCCCCTTGAAGTCGAGCAGTTCGTCATCGTTGAGCTGCCCCCACACTTCCTTGATTTTTCCCTTCATCTGGGTCCAACCCCCTTGGATTTCTTCCTTTGTAAGCATCGCTTTTCTCCCTGGTTAAAAAATCGTCCGAACTGGCAACCTGGCAAGCTCCGACGAGTCGCCCTAAGAAAACCCCATCTGCCTCGAGTCGCGAACCGAACGGATTGCGTCGATCAATCCCGATGGCGGGCGTCACGCAGGTCACGCACGCGATCGTGGACCTGCTTGACGCTCGCATACTGACGCTGAAGCACGTCGTTCACCGCGCTCCCGGCAGTCTCCGTGAGCGCCTCTTCATACCGCTCCTTGATCAGATCCTCCCCTCGTTCGGCCTCGGCCAACACCGCTTGCGTATCTCCTGCTGTAATCGCGGCGCGAAAATCGAGCCACGTTTGATGCAAGGCGGCCATCCAGCTTCGCTCCTCGGGAGCACTTTGCTCGTTCATCTCGACGTAGCGGGTCAGTTCATCCCCCTGGCAGGTCCGGTCGACCGCCCACACCCGAAAATCGGCGGCCAGCACCTTGTCTTGCAGGGCGTCGGCCGCGTGGCGGAAGCCTTCGGCACTGTCGATATTGATCTGCACCAGTTGCCGCAGACGGTCGACTGTGTCGCGGCTCAAAGAAGCCGCGTCTTCTGAGTGGAGTATTCCCATCACTCTCTCCTTTTAAGTTCGGCGGGCTCCTCGTGCCGACGCGGACGGCGGCAAGTGAGCGGCGATTGGCCGCTCACGAGCACCGCCGCCGACCAGCCAAATCGACGACCAGCCGAGTCATAGTGGCCGGCGGAACCGGGGAATCAACAGGCTCAGCACGAACAGGACCACAAACACGAAGAACAATATCTGCGCCGCCTGGAAAGCCATGCCGCTTACGACGCCAAATCCAAACAGTCCCGCAATCAAAGCCAAAATGAAAAACGTGATTGCCCAACCTAACATGTCGCACCTACCTTTCGAGCTATGGGAACGGGTCGCCAGGGTTGAGGTTCTCAACGTGCAACCTCGTGGCGTGTCGTCGATGGCAAATTATGCAACCCCCGTGCCGTTCGCCGCGCATGCCCTCAAAACTCGAAAATACCTCGATTTCCGACCGTGGCTCTGGTGGCCGAGCGGCCACGATGCTCGCCTGCTGCTTCGATCGCGACATAGCAGCCCGATTGGCTTACCTTTCTCACTGCAGCGGGACTCTCTTGGGGCAGCCGTAGGCGAGACGGTTGTTCCCCGCCGGGCGAAGTTCCAGAACTTCACCACTGTCCCCGTCGTTTGGCGATTGATAAGATAACTGGTTGCCGGGAAACCAATGTGCGGTGCGTGGCAGGTATTCCGGCGACATTGTCTCCTCCGATCACCGGCTTCACACCGTTTCCACCGCCCCTCACCGGGCAGGCCACCATGTCCCGACTGCTATCGATTGACGACGATCGTTCCGTGCATGTCCTTGTCAGCCGTGCTGTCGAGAACTCGGATGTGGAAGTCATCACCTCGCTGACCGCCAAGGAGGCGATCGATTCGCTGAGCGATTCGAAACCCGACGCGGTCCTGCTCGACATCGTCCTGCCCGACATGTCGGGGATGGAAGCGTATCAACGGATACGTGAGTACGATCATCACCTTCCCGTGATTTTCATTACGGGAAGCGGCACCAGCGACACGGCGATCGAGGCGATGAAGCTAGGGGCCTTCGACTACGTTCACAAACCGATCGATCTCGACCAGCTCGACCTGATTGTGCAACGGGCTCTCGCCTCGCGGCGACTGGCGGCGGTCCCCGTCGGCATGCGCGATATCCTGGCTCCCGATGAGAAAGAGGACGCCTTTGTCGGCCGCTGCCCCGCCATGCAAGAGGTGTTCAAAGCAGTCGGCCGAGTCGCTCCCCAGAATGTCCCGGTCCTGGTGCGGGGCGAAAGTGGTACGGGCAAGGAACTCGTGGCGCGGGCCCTGTTTCAGCACGGCAGCCGGTCGAAAGGGCCGTTTCTTGCCGTCAACTGCGCCGCGCTCTCCGAGACCCTGCTCGAGAGCGAACTGTTTGGTCACGAGAAAGGGGCCTTCACCGGGGCCCACAATCGACGCATCGGCAAGTTCGAGCAGTGTACCGGTGGAACGATCTTTCTGGATGAAGTCGGAGACATGACGCCGCTGGTCCAAAGCAAGGTCCTCCGACTGCTGCAGGAACAGAAGTTCGAGCGAGTCGGCGGCAACGAGACGATCACCACCGACGTGCGAATCGTCTCGGCCACCAATCGGGATCTCGAGACGCTTTGCGGAGAGGGCGAATTCCGCAAGGACCTCTACTACCGCCTCAACGGCTTCACCATCAACTTGCCCCCCTTGCGCGAACGGGGCAACGATCGCATCCTGCTGCTGCAACACTTCCTCGCCCGCCTCAATCGGGAACTCGGTCGCGAGGTCGAGGGGATTGCCCCCGAGGCGCTCACGATCCTGCTCGAGTACGACTGGCCGGGGAACGTTCGCGAGCTGCAAAGTGTCCTCAAGCAGGCGATGCTCCAGTGCTCGGGCCCCGCGCTCATGGCGCCCCATCTGCCCGACACGGTGCTCAACGCAGAGTCGACCACCAGTCACAGTCAGACGGAAAAACCGATTTCACCCGCGGCGCCGCCCACCCCCGATCAAGGAATTCTCCGCGTTATCGAAGCCCGGCTGAACGAGAAGCCCGACAATCTCTACGCCGACATGCTCGCTTGGATGGAGACGGAACTGCTGACGCGGGTGCTTCAGTATTCGGCAGGCAACCAGTCGGAGGCAGCGCGGATTCTTGGCATCACACGGGGGAGCCTGCGCAACAAGATTCGCGCCCACAAAATCAGTATCGATCAGGTGGTCACCGTCGACGACCCCGAAGATGCCGGCCAGGACGAGAGCGAAGAGGAAGTGGTCGCCAGTCACTGAGAGTGCCAGGCGATCCTTCTACCACTGGACTTCTACCGCTGGTCGGCCGACAACAGCAAGTGCGCCAGTTCGCGGGCCGACTCGACGAGCATCGGCAGATTGCGACGGGCCTCGTCGAGATCGCCGGCAGCCGAGGCGAGCTCGACCTGTTGAGCAAAGTAAGGCGTGCGAACCGCGTCGAAGTTGGAGGCTAGCCCTTTGAGGTTATGGGCCATGCGATGAGCCACTTTGGCCTCCCCCTGGTCCAGCGCCTGGCGAATCTGCTCCAGCAGAATCTCGTAGTCGTCGTGGTAACACTTGATGAGTTCCACCAGCAACACCCGGTCGCCACGCAGTCGCTTGCAAGACTGCTCGAGGTCGATCGACTCCCGAGGATCAGGCAATGAGCCGTCCCCCCGCGGGGGAGGCGTATCGACGGGACCAGTTACGGTCGCGGGGGGGGCACCATTCTGATTACGTGCTGAGTTTTCCACGGTTTGCGCCAATTGGTAAATGTCCATGGGCTTGGCGATGTAGCCGCTCATGCCGGCTGCGTAGCAGCGGTCGCGATCGGCCTGCATCGCATTGGCCGTCATGGCAATGATAGGGATGGGTCGGAGTTGGTTTTCGGTCTCCCATTGTCGAATGGCGGTTGCCGCCTGAAAGCCATCCATGATGGGCATCTGCACGTCCATCAGAATCACATCAAACTGCTCCTGTCGCACCAGTTCGAAGGCTTCCCGCCCATTGAAGGCATTGGTCACGCGATGCCCCCGTTTGCCGAGCACCCGCTCCACGATCTTGCGATTGGCGGCCGTGTCTTCCACCAAGAGCACATTGAGCGAGGCCATCGCGGCAGGGAGGTTGGTCTTCGGCGGCTCGCAATTTGCGTTCACGCCTTTTACCCCCGCAACAACCGTACCAACTATTGTATCTCGCAGCGCCGCTTGCGCGACCGGCTTGTCGACAATGGCGGCAAAGGGGGCCGTCCTGAGCCGATCCCGCAGGGCGACACGGTCTGCGGGGGCCACCATCAGGATCGTGCGGGGAGCCTGCGAATCGGTGGCAATTCTAGCCGCCAGCGTCAGGCCGTCGATCCCTGGCATCAGGGCGTCGATCAACGCGAGCGGGAAAGGTGCCCCGCGACTCTCGGCCTCGTCGAGTGCGGCGAGCGCCTGCTGAGAACCTTCCACCGCGACAACCCGCATTCCCCAGGTTTCGAGCAAGTCGCTCACAGCCCGGCGGCTTGTGAGGTTGTCGTCGACCACCAACACTGGCAGCCCGGTCATCCCCATCAGGACATTCAGCGGGGAACGAGTGAAACTGTTGATCGAATCGATGATCGCCTCGTCGATCAACAAGTCGAGCGCCCGCCGCGCGGCGTCGGAGAGTTCGCTCTCCAGATGATCTTGCAGGACCTCGCCGATCAGGGGACGGAGCGTCTGAAAGTCGTGAACCACTCCTTCAAGGCTCCAACCAAGCTGCCAGCGTTGGTGGCCATGGGCTTCACCCGCCCGCTCGGTCGAGGAGCTTTGCCGCCCGCGGCCCTCCGCCAGATCGCTCCCCATGCGATAGAGCAATTGGGGGAGATGATTCCGCAGGTCCGCGCGATGGTGGCTGGGAAATCGCGGGTCGGCCACCGCGCGGGTTAGCCACAACTGGACGATCTCGGACGCATACTCTTTGAGGGCGGTGCCAGCCGCCACCAGTCCAGCGTTTTCCGCCTGGGGAGGACGCGTCATCGGCGGTTCTCCCCCCGGCCGGGTTTCCTTCCCTCGGCATGATGAGGCGCGGGGTTCCACAACCCCTTCCTGAACCGCGGCAGGACGTAGCGGGGCTGGACCCCGGATCGGGTGGGGAATCGGGAGGGCATCACGGGATCGACTCGAGGGCATCATGTCCAAATCGGTAGGAGCCGGGGCCAGGTATGGCAGCCTACAAAGCACGAACAGGTGGCGAGTAGCAACTTATATGCCACCAATTTGGTGAACTTGACCGTTGGGGGAACGTCATCCGGAAAAAATAGGGGGTTTCGTCTGGGGAATTCCGGTATGGCGCCATGGGCCGGCCTGCTGGGATGGCGTCCAGTCTGGCGCCTGGTCGCTCAGGCCCTTCTCCCGCATGGCCGCATTTTCGACCAGGGGGCTGATCGGCTAGCAAGCACTCGGGAACCCCCGATTTCCCGCAGGTCGATGAGTGACGCCAATCCGTCCATTCCAGTAGAATGTCCTCCCATGATCTTCTCTCGCACGCCAACTCCTCCCCAAGAATCTCCCCTGCTGGCACGAGCACAACCCCGCGCCTGGGACCCACTCCCTCAGGCGCAGGTTTACTCGGTGCCGCGGCGGTTCGACCTGGCGACTTTGCTCACGGTGTCGCTCGCCTACTCGCTGCTGTTTGCCATGCTGAAGGCGTTCGATGCCTCGTAGGTGGTCTTCCTGTTTCTGGGGGGACTGACGGTTGCCGTGGGGGCGGCGCAGGCTTGGGCCGAGCACTCCGCACAGGTCCGCAAGGCCTCGATGATCGCCGGTGGGGTTTATTGTGTCGTTGTCGGAGCAATCCTGCTGGCCTTCGCTCCGATGCCGGCTGGCGAGCGGGTGCTCATCGCCTTTTGTCTCGTCACCAGCCCGGGCATCGGCTACCTCGCCGGGGCGATCGACGGGGGGTTGTTCTTGGTGGCCGACATGGTTCGCCATCATTTGCCTGATGGAAGGGAGGAGATTGCCCCCTCCCTCGACCTCGAAGGCCCCCTTGGCGACGACCGCGCTCCCCCATGAACCCGCCTCGACTCCCTTGGGGACGTCATTAGAATGGGGGCTTCCTTTGGAAATCGCCCCCCGTTCGCCCTCCAGGCCGTTGCGCCGTGTCTAACCCCTTGACCCATTTCGACGACTCCGGCGCGGCGCGCATGGTCGACGTCGCGGCCAAGCAGGTCACCCTCCGCGAGGCATCGGCTAGCGGGCTGCTGCGGATGTCCCCCCAAACGCTTGCCCAAGTCACGGGAGCCGGGTCCCACAAGGGGAATGTCCTCGAGGTCGCCCGGCTTGCTGGCATCATGGCGGCCAAGCGGACCGGGGAGCTGATTCCCCTCTGCCACCCCATCGGCCTCGATGGGGCGGAGGTCGATTTCGCCCCGGTCGGCGAATCAGGGCTCTCGATCACCAGCCGCGTCCGCACGACGGGCCGAACTGGGGTCGAAATGGAGGCCCTCACGGCCGTCGCGGTGGCTGCCCTAACCGTGATCGACATGGTAAAGTCAGTGGACCGTGGAGTGGAGATCGAACGAGTACGGCTCGACTCGAAATCGGGTGGACAAAGTGGCGACTGGCGACGATCGGACCGTGAGACCTCCGACCGTGAGACCTCCGAACTGGGCCAGGTCCCGCCAAGCGGGACACAAGGATAGCAGGGCATGAATCAAGTTGACGTAATCCGCTCGCCCGGCGCCAGCGTCCCGACCGACTTGTTTTCCCTCATTCGGCCCGAGCTCGTCCAAGTGGAACAGCGGCTCCAATCGGAGCTGCGTACCCGGCACGCCATGGTCGACCAGGTGGTCCGCCATGGCTACCGCCTGGGAGGCAAACGGCTCCGCCCCGCACTCGTGCTGCTGGCGGCCAAGGCGTGTGGCGAGATCGGCCTCGAGCACGAGACCTTGGCCGTGGTCGTCGAGATGATCCACACGGCAACCCTCGTTCACGACGATGTCCTCGACGAGGCCGAACTCCGCCGCCACGTCGATACGGTCAACGCCCGCTGGGGAAATGAAACGAGCGTCTTGTTGGGGGACTTCCTCTTCTCCCATGCCTTCTATCTGGCCAGCACCTTGGGCACGGTCGAAGCCTGCCGGCTGATTGGCCGCTCGACGAACATCGTCTGCGAAGGGGAGATGCGGCAGACTCTCTCCGAAGGGGATCTGTCGATCTCCGAGGCCGACTATCTGGCGATCGTCGACGCCAAGACGGCCGAACTGTGCGCCTGCTGCTGCGAGCTGGGGGCTCGCTACACCGGCGCGGCCGACGCCACCGTCGAGGCCCTCTCCACCTACGGGCGCAACCTCGGCATCGCCTTCCAGATTGCCGACGACCTGCTCGACCTCGCCGGCGACGAATCGGATACCGGCAAATCGATGGGGCGTGATCTTGCCAAACTCAAACTCACCTTGCCGGTGATTCATGCCCGCGATTCACTAGTCGACGGCCCGCAGCGTGCCTTTCTCGCCGACTTGGCCGAGGGGCGGATCGACGAGGTGCTCGACCAGCTCCACCGGCTCGGGTCGCTCGGGTATGCCCAGGCCAAGGCCGAGCATTTCGCCAATCGGGCGGTCACGTCGCTCGCCGATCTTCCCGATTCCCCCGCCCTGCAAGTGCTGCTCGCGATCGCGCGGTTTGTGGTGGTACGGCGGTCGTGATCTGGGCATAATGGGGCCCGACCCGCGGGAGATGCCAACCTGCGGCCATGCCCAAGCTCCTCCAGCCGATCGCGCGATGAGCCACATCGACCCCGACAATCCATTTGCATCGCCGCTGGAGCAAGCGCGACCGGCGTCGGACGTTTACACCGAACACGAGCTGGTCCGGCGGCAGTACTTGAATCACGAGGCGTCGGTTCGGTCAGTAGGCTTCCTGTTCCTCATTGGAGGAGGCTTTGGATGCCTTTTCGCGGTTGTCTATTTGATTCCCGCTTTCTCCATCTTCTTTGTGGCCGAGGCGGCAGAAGCACTTGCCGTCTTCGCCTTGTTCTGCGTCATCGCGATTCCCCTGGGTGCCCTTTCCGTATTTTACATTTGGACCGAGATCAAACTGCGGCAACTCAATCCAGTCTCGCGAATTCCAGCCATCGTCCTTTCGGCGATCGGCCTCTTGGCAATTCCGATCGGCACACTCATCAGCGCCTACTTCTTGTGGCTGGTCGCTTCGGAAAAGGGGGCGTTCGTTCTTTCCGAAGAATACGCCGAAGTCCGCCGCGCCACTCCCCACATCAAGTACAAGACGTCAATTGTCGTTTGGATATTACTCGGAGTGCTCGTCTTGTTGCTCGGCATTGGCTGCATTGGGTCGCTGCTCGCATCGATAGTGTGATCGTCGTATTTTTTCTCACGGCAATAGTTAATGGATGTCCAAGACAACCCCTTTGCGTCCCCGCGAGAGCAAGTCCATTCAGGGCCTGACACCAGCACCGAGCAGGAACTGATCCGCCGCCAGTATCTCAAACACGAGGCGGCAATTCGATCGATGGGATTCTTGTATGCCGCCGGCGGTACCGTTGGTTGCGTGATGTCCCTTTTTTATTTTTCCATAGGCATGGGCGGGATTGTGGGAGCCATACCCGAGATCGGTACTCTCGCCGCGGCGGGAACACTCATGTTTGCGATCTGCTTTGGTCTGTATTCGTTTTTTCAGGCTCGAGTGGGATTCCGTCTCCGAAAACTCGATCCGGCGGCACGCCGGCCGGCAATCATACTGTCGGCCATAAGTCTCCCCTTTTGGACACTCCTTGCAGGCTACTTCCTCTACCTGGTCGCTTGCAGCAAGGGGAAGTATGTCCTCTCCGCTGACTACGCCGAAATCCGCCGCGCGACTCCCCACATCAAGTACAAGACGCCCATTAGTGTCTGGATTCTGATCGGGTTGCTAATCGCCGTCCTCGTCAGTGGCGGCATCCTGGCAATTTTCGAGTAGATCAGTTGGAAAGACCGTGGCGGAACGCGCTTAACACCCATCAGAAATTCCGCTTCAGCCACACGTACATGTGCCCCAGCTTGGCGTCGTACATCACAAAGTAGTGCTGACCGTCGGCACCTCGGTGATTGGCGGGGAAGCCAGCGGTGCTGAAGTATTGCGAGTCACCGGTGTACTGGGGACGCCATGCACGCGGAAACGCCAGATAGAATTCGCGAGGGACGCTGCCACTGCCCATCGTCACAAGTCCAAGTTCGGCAACCACCTGGTCGCACTGCGCGGCGGACAGGTCGATCCGCCAGGCATACTCGCTATCAATGAATCCCCCGAGATCTTGCGCCAGCGTGTTTTCATAGCTCGCCCCCGTCAACTTGATCATGTCCGTGAGCTCAAAGGGATAATCGACGGACGAGCGAATTGGGCCGACTCCGCCGGACATCATGTGTATCACCAGGGCCACGTAAAGTCCGAAGCCTGAAGCCAAAGTGAATATAATCCCGACGAAGAGTGGCCAGGCATTTCGGCGACGCCTCCCGTAGTAGATCGTCCACACGCTGAACACTAGCATCGACGCCATTGCTCCACGCAGTCCGAATACGACCACAGCCCCTAACACGGCACTCACAATCGCCATTAACCACAACAACTGCTTGAGCGAGAATTGGCCGGGTCGGGCGATAGCGGTCGTATCGTTCATCAAGGAGAACACGAGAGAAAGGTGTAATTAAGTGGGGGACCAATAAAGGCTCCCGCTCCGTAGCCGTGGTGGTCGTGTCGTTCATTCTGCGGTTTCGCCCTTCCCCAAGGTGCGCTTCGGGCGTAGCCATTAATCGTATTCCACGCACCACACATAGAACTGCTCGCGCTGGGGATCATACATCGCGGTATAGTCGGTTGCCTCGACCATCGCATGATAGTACCTCGCATTACTCACCACTCGCGGGCGCCATCGCCGAGGGAACTGCCCCCGGAACGACGAGCCGACCTCCCGTTCGCTCACCTCGGGCAGCTCTAACTCTCTCACGATCTCCTCGACCTGTGCTGGCGAGAGATCCATTCGGCACACATCCTCCAGAATGGGACCCATTCGTGAGTGGCAATAGACCGTGGTTTGCCAAGGGTTGGCCTCCGCCACCCGGATCATTCGCTGGATCCGAGCGGGATAGTATTCGGGGAGGTAGATCGGCCCTGTTCCAAACACGTGCCACGATACCAATGCCAACAACACACCTGCTCCCGCCGCGGAACTCAAAAGGATACCGAATGACGCCGTGAGGGGACGTTTCAACCGCGCTCCCCTCCACGTCAGCCAGAGGCCTATTCCGAGCGCGAGAACCGAGGCGGGTCCATACCCCATTACAACATACAGGCCAAGCACGCCGCACACTCCGGCAAAGGCAAGCAGCAGTTGACGGAGCGTGAACCGTGCCGGTCGGTCTATTGCGATGGTATCGGACATGGACGACAATGCTAAGAGAAGTGAGCCAAAAGGGGACATTCTACTTTTTCGCGAACGGTCTGTTCCATTCTATCAGGCTCAACTCCGAAAAAGTTGAATGTCCCCTTTTGGCGGAGGGGTAAAGTTGAATGGTCCGTCAATGGGGACAGGCAACTTTTTCGGAGATAGTTGGTTACCAGTGGCAAGGTCGCTTGCCGAAAAAGTAGCCAGTCCCCATTGACTACTCGAACGAGTAAAATGTCCCCTTTTCCTGCCGTCGTTGCCAAGATTCGCTGCTTGCGGTCGAATAGACGGCATGAGTCGTTCGCCCCAACAAGTCTATCGCATCGCGGCTTCTTATCGCCGCTGCTGCTGGTATGTGATGATCGGTTTTGCGGGGATCGCCCCCGTGGGGATTTGGGTGGCCCAGAACGTCCAAAACGTCCCCTTCGATCGCGCGGTAACACTGGCGTCGGCCTACCTTCTCGTCATCGTCGCGGCCATGTTCCCCCTCACCTGGAGCCTTCGTGTCGAGGAAGAGGGCATTCGTCGGCGGTGGCTCGGGCTTGCCGACTTCTGGTCGTGGGACGACTTCGCCAGCGGGCGACTCGTCAAACGCCATCCCATTACGATTGTCGACCCGCGGCGGCCATTGTGGCGACGTCGACTTCGGCTTGACTGGATGTCCGGCGACGACACTCGGCACATGATCGGGCTGATCAACGCCCATTACTTGTTGCCTCCTCCGCCCATCGTCCCCAATCCTCTCGTATTGAATTATCATTTTCGACGCTCGGCGACATTCGACGACAAAGGAATTCATCTGGTCGTCCGGGGGGTGCCCAAGGAGTATCTTTGGACCGATGTTGTCGAAGTGCATATCATTCGTATGGATCCCGTGCGTCGGGACTTCTCCCGCTTGCGACTGAAGTTGCCGGACGAGGTGCTCGAGTTATGGTTCGCGACGCACCAAGGAGGTACGAGCCCCACTTGGCGTGGGGCAACGGCTGAAGAGATCAACGAAATGCTCTTCGGCCGCCTCCCTGAAGATCGCCTTCATGTTTCGATCGCGGGGGAGCAGATAAAAGATCGAGAATACATTGAGAAGGCCCTCCGCGAAGCCGCCGCGAGTCGACGAAGCATCGGTTGGCTGATAGTCGTTTTTGTGATACTGGCTGTCGGGTTTATGCTCTATACGGCCTTGGCGGGAAAGTGGGAAGCCGTGCTGGCCGTAAGTATCTTCTGCCTGCTGGGCTATGGTCCCATGCTCGCGGGGTTCTATATCCACGTCAAAAAAAGTGTACAACGACTCGCCAGCCAACTCGCGGCTCTCGATGAGGCAGAATCCCAATGATTGCGAGCGAGCCAAAAGGGGACTTTCTACTTTTTCGGCCAGTTGACCGAACCATTCTACTGGACTAGCTCCGAAAAAGTTGAATGTCCCCTTTTGGCGGAGGGGAAAGTTGAGGTCCGTCAATAGGGACAGGCAACTTTTTCGGAGATCGTTGGCTACCAGTGGTAAGATCACTTGCCGAAAAAGTAGCCAGTCCCCATTGACTACCCGAACGAGTAGAAAGTTCCTCTTTTCCTGCCGTTGTTGGCCCTTCTCGCGCTATCGACATTGGCCGGTCCCTGTGCCAAAATAGATGCTTCCCGCTGCGCATTTTCCGTCTATTGGTCCCCCTCTGCTATTGAAGGCTGATGATCGTTCCAACGAACTCCAGCTTTGGTCGTCGCCGGTTCAGCCGGCACTGTTTGTTGCTGCTTGGACTGGTATTTGCCATTGCTCCAGGATTGGTACGCGCCCAGGCGGGCGAAACGGCATCCGCTTCTCCCGAGGCGATCGAGTTTTTTGAAACCAAGGTCCGCCCGGTACTCGCCGACAAGTGCCAAGGGTGTCATGGCGAAAGGACGCAGTGGAGCAGTTTCCGTCTCGACTCGCGGGAGGCGCTGCTCGAGGGGGGGGACAACGGGCCCGCGGTTGTCGTGGGGGATGCGACCGAGAGCCCCCTCCTTGCCCGCGTGATTTCGACCGACGGGGATCAGATGCCTCCCCCAGGGGAGGGGGCCCGCCTGACGGAGGCCGAGATCGAAGCCCTTACCACCTGGATCAACTCGGGTGTGGCATGGCCCGCTTCGCCGGCCCGCACGGATGATGGGAAGGCCGCGCGCGATCATTGGGCGTTTCAGCCGATCAAGAATCCTCCCGTCCCGGACGTCGAGCGGAATGAATGGGCACGCGGCGCAATCGATCGTTTCATCCTCTATCGACTGGAAGAGGAGGGACTCGGGCCAGCTCCGCGCGCCGACCGTCGGACACTTATCCGTCGCGCGACGTACGACCTGACGGGACTCCCCCCCACGCCGGAGGAAGTCGACGCCTTTGTCGCGGACGAATCGGACGATGCCTACGAGCGGCTGGTCGATCGATTGCTGGCGTCGCCCGCTTACGGCGAGCATTGGGGGCGCCATTGGCTCGACGTGGCCCGCTACGCCGATAGCAAGGGGTATGTCTATTCGCGCGAAGAGCCGTTCTTCGTCCACTCGTCGCTCTATCGCGACTGGGTCGTCAAGGCATTCAACGAGGATCTTCCCTACGACCAGTTTTTGCTCCTTCAGTTGGCGGCCGATCAGGCGGCGCCCGACGATCCGGAGGCGGCCGCGGCGATGGGTTTCTTGACCCTTGGCCGCCGGTTCCTCGGCGTCACGCCCGACATTATCGACGATCGGATCGACGTGGTGACCAGGGGGACGATGGGGCTCACGGTGAGTTGTGCCCGCTGCCACGATCATAAGTTCGATCCGATTCCGACCGCCGACTATTATTCGCTCTACGGCGTGTTTCAGAACTGCGCGGAAGTCATGCGGGAGTTGCCCAAGCCGCAACAAAGCCCCGATGAGCCGGAGCCTCCTTCGTTCGAGGCGGAACTCGCGAAACGCAAGCGGGCCCGCGACAAGGAGATGAGGAAGGCCCTCGACAAGTTCAGCGACCTGGCGCGACAACGGGTCGACGAGTATCTGTTGGCCCAGTGGGAACTCGACAAGTATCCCGCGCTGGCGTTCAACCTGGTGCTCGCCGAAACCGACGTTTTGCCGGAGACGGTCTGGCGGTGGCAGGAATACCTGCACCGGGCGGGCAAGCGAAGTAATCCGGTTTTTACTCCTTGGACCGCGCTGGCGGGATTGCCGCGCGAGCAGTTCGCCGAACAAGCACCCGCGGCACTTGCCGCGGTCGACCTTTCCCCCGCGGCGACAAATCCCAGGGTGGCCGAGGCATTCGCCACGCCCCCCAAGTCGGTTGAAGAATTGGTCGACCGCTACGCGACCCTGTTGAAAAGTGTCGCTGAAGAGTGGCGGGAGTTGTTGGCCGATGCCAAGGCGCAGGGCCTCCCCGCGCCGACCGGGATGCCCGACCCGGCGGACGAGCAACTGCGGCTCGTGCTCCATGGGGAGGACTCTCCGTGCGTGATTCCCGATCTGCCGATTACGAATATCGAATTTTTTGTCGACACCAAGACGTGCGAGAAGTTGTGGAAACTCCAAGGCAAGGTCGACGAGTGGATTGTGAAGAGCCCCCACGCCCTGCCCCACGCCGTCCTCCTCGAGGACAAGCCGAACGTCGTCAATCCACGGATCTTTCGTCGCGGCAATCCCATCATGCTGGGAGACGAGGTTCCGCTCCGCTTTTTGGAGATCCTTTCCGGCCCCCAGCGGGAGCCTTTCTCCCAGGGGAGCGGCCGCCACGAACTGGCCCGCGCGATTGTCAGTCCCGATAACCCGCTGACTTCGCGGGTGTGGGTCAATCGCGTATGGGCCCATTATTTTGGTGAGGGTCTGGTGCGGACGCCGAGCGACTTCGGCACGCGGGCGGAACCACCGAGCCATCCCGAACTGCTCGATTGGCTCGCCCATCGATTCCTGACGGAAGGATGGAGCACGAAACGGTTGCATCGCGAGATCCTCCTGTCGGCCACCTATCAGCAGAACTCGCACGGCGCCGAGGAACAAGCGACCGTGGCGGCATACGCTGCCATCGATCCCGAGAACCGATTGCTCTGGCGTCAGCAGGTCCGACGCCTGTCGTTCGAGGAACTCCGCGACACCTATCTGGTTGTCTCGGGCGACCTCGACAATCGGCTGGGAGGGAAGGGGAGCAACCTCTTTGCTTCGACCCCCGCCGGCTATCGGCGCACGCTCTACGCGCTCATCGATCGGCAACTCCTCCCCAGTGTGCTACTGAATTTCGATTTTGCGAATCCCGATCTCCATGCGCCGCAGCGGTCGGAAACCACCGTGCCACAGCAGGCCCTCTTTTCCCTGAACCACATGTTCGTGGCCGACCGGGCGCGGTCATTGGTCGCCGAACTTCGTTCCTCCACTACGAGCGATTCCGCGGAGGGGGTGGCGACTCTCTATCGACGAATTCTCCAGCGCCCGCCAACCGATCAAGAAATCGAAGCAGCCGTTCGCTATCTGCGGAGTTCGGAACACGAGCCCGCCGATCCTCTCACGATCGCGGCGAAGCAAGCCTGGAGCTACGGTTACGGCGAGATCGATCCCGACGCCAGGCGGCTGCGAAGTTTCACGCCGCTCCCCCACTTTGCCAGCACCGCCTGGCAGGGGGGATCCGAGTGGCCGAGCCCCGATATCGGCTGGGCCCAGATCACGGCCGACGGGGGACATCCAGGCAACGACCTCCGGCACGCCATCGTCCGCCGCTGGACCGCCCCGGTGTCGGGCACGTATCGCGTGACTTCCACCGTGAAGCACGCGGTCGCGAAGGGGGATGGCATTCGCTGCTGGATTTTGTCAAGTCGCCATGGGGCGCTCGACCAGGCGATCGTCCACAACACCGACCGCGCGATGCATGTCGACGAGGTGGAACTCGACCAGGGGGAAACCTTGGATTTCGTCGTCGACATACTCAACATCCTCAATAACGACCAGCACCAATGGGCGCCGGAGGTGAGCTTGATTTCCGCGACGCCCGACGCCGTCGACTCCCGCTGGCCCGCGAGCTGGCATGCCGTGCGCGACTTCACGACCCACGACAGCCAGCGACTCGACCCCTGGGAACAGTTTGCCCAAGTCCTGTTGATTTCCAACGAAGTGATGTTTGTGGATTGAACCATGATGAATTCCAACCCCCGGCAATGCACGCGGCGCGAGATGCTCGAGCGGTCGGGGCTGGGGCTCGGCATGCTCGGCTTGACTGGCATCCTCGGTGGCGGCGGTGCCGCCCACGCGGCTCCCGCCGCCGGGTCACCCCTGGCCCCCAAGCTGCCCCACTTCGCCGGCACCGCTAAGCGAGTCGTTCACTTCTTCCTCAACGGAGGTCCGTCGCACGTCGATACGTTCGATCACAAACCGGCTCTCGAAAAGTACGCGGGCCAGGCCCCACCGATGTCCCTCGCCACCGAACGGAAAACGGGGGCCTGCATGCCCTCGCCGTTCAAGTTCCGCCGCTATGGAGAGAGTGGCATCGAGGTGAGCGAGCTGTTCGCACGCACCGCCGAGCACATCGACGACATCGCCGTCGTCCGTTCGCTGGTCGCGCAGGTGCCGAACCACGAGCCATCGCTGATGCTGATGAACTGCGGCGACTCGGTGTTGCCGCGGCCGAGTGTCGGCTCGTGGACCTTGTACGGTCTCGGGACCGAGAATCAGAATCTGCCGGCGTTCGTCGCGATGTGCCCCGGTGGTTACCCGATCAAGGGAACCGACAATTGGCAGTCGGGTTTCCTGCCGGGGAGCTACCAAGGGACCCACATCGACTCCAAGCACGAGCAAATCGACAAGCTGATAGAAAACATCCGCAGCCCTCACGCGGGAGTGGCCACCCAACAGCGGCAGCTAGATCTGCTTCGCGAGCTGAACGTCCAACACCGCGCTGAGCGTCACGACCCGCGGCTTGATGCGCGGATCGAGTCGTTCGAGTTGGCGTTTCGAATGCAAATGGAGGCGGCCGACGCATTCGACATTTCGCGCGAGACCCAGGAGACCCGCGACCTCTACGGCACCGGGGTCCATGCCCGGCAGACGCTGATCGCCCGGCGGCTGTTGGAGCGGGGCGTTCGCTATGTCCAACTGTGGCACGGCGCGGGAAACATCTGGGACCATCACGCGGACATCGAGCCGCGTCACCGTGAGTTGGCAGCCCAGATCGATCAGCCGATTTCGGCCCTGCTAGTCGACCTCAAGCGTCGCGGCATGCTCGACGACACGCTCGTTCTGTGGGGTGGTGAATTCGGTCGCACCCCCACGGTCGAACTGACCGGCGGTGGCGCGGCGACCCTCGGCCGCGACCACAATCACTATGGGTTCACGGTCTGGATGGCCGGAGGTGGGATCCGGGGGGGCACCGTTTACGGCGGCACCGACGAGTTCGGCTTCAAGGCCGTCGACAAACCGGCCAGCGTCCACGACCTGCACGCCACCATCCTGCACACCCTCGGCTTCGACCACGAGCGCCTCACTTACCGCTACGCGGGGCGCGACTTCCGCCTGACGGATGTCCATGGGCATGTGCTGCACGACATTCTGTCGTAGCGAAGAAATTTTTTCCAAATTTTTCCCTCGCGGGGCGAACTTCCTTTAGCCCCGAGCCCCAGCCCTTTGTAGCTAGCACTGAAACCGTATTTGGTTGAGCCTAGAAAACTAGGTGATTTTCGGATCGCCGTTATGAAAGAAACCACGGCGCGGTAGTGATCCACTTCGAAAAACACCTTGTTTTATAGGCTGAAAGACTGCTAGCTACAAAGGGCTGCCCCGAGCCCTCTAACTTCCGACGGCGACACCTGGCCCGCCATCTGGCGGGTGAGGCGAAGTTGCCGCGCGCAAGTTATCTCATCCAAGGATCCATGCCATGAACTCCCCCCATGTCGAGCGACACTTTGCCGCCATCGGCGCGCGCATCAAGCTGGGGGAGAATCCGCGGCTGGCGAGTGGTGGAGTGAGGCTCGATATCGATACCGATCGCAAGGGCGAGTTTTTCAGCATCACCACCGCTCCCGATGCCGACCTGGCTGTCGTCGACATCCGCCGCGACATTCGCCACCTGCTCCTGCTGTCGAACCAGTCGGATGGCAACCACAAGTTCCTTTGCGGGCACGACGAGCGGCACTGGTTTGTGGCCGCCGTGCCAGAAGTCGAGCGGGCGGCCAATGTGGTCACCGCCATGGAGGCCCTCAAGCCGGAGGAGGTTCGGCATCGGCAGGCGCGGCTGCAGCTTCCCTCGCGGAAACGTAATCGCCGCCGCAACGAGGCCTTCGTCCGCCAGGGGGAATGGTTCTTCCTGCCGATGCCCGAGGAACTGAAGGTCGACACCAAGGCGATCCTCATCAATGAGCCGCTCCGCCGGGGTCGCGGCAAACCCCACTGGGTAGTGGAGCTGGTGCGGATGGGGGGGACGACGGTTTACGTTTCCCACCACTACCCGAACGGCCTGTTGGAGCACGAGTACCAGGCTTTGCTCCAGCGCGAACCCCAGCGGAAGCACGACAATTGGGTTCCCATGCGGCGCAACCCGCGGGTGCTGGTCCGGGGCCGGGTTCGGCACGCCGACCACAAGACGATCGTGCTCCCTTATTGGCACCGCGTGCTGATGAATACCGAGACCGAAGCGGTAGCGATGCGGCACGTGGCGTTCTTGGACTAGAGAGGGTGATCCGGGTAGGCACCCTCTACTTTCGCTCCCCAAAATGTACGGTGTTCTCACAGGGCCTGTGTTTTCGCCGTCAAGAACGGGCGTAGAGAGTGTGCCAAAGAGGGATGCGGGCTCGCTAGAGTTGCGCAAGAAGTCGAATTCGGTCATCAAGTTGGCCGCTACGGCTCAGCCGAACGCTTCGTGGCACGCGACCTGGCCGCGGTACGATCGTCGGCCCGATTTTGCCGCGCGTTCGAATAGCGCCGCGGCGTTGCCAACCACGTTCGTGAAGAGTTGATCGAACTCGGTCACCAACTTCATCCAGCGGGTCGAGTCTTGTTTGGCTGGCCTCAACCCAATCGACTCGACGGCCCGCTTCGCATGGACGACCGCTATTTTCCGCGATCGGACATTAGAGTCCCCACGGAAGTCCCAACATTTGCCACGCGGCGAAGAGGAGCGTCCACAGCACCAACAGGATCGCCACGTAAGGCAACATGAGCGAAACAACCGTCCCGACGCCCGCGTTCTTGTCGTACTTCTGCGCGAATCCGACGACCAACGCGAAATAGGCATTCAGCGGAGTAATCGCATTGACCGGCGAGTCGCCCACCCGATAGGCTGCCAACACGGCTTCGGGGTCGACGCCGAGCTTGACCAAGAGCGGCACGAAGATGGGAGCAAAGATGGCCCATTTGGCAATCGCCCCCGTGAGCAGCAGATCGATGATGGCGACGACCAGGATGAAGCCAATCAACAGCGGGAGGGGCGGAAAATCGGCCGCCTGAAGCGCGCCGGCCAATTTCAGCGCGAGGAGGGTGCCCATGTTCGTGTAATTGAAGTAAGCGACGAATTGGCTCAGCACCAGAAACAGGAGAATCAGGCCACCCAGTCCGGAAATCGCTTTCTCCATGGCCTTGATAACGTCCGTGACGTTTTGCATCGACTTGGCACCGAATCCGTAGGCGGCTCCCGTCACCAGGAAGATGGTCGTGATCAGGCCGATCAAGCCGTTCATGAAAGGAGAGTTGCCGATGAGATCGCCCGTGTCCGGGTTGCGCAGCGGCGCTCCGGGGGGGAGCGTCAGCAGGCCGAACAGAAGGAGGACTCCGATGAGCCCCATGCCCGCGAACTTGAGTCCTCGCGCTTCGTCGGGGGTGATTTCGCCCCCTACCTCCGCCGGTTTCTCACCTCGATACTCGCCGAGCCGAGGTTCGATCATCCGTTCGGTAATGAAGGCCACGATGAACGTCAGAAAGACGACCGATGCGATCGAAAACCAGAGGTTCGAGGCCAGGCCGATGGAGACATCGGGATCGACCAAATGAATCGCGTCGTTCGTAAACTCGACCAGCACCGCATCGAGCGGCTTGATCAACATGTTGACGGTAAACGCTCCAGCCACCGCGGCAAAACCGAGCGCTAGCCCGGCAAGAGGATGGCGGCCGACGCTCAGAAAGGCGGTGCCCGCCAAGGGAATGAGAACCAGATAACCTGCGTCCGCGGCAATGCTCGATAGGATGCCCACAAAAGCCAAAATATAAGTCAGAGCGCCGCGCGGAGAGACGATCACGAGCTTGCGAATAAGTGTGTTCACGAGCCCCGACTCTTCCGCCACGCCGGCACCCACCATCGCGACGATCATCAGTCCGACCGCGGTAAAACCCATGAAGTTCGCGATGAGAGACGAATAGATGAAGCGAATTCCATCCGTCGTCAGCAGGCTTCTCACCGCGATCGTCCGTGTCTCGATGTCGTAGCTCTTCTCGTCGATGACGCCATGGGTCACCGTCGTTCCCGTGTCGTACGATTCGGAGTCGAATTCCGCCGGCGCCTCGATGGCCTGCGCCTCGATGACCCGTGCCTTGGGGACGATCGCCTCGTAGGAAGTGCTACCGGTCGTCAGGTAAAAAATGTGGGAGAGGACCACGACGATGCCGATGAGGACCAAGAAGATGATCACCGGATGGGGAACCTTGTTGCCGACTCGCTCCACGAGATCCAAGACTCCCTGCATAAACGACTTGGGCGCTTCGTTGGGGAGAGCCATTCGACGATTCCTATGGAATGAAAACCGGGCTTCGTTTCAATACGCCATCGAACCACCGGCCGAACCACCCTAGCGGCCGGCTTGGTCGTATAGCCGTGGGCGAGCGCCCCGCGGCCGATCCGTTTTGAAACAAGGCATTAAAGCAATGGCATTAAGGCATTGGGTAAAGCGGCAGCAGCCAAGGTACCATGATAACGCTTACGATGAGAACCAGAATGCTGAACGGGATGCCAATCCGGGCAAAATCGCCAAATGAGTAATTCCCAGGTCCGACGACCAAGGTATTCACGGGGGATGAAACGGGGGTCATGAAGGCGGTCGAGGCGGCCAGTGCCACGATCATCGCAAAGGGATAGGGAGATGCATTCAGCTCCTCGGCAAGGGCAATGGCAACCGGGGCCATCAACACGGCCGTGGCCGTGTTGGAAATGAACATCCCTAGAATCGCCGTAATCGCGAATAGCGAGCCGAGAATGATGTACGTTCCCGCGCCTCCAGTTGCCGCCATCAGGGTCTCGGCGGCCAAATCGACGCCTCCGGTTCGCTCCAAGGCGATGGAAAAAGGCAACATGCCGACGATCAGAACGATCGTTTTCCAGTCGATCGAGCGATAGGCGCTCGTGATGTTGATGCAGCCAAGAAGACCCATCAGCAAGCAGCCGATGATCGCTGCCTGTACGTTGGGGATAATTCCGCTGACCATCAAGCCGATCGCCAAGAGCAGGCAGAACACGGCTTGCGGCGCCTTACCAGCGGCGGGCAGCACTTCGTCGAGTTCGACTGGCAGATTAAAGACGACTAAGTCTCGCGTTTCGGATTGCAGATTGCCGATCGCCTTCCACGGGCCGGTTACGAGCAGCGTGTCGCCTGCCTGCAGTTCGACATCTTGTAGAGACTGCTCGTGGGCCGTTTGGCCGCGCCGCAAGCCGATGGCCGTCAATCCGAATCGGGTGCGAAAATCGGCCTTGGAGAGGGACTGCCTCACCAGTGTGGAGGTTGCCGGGATGAGCACCTCTCCCATGCCGAGTTCTTGCGACCGGTCGGTGAAATAGCTCCCACTCAAGGGGAGTGGCGTGAGGGCGTAGTTTTCGTGCAAGGCCTCGATTTCGGCATCGGGGGCGACCAGGTCGACGAACAGAATGTCGCCCGCCCGCAGCTCGGTGTTGGCTTGGGGCTGGATCAGTTGGCGATTGCGCTCGATGGCAATCAGCCTCGCGCCGGAATTGTCCCTCATTTGGATTTGCGCAAGCGTTTTCCCGACGAGGAAGGAGCTTTCCGTGACGCGCACGCGATGTTCGCGATCGGCAAGTCGGTATTCCTCGATCCAGTTCGACAGCCGCGGCCTGCGGAGGGGATCGTTGGATTTGGCATCCGCTTTCTCGCTGAGCCAGCGGCGCGCGAACAGCATGTAGACAATCGCCATTGCCAAAATCGGCACTCCAAAGGGGGTCAAGCTGAAAAAGCTGAACCCCTCGTAGTCATGTCGCACAAGCTCGCTGTTGACGACCAGATTCGGCGCCGTCGCAATGAGCGTCGTCATGCCGCTGATCAGCGCCGCAAAGCTCAGCGGCATCATCAGCCGGCTGGGGGACGTGCCCATCCGCTGGGCGATGCGCAACACCACCGGAATGAAAATCGCCGTCACGGCGGTGGAGCTCATTGTCGCGCCGAGGGCGCAAACGACAATCATCAATAGCACGATGAGCCGCGTCTCGCTGCTCCCCGCTTTCGCGGCCAGCCAATCCCCCAACTTCTGGGCAAAACCGGTCCGCACGAGGCCGTCGCCGATCACGAACAGCGCCGCGATCAGCACAATGTTCGGATCGCTAAAACCGGTGAGCGCTTCGTCCATCGTGAGGACGTCGGTAAACGGCAGCAGCGTCATCATCAGAATCGCCACCACGTCCATCCGCGGCTTGTTGACGGCGAACATCACGATCGCCGCGACCAACAGCAACAAGACAATGGCGAGCGATGAAGTCATGTGGCATGCGAGAGCAGGTCTTGCCAATAGTGCCGCGGAAAGTGCTCGTATTCTAGCGGCAGCCGGAAGAGTTTGCACTAGGGGCGAGATGTCTGCTCATTCAATACCCGAGTCCCCCCCCTCCCGCGCGAAAAGAAGAATGGCGCGGTGAAAAAGAAACCACGATGCGGGCTGGCGGCTAGAAATTGTATTGAAACAGCCCGCCAAGCCGGTCGGTTCTTGCACCCTGGCCGTCGATATTCTCCCGTCGGCCCGTTAGGAATTCCATGCCCAGCGACATCCGCGGGACGGGAATCCACCACAGACTGGCCGCGAAATAGGTCGCCTCGTCATAGGTCGACCCCGGTTGCCCGGCAACGCTGCCGGGATGAACCTCCGCGTACGTAAAATTCGATAGCCAATGTTCATTGAACCAATGTTCGTAACTGGCGTTCCAACCCGTGGACTCGACCAGGTCGAACGCGCCCGTGTTTGGATCGACCTGGCCGTCGAACCCTTGGCCGGCCAGATCGTTGAGATAGCGCCCCACGCCCGATCCCCAGGTTGCTTGCGTCAGAATTCGGCTTCGCGTCAATCCCGAGGGGTTTTCCTCGCGGACGGGGTCGGTATCGAGGAGGATCGCCCACGGATGAAAAACGAGGCTACCACTTACCGCGCCACCCGTCCGCCGGGTCAGATCGCCCCCCGTGGGGCGGTAGCCGATGGTCCGCATGAGAGAAGAAATCTGCAGGTGCCCGACATCCCCTTCGTAGCGCAAATGGGCCGCCATGTCGGGAACATCTTGCACGCCGTCGCCCAGGTCGTTGGTCGTAATGTCCGAAAAGGGCCGCTCGATGCTCGATGCCATGTAGAGGCGGTCGAAAATCGGCAGTGTCATCCGCACTGAGGGTTGCCGCTGGTTGACCCAACTGTTGGGGCCTTGGAAATCGACGAGGCTCGGCCAATTATTGCCGTCCATGAAGACCGAGTTCTGCTGCCC
Organism: uncultured Planctomycetaceae bacterium; assembly: GCA_964650265.1. GTDB lineage: Bacteria > Planctomycetota > Planctomycetia > Pirellulales > Lacipirellulaceae > CAZYQQ01. The sequence goes on from CAZYQQ010000018.1 coordinate 41,673, forward strand.
GAAGCGAAAGTAGCCAAAATCGACGAACGCATGCCGCAACCGAAAAGGATTCCCCCCTCCACCCGCGGCTTGTGGGGCGCCATTGAAAAAATCCCCCTCGATGAACGTATGGACGTTCCAATTGTGGAAATTCGTCGGTGTCCACGATTCGAGGGCAAATCGGCTCATCCGCGCGCTCATATTGAAATTCTGGCCGACTTGCTCCGGAACGGGGATCGTATTGGTAACGAAAGAGTCGGTGCTCCCAATGGGATCGAAATCGAACAGCGAAGCCAACCGAACAAACCCTCGCAGGCGAAACGAAGTATTCGTACCCGGCACAAGAAACGAGCCGGGCATCATGCCGCGCGTCACGACCTCGCTCGCTTCACCGAGCACGGGTCGGGTCGGCGGAGTGATCCGCGTGAATTCCGGCGCGCCTGGCGCGGTTTCATAGTCGCGCGCTTCGTAACCGGGTGGTGCGTAATCGGCGATCGCCCGCGCACCGACGCCGGAGGTCTCGTAGTAGCTTGCCTGGTAGTAGTAGGACGGAAGAGCCTGCGTGGCGGGCAAGTAGTCGATCGCAGGCGAGTCTTGAACATCGTCGATCGAGAAGCTTTCTTGAGCATCGACCGGAGCGGCAATAATCGCAAGCAATACAGCGACCATCGCAACGCAAGAGGCGCGCGACACCGACCGGGATTTGGACTTGGTTCGCATGAATTCGATGTTGAAACGAGAAGTCCGTCGCAATGTTGGGCCGCTAGCGGAGTACGCATGGCCGCATAATCGGATATATCGACAAACTCTGCCAGGTCGTTGAGATGTAATCAAAAGTCCTGGAACTTTTCTCCTACTTTTATTGCAGAATAGCGATCGCTAGCATGGCCAATCGAGAGTTCTTGAATTCCGGGGACCCGGCGTGGGACACCTTGGTGATTGACGCGCCGCTAGCATGTGATTCACAATGGCAAGCCTTGAGTTGGGCTGGGCGGATTGAAGCGGGCGGATCGAAGACATACTCGAGTCGGAGAGGGAACGATGGAGTCGCAACAAGACAATTCGGATCGCCAGGCAGCCACCTACGTCTCGACGGGCCACTTGCCGCCGGGCGAATTGGTGAAATCGCTGGTCGAGGAAGCCTACGAACGCTTTAAAAGCGATGCGACGGGAAGCAACTCCCAAGTCTATCCCGCCTTGGCCCGCGTCCCGAGCGACCTGTTTGGCATCTGCGTCGTCGGCACGGGAGGGAATATCTACGCGATTGGAGATTCCGATCACGAGTTCACAATCATGAGCGTCTCCAAACCGTTCGTCTTCGCGCTCGTCTGCGAATCTCTCGGCCACGAGGCGATGCGCGACAAGATCGGCGTCAACGCCACCGGTCAGGCGTTCAATTCGCTCGGCGCCATCGAGCGGGCCGACGGGGGCAAGACGAATCCGATGGTGAACGCCGGTGCGATCGCGACCACGAGTCTCGTGCCCGGAAACTCGTGGGAGGATAAATGGAAGTTCATCCACGAGGGCCTGTCCCGTTTCGCGGGCCGCACGCTGCCGCTCAATGAGGAGGTCTACGCGAGCGCGTCGGAAACCAATTTCCGTAATCAATCGATCGCCCGCCTGCTCCAAAGCTTTGGCCGCATCTACATGGACCCCGCCGAAGCGACCGATCTCTACACAAAGCAGTGCTCGCTCAACGTGAGCGCGAAGGATCTGGCCGTGATGGGGGCCACTCTGGCCGATGGCGGGGTGAATCCGCTGACCAAGCAGCGTGTCGTCGCCGCGGATGTCTGCCACTTCGCACTCGCCGTAATGGCCACCGCCGGGCTGTATGAAACTTCCGGCGATTGGCTCTACGAGATCGGCGTGCCCGGCAAGAGCGGCATCGGCGGTGGAATTGTCGCCGTCTCGCCGGGCAAGGGAGGACTCGGTACGTTCGCCCCACCGCTCGACGCCGCGGGCAACAGCGTGAAGGGGCAACTCGTCGCTAAATTCCTGTCTCAACGACTGGGGATGGACCTGTTCGTTTCCAAGCCCGAAGAGACCGCCCTGTCGTAGTCCGCCCGTTCCGAAAACACTACAGCAATCATCTGGAGAGATCCGTCATGGCGACCAATGAAACGTCCTCGACGAGTGACGGAACCGAGACCCGCGATTCCTGGCTGCCGATGATTGTGATTGCGATGGGGCAGATGTTGATGTCGTTCAACGTCGCGGCGCTGCCCGTGTCGATGGGGGGCATGGTCGAAAGTTTCGACACCCCTCCCACGACGATCGGGACGGCCATCGTACTCTATTCGCTTGGCGTGTCCGGGTTCATCATGCTCGGTTCGAAACTCGGCCAGCGATTCGGATCGAAAGTGTTCTTTCAGATTTCGGTGGGAACCTTGGCCGTGGCCATGCTGTTGATGGTCGTCAGCCCGGTTGTGGAAGTCATGCTGGCGGCCCAGGCGCTTGCCGGTTTTGGCGCTTCGGGACTCGTGCCCACCTTGGTGGTGCTGATCGCCTCGCATTATCGTGGCAAGCAACAGGCCGAAGCGGTCGGCTGGCTCGGTTCCGCCCGGGCCATCGCGGGCGTCCTCGCGTTTGTCGTTGTCGGCTTCGTGGCGATGATCAACTGGCGGCTCGCCTTCGGCTTGCTGATTGTCCATTGCCTGGCGATTCTCTACTTGAGTACTCGACTCAAGCCGGCAAAAAGCAATCCCGACGTGAAAATCGACGTGGTCGGCGTCATCCTATCGGCACTTTCCATCATCCTCATCACGTTCGGCGTCAACAATCTCCGCAATTGGGGCTTGCTGTTGGCCGGCTCGCGAGCGCCCGTCGATTTGCTCGGAGTTTCTCCGGCCCCGGTCATGATCGTCGTCGGCCTGGCGATCGGCATCGGCTTCTTCCTGTGGACGCATCGCCGCGTGGCCCGTGGAGGAACCCCCTTGCTCTCGCTCGAAGTGGTCGATTCGCCCAGGGAATGGGCCGCGGTGATGGCGCTGTTCATCATCGTCGGGACCGAAGCGGCGATCAACTTTTCCGTGCCGCTCTACATTCAGATCATTCAAGGCCGCTCCAGCATGGCAACCTCCATCGCCATGATGCCCTTCATGCTCACGGTCTTCTTTACGGCAATCCTGGTGGTTCGTCTCTACAACAAGCTCAGTCCGCGCACGATCGCCCGCTGCGCGTTCGCCCTGGTGATGTTCGGAACCTTGAGGCTCGCATTCGTTGCCCGCAACGACTGGAGCGTGTTTCCCGTTATTATTGGCTTGATTACCGTCGGTGTTGGCCAAGGGGCGCTCGTGACGCTGCTCTTCAATGTGCTCGTGACCGCTGTGCGGAAGGAACTTGCGGGCGATGTTGGTTCGTTGCGGGGAGTAACTCAGAACCTCGCCGCCGCCGTCGGCACGTCGCTCATGGGCGCGCTGCTGGTGGGCGTGCTCGGTTCGTTCGTGCTGCGCGATCTGGTCGATAACCCCACGATTCCCGCCGAGTTCAAACAGACTGAATTGGCGGCACGATTCGATCTTGACAATATCAATTTCATCAGCAACGACCGGTTGAAAGAACGACTCGAGGAAACAACCGCCACGCCGGAGAAAATCGAGGAAGCCATTCGCATCAATACCGAATCGCGCCTGCGGGCACTCAAGATTGGGTTCCTGGTGCTTTCGGGCCTGTCGTTCCTGGCGATCCTGCCGTGCGGTTGGCTGCCCGATTATAAACCGGGAGAGGTGCCGAGCGATGTAGGAGCGGAGCCCTCAAAGTAAAGCACACCACCTCGAAGCCTACTCGTCTTCGCCGCGCAACGCGACCAGCACGCTGTAGTCTTCGAGCGTCGTGGTATCCCCCACCGTTTCCCGCCCCGCGGCGATGTCGCGGAGCAAGCGACGCATGATCTTGCCGCTGCGGGTCTTGGGAAGGGCATTGGCGAAGTGGATGTCGTCGGGTTGGGCGAGGGCACCGATTTCGTGGCGGACGTGTTGTTTGAGTTCGGCCCGCAGCTCGTCGCTCGGGTCGGCCGTCTTGAGCGTGACGAACACGGCCACCGCTTCCCCCTTGAGTTCGTCGGGGCGGCCCACGGCCGCGGCTTCGGCCACGGCGGGGTGGGAGACCAGGGCGCTCTCGATTTCGATCGTGCTCAGCCGGTGGCCCGATACGTTGAGGACGTCGTCGATCCGCCCCATGATCCAGTAGTAGCCATCCTCGTCACGGCGGGCGTTGTCGCCGGCGAGATACTTGCCAGGGACCTTCGACCAGTAGGTTTCCTGGTAGCGATCCATGTCCCCCCAGATCCCACGGAGCATACCGGGCCAGGGATGGGTGATCGTGAGCCAGCCTCCCTGGTTGATTTCCACTCCGCGGCCATCGTGGTCGACCACCTGAGGCATGATCCCAGGGAGGGGCTTGGTGCAACTGCCGGGCTTAGTGGGAATCGCCCCCGGGAGCGGACTCATCATGATGCCGCCGGTTTCGGTTTGCCACCACGTGTCGACGATCGGGCATCGTTCGCCACCGATTTTGCGGTGGTACCACATCCAGGCCTCGGGGTTGATACCCTCCCCTACGGTGCCAAGCACGCGAAGGGACGAGAGGTCGTGCTTGTCGACGTGGTGGTCGCCCCACTTGATGAACGCCCGAATGGCGGTGGGAGCGGTGTAAAACAGCGTAACCCGGTGCCGCTCGATGATGTCCCAGAAGCGGTCCTCATGCGGGAAGTTAGGGGCCCCCTCGTACATCAGTACCTGGGCGCCGGCGGAGAGAGGGCCATAGACCACATAGCTATGCCCGGTGACCCAACCGCAGTCGGCGGTACACCAGTAGACGTCGTCCTCGCGATGGTCGAAGACCCACTCGAATGTCTTCTTGACGAACAGGTTGTATCCCGCCGTGGTGTGCATAATCCCCTTGGGCTTCCCGGTCGAGCCGCTGGTATAGAGGATGAAGAGCGGGGTCTCGCTGTCGAGTGGTTCGGCGGGGCAATTGTCCGAGGCGTTGCCGACGACTTCGTGCCACCAGTGATCGCGGCCCGCGGTCCAAGGGATATCGTCGCCGGTACGCTTGAGGACAATGCAGTGCTCGACCGTGGGGCTCTTGGCGAGCGCCTCGTCGACCGTCTCCTTGAGAGGAAGCTTTTTACCGCGTCGCCACGAGCCATCGGAGGTGATCATCACCTTGGCCCCAGCATCCTGATTGCGATCGGCAATGGCTTCGGCGGAGAAGCCGGCAAAGATGACGGAATGAATGGCACCAATCCGCGCGCAGGCGAGCATCGCGATCGCCAGCTCAGGAGTCATCGGCATGTAAATACCGACGACATCCCCCTTGGTAACACCGAGCGATTTGAGGGCATTCGCGCACTTGGAAACTTCGGTCAGCAGGTCCGCATAGGTGAGCGTCCGCTGCTCGCCGGGTTCGCCTTCCCAAATGATCGCCGTGCGGTTGCCATATCCCTCAGCAACATGCTTGTCGACCGAGTTGTAGCAAGCGTTCGTCTTTCCCCCCACGAACCACTCGGCCACCGGTTCGTTCCAGCGGAGCGCCTCGGCGAAGGGCTCGAACCAGTGGAGTTCTCGGCGAGCGATTTCAGCCCAGAACGCAGGGGGATCGGCGGCCGCCTTGTCCCAGAGTGCCTGGTATTCGTCGAGGTTCTTGATGCGTGCCTTGGCCGCGAATTCCGAGGGGGGATCGAAAACCCGCCGCTCCTGCATCACGTTGTCGATCTGCCGCCGAGAATCTTGCGCCATTGCCGCTTCGCTCCCATTGCCAATGGTCGTGGATCGGGCCTCTCCCAACCCGATGGATGTGCCGTGACCGATTGTCCCCCAGAAGGGTGGAGATGTCAAACACGCCACGCGCTGGCGCGTGGCGTCAGTTGCGAGCAACAGCCGGCTGCCCCTTGGCGACATCGGCGGGGACAAAACCCCGTTGAGGATTCGACTCCACGGCCCCGGCCTGGGCCAACGCCTGGAGGACCTGCTGTTTGGAGACGACATCGCGAAGCACGATCACTTCGCCTGGGCGATCGGCTGGAAAGATGGCCAGCAGCGGAATGGTTATGCTCTTGAGGGAATTGACCAGCGCGCCGATTTCGGGATTTCGATCGGACCAATCGACCTTGATCGCGGCCACGTCGTTCTCCTCGACCACCTCCTTCACGGCAGCCACGTCGAGCGCCCGATAGAGGTTGAGATGGCAAGTGGGGCACCAGTTGGCCGTGAATTCAAGCAGGACCGTTTGGCCATTCGACTGGGCCTTGGCGACAGCGGACGGAGAAAAGTCGATCCAATCCAACTCGTTCTCGCTTTCGAGCAAGGAGGTGAATGCGGCAATCCCGACAAAGGTCGCCACGGCGACACCCGTCAACCACCCGGACAAACGTCGGCTCAGCGGAGCACTTAGCGATTGGCTTCCACCCAACCAGCAGGCAAACCAGACAGCCACGCAAAGGGCAAGGGTGCCGACAAAATACTGCGGATTGATCGTCGAGAAGAGATAGACAACAGTCGCCAGCAGCACGAACCCCATGAACTGCTTGAACGTGTCCATCCAGGCCCCCGGCTTGGGAATCCATTGAACGAGCCGTGGATTGAGGCCAATGATGAGATAGGGCAGCGCCATCCCGATTCCCACGAACAGGAAAATGGAGTAGATCGTCCCGACCCCCTGTCCGATGGTGAAACCAAACACCGGTCCCAGGAATGGCCCGCTGCAAGGTGTTGCCAAGACGGTGGTCAGCATCCCCTTGAGAAACGCCCCCTGATATCCTTCGCGGGAGGCAAGTTCCGACGCCTTGGCCCCACCGACGAACCCTGGCAGGGGAATGTCCCAGACCCCGAGAAAGCTGAGGGCCATGGCAAACACCAGCACCGTCATCGAAATCTTGAAGGGGTTGAAGGTGTTGAGTTCGCCCCAGTTGAGTCCTCGGCTGAACAGACCTAGTTGCGGCAAGGCGGCAAGTGTAGCAAGGAGCATGAAGACCGTGAGCAACCCCAGGGCATAGGTGAGGTTGAGCGTGAAGACCCGAGCGCGACTCTCCCCCCCCTGCCGAGCGAACGACATGATTTTGAGCCCCAGCACCGGCAACACGCAGGGCATGAGGTTGAGGATCAGACCGCCAACTAGCGCAAAAAAGAGGACATAAGGGAGGCTTGTGGGCCGACTCCCCCCACCGAACTCGACGATCCGCAGGTCATCGGTGATCAGACCGAGAATGCCCGCGGAGAGACTAGGGGCGACGGCCTCAGCAAGCTGCGCCGTGGCGTCGTAAGTCGATTTGGTGAAGTTGACCGAGGCGGCTTCGGCCTGCGCTGCTTCGCCCACCTCGAGCGTCGTGGTGAACGAAATGCCGATCGGATGGAGCTCGCAGCGAGCGTCTCCTTCGCAGGCGTGGTACGCGAGCTTGCCCGCGATCTTGATCGGACCAGGCTTAGCGTCGGCCGCCACTTCAATCGGCACCGTCCAGACCGCAAGCTCCTCGTGGTATCGCATTGGCCCCCAGCCTTTGACGGGGCTCGGCTTTTCCGTCGGCGCCTGGGCCGGCTCAGGCTGAGACCATTTGATCCCTTCGGTCGTCTCCAGCGCGATCAACGTTGGCTTGGGCCCGCTAGCCGGGTCGCTGGAGGCATGGGCATTGATGTGCCAGTTCTTAGGCATCTCGGCCCGCAACTGCAAATAGGCCCGCTCCCCCGGTTGGACCACCCCCTTGTCGAGCCACCCATACCAGGTGACGACCGAGTCTTCCACCTTGAGGACCCCCGCGACGGCAGGTGGTGCCGCGAGCGGGTCGGGTTTGATCTGAGCGGTCTTGGGCGCGGCGGCTTTCGGATTGACCCGCACTCGGCCGATCTCGACTCCGTCGCCCACCTTGGCTTCGAAACTGAACTTCTTAGGCAGGCAGGAACCGAGGTCGCCGTCAGCAGACCGGCAGACCTGCAAGTCCATCTCACCACGGATTGTGAGGTTTTGAGGATCGACCCCTGCGGCGATCTCGATTGGAATGTACCAGGTGACTTTGTCGGAATGCTCCTCAATCGGTAGCCCTGGCCACACATTGGGATACGACGTCGTATGTGGCCGGGGATGGGATTGGAATCGGCCGATCGTGCGATACTCGTCGGAGTCAACAAGCCGAATGTCGGTCCGTTGGGGACCGCCATCCTTCTGGGTGAGTGAGTAGGCATGCCAGTGGTGGGCCATGGTCGCCGTGATCATCAGCACCGCCGGGCGCTCTTCCGTCGCCGCCGTAAACTGGGCCTCCACCGCCACCGGATCGTCGTCGGTCAGCCCATTGTCAGCACCCGTGCCGAAGGGATCGGGCCCAAAGGCTTCCCACCCCTCCTGCCCAATGGCGCGAGTCGCCGTGAAGGGGAGTGCGAGGAGCAGGCACAGGGCAAGGAGGGTACGCATGGCAGAGCGGTTCATTACTGGGGCCGCGAGACGGGCCGGAGGTGGGGAAGATAGCTGCGCCGAACGTGACTATTTTAGTCATTTATCCCGGGCAGGGGAACGCCTATGACCGGGCCCCGGCCGGTCACGACTGGCTTAGTCTTGCTACGGCGGCCCCGCCAACCAGTTCGTGGAGTTCTTCGAGAAACCCCCTGATTTGGCCCGCCCAGGGGGACGCTTTGACCGCTTTGGCCAGCGCGTCGTCGCTGATCGCCGCCAAGCCCATGGCATTCAGCCCCGGAAACCAGTGCCCCCCCTGTCCCAGCAGGTTGTAGCGCATGCGGCCATATTCCCCCATATCGAACGCCAGCACGAGATTCCGCAGCCAAAGCATGATCGCCAGATTCATATACCCTGGGGCATGCTCCCAGTCGGGGAGCCCCTGCCACCACTGGGTCGCCAACTCGTGGCCCACGGTGTCGACCAGCACCTGATCGAGCCTCGTCGCGATCGGCGCGACGGTGTCGTGGACCTGATCGAGGTAGCCGAGACTCCCGAGCTGCAAGTCGAAGTCCGTTGGGCACGAGGCCCCGAGGCTCAAGGTGTGGACCTCTGGCCGGGCGAGACAAAACAGGCAGTTGAACACCAGCGGATGGAGCGGTTTACACAGTTCGACAAGCTTGTCGCTCGGACGGTAGAGCATCCCTCCCTTGTCGGCGGGCGAGATGATGAAGACCCCCATGTCGCGCTCGGTGGCGACCTCGATCGCCGGCCAGTTGCGCTGGTAGATGTAGTACCAATGGAGATTCACATAGTCGAAGCCCCCATCCCCTTCGTGCCGCAAGGTGTCGACGATCAACTCCGGGCTGCCGTGCGTCGAAAAGCCGATGTGCCGGGCCTTCCCCTCGCGCTGGAACTCCCGCGCGACACTCAGACACCCTCCGGGGCGGATCGCGTGCCACTGCATCTCGTAGTTGTTGGTGCCATGGATCGCCAAGAGGTCGACATGCTCCAGTCGCAACCGCTCGAGCGACTCGCGGAAGTGCCGGGCGAACTCTCGCGGGTCGGCCGTCGGGGCGATCTTCGTCTGGACGATGAGTTCGTCACGCGGGTACTTGGGCAACACCAGCCCAATTTGCCGCTCGCTGGAGCCATAGCCACGGGCGGTCTCGATGTGGTTGATTCCGAGTTCGATGGCCCGGTCGATCGTCGCTTCGAGGTTGCGTTGGCCCTCGGGATCGACCTGGTCGAGCGGGATATCCTCCCACGACTGCTGATAGCGCATCCCCCCGCAGCTAAAGACGGGCATGCGAAGTTCGGTGCGGCCAAAGCGTCGGTATTGCATGGCCGTCAGCCTACGCATCTGGGGGGCGGCTCGCAACCGGGCTTAGTCGCGATAGGCCTTCGCATTGGCCTCGCACTCCTCAAGATCCAATTCACCCGGCTTGACGATGTAGCGATAGTCGACCGCGAGCGGCTTCTCCTTGGTCACCTCGGCGACAAAGTACGAACCGAACCGGCCATAGTCGCGCTCGCTAAACCGCTCTGGCTGCGGGACATTCGTGTGGCTGATCCGCTGGACCGAATAGCGGTTGCCACCCACCTCGAATGAGATCGCATTCCAAGGGAGGTTGATGCTCTGGGCGTTCTTGTCGCTATCGGGCTTCTGGTGATCCCAGTTGCGGGTCTCGCCGATTTTGCCCTTGCCATCAGTCCGCAGGTAGTAGGTCTTCTGCTTGCCATTCTCGGCCACCTCTTGCGACGCGCGGAAGTGACACCCGGCGTGCTGAGGATCACCATCCAATTGAATCGGTTTGTCGCTGGTGGTCGAGAGCTCCGAGGTAAAATCGATGATCGTCTCGTCTTCTCCCTGCATCACGTCGTAGGTCCGGCGTTCGAGGGCAAAGGTCTCCCCCTTCTGGCCATGCCATTCGATCAGGACTTCGATCTTCCCGCCGTATTCATTGGCCGTCGTGGAAACGATTTCCTTGTTGAGTTGATGAGCCTTGCCGGTGCAGTGCCAGGTGTCGCACTTCAACCCATCGCCGTAGGTTACCTTGTTGAAACCGTAATAGATCCCACGGTGATGGGGAAACAAACCACCAGGACCCTTGGTCAGCAGCGTCTGGCCATCGGGGCTATAGACGTGCAGATAGGGCTTGTAGGTCTTCTCGCGGGCTTCTTCGCTCGATGTGTCGATCGCCTCGTACATGTACCGAACCACCGGCTTCTCGCCATGGCGGAGTTCGGCGTACTTGCCGGGCTCATTGACCCAGTGGTACTCGGCCGCCACCGCGGCCGAGGAAAGGCTGAGGAGTAACAAGCTTGCCCCGCCAAGGACAAGCGACGAAAACCAGCGAGCGGGATGTGTATTCATCCCACTAGCATAGCCACCCGGCGAATCGCGCCGCAAGTCGTTCCGGGCTCTAGGCCGCGGCCGAAATCCGGTGACTCTGCTGCCCGCCGGCCAATATCGCGCGGAGCCGCTCGAACTCGTCGGCATTGGCGAACTGGATCGTGATTTTCCCCTTCCCCTTGGCATTCTGGGTGATTGCCACTTGGGTCCCCAGGGCGGTCTTGAACTCCTGCTCGAGTGCGGCGATCTGCTCGGGTCGCGAACTCCCGCTTGTCTTCTTGGCCGAGGCGACCCCTTCGCTAAAGGGAAGCAGGTGGCCGTCCGCCGACTCGATGTGCGACTTCACCGCTTGCTCGACTGCTCGCACCGAGAGCGACTCTTCCTTCACCCGCCGCGCGAAGGCAAGCTGCTCCGACTCGTCTCCCAGCGGCAACAGCGCCCGGGCATGCCCGGGAGTGAGGGCCCCGGAGTCGAGCATTTGCTTGACCCCATCAGGAAGTTCGAGCAGGCGGATCAGGTTGGCGATCGTCGAGCGGTCGATGTGAATCCGCGCGGCAAGCTCTTCCTGGGTACACTGATACTCGCTCAGGTAGCGCTGAAAGCAGCTTGCCTTTTCGAGCGCGCTAAGATCCTTGCGCTGAATGTTTTCGACAATCGCCAGCTCGGCCATCTGCTGGTCGGTCACGTCGCGAAGCTGCACCGGCACCCGTTCCCAGCCGGCCGCCCGGGCAGCGCGCAAACGGCGCTCGCCAGCGACCAGTTCGAATCGTTCGCCACACTGGCGAACCACCAGCGGCTGCAGCACGCCATGCTCGCGGATGCTATCAGCCAGATCGGCGATTTCGACTTCGTTGAACTCGCGCCGCGGCTGGTGCGGATTCGCGTCGATCGCTACCACGTCGACCCACAACTGGCCGTTGTAATCGCGGTCCATGGCAGGCGTCAGCGAGGGATCGCTCTCGGCACCCGGCACAAACTCATGCCCCATCGGCTCGCCCGGCTCCCCCTCCTCCAGCGAGCGGCCCAACAGTGCCTCCAGCCCACGTCCCAGCCTGCGATTGCCCGTCACGATGGCGTCCCTCCTTGGCGCAATGATTCGAAGCCCGGCGGTCCCTGCCGAGCAGTCGTAGGAGTTGTATCGGCAACAACCACCGCCGCGCTTGGGGGCGATGGTGGGAAACGTCGGAGGGCGAGTGATAGCATGCTAGCTGGAGGGGAGAGGTCAGGGGCCGTAGCTTGGGCACATCCCGCACGAGCGCGCACCCGTAGCCCAGGCTCGTTTGCCCGGGCAGCGTGAGGGGGTTTGAATTGTCAAAGACCAAGTAGGTTCCATCTGCCGGATGGAACCTTGAAGTAAAGTCAACGTCGCCACCAAAGGTCCCGCTCGGCAAGCGGGACCTACTTCGAGGCACAAACGCGAATCTATACCGGGTGGTGCCCAATTTCGACCAAGAACTTCCCCAAAAGTGGAAAATCGCGCCAAACAAGGGGTTTTCAACGTATCTCGATCCTCCGGATCGTGGGGGGTGCTAACCCGGCCTCCATCTGGCACGACTCGATGGCCAGCCGCGTCTGCGCTGCGGACGATTTGGAAAATCGTCCCACACTTGGCAGGCAAGTCGAGTTCGATCACCGCGTACGTGTCGAGTGCTTGTGCGCCTTCCAGGCCACGCCATACAGAAATAGCTGCCCGAGCTCGCTCAAGAAAACCAGCACGCATGTGGTGCCCATGAAATAGCCGCTCGCGTCGACCTTGTCATAGATATCCGCGAAGAACAGTGGAAAATCGAGCGAGATGAAAATCGCCGGTAGTAACATGTTCAGCACCGTGAGCCCCAGCCCGGTAAGAATCGCCCAGGGTTTGCGCTGCGTTGTCTGCCACCCCACCAGCGCCATCGGCAAATGGACGAACATGTTGACGGCCATTAATTCCGCCACCAACCGTGGTCCGACATCCGCATCGACAAGCTGCCATAAAGCACTCAGCACCGCGAACGATAACCACAGGGCGATCAACAATTGCACGCGGAGTGCGTAAAGCCCCGCGTCGTAGATTCTCTGGGGTCGCGTCGACCAATACTGAAAACGCTCGATCCAATTCGACTTGACCGCGGAAATCGGCCGGTGGTCGGCGCAAGCCCGCAGATCGGCGGCTAGCTCGGCTGCCGTGGCAAAGCGGGTCCGCGGGTTCTTTTCCAGGCACTTATGGCACACGGTCGCGAAATCCTTGGAAGCGGCCGGCACGAGTTCCCCGAGCGGTCGAGGCCTTTCGTTGCGCAATCGGTCGAGAATCTCCGTGTAAGTCTCGCCCGAAATCGGCGGCTGCCCCGTCGTGAGCTCGTACAGTATGCAGCCCAACGAATAGATATCGGCCTGAATGGGCGATTCCACCCGGGCCGATTCCAGTTGCTCGGGCGCCATGTACAGTGGCGTACCGATCATCATGCTGGATCGCGTTTGCGTATCGGTCAGCAACGCGCATTTGGCCAGCCCAAAGTCGGTTAACTTCGGCGAGTAGTCGCTCAGCTTGTCACTCGCCCCAACGGATTCGTCGTGGGGCATCAGCAACACGTTGCTCGGCTTCAGATCGCGGTGATAGACGCCCTCGCGGTGTGCATGGTCGACCGCGTCGGCCAGCTTGGCCATGAACGTGGCCGCTTCCGCCCAGGGGACTGGCTGGCCACGTGCAGCCAGCCACCGCCCCAGATCGGGCCCTGGGCAGTAGGCCGACGCAATATAAGGAATCGGTCCCGAGAAATCGGCTTCGTACACCGAGACGATCCCCCGGTGGTGGAGCCGGGCACTCGCGGCGGCCTCGGCCTCGAAGCGCCGCCGGCTTTCCTCGCCCCCAATCATCTGCGGCTGCGGTACCTTCAGGGCCACCCGCCGCTTGAGCAACTCGTCGGCCGCCAGGTAAACCACGCCAAACGCCCCGCTCCCCAGGACTCGTTCGATCTCGAAACGCCCTAGCCTGGTGGGCACCTCCCGCAATTCCCCCGACCAGGCCGCCAACTTTTGCCAATTGCCGTGCAATCGCTGTTCGGCCTCGAAGAACTGCCGCAGTTGGGCCGCGTTGTCGGGAAAGGCCGCCAGTAAGTGCGACAGGGCCAGCGGCTCCTGCCGGTCGACACTCTCAAAATACCGCGCCAGCGCTTGCTCCAGCGGCCGCTCGGTCTCGGGCAAGTGCGTCATGGCGTCAGGATTCTCCCAATTCGTCGGGCAATTGTTGCCGCAGTTTCTCTACTCCTCGACGAATCAGCCCCGCCACTGCCGCGGCGGTCTTGTTCATCTGTCTGGCGATTTCATCGAGCGATTGCTGGGCCAGATAGCGCAGCCGCACGGCCTCGCGTTGATCGTCGGGCAACGTTTCGAGTGCCTGGGCCAACAACAACGCCGCCTCACCTCGAAAGATGCTGCTCTGGACCGTGGGCCCCTCGCCGGCCAGCGTATGCCAAACCAATTGGGCTGAACCACCGCTCCCCTGCTCCCGTACCTCCCGCCGCACGTCGCGAATCGCGGCCATGTTCAGCCGGGCAATCTGCAGCAGGTTGCGCTCCAGCAAGCGCGTCATCCAGGCGGTAAACTCCGCCTCGCTCCGCCCCCGAAAGTCGGGCAGCCCTCGCATGGCGTCGATGAGCGTCTGTTGGACGATATCCGAGGCGTCGGCCCGTTTTTCCAGGAGCCTGGGCAATCGCTGGCCCGCGACGAGCCTCAAATAGGGGCGGTAGGCCGCCATCAGTTGCTCGCAGGCCTGGCGGTCTCCAGCGCGAGAACGCCCGACCAAAGTGGCGACTTTCTCATTCGAACCGGAACCATGCATCAGCAACAACAGCCAATTTTGCACGACAGTGCCAACACCGAGAGACCCAATATGGCGGAAAGAATTGGAAAAGCAAGTTTTTTTCTGAATTATTCAAGTTAGCGCGCAAACTCGCCGCCGAGCCAGCATCTTATTCACTTAGCGGATGCTGCACTAGCGCACGGCCACGAGGGGCTGTGCGATTGGGAAATTTTTTTCCAAACGTCCATCGACGAGGGGTTGACACCCGGATTATTGAGGAAGCACGTCTTCCAATTACAGAGAGAAAACCTGATTCACCCAGCACCAGGACAAAGAGAACACATCATGAAGCTGAACACGACCACGCGCGTGCTGGCCCTGTTGGCCGCGAGTATTCTTGTGCCTGCCTCGCCGGGTTAGTGGGGACAGGGTTAATGGGGGCCGGGTCGGGTACCGAATTCACCAATGATCCCAAAAATGATCTAAAACAGTGGAGATCCTGATGCGCAACATATGCCGTTTCTTGTACGTCCTGGTGATCGTGTTTGGCACATCGATTTCGCAGGCCTCGATCGTGCTCGAAAATTTTGAATCCGGAACCCTGCCAGGCGATTGGACCGCTACAGGAACTGCGTGGAAAGTAGGTGGAGCGACTGGTGGATCCCCAAACGTCCTGCCGGGAGAAGGCTCGTTTTTTGCTCGCTCAGGTGAACCAAACGCGGTCACGGAAAGTGCTACCGGAACGTTAACATCACGTCCCTATACGGTTACCTATACGACACTCGAGTGGTTGCAAACAGGATGGAGTGATTCCGGCAATGACGGCGCTAACTACTTCTCGATCTTGGATGGCTCGTTCACCGAGCTAACTCGCGTTTCGGCTGCCCAAGACGATGATTGGGTATCAGCAAGCGTGAACCTATTAGACATCGGCCTTCTACCCGGAGCGACGTTTTATTTTCAAGCAGTGGATGGGCGAAATCAGTCGGGTTATGCCTGGATGGGATTCGATGCGTTGACCCTGACTGGCGAAGAAGTGGCCGGCGTCGTCCCCGAGGCCACCAGCTTTCTCACCTGGGGTGTACTGGCCCTCGTGGGACTGGGGAGTGCCATCGGCCGGCGACGGCGCGGGTCAGAATCGCTTGCCCAATAATGAGCCGCAAGGCACTTGCCGCGGATTCTGGAAACGCGGGACAGGTGCCAAACTCACCCCACGCTAGCGCGTTGGGGCTCCGGGGGGGGGATGGAAAACGCCACGGATAAGTCGTGGCTTTCCAGCAAAGAGCCGCTTCGCGCTAGCCGCGGGTGAGTGAGATCACGGGTTTCAATATCGCGGGCCGAGAGACGCCAGACAGACAGCCCACGAGTTGATCGGGTTGACGCCCCCCCAGCAGATCATCCCTGCTCAATCCCTGCTCACCGCGAGAAAGCGTCTTCTTTGGCTTTCTTGCCAGTAGCTCTGTACCGGTGAGTTTCTGGGATTGAGTTTCGTTAGATGCTGCCCCCCGGAGGCCGTGATTCCGCCGATGGCAACGTACTAACGCGCTCTCGGAAAAAGGCCAGCACGAGATGGGTTACCGTCAAGAGTGTGAGCGCGAGGAGGGTGGCCCAGTGCGGTTCCCAGAGGGTGAGTGCTGCGAGGAACGAGATCATCCAGATCCCCAGATCGGCAAACCCCTGATCGCGCGACCCCCAGACTCTTAGCGTAAAGAGCACCAGCACCGAGATCGCCACCGCGGCTCCGACCAGACTGCCGCAATACTTCAGCCAGACGGGGAGCGCCGCCATGGCGGGCATGGGACCAAGGGTGGAGCGGTCGCTGGCAATGCTCGTAGTGACCGCCAGCAACACCAGGAAGACCACGCTCATCGTCAATGCCAATGCGACCGAATGCGATTTGCGGGCCATCAATGTCACTCCAAAGGGGATCAAACGGCGATGCCAAAACTAGGCGGGTTTGGTCTGGCTCAAGTGTAACGACGCCACGGGGGGCATGCGAGTGGTATCAGCCCTAAAGTGCCGAGCGTGTGCGCCGTGCTGGCCGGTTTCGTCCGCTCCGCCTAAACTTCAGGTAACTCGCCGCACCCTCCCCGACATGCTTACCGGTGTGAGCCTTCGAACTCACAGGGCCAAGAAAGGAAATCCCGATGCCTGCCGAAAAGCAGATTGCCAGCGTTCGCCGCGACGTCCCTCAACACTGGGTGGGGGATGGTTTCCCCGTCCGCACGCTTTTTTCCTATCACGACGACGCCCGACTCACGAGCCCGTTTTTGCTGCTCGATTACGGCGGCCCCTACGAGTTTGCCCCAGCCGCCACCCGGCGCGGGGTGGGGGAGCACCCCCATCGTGGATTCGAGACGGTGACCATCGTCTCGCAAGGGGAACTCGAGCACCGCGACTCGGCCGGCAACCATGGCACGGTCGGCCCGGGTGATGTCCAGTGGATGACCGCCGCGTCGGGGGTGGTCCACGAGGAGTTCCATAGCGAGCGTTTCACGGCGAGCGGCGGCATGTTCGAGATGGTCCAGTTGTGGGTCAACCTGCCCGCGGCAGAGAAGATGTCCCCGCCGCGCTACCAGGAGATTCTGGCGAGCGCCATCCCCTCGGTCGCACTCGAGGGGGACGTGGGTAAAGTCCGAGTCATCGCCGGCAGCTTTCGCGGTACGAAAGGTCCGGCGGAGACAGCCACCCCCCTCGACGTGTGGCAACTCGAACTCACGCCAGGGGCCACGACCAGGATCGACCTCCTGCCGGGTCGCACGGCGCTGCTGGTCGTGCAGAAAGGGAGCGTCACGGTCAACAACAGCGAACAAGTCGCCGGCGTGGCCCTGGTGCTGTTCGCGCGCGAAGGAGACTATTTGACCCTCACAAGCGAGGAGGACACCACCGCGCTGTTGCTCTCGGGCGAGCCGATCGACGAACCGATCGTCGGCCGCGGGCCGTTTGTGATGAACACGGCGGAAGAGATCCGGCAAGCGGTGGAGGATTTTCAGCGGGGGGAGATGGGGCGGTTGGGGTGAGCTTCGGCCTTCCACCCACCTTTCGTTGCCAGCTTTCTCAACGGTTGCGCCAACATGCATCCAAGGGGAGTGCCGCGCCTGGTGGTGCCCCGAAGTGTTCCTACTTGCTATATTGAGGAGGAGAGGGAGGAGGCTAACTCACCACACTCCAGTTCAAGGGGCAGGTCATGGGCACGAACTCTTCCGGCGCCGGTCGTTCGACGTCACGTCGCACATTCCTTCAATCGGGCGTCGCTGCCGGTGCGATGGCAGGGATTGCCGATCTCGCCTTCCTCTCGCGACTCAATCCCCTCTCCGCCGCCGAAGTGCGGTTGCAAGGGAGACGCCTGGAACTCGATGGCGAACTCGCTCCGATCGTCAGGCTGATCGAGGAGACGCCGCGCGACAAGCTGCTCGAAGTCGTCGCGAGCCAGATCCGCGATGGACTGAGCTATCGTCAATTGCTCGGAGGGCTGCTCCTCGCGGGTGTGATGAATGTCGAGCCGCGACCCTCGGTGGGACACAAGTTCCACACCGTGCTGGTCGTCAACTCGGCCCATCTGGCCAGCATGTCGTCGCCTGATGAACATCGCTGGCTCCCCATTTTTTGGGCGCTCGACTACTTCAAGGTGGCGGCGCAGCGCGATGTCGAGGAGCGCGGCGACTGGCGACTCGGCCAGGTCGACGAAGGGAACGTCCCTTCGCCAACCAAAGCGCTCAAGGGGCTGGTGGGTGCCCTCGACGATTGGGATGTCGAGCGGGCCGACCTGGCGATCACCGGCGCCTGCCGGGTCCATGGCGCCAACGCCGTCTATGAAACCCTCTTTCAGTACGGGGCCCGCGACTTCCGTTCGATCGGTCACAAGGCGATCTACGTGGCCAACAGCTACCGCACCCTCGGTTGCATCGGTTGGCAACATGCCGAGCCGGTGCTGCGATCGTTGGTCTATGCGATGCTGGCCCACGAGGGGAGCAATCCCCGCGATCGCGACGACGAGGCCGACCGACCTTACCGGCATAATCTGGAGCGTGTGGCTCAAATCCGCGACGACTGGCAGGGGGGCCAACTCGACCCCGGCGCGACCACGCGGCTGCTGACAGTGCTGCGTGACGGCTCTTGGGACGATGCCTCACAGGCCGTTGTAGCGATGCTCAACGAGAACGTGAGTCCCCAGTCGGTGTGGGATGCCTTGCATCTTGCCTCGTCGGAGCTCCTGATGCGTCAACCGGCGATCGTCGCACTCCACTCGGTGACGACGACCAATGCCCTCCGCTTCGCGTATGAAGCAGCCGCCAGCGACGAGACGCGGCGGCTGCTGATGCTGCAATGCGCGGCTTTCCTGCCGATGTTCCGCGAGTCGATGGGAGGGCGGGGCAAGATCGCGCAGACCACGCTGAACGAGTTGGTCGAAGGGGCCGACGACGTGACGGCCCCCGAGTCGCCCGCCGAGGTGTTCGCCCATCTCAACAGTCAGCCGAAAGAGTCGGCCCGCAAAATGCTTGCCTACTTGCAGGCTGGCCACGATCCGCAACAACTGATCGATGTGGCCCGAGTGCTCGTCTTCACCAAGGGGAACAACGCCCACGACTATAAGTTCAGTTCGGCGGTGCTCGAGGATTACCACCTCGTGTCGCCCCAGTGGCACAACCAATACCTGGCGGCCAATATCTTCCAATTGCGCGGAGCGGAGGGGCCCGATAACCAGCTTGTGGCGCGGACCCGGGCAGCGCTCGATAGCTGATCGCCAGGCCAATCGAGGCCAACTCAGGCGAGGTGCTTCACGTCGATTTCGCCCCAATGCCCGGCCAGGTACTCGACCACGAGCCGGCGATGGCACTGCTCCGCCGTCGGTTCGCTGCAGAGCAGGCAGGCTCCGTCGAGGAAGTCGGGAGCAAACTGCGACTCGATGCCCCGTTTTGCCATCAGGCCGAGGAATTCCTGCTCGTAGACTTGCCAGCTCCCGCCATGCTTCTTGTAGGTGGAGAGCATGTCGTCGGTGGGGGCGAACTCGGGGACATGCAGGTAGTCGATCCCGGCGATCGCCTTGAGAAAATAGGCGAGGTCCTCGCGCTTGGCGAAGCCAGCTAGCTGCGAATTGTTCTTCAGCCGCACGTCGAGCAGCCGCCGTACCCCGGCGTCGGCCAGGTGAGTGAAGAACTCCTCGGCCGACTTCTTGGTGAAACCGATGGTGAAAGTTTGGGGTGTCATGAACGGTCGAATTGCTGAAGGAGGGAAAGAGGGCAGTTTAGGCAATCCCGCCTCTCGTGACAACGCAAGCGCGCGAGGAGTCGTGGCGCGCGGGGGGTTTTTGCATGGCGAAGCGCCGCTTGCGCTATGAATCGAGAGTGACTTTCCACGCAGTTTCTCCAGCTTGATACCGGGCTAGCAGCTAGCTCGCGTGCCAGTTCGCTATTCTGCCAAATTCTTCAATCCGCTATGGTTCCGAGCCAATCTCGGCGACCTTCTTGGGACGATACCATGGAGGTAACTGCCCTCCATGTTTGCCTCGAGTCTCGCCCGCGTGCCCACCCCGATCGCCTATCTTGCCGCTAGCTTTGTGCGTTGCACTCGGTGGCGAGTGAAGCGTCTGCTGCTGGCGTGTCTTGCCACAATGCCCTGGATGGCCATGGCACATGGTCAATACTATGGTGCGGCCCCGTCTCAGCAGGGGAATATCTACGCCTCGCAAGGATCGGCCGTCGTGGCCGTTTCGGATTGGGACGGGATGGGACGACTTCCCGAAGGCGTGCAAGCCACCTGGCCGGACGATCCCAACTTTTACGGCACCTGCCCTCCCGGAGTGAGCGAGGGGCTCCCCGGTTATCCCAACTATTACGACACCTGGGGCTGGAGCATCCTGCCCGATGGGCTCATTTATCGCAGCTACATGGCGGGGCCGCGCGAGTCGAAGATGCAGCTCAACATGATGGAAGAGATCGGCACCGGCGAAACCTTTTGGGATGTGATCCTGGGGGGGCGGCGTGGGCTGTTGCGCTACGGCAGCAGCGATCCGCTGAGGCCCGAGGGATGGCAGCTCGACATCGAGGGGGGGACCATCCTGCGACTCAACCTCGATCACGAGCGCGACCTCGATGCCTCCGATTTTCGCTTTGGCGTGCCCCTGACCTATGGTTGGGGGCAGTGGCAATACAAGTTTGCCTACTATCACTTGAGTTCCCACTTGGGGGACGAATTGATCGTCCGTACCCCAGGTGCCACGCGCGACAACTACGTTCGCGACGCCATCGTGGTTGGGGCCGCCTACAACCCGACCCCCGCCTGGCGGCTCTATGGCGAGGCGGCCTATGCCTTCTTCACCGCCGGCGGGGCCGAGCCGTGGGAGTTCCAGTTCGGCATCGAGTATGCCGAGCCCGGGCCAACCGATATTTATGGCACCCCCTTCTTCGCCACCAACGGCCACCTCCGCGAGGAGATCGATTTTGGCGGCGACTATGTCGTTCAGGCGGGTTGGCTGTGGCGCGGGGCGAGCGGCAGCACCTTCCGCACCGGCTTCCAGTTCCTGACTGGGCACAGCAATCTCTACCAATTCTACAATGAATCGGAAGAACAGTACGGCTGGGCCATCTGGTACGACTTCTGAGCGCGGCCTTTTTTTGCCATTTCCCCTTTGTCCAGGGGAACTTCTTCCGGCTGGCAACCGTCGAACGCATGTCGGCGTGGCTCAGCGGAGCCTCTTTCCGACCTTCGCACACCTCCCGCCATCAGAGGGGCCAACAATGCGTATTTTCTTGGTGCTTGGAATCGTCAGCTCATTTGCCTGGGGATCGGCAGTTTTCGCCGAAAAGGCAACCATGACCGCCGAGGAGAATGCCGAAGTGGCGACCGACATCGCCGTCGGGACCGTCACGGCGATCTACACGCGGGAACAGGAGATTGGCGACTGGCATTACGTGTTCCACCTCGCGGAAATCAAGGTCGAGAAGGTCGAAAAGGGGAAGGGGCTCTCCGACAAGGCCCCCGCCTACGTCCGCTATTGGCACCGGGGCTGGATTGGCGAAGGAAACGTCCCTCCCTCGTCGAGTGGTCACCGTGGGTTGCCGGCAGAGGGAGACCAGGTGAGGGTCTACGTCGCCAAAAACGCCTACGACGGCTTCAGCTTCGACAACAAGGATGGGGGCTTCAACGTCATCGGATGCGATGGCTTCGAGGTGCTAAAGAAGGCAAAATCCGAGCAGGCTGCTCCAAAAGCCGCCGCCTCGAAGGAGCCCCGGGCCGCTGCGCCCGCCCGTTAAGGAGAAATCGGGGGTTGGGGACGAAACGCTTCTAACGATTAAAGGTGGCAATCCTCACCCTCAGGCTCCAAGAGGACTCAACCGTCAGGGTTTACCTGGTCGATACCAACGGATAGGGCTGCGCTCCGACCTATGCTAGCGGAGTCGCTCCCCGTTTTTCCCGACCGGTTTGTCCCCTATGTCGCAAATCCAATCCAGCGTTGGCTTGATCTCCGGGATTCCGATCGAGGAGACCGTCAACAAACTGATGGAAGTGGCGGCGCGGCCTCGCAACCATCTCCTCGCGCGGACGACTGGCCTCAAGAATGAGCAGCTCGCGCTCGATCAGCTTGGCTCGCTCCTCTTGGCCTTTCGCCTCTCGGCGACGCAACTCGGCACGGCGAGCCATTACAGTGCGACGACCATCAAGTCGAGCAATGAGGGTGGACTCACCGCGACGGCCACGGGAAGCGTGCCACCCGGGACCTACAGTTTCACTCCGTTGCAGCAGGCCTCGGCTCACCAGGTGGCGAGTTCCTCGCTAGTCGATCCTGCGACACAGCTTGCTGGGGGGCTGCTCGAACTCGGATTCGGTGGTCAGGTCGACCGCGGCGTGGCCCTCGCCGAGCTCAATGGGGGAACTGGCTTCCAGCCGGGGAAGATTCGCATCACCGACCGGAGCGGGTTGTCGGCCGAGTTCGACCTGCGTGCCGCCCGGACGATCGACGATGTCCTCGCGGCGATCAACAACCATGGGTCGGTGGATGTCACCGCGAGTATCGACGGCGATGCCCTGGTGCTTACCGACAATTCCGGCGGGAGTGGCAGCCTGCGGGTGCGAGAAGTCGGCGTGGGGACCACTGCCGCCTCGCTGGGGCTTGCGGCCATCAATGTGGCTGCCGATGTGGCCACCGGGAGCGACATCCTGTCGCTCGGTTCCTCGACTCGGCTTTCGAGCCTCAACGATGGCCGCGGCGTCCGGCTGCGTGACGAAGTCGACGACATCGAGATCACGGTGGCCGACGGCACGGTCTTTTCCATCGACCTCGGCGACGCCTCGACACTGGGTGGTGTCGTCAATGCCATTAACGACCTTACGTCGGGCAAGGTCACGGCCCGGATTGCCGCCGACGGCAATCGGCTCGAGCTGACCGACAACACCACGGGGGGGACGGAATTCACCGTGACGAGTGTTGGCCTCGGCACGGTCGCCGAGGAGCTTGGTTTGACCGCCGAGGCCGCTGGTGGGGCAATCACCGGCCGGCGTCTTGTGGCGGGCCTGCGCGATTCCCTTGTCACTTCGCTGCGCGGAGGGACGGGCCTGGGAGAATTGGGAACTCTCTCCCTCGTCGACCGGGCCGGGAACCCAGCCACGCTGGTCGATCTTTCAAGTGCCGAAACCTTGGGGGATGTCGTCAAGCTAATCAACGGCTCCGGAACTCAGATCACCGCGTCGATCAACTCGGCCCGAAGCGGCATCACGCTGGTCGACAACTCGGGGGGGAATGGCAACCTTACCGTCACGAGCGCCGACGCCACCGGCACCGCCGAACTCTTGGGTGTGGCCATCGACGACGCCGTCGCGTCGGTCAACTCCGGCAGTCTAGGCAAGCAAACGGTCGGTGAATCGACCCTGCTCGCCACGCTCAACGGTGGGCGAGGCGTGCGAATCGGCAGCATGACGATCTCCAATTCCGCGGGAACCAAGCGGACCCTCAACCTCAACTCGGGGGGCTCCGCCGCCACCACCGTGGGGGATGTGATCGATCGGATCAATGCCCTCAACATGAATGTCGAGGCGCGGATCAACGACACCGGCGATGGAATCGTCCTCACCGACCTTGCCGGAGGGGACAAAACGCTCGCCGTTGGCGAAGTCTCGGGGGGAACGACGGCCGCCGACCTCCACTTGCTCGGCGCCGCGAGCGGCACCAACGGCTCGGGCGAGCAAGTCATCGATGGGACAACCCGGTTTGCGATCGACCTCGATTCGCTTGAGCAGGACGCTGGCATCCTGCTCAGCTCGCTCAATGGTGGCAATGGCATCGGGCTGGGGACCTTCCGCCTCACCGACAGCGCGGGAGCCGTGGGAATCGTGCAATTGGGGGTCGCGGGTGAAGAGGCGCAGACGATCGAGGATGTGATCGACCGGATCAACGCCACCGGCATCGGTGTCACGGCCAGCCTCAACTCCGCCGGAACCGGGATCCTGTTGACCGACACGGCTGGGGGGAACGGCACGCTGACGGTCGACGATCTGGGGAGTGGCAAGTCGGCCGCTCAGCTCAAGATCGCCGGCACCGCGTCGACGAGTGGAGGGACTCAGACGATTGACGGCCGCGGGCTGTTTCTGCCGAGTGCCAGCGGTCAGAATGCCCTCGATTCGCTCGCCAAGCGGATCAACGACCTCCATGGGGGCTTCACGGCGACCACGCTCTTCGATGGCACCGGCTATCGCTTGTCGATCACCACCAACGCTCCCGGGGCGCAGAACGAACTGCTCGTCGGGAGCAACCTGGCGGCCTTCTCGTTTGTCGACATCACGCGCCCGCAGGATGCGATCCTGCAGGTGGGGTCGAACGCCGCGGGGGGCATCGTGCTATCGAGTGCCACGGGGAAATTCGCGGAAGTCGTCCCTGGACTGACCGCCGAGGTCCACCAGGTGACCGACTCTCCTATCCAGTTGACGGTATCGAGCGACTCGAGCCCATTTGTCGCCAGCGTCGAAGCCTTTGTCGAGTCGTTCAATTCCTTGCGATCGACCCTCGATCAGTTGACCTCGTTCGATGCCGAGGCGCTCACCACGGGACTCCTGTTTGGCCGTAGTGAAGCGGTGCGAATCGAGACCGATTTGGCAAGGCTATTCACCGGCACCTTCTCGGCGAGTCGCGATCTTCCCTCGCTGGAGGCGATCGGCATCAGCCTGAACGACAAGGGGAAACTCGAACTCAACAAGTCGAAGCTCCGCACCGCCTACGACGAGCGTCCCGCGGAAGTCGAACGGCTGTTGAAGGCCGATACGACGGGGGTGATCGATCGCTTCACCTCTGTTATCGATCGGCTGGCGGGGGAAGAGAACTCGCTGCTCGCCTCGCGGTACGATGCCCTCAACGCGACGATCGAAAACAACGAGGCCCGGATCGCCTCGCTCGACTTGTATCTCGAGCGGGAACGTGTGCGGACGCTAAAGGAGTTTTATCTCCTCGAAGAGACGTTGGCGAGGTTTCAAGCCAACTTCTCAGCACTCGATGGGATTCAAGCCATTCAGCCGCTCACGATCCGCCGGAATTAGCCGATAGTCACTATGGGCGCTGCGTGAGCGCGGTGCCAACGCAACATCAATCCTCCAGGGAAGGTCGGGTCTCCATGAGCCAGGTTCATCCGCAGCAATACCTCCAGTCGCGCATCCAGACTGCCTCGGCGCCGCAGCTCCACCTGATGCTCATCGAAGGGGCGATTCGCTTCTGTCGTCAGGCCGAATTTGAATTCGAGCGGGAAAACGGCATCGAGGCGAGCCACTTTTTGAGCCGAGCCACCGATATCGTCGCCGAATTGCTCGCGGGTGTTCGCCACGACGACTCGCAGCTCAACCAAACCCTCGCCAGCCTCTACCAATACCTCTTCTACACGTTGAGTAGCGCCTACGCCAATTCCGACCGCAAGCAAGTCGCCGATGTGCTCCGCCTGCTCGAAATCGAACGTGAGACGTGGCAGATGGCCGTCGCCAAGCTTCGCTCGCAAGCCAGTTCCGGCACTCCCATCGTCGCCCCCTACCTGGTGGGGGAAGGGCTGGTCGTCGAGGGGGGCGTCTCGTTCGAGGCCTGAGAGCCTGTGAATTTTTCCCACCAAGCCCCCGTTCTCGCCTCGACGAGGGGTGCGGAGGGCGCTAAAACTTTACCTGTGATCAATAAGTCCCCA
>CAZYQQ010000019.1:0-65452 GCA_964650265.1 uncultured Planctomycetaceae bacterium
CCGTCATCGAAACAAACACGCCCAACCGTGGGCAGAGCGATTCCTACAGGAGCAAGATCCATGAAAACTGACGTCCTCAAGTTGAGCGACCTACACTATGCCCGCATGGAAGTTACCGCCAAGCACTGGCAGAACGTGGTCGACACTGCCGAGCGTGAAGGGCGCGAGCTAACCAACATGGAAAAGCTCGGCCTGCGAGTGGCGGCCGAATTGGAGGCCCCCACGCGGCGCCGGATATGGGGAGAAATAGTCGAAGAAGAAACCGGCAAGTTCCCCACCTCGGCGCGGGAACGGTCGCTTCGCACCGAAGTCGGTGTGAGGATCACTAACGCGGCGCCCGGTACGCATGTACTTTGGTTGTACGGAGAGGTTGGTGTCGATTTTACAGCCGAGGATGTTCAGCAGGCGATGGCTGGGATCAGCCCTACGGCCCCGCTTGAACTCCACGTTCACAGCCCGGGCGGATACGCCCGAGACGGGTTTGCCATTGTGCAACTGCTTGCCAATCACGTCGGCCGGATAGAGGCGTACGTCGATGGCTTGGCCGCATCGGCTGGAAGCATCATCATTCAGGGTGCCGATGAAATCGTGATGGCCGTGGGCAGCGAGCAAATGATTCACTTCGCGTCTGGCTCCCTCAAGTCGGGCAAGGTTGAGGACTTCGAGGATTCGGTCGAGAGCCTGAAGCGAACGAACGAAGCGATCGTGCAAACCTACCTACCGAGGTGGACAGGCACCGAAGCCGAACTCCGCGCTGCACTCAGTCGAGAAACGTGGTACGGTCCAGCCGAGGCAATTGCTGTCGGGCTGGCGGATCGTGTTGGCACCCAACGGGCAATACGCACCCCGATTGCCGCCAAGTTCGATTACAAGAACGTTCCATGTGAACTGACGATTGCCGCGCGTGCTGAGGATTGTGTGGATCGCAACCTGCGGGCGCTGTTCTTGCATCGACTCCACTAGCGCATTCCTGGCCGGCGCCCGTGCTCCCCACGGTCCCCACCAAGGGTCGGGCCTCGGCGCCGGTTTATCTATGCCGCGTCGAGCCGGTGCGTAAGGTGGGGGTGTCCGGAACTCCCCCGCCTGCTGGCTCGACGTGGCACCTTTCGGCTGCTGTTTGACAACCTGAAGTTTCCCGCCGGGGGAGAGCGGGAACGGCGGAAGGTGGTGCGCGCCGATCCACTGGTGGCGGAGATGGTGACGTTCGCCGAACTGGTGGGAGCGCTGGCGGGGTAGCGTCAGGCGGTTGATTCTACGCGGCGTAGATCAAACACCCGGCAAGCACCCATCAAGCAACGTGGCATCGGGTGTCAAAAGAGCGGGTGTCATGACACCTGAGAAGAGGTATTTCGGGGGATTTGTGGGTGTCTTTTAGATTCGACCCGATTGCCGTTTGGGCCTATAAAACAAGTGGTTTAAGGGGATAATTGTGATAGGCGAGATGGCATTTCTTCAATTATGAGTCCCCTGCTCTAACCGACTGAGCTACCGGACCAACGGCCGCATGGCGGGCGATGCTGGTTGTATTCTACTCCAGGTTCTCCCGGTCGCACCACGGGTGACAACTTCTGTGTGCAAGAGGACACGCGCTGGGCAGGAAGGTTCAGCCGATGCCCCGCAGGGTGAGCCAGATGTAGTCGGGGGCGAAGAACAGGGCGATCGCGCCGACTGCGAATAGTCCCATTAGTCCGTAGAGCGCGGGGGCCTGGTGGGGGGAGATGGCAGAGACGTCGCCTGTTTGCTGGTCGAGGTAGGCGCTTTTGATGAGTCGCAGGTAATACCACGCGGCGATTGCCGCATTGAGGGCGAGCGCCACCGCGAGCATTCGCAGGACAAGGCTTTCGCTTGCCCAGGCTGCGACAAACAGGTTGAATTTGCCCCAGAATCCGGCCGTGGGGGGGAGTCCGGTGAGGCCGAACAGGAAGATGGTCATCATCAGGGCGGCCAGCGGGCTCGAAGCTCCCAGCCCGCGGAGATCGCTGATGGTTTCGACCGAGCGGCCACTGACGCGAAGCAGGAGCAGGACTCCGAACACTCCCAGGGTCATCAGGCAGTAGACGAGCAGGTAGAACAAGAGTGCCCGGGTTCCATTTTCGAGTCCGGCGACCGAGGGGATCGCGAGCCCGATCAGCATATAGCCAGCATGGGCGACGCTCGAATAGGCGAGGAGCCTGCGGAGATTGTCTTGCAGCAAGGCGAGGATATTGCCGGCGGTCATGGTGAGTAGCGCGAGGCCACCGAAGATGGCTGGTGCATAATTGGCCAGGACCCCAAAGGCTTGGGGATCGATGCCATCGGCGAGGAACACGGCCGTGGCGAGCCTGACGAGGGCGACAAAGCCGGCGATCTTGGGGACGACGGCGAGCATTGCCGCGGCCGGGATGCTGGTTCCCTCGAACACATCGGGGGCGTAGAAGTGGAACGGGACCGAAGCGATGCGAAATCCGAGCCCGGCGACAATCATCACGAGGGCGACTTGCAGCATGCCCCCATTGACGATTCCGGTTGGTTCAATCAGTGACTGCCGTATGGTGTCGAGATTTGTCGATCCGGCGGCCCCATAGAGAATGCTGAACCCGTAGAGGAGGAAGGCGGAGGAAAAGACACTCAAGAGGAAGTATTTGAGGGTCGCCTCTAGCGAGCGCTCGTCGGAGCGAGCCAGGTAGAGGAAGATATAAGTCGGAATACTGACGACCTCCAGCGCGACGAAGAGCGCGATCAGGTCGTTGGCCGATGCGACGAGGTTGACCCCCGCGACCAGAAAGAGCAGCGACGCGATCTGCTCGGCAGGGTAGCGCGCGTGGAGCCGCTGCTTGAGCAGCACGAGCAGGATGAACCCGGACACAAGGCTTGTCCCTTGGATCAACCGGGCCACACTGTCGCGCACAAACGCCGGTTGAGGGTCACTACTGCTCATGCTGGCCGCTGCTGTTGCGGCCCGCTCGGCAATTCCCTGCTCGAAATCCATCCAGAGTCCGACCAGGGGGATGACGAGCACCAGCAGCCCGATCGTCAGGCTGAGGATGCGGCCACCGGTGGAAGCCGCTCCGTTGGGGCCGGTCCGGAAAAAACTGCCGAGCAAAATCAGCACGGAACTCGCCGCGACCATCCCCAATTCGGGAGCGATGGTCCAGGCCGCCCGAGTCAAGTTCTCAATCGCTGCGTCCACTTACTCGATCTCCGCGGTACCGGTTGAATGGGAGGGCGAGTCGAGTGCGACATCGCCGGGTTGCACCTTCGCGACCAGACTGGCGATGGGCTGACCGCCAATATTCTCGTCCGGCGTGGCATAAATGGCCGCGATCGCATCGAGTTCTGGCTGCATGACTTCGAGAACCGGCTGCGGGCGGATTCCAATCACCAGACAGAGAATGGCAATCGGCACCAAGGCGGTCAATTCTCGGGGGTTGAGGTCGACCAGGTCGTACTGGTCGTGCTCGCGCCGTACCGGTCCGAAGAGGCACATCCGCAGCAACTTGAGGAGATACCAGGCGCCAAGGATGATTCCCGTCGCTCCCAGAATCGCATACAGCGGATGGACCTTGAACATGCCAATCAAGGCGAGCACTTCGCCAATAAATCCGTTGAGGCCAGGCAGGCCCATGCTGGAGAAGCAGATTAGCACCAGGAAGAACGCGAAGAGTGGGAGTCGCGCGGCGAGGCCCCCCATCTCCTCGAGCTGCCGCGTGTGGAGTCGCTCGTAGATCATACCCACCAGCAGGAACAAGGCACCCGTGGAGAGTCCATGGTTGATCATCTGCATCATGCCGCCCGCGAGCCCTTCCGAATTGAGGGCAAACAGGCCTAATGTGCAGAACCCCAGATGGCTCACGCTGCTGTAGGCCACGAGCCGCTTCATGTCGGTCTGACTCAGGGCACAGAACGCCCCATAGATGATTCCGATCACCGATAGCGCGGCGACTAGCGGGACGCCGATGTCGACGACCGCCAGCGGCAAGAGGGGCAACGCCAGGCGGAGGAAGCCGTAGGTACCAAGCTTTAGCAGCACTCCGGCCAGTAGCACCGAACCCGCCGTGGGGGCCTCGACGTGGGCCAGCGGCAACCAGGTGTGGAATGGGAACAAGGGGACCTTGATCGCGAACCCGGCGAACAGGGCGAGGAAAATCCAAAACTGGGTTGTCTCCCAGAAGTTGCGAACTCCCTCGTCGGTGGCGCTCCGGGCGAGCTCGCCTTGCATCGCCTGGGCCAGCTCGGGAATCGACGATGTGAGCACGTCGGGATTCTGATGATTCACCGCCAGGACCAGGGCCACCAACCCCACGAGACTCAGCAAGCTGCCCGTGAAGGTATAGATGAAGAACTTACCGGCCGCGTACTCCCGCTGCGCTCCACCCCAGATGCCAATCAGGAAGAAGAGGGGAATCAGCGTGAACTCGAAAAAGACGTAGAACAGAATCAGATCGAACGAGCAAAAGACTCCGAGCAACCCGGCCTCGAGAACTAGGAGCCAGGCATGGAACTCGGCCACCCGATTGTCGATCGACTTCCACGAGACGAGGACCGAGGAAACCATCAGCAGCGTCGTCAGCGCGACCAGCCAGAGCGAGATGCCATCGATCCCGAGATGGGCGTCGATATGGGCCGTGCCCCCGCCAGCCAGATCAAACGACATCCACGTGGCATGGGTTGCCATCTGCGGCGACATGACTTTGCCGGCAAGGTCGGCCGGGTCGGTCGTCTGGTAGTTGGCGACGATGATCCAGGAGAGCGCGAGGGTTACCAAGGTTGTCAGCAAGCTCACCCAGCGGACCGCGTTGGCGTTGGCCGCCAACAGCACGGCGAGCGCTGCCCCCACGAGGGGGAGCAGGATCATGACGATCAAGATTTCGTTGAGTAGGTCGTTCATTCGTTGCGTGGGCTAAGTTGCCCCACCCTGCCTTCCTAACCGCTTGTGCCAGGTGATTCGTTTAGGTCCAGTTCACCAAGAGTACCAGAACCGCCAGCACCGTAATCCCCATGAACATTGTGACTGCGTACGATTGGACCAGCCCATTCTGCCACGGTTGCAACCAGCGACCGACATGACCCGGAACTCTGCCGACCGCGTCGACCACCGCGTCGATGGCCAGCTTGTCGAACCGGGCGGAAACACCGGCGAGCCACTCGAGTGGTCGGACGATGAGCGCCGCGTAGATCTCGTCGAAATAGAACTTCTTGAGCGACAGGACGTAGGCCTTGGGGAATTGCACGGCAATTTGCGTCGCGGCCCCACGGCTTCTGCCGTAGAGGAACCAGGCGATCACAATCCCAATGACTCCGACCAAGGATCCCATAATCATCACCGCAGGAGATAGGGCATGGGCCTCACCTCCATCGAGCCCGGGGGTATGGGCTAGGAAGTCGAACAACCGGTGGTGCCAGGCGAGCAGGCCGCCGATGGCAGCGGCACAGACGGCCAGAATCACCAGCGGGATCGTCATCACGGCCGGCGACTCGTGAGCGTGGTCCCCCGCTTCGCGGGGAATGAGCTTGTCGCCCCAGAATGTGAGGAAGTACGCCCGGAAGACGTAGAAAGCCGTGAGGAGGGACGTGAGCAAGACCGCATACTGGAGGATGGCAAAGTAGATGCGATAGGGCTCCGCGGCGTGAAGTGCCGCTTCGCCCGTCACGGCGAGGATTTCGTCCTTGCTCCAGAATCCGGAGAAGGGGGGAATGCCAGCCAGTGCCAATGCTCCGATGAGGAAGGTCCAATGGGTGATCGGCATCACGTGGCGCAAGCCGCTGAACTTGCGCATGTCGATGTTGTTGCCCATGGCGTGCATGACGCTCCCCGAGCCAAGGAACAATAGCGCCTTGAAGAACGCATGAGTAAACAGGTGGAACAGGGCGGCCACGCCGGCAATCGCCATCCGATGCGAATCGCCGGCAGCCGCGCCGAGGGCGACAAACATCAGCCCGAGCTGGCTCACCGTCGAATAGGCGAGGACCCGTTTGAGGTCGTACTGGGTGAGGGCGATCAGGGCCGCCAGCAGTGCGGTGATCCCGCCGATGCAAGCGATGAAGACCTGGGCCTCGGGCAAGTGGACGTAGACGGGAGAGAGTCGTGCCACCATGTAGACCCCCGCCGTGACCATCGTCGCCGCATGGATCAGGGCACTCACGGGGGTGGGGCCTTCCATCGCGTCGGGGAGCCAGACATGGAGCGGGAACTGGGCCGACTTGCCGACCGCGCCGGCGAACAGGCACAAAGCGGCCGCCAGCAGCAGGCCATGGTCGTTTTCCGCGAGGGAACCGGCGACCTGAAAGATCGTGGTGTAGTCGAGCAAGGTTTGACCGGGGGGGGCCTGCCAATCAAGAGCCCGTCCGACGAGAACCCACATCAGAAAGATGCCGATCGCGAACCCGAAGTCTCCAATGCGGTTGACCAGGAAGGCCTTTTTGGCCGCCGCGGCAGCCGAGGGCTTCTGGAACCAAAAGCCGATCAAGAGGTAACTGCAAAAACCGACCGCTTCCCAGAAGACGTAGAGCAGAATGAGGTTGCTGCTCAAGACGAGCATCGTCATCGAGAAGACAAACAGGCTGACCGCGGCGAAAAACCGCGGGTAGCCAGGGTCGTGATGCATGTAGCCGCGGGCAAAAATCGCCACCAGAAACGCGACACAGGTGACCATCACCAGCATCATCACCGTGAGGGAATCGACCCGCAGCGCCACGGGGACCGTCAGGTCCCCCACGGAGAACCACTCATAGCCGACGACATTCATCACGGC
Organism: uncultured Planctomycetaceae bacterium; assembly: GCA_964650265.1. Lineage (GTDB taxonomy): Bacteria > Planctomycetota > Planctomycetia > Pirellulales > Lacipirellulaceae > CAZYQQ01. The sequence goes on from CAZYQQ010000019.1 coordinate 6,732, forward strand.
GTCGTTGTAGGTACCACGCATGAGCAGCAGGAGCGACGAGACCGCGCTCACGCCGATTCCCAGAATGCAGGGGAGATCGCTCGATTCGCGCAGCCACCGCTTACCGAACAGCGTGATCAGCACGGCCGCTGCCAGGGGCGCGCCCGGAATCAACCATAGCAAGGCATTAGGCACGGGTGATGGTCCCTTCTCGCTCGCTCGAAGAGGAATTGCGGTCGCGACGCGGCATGACCACAGGTTCGTGTCCCGCGGGCGTCAAGGTTGGGTAATGAATTTCCTCCACCGTCTCGGGAAGTGCCAATTCGTTGGCGAGTTCGGGCTCCTGCTGGCGCGGGTCGACTTCCGCAAGATTAAACCACATGCTCACATCGAGCGTCTGACGACGCTGATAGACCGCCAGGAATAATACCAGTGCCACGGCCGCTTCGCACGCCGCCACGGTGAGGACGAAAATGGTGAACGACTGGCCGTGAAAGTTGCCGTAAGCTCGGCCAAAGGCGATGAGGTTGAGCGCAACGGCCTGGAGCATGAGTTCCGCCGAGAGGAACATCACGATCAGGTTGCGGCGTGTCATGAAGCCGATGATGCCGAGCACGAAGAGCACGGCGCTGACCAGCAGGGAGTTCTCGAGTTGTGGAGTCATTTGGACGTCTCGCGTGTGTGGATTGCGATGACGATCGCCCCAAAAGTGGCAATCAGCAAGAGCACCCCGGCCAGAATCGTCGACCAGAGGTGATCGACAAACAGCGATCGCCCCAACGTCATCATCCCCCCGGTGTCTCCCTCCATTGGCGCGCTGAAGGTGAAGGAGGGTGGGACGCTGGCGGCCTCGGGCATTGGCTGTCGCATGACGAAGATGAGCACGCCCAGAAGAATGCTCCCCAGGAGCACTCCGAGCACGGGATGGCGGAAGCGGCGGTCGTATGGTGAGACTCCCGCCTGCTTTGCCAGCATGATCAGGAACAGGAACGTTACGACGATCGCACCCGCGTAGACGATGATGGTCGCCGCGCTAATGAAGGCGGCCCCCTGCATGAGGAAAAGCCCGCAAACGCTGAGCACCACCGACGCGAACCAGAGGGCGACGTAGACCGGATTGATTTCGACTTGCATCCCACAGGCGGTGGCGATGGCGAGCACAGAAAACGCACCGAACAGCCCGGCCTCGATGGGATTCTCGACGTGCCCCCACCAGAACCACCACCCGCACGCGATCGCCGCGATCAGGCAAACGGTCGCGGGCCCCACGAGTCGGGTCCTGGGAAAGGCGACCGTCAGAATGTAGGCCGCCGCCCCGAGGAGAACCGGCAAGCCAAACAACACTGGCAAGCCTCCTGGCTCGATTCCCGCGGCGGCAAGCAGGAGCGTATCAAGAAACATCGGATGACTCATGGGGAACGGGCGTGCTCGGTTGTTCTGGTTTGCCGGAGGCGAGGCGGATCGGACCAATGATTTCCGAGGCTGGCCCTAGAATGCCACGCGTCGTCCGGACGGGATCCTTCGGATTGTCCTTGGTCTGGTCGAAGATATCGAGCAGTTTTTCACGATCGAAAATCAGTTCTTGGCGACTCTGGCCGGTCAGATCGTAGATGGAAGTGAGCTCGATCGCATCGACCGGGCAGGCCTCTTCGCACATGCCGCAGTAGATGCAGCGGAGTTCGTCGATTTCGAATTTGATGGGGTACTTGTCGCGATCTTCCCAAGGGGCATCGTCCCCGATGATGTCGATACAGTGGGCCGGGCAGACCGTGGCGCAGAGCATGCACGCCACGCATTTCACGCGCCCCTGTTCGTCGCGATTGAGGCGATGGACGCCGCGATAGTTGGGGGGGAGATCGGGCTTGGTGTCGGGGTATTGTTCGGTGACCGGCTTCTCGAAGATATGGCGGAACGTCGTCGCCAAACCACTGATGATGGCCGGCAAGTACATTGCCTCCCATACCCCCATGGTCGGTTCTTCAACCCACTTGATGTCTTCAGGTTTCATGTCTCTTCTTCTCGCCTATTCGCCAAAATTGGAGGGCGACTCGAGTCGGTGGCCCGCAACGGACCACTGCGGGTTTTATACGGTCACGGGTTGGGGAGTTTGCAGCCGGCGCTTGAGCACCGCGGTATTGATCATGATGGCGGCCATGAACAGCACGACCGACCCGACGGTGAGCATCCACCGCGGCAAGTCGAACTGCAACACGCTCATCACCAGAATCACATTGAGGAACGCCAGCGGCACCAATCCTTGCCAGGCCAGTTTCATCAGTTGATCGAACCGGAAGCGCGGCAACGTCCAGCGAAGCATCATCATCAGCAGAATCAGAAAGAAGACCTTCCCGCAGAGGACGCCGACCTTGACGATCCAGGCCCCGGCGTAGGTGCTCCCCGCCTCGGCAATCCAGGGGAAATGCCATCCCCCCAGGAACAGGGCCGAGATCAGGAAGCTCACCGTGATCATGTGGGTGTATTCGCCCAGGAAGAACAGGGCGAACTTCATCGCGCTGTACTCGGTGTGATAACCACCGATCAATTCCTGCTCGGCCTCGGGAAGGTCGAACGGCAGGCGATTCGCCTCGGCCAGGGCACTCACCATGAAAATCAAGCCGGCCAGGGGTTGAATCCAAATGTTCCACGCGAAGATCGAGGCAAAGCCGGTCGCTTCGCCTGCCGTTTGGGTGTCGACGATCTGCTCGATGTTCATTGTGCTCGACAGGAGCACGATCCCCAGGATCGACGTCCCCAGCGGGATTTCGTAGCTAATGACCTGGGCACTCGAACGGAGCGATCCGAGCAAGCTGTATTTGTTGTTCGAGGCCCATCCCCCAAGAATGATGCCGTAGACCGCCAGGCTTCCCACCGCGAAGACATAGACCAGCGCGATGTCGAGTCCGGGAGCGATGACAAGGGCCGCATCGCGCGGAGTCCCCTCGGTCGGGCCGAACGGCACCACCGCAAAGGCTAGCATCGCCGTGGCCACCGCGATGCAGGGGGCGAGGATGAACAGGAACTTGTCGGCATACCGGGGAATCACGTCTTCCTTGAGGATGAACTTGATTCCGTCGGCCAGCGGCTGGAGCAATCCGATCGGCCCGACCCGGTTGGGCCCGATGCGGTCCTGCATGAACGCCGAGAGCTTGCGCTCGACGTAGATCAGGTAGGCGCAGACCGTGAGGATCGCCCCGAGCACGATGGCGATTTTGACGATGGTTTCGATGAGCATCGCTTGGGTCATCGGGCGCTCGCCTCCTGAGGTGCCAGACTCGCGTCGAGTTGCACTCCGTGTTCTCCCAACTCCCCATCGCCCAACGCGGCGAATTGGGAGATCTGATCGCCAATTTCTCGTCGCACCAACCGTGCGTTGAACATTCCCGTCCGGCCAGCGAGTTCCATCAGAATGCGAGCGTCGGTGTACCCCTCAGCGGGGCACCGGATCGCCCGCACGATTCCTTGGGCGAGATTCTTGTAGTTGACGAAGGTGCCATCCTTTTCGGCAAACGCGGCTCCTGGCAAGACGATGTGAGCGGCGTCACTCAGTGGCGATTGGATCAAATCCTGCACCACCAGGAAAGGAACCTTGGCAAGGGCTGCGACCTGATCGCCCGACAGCCAGTCGCTCGGGCCAGGATGGAGGACATAGGCCGCTTGGAGCTTCCCGCCCCGAGCCGCGTCGAGAATCGCGTCGAACGCGATCGACTGCTGATAATGGGCCAGCACTTGCTCGACCCCGCGGCGGTTCGGGCACTTTTCGGCGTGGATGGTGAACTTCGCTGGCGGAACGTGTTGGCCGTGTGAATCCTTGGGATAGTGGTCGTCCTGGCCAACAACGTCAACCGGCCCGATGGCGAATTTGATCTGCGGCGAGATCCCGTGGAGCCAGTCCGCCAGCAGATAGGCCTCCTCGACCGTCATCCAAGGTGAGAAGATGGCCGCCACGCCTCCCGGGTCTTGTTTGGCGGCGGCGACGATCTTGTCGCGCACTTGTCCGAGAACGCCGGACCAATCGGGGGGGAGGATCACTTCGTTAACATCCCCATTGGATCCCGTGCCTGAATTGGGACGGGTCGCGAGGGAACTTGCCACTCCGGATTGTTTGACCACCGGATGCGTGTGTCGTTTCTCGTCGTGGATGTATTTCCAACCGAACCGCCCGTCGTCGCACATAAAATCCCCCTGGGCGAGGGGATTGGTCCGCGGACGCAAGCGATAGATCGTTTCGTTGTTCTGGTCGACGTGGATGCTGCACCCGGTGCTGCAATTCGGACAGACACTGTTGCGACTTTGCAGCCACCACACGCGCTGCTCGTAGAGGAAGTCCTTGCTGCAGAGGGCCCCCACGGGGCAAAGGTCGACGACATTGCCCGCCAGTTTGTTGTTGCATGGCTCGCCGGGATAAACGTCGATTTCGGCCCGCGTGCCGCGATTGATGACTTGAAGTTCGGCCGTTCCCGAGATCTCGCGCGTGAAGCGGACGCAGCGCGTACACATGATGCAGCGGTCGGTGAAGAGCGTAATCTCCTCGCCGATGTAATCCTTATCGGGCTTGAGTTCCTTGGGTTCCTGCAGCCGAGTCTGGGCGTTTCCGAATCGGTAGCTGTAATCCTGCAGGAAACACTCGCCAGCCTGGTCGCAAGTCGGGCAATCGAGTGGATGGTTCAGCAGCAAGTATTCCAAGGTGGCCGCTTGAGCCTGTTTGACCTTGGGGCTGTCGGTCACCACGACGGTGCCATGCCGGGCCGGCATCTGACACGCGGGGGCGAGCCGCGGTTGCATCGTCACCTTGCCGTCGGCCCCTTTTTCTCCCAGCTCGACCAGGCACATCCGGCAGCTTGCCACGACCGATAGCGAGGGGTGCCAGCAGTAGTGGGGAATCTCCACCCCGGCTTGCTTGGCGGCCTGGACGACGTTCAATTGCTCGTCGTCGGCAACCTCGATCTCTTGTCCGTTTATCGTGACCGTAGACATGGCTTACTCTTAGAGGGAGAAGGGGGGACTCGAAAGACCCGCTCCCAGTTGTGTTGCTTGTGTTTAGTGGGCTCCGACCAGGTCGGCCATCACGTCGTGAGTCGTCTGCCGCCGGGTGATGTACTCTTCGAATTCGCCGCGGAATTTGGAAATCGCGTTCTTCACGGGCCAGGCCGCGCCATCGGCGAGACCGCAGATCGTCGTCCCGGGCGTGATTCCCATCGAATCGGCCACCTCGACCAGGAGATCGAGGTCGCGCAGCTCGCCATGGCCGCTGCGAATGCGGTGGAGAATCTTGGTCATCCAGGTCGTTCCCTCCCGGCAGGGTGTGCATTGGCCGCACGATTCGTGGGCAAAGAAGCGACAACTGTTGTACAGGACATCGACCATGCTCGTCTGGTCGTCGATCACCACCGCGGCCGCGGTCCCCAGACCAAGGCAGCCGACGGTGAGGGGACCGGCAAAATCGAGCGGCACATCGAGTTCATTGGCCGACATGAACCCGGTGCTTTGCCCGCCAGGGATCACCGCTTTCACGTTGCGCCCCTTCCAGACTCCGCCGGCATGCTCGTCGATCAATTCGCGAGCGGTCACCCCCAGGGGAAGTTCGACACAGCCCGGGTTGTTGACATGGCCACTGATGCAATAGAGCTTCGGGCCATAGCTCCCCACGTCGCGGGGATTCTTCGGGTCGGGGGGAATACCAATCGACTTGAACCAATCGACCCCGCGGGCCACGATGTGGGTCACGCAGCAGAGGGTCTCGACATTGTTGACGACCGTCGGCTTGCGGAAGGCCCCTTCGACGGCAGGGAAGGGGGGTTTGATCCGCGGCCATGCCCGCTTTCCTTCGAGGCTTTCGATCAGCCCCGTCTCCTCGCCGCAAATGTAGGCCCCTGCTCCGCGGTGCAGGTAAATGTCGAGCGAGAAGTCGGTCCCCAGGATGTTCTTGCCCAGCAGCCCCTTCGCGTAACACTCCTTGATCGCGTTGTCGAGCGCCCGGTAGCTTCGGCCGTACTCGTATCGCAAGTAGAGATAGGCCGTGGTGGCCCGGGTGGCGCGGCAGGAGATCATGATCCCTTCGAGCAACTGATGGGGATCCTCCTCCATCAGAATTCGGTTGTTGAAGGTCCCCGGCTCGCTCTCGTCGGCGTTGACGCACATGTAGATCGGCCCGGGATGGTCCTTCGGCAGGAAGGTCCATTTGAGCCCGCACGGGAAGCCCGCGCCCCCTCGACCGCGGAGGGCCGAGTCCTTGACCAACTGGATGACATCGGTGGGGGCCATCTGAAGCGCCTTCCGCAGGGCCTGATACCCCCCGTCGGCTTCGTAGGTGGCGATCGTGGCGCTGTCGGGCTTGCCGACCCGGGCCAGCAGCACTGGTTCAAACGTGGCCATTCGATCCTCCGGCACTCTCCACGCGATCGAGCAACTGAGCGGTGCTCTCGGTGGTCATGTTTCCGTAACATTCATCGTCGAGCAGCACGCAAGGCGCGCCCTCGCACATCCCGAGGCACTCGGCGAATTCGATCGTCAACCGGCCATCGGGAGTCGTCTCTCCCGGCTTGATGCCAAACCGCGAGCAAAGTTCGGCGAGCAGTTCTTCTCCCCCTCGCAACATGCAACTCACGCTGCGACAAACCCACAGCCGATGGCGACCCAGGGGCCGCTCTTCGTGGCGAAAGAACCCATAGAAGCTCAGCGTGTCTTCGACTTGTGCCGGATGGAGTTCGAGAATCTCGGCGATCTCTCGCACCGCCTCGCGGGGGACGCACCGCTTCTCGTCCTGCACCAAATGAAGTGCCGGCAGGGTGACCGCCTGTTTGTGGGGGTACCGTGGCAAGAGCTCGACGATCTGGCCGCGGATCTGTTCGTTGACTTCACTCATAGTCTTGTTCTCGGGTCGCCCGTCTATCGGTCGAGTTCGGCGGCAATGATGTTGATGCTTCCTAGCACGGCCACGACATCGCTCAACTGGTGCCCCTTGATCATCAGGGGAAAGGCCCCAAAGTGGATGAACGAAGGGGGGCGAGTCCGGGCCCGATACGCCCGATTCGTCCCATCCGACACCACGTAGAATCCAAGTTCGCCATTGGCCGATTCGCAGGCCCCGTAGACCTCGTCGACCGGCGTCGGCACACCCCGGTTGGGCATCACTTGTTCGAAGTGGTGAATCAGGCCTTCGATGCTCTGGTAAACATCGAGTTTCTCCGGCAGTGTGACTTTCCCGCCGACGTCGGCATTCGCGTTGCCCGAGGGGAGATTCTCGAGGGCTTGCTGCAGAATCTTGATGCTCTCTTGCATCTCGAGCATCCGCACCATGTAGCGGGCGTAGCAATCGCCCCCTGTGGCGCAGATCACCTTGAAATCGAAGTCGTTGTAGGCCAGGTAAGGCTCGTCCTTCCGCAGATCGCGGGCCACACCGCTCGCCCGGGCAATGGGCCCCGAACAGCCGAGGCTGATCGCGTCCTCCTTGCTCAGAATGCCAACACCCTTGGTCCGCTCAACAAAAATCCTGTTCTTGTTGAGCAGCCGGGTCACATCGGCATGGGCACGGGGGAAATTACGCACGAACTCGCGGGCCTTGTCGATCCACTCGTCGGAGACGTCGGCCATTACCCCGCCGACGCGCATGTAGCTGGAGTGGAATCGTTGGCCGGAGGCAAGCTCGCACAGGTCGTAAATCCGCTCGCGCTGGGTGAAGAAGTAGAGGAATGCCGTGAACGCCCCGAGATCGAGCGCGCAGGTCCCCACATTGAGCAGATGGTCCTGCATTCGCATCAATTCGGCGAAAATCGTTCGGATGTACTTGCCCCGCGGGGTGAGCTCGATGCCCAGCAGTTTTTCGACGGCTTGAAACCAAGAGACTTCGTTCGCCACGGGCGACAGGTAGTTCATCCGATCGACGATCGTGACATACTGATTGAAGTCGAGTTCTTCGCCCAGCTTCTCGAAGCCGCTATGGAGATAGCCGATGTCGGGGACGGCGTTGAGCACCGTTTCCCCCTCGAGCGTCAGCACCAGGCGCAAGGTGGTGTGAGTCGCCGGGTGCTGCGGCCCAAAGTTCAGCGTCCACTGAAATTCCCGCTGGTCGGGATGGGTGGCAATCGTGGGCTCGACTTCGGTGAGCGGCATGGTGAGGTAACTCCGGCCTTCCAGTCCGGGCTTTAGTAGTGCGAAAGACAACCCGCCGTTGTCTCGCCAGCGTCGCTTGAATCAAACAAAGCAATTAGAACCAAAAACTCGCCGCTAACTCTCCGCCCGGGTAATCACCGGGAAGTTATGCCGCTCGCCTCGCCCCCGCAGTGGATAATCCTTCCGCAGCGGGTAGGTGGCAAACTCTGGTGGCATGAGGATTCGCCGCAGATCGGGGTGACCGGGGAAACGAATCCCATACATGTCGAACACCTCGCGTTCCATCCAATCGGCCGACTGCCACAGCGGCACCGCCGATGGCAGCTCGGGATCGGGATCGTTGAGCATCGTCTTGACGAAAATCCGCTCGCTGGTCGTGGTGTTGAGCAGGCCATACACCACGCCATAACGATCGGTCGCGTCGGGGTAATAAAGGTAGTCGACAGCGGTCAGCTCGAACAGCATGTCGAAGCCATATTCGCTCTTGAGCATTTCCAGCAGTTCGTACAGCCGCTCCGTGGGGGCATGCAGACGTGTGTTGTCGCGAAACTGCGAAGTCGTGAGGCCTCTGCTGCCCCACGTTTTCAACAGTTTGTCAATCACATCGCTCATCGCTATGCCACCCTTAAAGTATCTATCGCAAACCAGACGACATCACAAACCGGACAACGCTGTCGGCTACCGCGGCTGTGCCATCTCGCGCAGGTCGACCGGGGGGGGCTCGCGGAACCGGAGCCGGTCGATATCGCCTGGATCGAGTGTGGGAGGTCCCTCGGGGAGTGTCCGTGCGGCGAACTCGGATCCGGTGAAGGTTCCTCCCTGTTTGATCTTCTGCTGCAATTCCATGATCCCGGCAATCAATTGCTCTGGCCGCGGCGGGCACCCCGGCACGTAGACGTCGACCGGAATGAAGCGATCGACCCCCTGCACCACGGCGTAGGTGTCGAACACCCCCCCCGTGCAAGCACAGGCCCCCATCGAGATGCACCACTTCGGCTCCGGCATCTGCAGCCAGATCCGCTGGAGCACCGGCAGCATCTTCATCACCACCCGGCCCGCGACGATCATCAAATCGCACTGCCTGGGGCTGAATCGCATGACTTCGGCACCGAAACGGGCCAGGTCGTACCGCGACGAAGCGGTCGCCATGAGTTCGATCCCGCAGCACGCGGTCGCGAACGGCATTGGCCAGAGGCTGTTGGATCGAGCCCAGTTCGACACGAAGTCGAGTTGACTGACGATGATATTGTCTGGGAGCTTTACCGCCACTTGAAGCCTCCTCGCCGCCACTCGTAAACGTAGGCAATCGCGATCAGCACCATGAAGCCCAGCGCCGACCAGAAGACCATGGTCCGCAACTCCACCGGGATTCCCCCTTCGGAGGAATACATGCTCACAGCCCACGGGTAGAGAAACAACAGTTCGATGTCGAACAGCAGAAATAAGATCGCAATCAGGTAGAACTTGATGTCGAAGTGTTGGCGAGCGTCCTGCACCGGGTCCATACCCGACTCGTACGGCATCGACTTGACTTCGGTGTCGCGTCCCGGCTTGACCCAGGGGACGTGAGCGAGCAGGAGGGTGGTCACGACAAAGCCAACTATCGCGACCAGATAGATAAGGATTGGCAGGTAAACTTGAAAATCGTCCACTAGGGGGGAACTCGAAAGGAGCCAGGTGTCGTGGTTCGTGAATTATTTCACGATCTCGCGGACAAAATAAGGGGGCCCTCCTCCGGGTGATTCTCTTCCCGGGGAGCCACCAGCGGGCCAGGCGGCAATCCTATCACCACCAACACTAATGTCAACGGAGCCCCCCCTGATACGCCAGACAGTGCCAAGAAGCGCATACGTGCGGAGTTTCGACCAGCGACGCTCCAGTTTTCGTGGGAGAGGCGGACTGCCGAGTTAAAGACCGTCGGACCAGGGGCCGAGGGATTGGAGGACGAGGGATTGGCCCGCAACGTCCATTTCCCCAAGAAATTTCTCGTCAGCCGTGAACCTCCAAGCCGCGTGTCCTGTCTAACCCCCATTCGGCAGATATTTGGGCCCTCGCAAGGCCCGGCGGAATGCCGATAACAAGCATCAACTTGGCAAAGTCCCCAATTCGGGACCAATTCCCTTGACCGGGGGACCTGGCCGTGCGATGTTTGAGATGCGGACTTCATTGAGCAGCCCCCAACTGGGGGGGTTCCCAAACCGCTGAGTCAAAGTTTTACCTCTATTCCGTTCTCTCCAGCCGCGCCACAGCGCAGCGAGGGCAAGATGCGTACGATTATCGCCGCTTTCACGAAGAACCAGGGCCGTCTCAACGACCGCCAGGGCGTGAATTTTGTGGTCGAATCGACGATTCGTGCCCTCGAATGCCTTGCTGTCGTCGTACGCGGCTATTTGGTACCGGTAGGCTCGAAACACGCGCTCCTGATGTGCGCGCATCGAGCCCCCGCCACAGCTTGCCATCCGGCCGCCATAAGCGGTCGACCATGGCAAGCGGACTTGGGGACCACCGCGTCCCTAAGTCGGCTTCCGCAAGGAAGCAGTGGCTATCCGGCAGGCACCGGCAGATATCTCGCCGGCTGATCGCCAAAGGCCGAACATTCGGCCAGGCCAATCAGAAAGACGCCTGAAGTTCCGGTGAAGCCTTCGCGGGATCGCTGCCCCTGATATCGGCATGCGTTCCCTCGAATCGAAGGCGGCTCCGGTTTCGCATCCAATGTGACTTCGCCCAGACCTTGTTGTGTCCCGGCGAGAATCGAGAGAACGATAATGGTTTCTGAACTGACCAACTTGACTGACGCGACATTGACCGAGCTCGTCGACGCTTCGCTCGACGGATGCCGGGACGCCTTTGGCGAACTGGTTCACCGTTACGAGTCGATGGTCATGAGCATTGGCCTCAAGCGATTGGGCAACTACGCTGAAGCCCAGGAGCTGTGCCAGGAGGTGTTCGTCAAGGCAATGCAGCGGTTGCACCAGCTCGACGAGCCCGCCGCCTTTGGTGGATGGCTCAAGTCGATCACGGTGCGGATGGCGATCAACCGGCAGGTTCGTCGGCCTCCGACGATCTCGGCCGAGCCTCAGATGCTGGCTGCCACCTGCTCGGAAGCCGATTCGCCGCTCGACTCGCTCGTCGGGAACGAACGGGCCGAGCAGGTCCACAGCGGCTTGAGCCGGCTCGGGAAGATGGACCGCGATACGCTCGTGGCCTTCTACCTCCGGGGCGAGTCGCTCCTCGAAATCAGCGCGGCTTGTGGTGCCCCCGTCGGGACCATCAAGCGGCGGCTCCACGTTGCTCGGAAGCGACTGGCCGAGGAACTGCAAACCTTGCAGGCTGTTTGATCACCAGCGTGGGGATGGGAAGCGTCCTATCCCCACGCTGGCTGTTTTTACGACGTCTTCCCATCCTGGCGATGGGCCGGAGCGGGGGCGACAGGGGACGAGGGAGAATCCGTCAGCACGGCCCCTTGTGGCGCGGGACGGTAGCGCGGAGGGCCGAGAAGCGCCTCGATCTCGGGTTCATCGAGTTCCTCCTTTTCGAGCAGCGCCTCCGACAAGGCGATCAGCTCGCCACGTCGCTCCGCGAGGACACGCTGAGCCCGGTCGGCGGCGGTGTGCATGATCTTGGCGACTTCCTCGTCGATGATCTGCGCCGTGTGCTCGCTGAAGGGGCGATGGTCCTGGACGATCTCCCGGCCAAGGAACGGATGCTCCTCGCTGGTGTGGTAGGCCACCGGTCCGAGCCGGGGGCTCATCCCCCAGTGGGTCACCATCCGCCGCGCGAGCTTGGTCGCTTCCTTGAGGTCGTTCTCGGCACCCGCGCTATACTCGTCGAATATCAGCTTCTCCGCGGTTCGCCCTCCTAGAAGGAGCGCGAGGCGCGCGTTCATGTCGTGTTGCCCCAGGTTGTGGCGATCTTCCTCCGGCACGAGCTGGGTCACCCCGAGAGCCCGACCTCGAGGGATAATGGTCACCTTGTGAACGCGATCGCTCCCAGTGAGGTACCAGGCCAGAATGGTATGCCCCGCCTCGTGATAGGCGGTGATCTTCTTTTCTTTCTCCGTGAGGACGTCGTCACGGCGAGGACCCATCAGGACCTTGTCGCGGGCGTACTCGAAGTCGTCGTTGTTGATCGTCTCCTTGTTGTGCCGTGTGGCCCAAAGCGCTGCTTCGTTCGCAAGGTTGCGGATATCGGCTCCGGTCAGACCCACGGTCGCTCGGGCAAGCCGATCGAAGTCGACATCCTCGGCGATCGGCATGATGCGGGTGTGAACTTCGAACAGGTGCCGCCGCGCTTCGAACGACGGCCGGTCGACGGTGATGTGCCGGTCGAAGCGCCCCGGTCGCAGCAGGGCCGAGTCGAGCACGTCGGGGCGGTTGGTGGCCGCCATGACAATCAGGCTCGTGGTAGGGGTGAACCCATCCATTTCGCTGAGAATCTGATTGAGCGTTTGCTCTCGCTCGTCGTGCCCACCTCCAACTCCGGCACCCCGCTCGCGTCCGACGGCGTCGATTTCGTCGATGAAAATGATCGCCGGCGAGGCCGCCTTGGCCGTCTTGAAGAGATCGCGAACGCGGCTGGCGCCGACGCCAACAAAGAGCTGAATGAACTCCGAACCGCTGATCGAAAAGAAGGGAACCCCAGCCTCTCCCGCCACGGCCTTGGCCAGCAGGGTCTTGCCGGTGCCCGGGGGCCCCATCAGCAGCACTCCCTTGGGCACGCGCGCGCCGAGCCGCTGAAACTTGACGGGATCCTTCAAGAAGTCGACGACCTCCTTGAGGTCGCGTTTCACCCCTTCGAGGCCTGCGACATCGTTGAACGTGATTGGCGTCTCTTCCTGTTGATAGCGACGTGCCGGGCTGCGGACCACGTTGCCCAGCATCCCCCCTCCCATCGGGTCGCGGGTCTGGCGAAAGAACATCCAGGCCATGCCCGCCATGAACAGGATGATCACCCCCAGCCAGAGCAAGGTCAGCAGTCCGCCATAATCGGTCGGCGGGTTTGCCTCGACTTCCTCAACCCCATGGTCGAGCCAATACCGGCTCAATTCGGCTTCGATAAAGGGGTGAAGGAGCGTGACGACGAATTCCTTGGGAAGCCGTTTCCCCTCGGGGGCGGCATCCTCCGACTCTTGTTGTGAACCGGCAGCGGACGTTTCGGCTGTGGCCTGTTCGGTTTGCTCATTCGGGGCGGGCTGCTCTGCCGTGGAGGGCTCTTGGCTGCTCTCCTCGGCTTCACTCGCTTCGCTTGTCTCCGCTGCAACCTCATTTTCCGCGCCCTCCTCTCCCTCGGGGGATGGGGAGGTCGGCTCTTCGGCGATCGGAGGCTCTTCGCTCTCGGTTGTTGGCGCCGGGGTTTCTGACGGCGCTGGCGTTGTGGGCGGGGTCTTTGCTTCAGCGGGATCGGTCGCCGCCGGCGTGCGACGAAGCTCCGATTCGAACGGCGGAACCTTGAATTCCCCTAGCACCGTCTGGCCGCGGACTTCGATCCGGCGGACATTTTCCTTGCGGATCTGCTCGTCGAAAAAGGAGTAACTGATTTCACGTGGCCGGGGAACAAAGAACTGCGCCGCCAACAGCCCGAGCGACCCCGCCAATAACACCAACAGCAGGGCCGAGGGAGTTCGGCGCGGCGGTTGGCTCCCGCCAGGCCGATCCCGAGGTTGCTTTTCGCTCGAGGAGCGTTCTCCGTTACCGGGTGTCGAGCGATTCTGCATGATGAAGTGTGGGAGAGGAAGTCTTGACGATTGGAAGCGTTAAGGAACTCCCTCGGCAGGAAGGTCCGCCAGCGTTTGGCTTTGGTGCGGCGTTCAGTTTTCCAGAATCTTGGTCGAAATGGTTTTGCCTGCCTCGAAGGTCTGCTCCACCACGCGACCATCGGCCAACCATTGGCGCGAGACACCGTCGCGCAGGCCCTCGGCAAAGTTTCCTTCGGTTAGCTTCTTGCCGGCATTATCCCAAGTGACGACCGTCCCGTGCCGTTTGCCTTCGACAAATGGCTGCTGCATACTCAATTGGCCGTTGGGATGCCAGGTTTGCCATAATCCGTCGGGAAGCCCGTCTTTGTAATGGGCCTCGACCAACACTTGTTCGCCAGTCTCATCGTAAGTGATCCAGGCGCCCGTTCGCTTCCCTTCGGCAAATTCTCGCTTGGCCTGCAACGTGCCATCGGCGCGATGGAGTTCGATTGCTCCCTGGGGAACTCCGTTTTCGTAGGAGACAACCTTGGCTTCGTTGCCGTTGACGTGAAAAAATTTCCAGTCCCCAGTCTTCAGGCCCTCTTGATACATCCCCTCCACGAAGATTTGCCCGTTGGGATAATACTCCTTGTAGGGCCCTTCGTTCTTGAAGCTATCGTCCGAATAGCGAGTCAGTGTCCGCTGCACGTGCGTTTGTTGACCTTCGCCGCCAGTCGGCTCGAACGATCGGGCTTCAGCCAGTGTCAGCGAAAGTGTCTCGGGGCGAGTCCCATCCTTCCTGGGATGAAAGTCGATGACCACTCGCGACTCGATGGCCTTGGGCGAAATCGGATCGCCAACCTTGGGGAGAAAAATGGGGGGACCGGTGTAGGGCTCGACCTTGACGCTCTCGCGCTGAAGCTGAACTTCCGGAGCATCGGCTCGAGACTCGCCATCGGAGCCCTGGGCAGCGGCAAGGGGGGCGACAATCAATCCGAGTCCGCACGCGCAAGCGACCACCCAGGCATTGGCGGTGCCCCAAGCGAATGGGAAAAAAACCGAGGTACTGACTCGCATCATCTTAAAACCTGAAAAGAGCGTGAGTGGAAGTAGGGGACGGGTGCCCGGCGTACTCTGAATTCAAGGCGGATGCGGCACTCCGAATCGACCCAAGGGGTTCGTGGGCAACGCCGCTGCATTGTTCATAATATGCCACACTCGTTTGGAGGCGTCCACGCATCGAGGGGAGAGGCGTGCGGAGGACCCGAAATTGAGGTGCTTTTATGCCAGCAATACCACGCGGCCGTGCGACACCTCGGTCGGGCATGGATGTTTGGAACGGTTTTGCGACCTGTCTGGTGGCCCACGTACGTCCGACTTTGCCGGGGAGGGGACGGATCTACCCGACACTCCAGTTGGTTGGGATAACCGCCTCCTTGGGTACGACGAGCACACCGTCGCGAACGCAGCACTCGCATTCCAGGTCGGCCTGCTGCACACCCTCGGGGGCTACCAGTTTGGCCCCCGCCCCGATGCGGACGTTCTTATCGACGATCGCCCCATCGATGGTCGCCCCCTTGCCGATCCCTAGGGGAGGGAGGCCCTGGGCTCCCGATTTGAGATATTCCTCGGAGGTCTCGAAGTAGTCCGCCCCCATAATGATGGAATTTCGAATCGTGACGTTGGGGCCAATTTGACACCGCAGGCCGATCAAGCTGTTTTCGATGTGGGCGCCGGGATGGATGACGCACCCGTCGGCGATGAGGCTCCTCTCGACATTGGCCCGATCGACGCGGGTGGGGGGCAGGAAGCGAGGTCGACTGTAGAGAGGGGCCGAAGCCGAGGCGAGTTGAAATGGGGCATCGGGGCGCGTGAGGGCCAGATTCGATTCATAGAACGAACGGATGGTGCCGATGTCTTCCCAGTAGCCATCAAACAGATACGTTTGCACACGGCGTTTCGAAATCGCCTCCGGCAGGATCTCGCGTCCGAAGTCCGACCCGTGGCTCTGGGTGAGCGCCTCGAACAGCACGTCGGCCGAGAATAAATAGATGCCCATGCTGGCCAGGCACTCTCGCCCCTGGCTCTTGATCCCCTGGGAGTCGATCCAGGCGGGATCCATGGCGACGGTATTGAGCTGCTCGTTGCTGGTGGGTTTTTCGACAAAGCCGACGACGCGGCCATCGGTGTCGATCCGCATGATGCCAAGTCCGGTCGCCTCGTGGCGGTGGACCGGTTTGGCCGCGATCGTCACGTCGGCACCGCTCGACCGATGGGTCTTGAGCATCTCGGCGTAATCCATGCGGTAGAGTTGGTCTCCCGACAAGATGAGGACATGATCGACCGTGTCGCGGGTGAAGTAGCGGATATTCTTTCTTACCGCGTCGGCAGTCCCCTGATACCAGTCGGCCCCCTCGTCCCCCGCAAGTGTCTGCTGAGCAGCAAGAATCTCGACGAACCCGCCACTAAAAGCGTCGAAACGGTAGGTTCCGCGAATGTGGCTATGAAGACTCACCGAGAGAAACTGAGTGAGGACGTAACAGCGGTTGATCCCGCTATTGATACAGTTGGAAATCGGGATATCGATCAGGCGATACTTGCCCCCGAGGGGGACGGCCGGCTTGGAGCGATGTTTCGTCAGTGGCTGTAGCCGCGTCCCCCGTCCACCCCCCAAGATAATAGCGACCACGTTTTTCATCATCCGACCCCTCGTTTCTCAACGGATTACGACGCTCCCAATTCACGATATTGGGTCCCGCACGAACTACCTCACGACAAAGTTCACCAGTTTCCCAGGGACGACAATTCGTTTGACGACCGTCTTCCCGGCGAGCATCTCGGCCACCTTCTCTTCCTTCGCCGCGGCGAGCGCAGTGGTTTCCTCGTCGGCGCCTACGGCAAGGCTGATCCGTGCCCGCAGTTTCCCATTGACTTGGACCGGGATTTCGATCGTGTCGTCCCGGGCAAGCGCTGGGTCGAACTTCGGCCACGGCTCGTAGGCCAAGGATTCGGCGTGACCAAGCAAACTCCACAGTTCCTCACCGATGTGGGGGGCAAACGGCGACAAGATGAGCACGAACGGCTCGGCCACCTCGCGAGGGATTTCCCCTTGTTTCGTAAAGTGATTCACGAATTCCATCATCCGCGCGATCGCCGTGTTGAACGACAGGGCGTCGATGTCGGTGGTCACCGCCTTGATTGTCTTGTGGAGAACCCGCAGCTCTTCATCGGTGGGAGTACGCGAAACGACGTTCGGGTTGAGTACCATCGATTCCGAGCGCTCGTCGACAATCATCCGCCAGACTCGGCCCAGAAAGTTATTGACACCACTCACCCCTTGCATATTCCACGGCTTCGTCGCCTCGAGCGGCCCCATGAACATCTCGTAGAGCCGGAGCGAATCGGCCCCGTATTCCTTGACGACGTCGTCGGGGTTGACGACGTTGCCACGGGCCTTGCTCATTTTGAATGCGGCAGAGTGAATTTGAATCGCTGGATCGTCTTTTAATACAAAACGACCTCCTGCTTTTGCCACCTGGTCTTCTTCCAGTGTCACCACCGTCCATTTCCCCTCCTTTTCATCAACGATGGTTTTCCCTGGTGCTTTGATTGATCCCATTGCAATCAGTTCAGCGGAGACAAGTGTTCCAGATGCCACATGGGTCTGGATGCTTTGTGGTACAGCGTCCCACGACACCCACTCCAATTCGGCTCCATTCGCGCGTAACACCCCTCGGTACTCAACCTCGCCGAGGATCATTCCCTGATTGATCAGCTTGTGAAAGGGTTCGTTCGACGACACGATTCCACGATCGTAAAGCACCTTGTGCCAGAATCGCGCGTAGAGCAAATGGAGCACCGCGTGCTCCGCTCCGCCGATATAGAGATCGACCGGCATCCACGCCCGTTCGATCTCCGGGGCGATCAATTGCTGGTCGTTGGTCGGGTCGAGAAAGCGAAGATAATACCAGCAACTGCCCGCCCATTGCGGCATCGTGTTCGTTTCACGCTTGTACTTCACCCCGTCGATGGTCGGGTAGAGCCACTCCTCGGGAGCCTTGTCGAGCGGTGGTTCGGGTCGGCCATGCGGTTTGAAATCGTCGAGGTGAGGTAGCGCAACGGGGAGATCGTCCGCGGAGACCGGGCGAACGCGGCCGGTCTTGTTGCCGCTGGCGTCGAGTTCGTGAAGCAATGGGAAGGGCTCTCCCCAAAACCGCTGCCGGCTGAAGAGCCAGTCGCGCAGCTTGTAGTTCACCGCTCCGCGCCCCATCCCCCATTCGGCCAGTTGCTCGGTGATCCGCTGCTTGAATTCGTCGGTGGCGAGGCCATTGAACTCGCCCGAATTGGTCGCGGTCCCAGGGCCGCTATCAACCTGCCTGCCGGCGAGAATCTCTGCCCGCTCCTGTTCCGCCACCCGATCACCAGGATCGACGACCGCCTTGATTGGCAAGCCAAATTGGGTCGCAAACTCGAAGTCGCGCTCGTCGTGGGCCGGGACGGCCATAATCGCCCCCGTGCCGTAACTCGCGAGGACATAGTCGGCAACCCAGATGGGGACCGGCTCGCCATTCACCGGATTGATGGCATACGACCCGGTGAAGACCCCCGTCTTTTCCTTCGCGAGTTCGGTCCGATCGAGATCGCTCTTGGTCGCCGCCTGATCGCGATAGGCTTTGACCGCGGTGGCGTTTTCCGACGTGGTCAGCCGGTCGACGAAGGGGTGCTCGGGGGCGATGACCATGTAGGTCGCACCGAACAGCGTGTCGGGCCGGGTCGTGTAGACCCGAAGCACCTCCTCGCGGGGCTTGTTCACAAAGGCCGCGATCCAAGCTGC
This sequence comes from uncultured Planctomycetaceae bacterium, assembly GCA_964650265.1. Lineage (GTDB taxonomy): Bacteria > Planctomycetota > Planctomycetia > Pirellulales > Lacipirellulaceae > CAZYQQ01. The sequence goes on from CAZYQQ010000019.1 coordinate 25,328, forward strand.
TCGCGAGTCCTTCGCGGGGTTCGCCCACTCGGTGAGATGGGTGTCGAAGGCTGCTTTAGTTGGCTTCCCGCCGATCCGCTGGTCGTCCTTGCCGATGAAAAAGTCGACTTCGGCTCCGGTGCTCCGTCCGATCCAGTTGCGCTGGAGGGCCTTGACCCCGGTTGGCCAGTCGAGGGGCTCCAGGTCGGTTTCCAGCCGTTCGGCATAGGCCGTAATCCGCAACATCCACTGCCGCAATGGCATCCTCACCACGGGGTGGCTGCCGCGCTCGCTCTTGCCATCGATCACTTCCTCGTTGGCCAGTACGGTGCCGAGTGCGGGACACCAGTTGACCGGCGCCTCGCTCAAGTAGGCGAGCCGATGTTCATCCTGGTAATTGGCAATCGCCGCAGGCCCTTTCGCAGCAACCTCCGCGGGAATGAGTAGCTCGCTGATCGGTCGCCCTCGTTGCTGCTGGGAGTCGAACCAGGTGTCGTAAATCTGCAGGAAGATCCACTGCGTCCAGCGGACGTACTCGATATCGGTGGTTGCGATCTCCCGGTCCCAGTCGTAACTGAAGCCGAGCATTTTGAGCTGTCGCCGGAACGTATCGATGTTCCGCTCGGTCTGCACCCTGGGGTGCTCCCCCGTCTTGATGGCGTGCTCTTCGGCAGGGAGGCCAAAGGCGTCGAATCCCATCGGGTGCATCACCCCCTTGCCCTGCATCCGACCCGCGCGGCAGACGATGTCGGTTGCCGTGTACCCTTCGGGGTGGCCGACATGCAGCCCGCTCCCGCTGGGATAGGGAAACATATCGAGGGCGTAGAGCTTAGGCGCGTCGGCCGGTGGGACTTTGGGGGACGAAAACGTGCGGTGGTCGTCCCAAAACGATTGCCACTTCGGTTCGATGACTGCCGGGTTGTATCGGGGCATAGCAGACGGACGAGTGCTGACGGTAAGTCGCCATGGGACGGAGCATCACAGGGCGCGGAATCCCGAGATTCTACCCTGCGATCCCCTTACCGCAAACCGCCACGCCAGTTGACGATGGGGCGAACCTGCCACCACAATTAACAGGTCTTCAAAGAGGTATTCTTCCGCTTTCCCCTTGCAAGCAAGCGTCGACGCGTGGAAAAGACCAAAGTTGCCATTATTGGTGTCGGTACCGTCGGTTCGGGGGTCGCACGCCTGTTGCTCGATCATGGCGATCGGACCGCTCGCCATGCGGGCCGAGTGCTCTGGCTCGAGAAAGCGGTTGTGCGCGATTTGAAAAAGCCGCGCGGTTGCGATCTCCCCGCTGGCATCCTTACCGACCGTATCGAGGACGTGATCGAGAATCCGGAGATCAAGGTCGTCGCCCAGTTGATGGGGGGAATTGAACCGGCCCGGACCATCATGCTACGGCTGCTCGAATCGGGTAAGGACGTGGTGACGGCCAACAAGGCGCTGCTGGCGGAGCATGGGGCCGAGATTTTCGACGCGGCCCGCGAGTTGGGTCGGAGCGTCGCGTTCGAAGCCTCGGTGGCTGGGGGGATCCCCATCATTGCCAACATTGGTCAGTGCCTGAGCGCCAACCAGATTACGGCCTTGCACGGCATCCTCAACGGCACCAGTAATTTCATTCTCACCCAGATGCACGAAGGGCGCGACTACAGTGCCGCCCTCGCCGAGGCACAGCGACTGGGGTATGCCGAAGCAGACCCCACGATGGACGTCGATGGGACCGACACCGCCCAGAAACTCGCCATTCTGGCCCATTTGGCCTTTGGCGCGCGCGTCCATTGGAGCGATATTCCCCGCCGCGGCATCGACACGCTCGACGTGGCCGACGTGGAGTACGCCCAGGAGATGGGCTACAAGGTGAAGCTCCTGGCCGTAGCCGATCTGGTGGAGGAGGGGCTCGAACTCCACGTGTCGCCAACTCTGGTCCGCGCGGGCAACCCCCTGGCGGAAGTCGACGGTGCCTTCAATGCCGTACGGGTCGATGCGGACGCTGTCGGACGTTTGCTCTACTACGGGCAGGGGGCCGGTCAAATGCCGACCGCCTCGGCCGTGGTGGCCGACATGATCGATACGGCGGTCGGGCGGACGAAACTCACCTTTCAAACCCTCGAACTCTGGTCGAATCGCGCCGCCCGCGTCTCGAGTGCCGACCACGCCGGGGCCAAGGGACGCTTCTACTTGCGGGTCATCGTCGACGACCACCCGGGCGTGCTGGCGCAGATCACGCAGGTGCTCGGCGATCATGAGATTTCCATCGCCTCGGTCTTGCAGCATGAAGCCCGCGAGGGAGAGCCGATCCCGCTGGTGGTGATGACCCACAAGACGACCGAGGGGGCAGCGGCGAAGGCCTGCGCGGCGATCGAGGGGCTCGAATGTGCCCGCTCGAAGCCGATTCGCATGTGGGTCAGAGACTGATGGCGAAGGGCCCAGCGGCTGGCCCCCCAGGGGGCTGAAGTTTATATTCTAGCTCCGCTGAAGCCTCTCCCCGCGCGGCCCCACCACCTATGAAATACGCGATTATCATCCCCGACGGTGCTGCCGACGAACCCCAGGAGTCGCTTGGGGGGCAGACCCCGTTGCAGGCGGCGTCGACCCCTCACATGGATGCCCTGGCCGCGAAAGGTGTGGTCGCGCGCGCATGCCACACCCCCCGAGAGCTTCCCGCGGGTTCCGAGATCGGCAATTTGAGCCTCCTTGGCTACGACCCGTTCGCCTACTTCACCGGGCGCGCTCCGATTGAAGCGGCCGCCCAGGGAATCGAGCTGGCCTCGGGCGACTGGGCTGTTCGCTGCAACGTGGTCACGATTGTCGATCAGGTGATGGTCGATTTCACGGCCGACCATATTTCCACCGAGGAAGCGGCGTCGCTGCTAGCAGCGCTGCAAAAAGACATCGCCTTGGACGAGCGATTCAAGGGCGCGCTGGAGTATGTCCCCGGCGTGAGCTACCGCAATCTGCTCATCTGGCGCGGCGACAAACTCCCGTCCCCCTTCACCAGCGACACCCGGACCGAGGCGCCGCACGATTGGACAGACCTGTCGATCGACTCTGCTTATCCCCGAGGCCCTGGGAGCGACATTCTGGTGGAGTTGATGTCGCGGGCCCAGGAGTGCTTCGCCGAGCATCCCGCCAACGCCGCGCGCCGCGCAAGTGGCCGAGCACTCGCCACGAATATCTGGCTCTGGGGATTGGGGCAGGCTCCGCGGCTTCCGCTATTCGCCGATACCTACGGAGTGCGGGGGGCGATGATCACGGCGGTCGACCTCCTCCGCGGGATCGCCGCGCTGGCCGGCTGGGACCGGATCGAAGTCCCTGGGGCCACCGGGTACCTCGACACCGACTACGTTGCCAAGGGGCGCCACGCCATCGAGGCGCTCGACAACTACGACCTTGTTTGCGTCCATGTGGAAGCCCCCGACGAAGCCTCCCACGAAGGACGAGCGGACGAGAAGGTCAAGGCGCTCGAAGCGATCGACCGCGACATTGTCGGCCCCCTTGTCGACCGGCTGGCCTCTCAAGGGGAGTGGCGGGTGATGATCAGCCCCGACCACCCGACTTTCCTCCGCACCAAGAAGCACACGCATGGCAATGTCCCGGTTGTGATGGCAGGGAGCGGGCTGCAGCGCGATTCGTCGCAAACCTACGACGATCTGACGGCGGCCCATAGCGCGCTTGCGTTCGATCAAGGATGGGAACTGATGCCCTGGTTCTTGCGAAATAAATAGGGCAGGCGGCCAGTGCGTCTCGATGCCCGGTCTGGTGTCGGCACCTCGATCGTGGTGCGAAGGTTTTTCTCTCCCCGGTTTTTTTAGGCAAGTTGAAGAGTTATGTCCCTCATCGTACAAAAGTTCGGTGGCACAAGCGTTGCGGATGCAGAGAAGATTCGGGCCGCGGCACGGCGAGCGATCCGTGCTCAGCAAACGGGGCACCAGGTGGTGATGGTGGTGAGTGCCATGGGCAAGAACACCGATGTGCTCGTCGAGCTGGCCCATGAGGTCTGCCAGGGAGGGGGGGAGCCCCCAGCCCGCGAGATGGACATGCTCCTCTCCACCGGCGAACAGGTCTCGGTGGCGTTGATGGCAATGGCCGTACACGACCTCGGAGCGAAGGCTGTGAGCCTCACCGGTGGGCAGATTGGCATCAAGACCGACAGCTCCCACACCAAGGCCCGCATCCAGTCGATTTCGACCGACCGCATCCGCAAGCTGCTGGACGAGGGGAACATCGTCATCGCGGCGGGCTTTCAGGGTATCGACAACGACTTCAATATCACGACCCTCGGTCGTGGCGGCAGCGACACCACTGCCGTGGCCCTGGCGGCCGTGCTGGGAGCCGATGCCTGCGAGATTTTCACCGATGTCGATGGCGTGTTCACCACCGACCCGCGGCTGGTGGCCGAAGCCCGCAAGATGGAGCGCGTGAGCCACGACGAAATGCTCGAACTCGCGAGCCTCGGCGCCGGCGTGATGCACAGCCGGTCGATCGAATTCGGCAAGAAGTTCAATGTGCCGATCCACGTTCGCAATAGCGCCGTCTTTACCGACGAGCCGGGCACAGTCATCGGCCCCGACCCGGAAGCTGGGGACCGGCCGGTGAGTGGTGCCGCCCTCACCAAGAACGAGGCGCGGGTTTCGATTCGCCACATCCCCGACCGCCCAGGGACCAGTCACGCGATTTTTTCGCGGCTGGCCGATAAGAACGTCACGGTCGACATGATCGTTCAAAGTGCGGGGGCTGGTGGACTGGCCGACATCAGTTTTACCGTCGTCGAGGAGGACCTCAACAAGGCCCTCTCCGTGGTCCGTGCCGCGGCGGCGGAACTCGGTGGGGGGGAGATCAGCCACGATGCGAGCGTGGCCAAGGTCTCGATCGTCGGTCCCGGCATGGCGACTCAGTCGGGCGTGGCCGACCGGATGTTCCGCGCCCTAGCCGAAGAGGATATCAACATCACGGCGATCACCACCAGCGAGATCAAGGTCTCCGTGCTCGTCGCCCGGGAACGGATGACCGATGCCCTCAGGGCCGTGCATCGCGAGTTCGAACTCGATCGCTCTCCCCGCGAGCGGGCACGATTCGGCGAGGTGGCACGCTCGCGCCCCGAGGCCAATGCGATCGACGTCGTGTCGCGGTTGCAACACATGGAAGATTTGATGATCGACGGGGTGGAACTCGACACGTCGCAGGCGTGTGTCACACTCAAGGAAATCCCCGATACGCCTGGCGTTTCCGCCGAAGTCTTCGAAGCGGTGGCGGCGGCCGGCCTGCTGGTCGACATGATCGTCCAAAGCGTGGGGGAGGAGGGGACAACCAACATCAGCTTCACGGTTCCCAAGGAAGACCTCGACCGTACCAGGTCGACTGTCAAGGAGTTGATTGCCCGCCTCGGTGGGAGGATCGCCGCGGACGAACAGGTCGCCATCCTCAGCGTTGCGGGGGTCGGCGTCCGGAGTCACACGGGAGTGGGGACCCGGATGTTCCAGGCCCTGGCCAACGCCGGGATCAACGTCGACATGATCTCGACCAGCGAAATTCGCGTGAACGTGGTTGTCGACGTCGACAAGGCCGCCGCGGGCCTGCAGGCGCTAAAGGAAGTGTTTGCCGACGTGATGAGTTGATTCCGCTTAGGGGGTCATTGCTCGTTGAGGACGTCGTTGAGCACATCTTCGGCCACATAGATGGGCAGCGATGGATTGCAGGTCACCGCGACGGCGATGGCATCGCTTGGCCTGGCGTCGACTTCCACCAACTCCCCTTCCATGCGGATCCGCAACTGGGCGTAGTAGGTGTGGTCCTTGAGTTCGCTGATCACCACGTCCTGGAACTCACCCCCCAGGGCCTCGACCGCGCCAACCAGCAGGTCATGCGTCAGCGGGCGAGGGGTCTCGATATGCTTGACCCGGCGGTCGATGCTCGTTGCTTCGAACAGGCCAATCAGGATGGGAAACGTCCGCTCCCCATCGACTTCCTTCAAGTAGATCACCTGGTTGTCGTTGATTTCGCTGATGATGATCCGCGAAAGCTCCATGGCCACGGGCATGACGCGATTCCTTCCCACATATGAGGAGTAAGCTAAGCCGCCCCTATTATAAGCCGACTCTCTCCCCGCAACCATATTCGGAGCCCCTCCGATATTCTTGTCCGGAGGGGGGAGCGACCCGCTTCCCCACACGGGACCGGGGAGAATCCGCCGGTTTATGACGGCTAAGCCTGCCGGAGCTTTTCGAGCGACGACCGGATGGCTTCAAGCTGTCGCTGGGCATCGGCCAGCTTCTGCCGTTCCGCCTCGACGACTTGAGGGGGGGCGCCGGCGACAAACTTCTCGTTGGCAAGCTTCCCCTGAATCGACGCGGCATACTTCGCGAGCTTGCCCTCCTCGGCCGACAGCCGGGTTCGCTCCGCCTCGACGTCGATGTGCCCGGCAATGTCGACATGGACTTCCATTCCCGCCAGGGCCCCCGTCAAGGGAATGCTCGCCGCCACGTTCGGGGGGGCCACCTTGGGGCCCATATCCCCCGGCACGGCCCGCGCCATCTGATGGAAGTAAGGCTTCATTCCCGCGAGTCGCCGCGCGACCTCCGGCGGGCAAGTGACATAGAAGGTCAGTTCGTTGGCCATGGCGATATTCTGGCGGCTGCGAATCTCGCGGACCGCGCGCAGACAGCCTTGAAACTCGGCAAACTGAGCCTCGATGTCGGCGTCTTGATCCGCCTGGCGGGGGACCGGCCAGGGGGCGACACAGACATTCGTCGCGACCGGGCTGTCGGGGTCGTGGAGATCGCGGGTCGAAGCGACCTGGCCGAGCAGGCTCCAGACCTCTTCGGTGACAAAGGGAACAATCGGATGGAGGAGCCGCAGCAAGGTATCGAGGGCGTGGGCGATCACCCGCTGGGCGACGACGCGCTGCTCGGGGTTCGCAAAGCGGGCCTTTGTCATCTCGACGTAGAAGCTGCAGAACTCGTCCCAGGCAAAGTCGTAGAGGGTGCGGGCCGCGTCGGCGTAGCGATAGGTTTCGAGCGCCTCGGTCACTTGCGCGGTGACGGTCGCCAAACGACTCAACAGCCAACGATCCTCGAGCAGGAGTGCATCGGTTGCCACCGCCCCAGGAGTGAAGTCCTCCAAGTTCATCAAGGTGAACCGCGAGGCGTTCCAAAGCTTGTTGCAGAAGTTTCGCCCCAACTCGAACCGCTCGCTCACCACGGCCCCGCGGGGAAGAGCCTTGTCCTCCGGCTTTTCCGCCCATTGGGTGGAGAATTCCTGTTTGCACTTATCGCAAACAACACGCGGCAGGACGCGATTTTTCTTAGTTTGCGGGATCGTGGCACTGCAATGGGGGCACTCAAAATCGACCGGCAACCGCACATCCTGCGTCTCGGTCGTCAGGTAGGCAATGCCAAACCGCAGCGCATCGGTGCCGAACTTCTGGATGACGTCGAGGGGATCGATACCGTTCCCCTTCGTCTTGCTCATCGTCTCGCCGAAGCCGTCGAGAATCTTCGGGTGGATGTAGACCTCGTGGAAGGGAATTTCCCCCATGTTGTACTCGCCCATCAGCACCATCCGCGCGACCCAGAGCGTGATGATGTCACGCGAAGTGATAAGCGTACTGGTGGGATAGAATTTGGCTAGCTCAGGTGTCGATTCGGGCCAACCTAATGTTGAATGGGGCCAGAGGGCGCTGCTGAACCAGGTGTCGAGGACGTCGTCCTCTTGGACAAATCCAAGTTCTTCAACTCCCTTGACTAGATCGGGATAGTCGTCGCGCAAGCAAAAATAGGCCGTCCCAGCTATCGTATCCACATCCCAGTGGTGATAGAAATACCATCGTTCTTCGTCTGTGTCGGGCCCTAGGGCAGTCCAAAACTGCCTGCACGACTCGTAAAGCGAGTCGCGCTCTGCCTGATTGGCGAACGTTCTGGTCCACACCGGGATTCGATGCCCCCACCACAACTGTCGGCCAACAGGCCAGTCGCGCTTTTCACCCAGCCAGTCGAGATAGGTCTTGGCATATCGCTCGGGAACAATGCGAACCTTGTGGTTTATCACCGCGTCCATTGCCGATTGTGCCAAACCGGGATCCACAACCTTCACCATACCGTCTGGACTAGTTGACTCGGAAGACGGACGATAAGTGACACACTCTCCCATCTTCACGAACCACTGGTCGGCCAAGTACGGCTCGATCGGCGTCTTCGATCGATCGCTATGCGCAAGTTCGATCAGCCGGTCCTCCCGATCGGTCTCCGGATCGTGCAAGCCTAGTTCGGCAAGGTCGGCCACCACCCGCTCGCGGGCCTTCGCCATTGTCAGGCCACGGTACTCCTCGGGAACCTGCTCGCTGAGCGTTCCATCGGGGCTCATGATGCTGATCGATCCGATCTCGGGATGGCGCTGCCCCACTTCGTAGTCGTTTGCGTCGTGCGCGGGTGTAATCTTCACGCACCCTGAACCGAGTTCCGGCTTGGCCCATTCGTCGACGATCAGTGGGATCGGTCGGCCCACCAACGGCAGCCGCAGCCGCACTCCGCGGAGTGCCATGTCGCGGAGTTGCTCCAGCCGCGGCAGCACTTCGGCCCGTCGTTGTCGCAGCAGCGTCGACTGCTCATTGAGCAGCTCGCGATCCTTCTCCGAACTCTCGCGCACCTTTTCGTGAAGGTCGGTTAGCAGTTTATCGAACGCCCCGGCGGGATCAGGGTGGACCGCCACGGCCGTATCACCGAGCATCGTCTCGGGCCGGGTGGTGGCAATCGTAACGTGCGTCGGCTCGCCCGGCCGTGGATCGATCACAGGGTAGCGGAAGTGCCAGAAGGAACCCTTCACCTCCTCGTGAAACACCTCGTCGTCGCTGACGGCCGTTTGCAGGTAGGTATCCCAGTTGACCAGCCGCTTGCCGCGATAGATTTTGCCATCGGCAAACAGCTTGAAAAATGTCTCGCGAACCGCCCGGGCACAGATCTCGTCGAGGGTAAACCGCGTCCGCTGCCAGTCGCAACTGCACCCCATTTGCTTGAGTTGCCCGAGGATGCGTGCCTCGTATTGCTCCTTCCATTTCCAGATGCGGTCGACCAGTCCTTCCCGGCCAAGATCGTGGCGTGAGAGTTTCTCTTCTTGCAGCAGTCGCCGCTCGACCACGGCCTGAGTCGCGATCCCCGCGTGGTCGGTCCCCGGCATCCAGAGGACTTCGAACCCCTGCATTCGCTTCAAACGGCAGAGGATATCCTGCAGGGTGTTGTTGAGGGCATGCCCCAGGTGGAGCGCCCCGGTGACGTTGGGGGGAGGGATGACGATCGAAAAGGCGGGTTTCTCGCTTGAGGGATCGGCGTGAAAGTATCCTCGCTCCTCCCACACCGGCAGCCATCGCGATTGGGCGGCGGCATGGTCGTACTGGCTCGGTAGGTCCTTGAGATTCGTCATGGCGGATTCAATCGGCAGGATTGTCGTTGCGGGGAGCGCAATCGGCACGCGAAGTTGCTTACTTTTTCTTGCGGCGTTTGCCGCCCTGCCTGTTGTGGGCTCCCTCGGTCTTGGGGGGACGCGGCCGGGTCGAGGAAGGTTCACTGGCGGGGACGATCGGCTGTCCGTCGGGGCCCTTCGGCGGGGCCAGCAAGCTCCGCTCGACGATCCCCCAAATGCTGGATGCGATAAAGTAGAGACAGAGCCCCGAAGCGACCTTGAAGAACATGAACGCCATGAAGATCATCATGAACTTCATGATCTTCTGCGTCATCCGGGATTGCTCGTCGGTGGCCGGCGGCATGAAGAGCTTCTGCTGCACCAGGAACAGGACCACCGTGAGGATCGGCAGCACATTGAAATAGGGCCCTAGCGCAAACATCCCCTCGCCATTGTTGAACCAGAGCGGGAAGAACCGACTCCAGTTGAATAGCTGGTCGGGGGCAGCCAGATTGGAACACCACTCCAGGCCGGGTATCAATGGCGCCTGACGGAGGTCGACGTCGACCATCAGCGCGCGGTAGAGCCCGATGAAAATCGGAAGCTGCAACAGCATCAGCCAACAGCCCCCCATCGGGTTGCAGTTGTTTTTGGCCATCAGCTCGCGCTGGGCCTGGGCCCTGGCCTGCATGTCGTCCTTGTACTTGGCGGCAATGCGGTCCATCTCAGGTTTGAGGGCTTGCATCTTCATCATGCTCTTCGCTTGCCGGCGGCTGAGAGGCAAAATGCAGCCGCGGACGAGAACCGTCAGCATGATGATCGCGAGGCCGTAATTCCCCACGAAACTGTAGAAAGTGGAGAGCAGCCAGACCATGATCTGGGGGATGTGCAACTTGCCGGCATAGCCATAGTAGACAAGCGGCTCGAGCGTCTGCTCGCTTTGCGGAATGACATAGCTGTCGAGCAGTGCCGGCGCCTTCGGGCCAGTGAACAAAGTGCTATGGTGCCCCTTGGTCTCGCCCGCTCCGATCGCCAACTCGGCACTCACCAGGCGAAAGCTGGCGTTGTTGTAGCGATCCTTGATCCGGCGATTCGCATCGACCTTGGTGCTCGCCAGCGATGGCTCGACGATGGAGTACCACTTCTCCTCCCGACTTTCCTTTTGAGGGATAATGGCGGCGGCAAAATACTGGGCATCGACGGCCACGAACGCCACCGAGCCGGCGCCCGTCAGGGGGTCGACCTTGCCGTTGGAAATCCTGTGGACGCTGAAGTCGATGGCCCCCGCCCCGTGATAGCGCATCACGATGTCGCGGATGCCATAGGCCCCCCACGAGCGTCCCACTTTTTGGGCGAACCACCAACCTTCGATCGGGAGCCCATTCGGCCCTTGCAGGCGATAGCTCACCGTCTGCGGTTCCGCGGCCAGATTGGTGAACTCGACGTTGAAGTCGAGGTGGAAGCCCGGAAACTCACGGTCGCCGAGATGTTCCTCGGGGACCTTCACCAGCCGAAATCGCTTGACGACTTCCAGCTTCACTTCCCGTAGCGTCTTGCGCAGCTCGAGCGTCTGCTCATCGGGTTGCTCCGCTAGCCAGACTCCATCCGCCAACTCCTTGTTCGCTGCGTTGAGCACCTCCGGGGCGGGCTGGACCGGGCCAACTCGGTCGAGTTGCAGTTCGAGTGAGGGGTGGTGCTTGAAGTCTGGCGGCAGTTCGGGCTCGTGAAGGAAAATATTTTCCGCTTCGGGGCGGATCAGGTCGAGTGGGCGGCGCGCCAACTTGAGGGGCACCGTGTGGCTCTTGCCCCCCCGTGTGTAGGTGATTTCGATCTCGGTTCCCGGCCGGAAATCTTGGAGCAACTCGATGGCTTCGGCCGCCGATTGGATTTGTCGAGGTCCCTGCTCATCTTTCCCGGAAGCCAGCTCGATCGATTGAAGGACATCTCCACGCAATAGCCCCGCGCCGGCGGCCGGAGTCCCCGGGGGGACGACTTCGATTTGCGCACCCCCGGGATGGTCCTCGAGTTCCAATTGCCCCCAATACCCTGCCGCGTCGTCGAGATCGCGATAGTTGGGACTCGACAAGGTGAGTCGACGAATCGATCCCCCCCGCGCGTCGATGGTCACCGCCATGCGGTAGGGGGAATTGCGAACGAGAGATCCCAGAACGAAGTAAGGAGGCTGCTTTTTCGCTTGCTCCTCGGCCTCGGCGTCGGCCGGCGGCACGATTTCGGGCAGATGGGCGTCGAGCGCCGGCCGTTTGGCGACTTGCTCCCCTGGCTGCTGTGGCTGTGCGACCGGAGCGGCCGGACGTACCGGCGCGGGGGGGGGGAACATCGCCTTATAAAGCAGGATCAGCGCGAACGACGCGAGAATAAAAGAGAGGTACCGTCGTGCCACCTGTTAAGTATCCTTAAGCGCTAGAATGCGACCGCGAGCAGCGCCGATCGAATCCGATTGAGAGATGTATGGCACCCCAGATGTTCCTAGCGACCCTGCTTGATGCGATCGCCCAGGAAGTTGTCGAGATCAGGAATGTCGTAGATCTTGTTCGCCGTGATCTCGCGATCGTAATCGACGCGATGGAACGTGATCCGGCGGTCTTCCTGCACGATGTAGCACGAACGATTGTCGCCGTCGCGGGGTTGTCCTACCGAGCCGACATTGATCATGAACTTCTGGTCGGTAATCTCATAAACGTGGTTGGTATCGTCGGGACTCAAAAAGTTGCGGCTCTCGGTGAACACACCCGGCACGTGGGTGTGCCCCTGAAAACAGCCGAGGGTCACCAATCCGAACAGTTTGTCCATCTTCTTCTGGTTGTAGATGTCCTCGGGGAAGACATACTCGTTGACCGGATTCCGCGGTGAACCATGGACATAGAGCCATTGTCCCTCGCGATGGACTCGTGGCAGCGCTCCCAGAAAGTCCCAGCGTCGGTCGTTGGCATCGCGGTCGCCGGTGCCATGCTCCAGTTGGGCCCTGGTCCAGAAAATCGCCCGCTCCGCCCCAGCGTTGAATCCCTCCGGGTCGAAGAGGGCCCCTTGGTCGTGGTTACCCAACAAGGTGACCTGGCAGTTTTCGATCACATGGTCGAGGCATTCGCACGGGTTGGGGCCATAGCCAATGATGTCCCCCAAGCAGAAGACCTCGTCGATTTCCTGGCTACGGATATGTGCAAGTACGGACTTGAGGGCTTCGAGGTTGCCATGGATGTCGCTGATGATGGCTCGTTTCATGGGAGGCCCCCCTGCTGGGATGTTGGCCCCCCAGGCCTGCCAATCGCGCGCACCTCTCGGTCCGGCCCAATGATGTGATTGGCGTTATCAGTTCGGATCGGGCTCAAAACCGAGCATCCTTTTTCACAAGCCGAGTGGCAGGACGCGCTGGCGTCCGAGGGACCCCTCAGCACCTCTTTTCAAGTCCTGCGGAAAGCGCTCAAGTCTAAGTGTCCTTTCAACTTCGGTCAACCCGCGTCGCTGGTGCGATGGGCCCCTGACATGCCTCGCCAGCAGCGGTTAAAGTCGGCATTGGATCGCACCGCAGCCGATCCTACGACAGCGCGCCCTCCCAATCGCTAACATCCTAAGTGCGTGTGACTTCCTATCCGTCCACTTCGTTTTCGAGTGGCCAGTCTTGGATCCTCTCGATCGAGACATCTGGTCGTGCGGGGGCTATCGCGCTGGTCCCCCCCGTCACGACGAATCAGGGGAAAGGCCCTGTTGCCGCGCCGTGCTCCCTTAGCGTGAATACCCCAGCCGCCAAAGCACTCCTTCCCACGATCGATGAGCTATTGAGAAATAGCCAAGTCGCGCGAGGGCAACTGGCGGCGGTTGCGGTCGCCGCGGGCCCCGGTTCATTTACGGGATCGCGCATCGGGGTGACCGCAGCCAAGGCCATTGCCTACGGACTGGGAATCGTGGCCGTCGGCGTCAACACCCTCGATGCGATGGCCGAAGCTCGCCCCCAGATAACGGGCCGTCGGCTATGGATCGCCCTCGACGCCCAGCGCGGCGATTTGTTCGTGGCGTTGTATCAGCTCCCGTGGGAGCTAGGGCCGGAGCACGTGGATCCGACACACCTGGTCACGAAACCTGTGTGGCTATCACAGCTCGTGCCGGGGGACGTCGTGATCGGAGCGCCTGAGCTCGAGCGAGAACTCCCGGCGGAAGTCGACTTCGTCGATTTCCCGACACCCGAGAGGGTTGCCGAGGGGGTCGGCCGGCTGGCGTGGAAATCGCTCGCCTGGGGGCGGGGTTCATCGCCGTTTGAGTTGGTGCCGCGCTACTACCGCGAGAGTGCCGCGGAAGAGAAACGGCGACTGGCGTGAGCCGTTTCCTCACAGGGCCGCCGCTTCGGCCAGCGCCTCGGCCGCCGCTTCGATGGTCGCATCGATGTCGGCCTCGGTATGGGCAGCCGAGACGAAGAGCGCCTCGAACTGACTGCAAGGCATGTAGATGCCGCGATCCAGAAGGCCCCAAAAATAGCGCGCAAAGCGGGCCGTGTTGCACTCCGCCGCGTCGTCCCACGACCGCACCTCCCCGTCACGAAAGAACAGGGTCATCATGCTCCCCACCCGGGCCACCGAGTGAGCGATTCCGAGCTGGGTGGCGGCGGCCGAAAGTCCCGCGGCCAAACGGCGGGAGAGTTCTTCAAGACGCCCGTAGGGAGGATCGTCGCGAAGAATTCGCAAGGTCGCGATTCCCGCGGCGGTTGCCAGCGGGTTGCCACTCAGGGTTCCCGCCTGAAACACTTTGCCAGCCGGCAGAACGTGATCCATCACTTCAGCCGACCCGCCATAGGCTCCGACCGGGAGCCCTCCCCCCACGATCTTGCCCAGAGTCGTGATGTCGGGTTCGATCCCGAGCAACTGCTGCGCTCCACCGGGAGCAACGCGGAACCCCGTCATGACCTCGTCGCAAATCAACAGCGCGCCGTGCCGGCGGGTAAGATCGCGTAGCGCAGCGAGGAACGTTCGATCGGGAACCACCACCCCCATGTTGCCACAGATCGGCTCGAAAATCACCGCGGCGATTTCCGACCCTCGGTTGGAGAATGCCTCGGTGAGCGCCTCGGTGTCGTTGTAAGGAAGGACAAGCGTGTCCTGCGACGCCCCGGGTGTCACCCCTGGCGAGTTGGGGACCGACAAGGTCGCCGCGCTACTGCCGGCAGCCACCAACAAGCTGTCGGCATGTCCATGGTAGTTGCCGGCAAATTTGACAAGCACGTTTCGGCCCGTCACGCCGCGTGCCAGACGGATCGCACTCATCGTCGCCTCGGTGCCCGAACTGACGAGCCTTATCTTAGCGATGCTGGGAACAAGCTGACCGATGAGTTCGGCGAGATCGCTCTCGGCCTGCGTGGGGGCGCCAAAGCTAGTGCCCTGTTCGGCGGCGAGCTGCACGGCTTCGACGACGGCGGGATGGGCGTGCCCCAGGATCATCGGTCCCCACGAGCCGATGTAGTCGACATATTGATTGCCATCGAGATCCCACAGATAGGGACCGGCGGCGCGGGCGATAAATACCGGCTCTCCCCCGACTCCTCCAAAGGCTCGTGCAGGGCTGTTGACCCCTCCGGGGATCAAGGTCTTGGCTCGCGCAAAGGCCGCCTGGCTTTGATGGCGATCGAAAGAGGGCATAAGGGTACTCGAACGTGAGAAAAAGGGGAGAACTCAATCGTCGGCGGGTTGGGGTGGCGAGGGAGCTTTCCACTCGGCCAGTGCCTGCCGTGCTTGCGTGACCACGGCCGCGGCCCACGACTCATCGCCAAACTGCTGCACCAGCGACTCGCAGATCGCGATCGCTTGCTGGGGATGTTCCCGATGGAGCTCGCGCGCCGTAACGAGCCGCCCACGGAGTTCCTCGAGATCGGCCTTGTGCCAGCCAGCGATTTGCTCTTCGAGTTTGGCGAGTTGTTGTCGCGCCAGCTCGATGCAAAGCGCGCGCCGCCGCTCGGGAGAATCGACACCCCCCTCGTCGACTGGCGCAAGCGATTCGACCGGATAGAGTGCGATCACATCGCGGAGTTTTTCCGCCGCCGCTTCGGGTTCTGTTTCGGAAAGGCGCCATGCCTCGAGGTACTTGCGCTCGCAAAGCATGAGGGGTGATGTCGCGCCGCGCCCTCGTGCCACGGTGGCGAAATAGCGTTGACGGCCATCGAGATCGATCGCCGCCTTCAAGCGGCGCACGGCCTCGGCGCGTGGATCGTCGGGATAGCGGCGTAAGAATTCGCGAATCTCGTCATCGTATTGGCGGAGGCGCTCGATATCGGGAGAGACCGGATTGGTTTCGATCAAGGCGTAGAGTTGATCGGCCGACCTGGGTTGGGCCAGTTGCCAGCCGAACCATACCACGATCCCCAGCAGCGCCATCAACGCCACGGCCGGGCCGATGACAGCCAGCGAGAAGGGAGTCACGATTGGCGAGTCTCGTCCCGAACCGACTACGGTAAAATGATTTTGCGATGGCTTGAAGTCTTCGCTCTCCTGTGCGGCGAGGGTAGGCTCGCTACCCAGGGTGGCCAGTTCCGCTGGGGGGCCAGTGAGAACTTTCAAATCGAGCGACTCGTCGACATCGAAGTCGCTTTCCCGCCTTGCCGGCAGCCCAGCTTGACCGTCGTCGGCCTGCGTCACGGCCATGTCAAGCGGAATGGCTCGGGGGGGAGACTCCGCGGGTGTGTCGAGAGGTTCCGTGGGCTCGAGCGGTTGTGGTCGCGATAAGGCACGCCGCATCGCCTCGAGATGCCGCGACAAGACGAGCGTGTTGGGAAAACGACTCTCGGGCGATTTCGACAAGAGCTGCCGAATCACAAGGTCGAGTTGTTCAGGGACGGCCGCGGCGTAGCGCTTCACCGGCTCAGGCTCGGCAAAGCGCTGAAGCTGTAGCATCTCAATCAGGTTGGCCGCGCGGAAGGGAGGCCGCCCCGCGAGTAGTGCGTACATCACTCCCCCCAGGCTGTATTGGTCACTCCGGTCGGTGACCGGCTTGCCCTCCGCCTGCTCGGGCGACATGTAGTCGGCAGTCCCCAGGACCCCACCGGCGATCGTAAGCTGATTGCCGCCAAACAATCGGGCGATGCCAAAATCGGCCAGTTTGATCCGCTCCTGCTTGTCGATCAAAATGTTGGCCGGCTTGATGTCGCGATGGATAATGCCGTGGTCGTGGGCATGCTTGAGTGCCCGGCAGACCTGGATGGCGATATCGACAACCTCCCGCCAATCGAAGCGGCGTCCGGCCTTGAGTTCTTCCTCGAGACTCCGGCCATCGATCAGCTCCATGGCGTAGAACAGGGTCCCCTGTTCCTCGCCATAGCCGAGCAGTCGGACGATGCCTTCGTGTTTTAACGTTTTGAGCGATTCCACCTCGGCTTGAAATCGCTCGCGGAAACCCTCGGAAGTCGCCAGTTGAGGTGCTAGCACCTTGATGGCAGCGGGCTCGCCGTCGTCGCTGTTGGTCCCCTTGTAGACCGACCCCATGCCCCCTTTTCCAATGCGGGGGCCAATTTCATAGGGGCCAAGCCGTGTGAATTCCATGAGTCCAGTCGAGCGGGCGGCAAAAGGGGACCTTATCAAGCCTCTCCTCCATGTTACCACCCTCGCCAGACGACAGCTAGCAAGCCTAAAGACCTTGAGGAGCCTGCGTGGTTCGTCTACAAATCGCGCGGACCACCTATTGTCCTCACGGGCAAATGTTTCAACCGAACAGTCAAACCGCGGAGTCTCCTCATGTCACGCGTGCCCAAACTCCTGCAATTGGCTGGTGTCGTTGGTGCTCTGCTCATGGCGGAAGCACGTCTGCTTGCCCAGCCATCGGTCATGTGGACAGCAAGCGAGGCGACTCGCGTCATGAGTGGCCCGGCCGATAGCTACTATCCGGTCTTGAAGCTGCCCCGCGGTACGCAGCTTGAAGTCTATCAACGCCTCGACAGTGGCTGGCTGGCGGTACGGCCCCCCGAGGGGAGCTACAGCCTGGTATCCGCCACCGCGATCGAGTCGGTCGACTACCGCACGGCACGCATCAAGCGCGAGGGAGCCGCCTCCCGTATCGGAAGTGCGCTGGTGGACGATACCAGCGCCGTCCATGTGCGGCTGCAATTGGGAGAGCTGGTCGAGGTCCTTGACCCAACTGCCGACCCCGCGACGCATCTCGTGCGCATCGCGCCGCCGGCTGGGGAATTCCGCTGGGTCAGGGCCGAAGATGTTTCGGAACGCCCCGTGGCCGCATCGGTTCCAGCCACCGAAAGCTCCGTTGCATTGTCGGCGGCGACGGAGATGAGCCCCCGCGCGACCACTTCGCCTCCCGCGGAAATGCAACCCGTGACCGAGGCACGCCCGATCGGATCGGTCTCCGGTGCTTCCCCGAACAATCAACCGAATGGGGAATGGAGGGAGCGAACAGGCGAACCAGCGGCCGAAACACCCGAAAACGCCGCAGGGAGCATCGAAATCGTTCGGTTCGACGCTTCGAATGCAGCAGTCGCTCCCACCACACCGAGCGACATGGCCGCGAACGTGCAGCCTCCGGCGGACGCGGGCCAATCGACCTTGAAAACCACCAATCAGGGGGCCGACGCGGTCCCCGTACAAGCCCCCCCCGCAGAAGGGGCCACATTGTCTTCCCCTGCCGGTGGGAGCTTCGCGGCTCAGCTCGACATGCTCGAGATCCAGTTGTCGCGGCGGATTGTCGGACCAGCCAATTTATGGGTGTTCGACGATCTGCAAGCCGAAGCGGCCCGACTTGCGGGGCAAGCCAACCAGCCAGAGCAGATGGCCCACCTGCGCGAACTCTCGTCCCGCATGGCCCGCTTTGCGGAAATTGCCAGTCGTCATCGTGCCGCCGCAGCTTCTCAGCTTGCAGGACCTGCGACACCAAACCCCACCGGTCTCGCGGTGGCACCGGCCAGCCCGGCTGATGCAGCCACGGCACAGGGTTACGACGCCGTGGGCATCCTCCGGCCAGTCGTTTCGCGTCGCGCCGGAGCACCTCCCTATGCCTTGGTCGACGACAAGGGGGAAGTGATCACCTTTGTCACCCCGGGCCCATCGGTCAACTTGCAGGCCTATCTGGGACAGCGAGTCGCCGTGAACGGCACGCGGGCCTATTTGCCAACCTATCGCCGGCGGAACATTCAAACGGCGCGGGTTCAGCCGCTTCCGGAGACGCGGACGCGGTGAGCGGGAAATCGAATCCCCGCAACTCTTCCGCGGGGCGTGGTTGGCTCAGTCCCACCACCATTTGTCGGCGTCAAGCTTCGACAGGTCGAGTTCCTCGCGGACCTTCTTCACCTCGCCATCTCCATCGGAAATGAGATTCTCCGACGAGAGGGCCTGATCCGGACGCATTTGGACGCCACCCCCGATGGGGGTCATCAGCGTGCGTCCCTTCCAGATGCTGTTGACCGCGGAGGCGACTTCCTTCGGCGGATTGAGCGTCTCGACAGGGTAGGCTGCCTCGTCGCCAAACGTGCCGAGGCTCCAGTCGGTCAGGCCGTAAAAATCGTTCTGCCGAATGTAGGCCGCGGCCACTGCCATATCGATGCAGTTGCGAAGCTGGGCGTAGACTGGCGAGCGTTCGGCCAGTTGAGGGTAAATCTTGGTGAATGCCTTTGTGTAGGCGTCGCTGGCGCCATTGATGGAACCACTCGCCTTCCGGCCACCATTTTGGGCGATGACTTCGTCTTCTCCCACCAGCATCACCCCGTCTCCCACAAGCTGCATCGCGAGACGATCCTCCGAGGCCTTCACGCATTGATAATTGGGGGTGAAGTACCAGCGTTGCATCGCATTCCGGCTGACCTGCGCGGGGTTGGCCCGTGCCACGTAGCTCTTGAGCCGCACGGGAGGTTCCTCGAGGCCGATGCCGATGAGTTTCATGCGATAATCGGCTTCCACCAGCACTTGGGCGAAGTGGGTCGTCGCGGGGACGCCACCGACGGTGACGAACTGCGGGCCAAGCTTTTCCTGAAGCTGCTCGACAATGAACTGCGTGTCGTTGGGAGTCGCATTCCGGCCAAACTCACGCAAGAACTGCTGCATCCGCGACAGTCCTTCAGCCGTCGGGTCGATCGAGCAGTAGATCATTGGCGACTTGCCCCCCGACTCTTGGGGCGCAAACGCCCGCAGCGCGGTGATCATGTCTTGCAGTTCGATCACGGGACGTCCCGTCGCAATTCCTTGGATCCTTCCCGAGGGGGCTTCGGCCCAAGGCTCTGCCGGTCCGGCGACAACGACGTCTCCGGTTTCGGGATAGCAGAAGACATACTGAATGCGGGTCAGTCCCGCCATGTGCTTCATCACATCGTCGGGACCAGCCCCGGCGGCAATTTTCTGGGCGACCACTTTTTCCAGACGCGTGAGCGACACCTTCCGCATGGGACTCGGCTTGGCAAGATCCCCTTCCAGTTTGCCGAGTGCTTCTTGGACTCGTTGGCGTGCGAGTTCGGCGTCCGATTCCTGCACCAGGCGACGATGAACGACCCCATCGGCATCGACCATCACGCCAGATGTTCCCGCTGCTCCCTGGTCATTGGAGCCGCCGAAGCCCCCCCCACCACCACCTAATCCGCCGCCGCCACCGAAGCCACCACCTCCACCCCCAAAGCCGCCACCGAACTGGGCCAAGGCCACGGGTGACAGGCAAAGCAGCATTGCCATGAGGGCAACAAGACGCAACGAGGAAATCAATCGCAAGCCCATTTCGGACCTCAAATGGCTAAAGCTAGGTGTTCCGTCGAAAAGCGGCCGCGCAAGGCAACTCGGCCAAGCAACGCTCGGGTACGCCTCCTGCGGCAGGTGGTGGGGATGTCCCTAGAGTTGATGGTAATCGGGCGCTTTGGGTAAAGCAAGAAAACGGTGAGAGTTGGACCCCGCATAATCCCCCGCGTAGCCTCCCAAGGCGAGGAATTCCCGTGTCTCGGGTGGCCGCAGCGCAGGAAATCGCCCCTCCAGGCGGAAAATCCATTCCATCCCGACCGAAGTGTTGCAAAAAGGCACCCGCGAATGTTGGAATTCGGCATCATTTGTCCCCGCAAACGGCATAGTTTACCAGGCACTTCCTGCGCCCACCCCCCGATTCTCCCACCGAAAGCCTGGTGAGAAGGGGAGCCGCCGAGTTCCTTCACCCCACTCCATGTTCCCGCACATTGAAAGACCGCTGCGTCTCGTCCTGGCGTTGTCGCTCCTGACAACGACGGTGGGGGGCTGCGCGGGTTTGCCACGGATCGACCCCTCCGGGCAGCGGTTCCTCATTTTTCCCGACGAATACCCCCAGGTGGCGACCGTTCCCCCTGGGGGCGCCCTACCCCTGGCGCCAACCACGGTGGTTCCCAATTCGACGGCTCCTCCGGCACTTACGGATGGCTTCCTGCCGGGAACGCCCGGGTCGACTGTGACCACCGACATGCTGGGCCGCCCGATCGTGGTCGGACCGGCGATTGGTACGGTCGTCGGTTCGCCGGTTTCCGCGGGGGCGACTCCCGTCGCGGTGGCCTCTGGCGACCGTCTCGAAATCACCCCCTCCCGCATCCTCGCCCCGGTCGGGAGCGAGGTCATCGTCAAGGCCGGCATTTGCAATAACGACGGCTACCTGCTCGCAAACCAGCGGATCGAATGGATGCTAGGGCGAGAAGGGGCGGGACAGATTGTCGAGGTCGGAGACCGGGGCAAGCTCGACATCGGCCGTTATCCTTGGAGTATTCCGCGAAAAGTCGACGCGAATTTTGCCGTCGGCTTTACGTCCCCCTACGCGGAGTGCCTCGATCGAGGGACTCCCGACCCCAACGACGACGTCGAAGTCCGACGTGGCGACGCCTGGGTCTCGGTCACCAGCGCGGCGGAGGGGACGAGCTATGTCACCGCCTACGCCCCAGATGTCGAGAACTGGCAACAACGGACCGCGGCGGCCACTATCTATTGGATCGATGCCCAGTGGGCGTTCCCTCCCCCTGCGACTGTGGCCGCCGGGCAAAGCCATACGCTCACGACCGTCGTCACCCGCCAGAGCGACGGAGCCCCCGTTGCGGGCTGGATTGTTCGCTATCGCGTTGAAGGGGGAAGTGCCAGCCTCGGTTATGGAGCCGATCAAATCACCGAAATGGCAACCGACAACCAAGGCCGTGCAAGTGTCGTCATCACTCCCACCGATGCGCAGTCCGGCACCACCAATATCGCCGTCGAAGTCATCCGTCCCGAGCAGGCCGGGGTGGCGGCGAGTCCCCGAGTCACGCTCGGCACCGGTCTCACCAGCATCACGTGGTCTGGCTCGGCGACGCTTCCCCCCGTGGGGGCGCCCTCCATTCCGACCACCCCACTCACTCCCTCTCCCCCTGCGACAACTCCCCCACCGGCGACTGCTGTTCCCGATTTGGAAATCACCATCGACCAGATCACGCCCAATCCGCTCCACGTTGGGGGGACCGTTGCGTTTACGCTCACGATCACCAATCGCGGCGCTGGACCTGCCCGGAATGTGACGTTTATCGACACCTTCAGTCCCGGGTTGTCCCACCCGGGGGCCGCCGAGGGGACCTACGCCATCCGTTCCGCGCCAAGCGATCCGCTGGAGATTGCCGCGGGAGGAAACTATTCGACCACCGTGGAATTCCAGATTGTCGCGCCGGGAAGGCAAGAGCACACCGTCAGCGTGAATGCCGATGGTGCTGTCCCGGCAAGTAAAACGGCCTACATCAACGTCGAAGGGGGAGGGGCGGCCACAGGCGTCGGTGCTCCGCCTACGCTGCGCATCGACGTGCTTGGGCCGCTCCAACACAATGTGGGAGAGATCGCGACGTTCAAAATCGTCGTCGAGAACACGGGAGCCGTCCCTGCCACCAACGTCCAGGTGCTCAGTCAGCGTGACCCCGAACTTCGCCCCCGGGTGGCCGACGAGTCGTACGATGCCCATCTGTTCAACACGACGGGCCAACTCCTCTGGCGGCTCGCGGAACTGGCTCCGGGAACTCGCACCGAGTTTTCCATTCAGTATGAGTGCGTGGCTCCGGCCCAGCAGGCTTGTAGCCGTGCCGAGGTGAACGCCGACGGTTTGACCATGGTCCTTCGAGGCGAGCACTGCATGGCCATCCGCGCACCGATTTCGGGCAATGTCCCAGCCCCGGGCATCGGAGGCACGAGTGGCCTCCCTGCCGACCCCACCGGCGACCAGGGATTGAACGTCCAAATCCGTTCGACCACCGCCACCCCGAGCGTCCAAGGGAGGTTCGTCCTCTCGGTCTGGATCAAGAACGATTCGCCCGAAACCCGGCGGAATTTTCAGATGAAGATTCTGATCCCGCCCCAACTGCAAGCCGACATCAACAACATCGCGACGGATGTGACGGTCCAGCCACTGGTACCGCGGGCCGGCGGCGTCGAGCTGGTCTTCGGCCCGATTGCCGAAATCCCTCCTGGCGGGGTGGCATCGATCTCGATCCCGGTCGACGCGGTCCAGCCCGGCATCGCGACGATCCTCTCCCAACGAATTGCCGATGGGGTTGCACCGGCCGATTCGCAATTGAGAATTGAAGTCATCCCCAGGTGAAGCGAATCCAGATTACGGTTGGGGAGGAACTGCCGATGAATCCCCCCACCACACGATTCGCCCTGTTGCGGCATGAGGTCCCCGCCGGTTATGAGCGGGCGTCCCATTGGGACCTGCTATTGGAGCACGAGGGAATCGCTTTGACCTGGGAGCTGGCGGACCTTCCCCTCGCCTGGTGTCAGCAGGGGGCCCTCGGACCGCTGGTGGCACTGCGGCTACCCGACCATCGCCTTCACTATCTCGATTACGAGGGGCCAGTCTCCGGCGATCGAGGCTGGGTGACGCGGCAGGCCGGCGGGACCTGCCGTTGGGAGAGCCTTCAGCCCGACTCCCTCCGCGTGCAACTTACCTGTCCCGCATGGTCGACCCAGGTGAGCCTCGTCGACCTGCAAGCAGACAACCGCTGGCATCTGGATATCCTCGCGGCGTCGGCTTTGTAATTTTTTCCACCTCCAGTGGAACGATTGGGATCGCCTCGATCGGCGCCGATTGCCCGGGAGGGCGAAAACGGCTTGGATTTCGCTAGTCGGCGAGTTTTCTCGTCGTCCGATACCGAATGGCACGGCGTGTGCTTAATGAGATGCCGTCGATTCAGGAGTTGCACCAACTCAACCTGTTGCCAGTAAGCGAGCATCGCACCGGCCCATCGCGGGCCAAACTCACCGCTGGCGGTCGGGAGGGTGGACTTCGAGATCGAGCAACCAGAACCCTCCTCCCGATCCGCGGCGTGGTCCAGCGCCGACCTTTTCCAGACTCTCTCTTCAAATGCCGTCAAGGAGGCCGCACACGATGAACAAGCCCCGCACCATCCGTACAGTTGTCATTTCCGTCCCAGCGGACGATGTCGATACCCATCCGGCCAACCGGCTTGCCAGCAGCTCGCGGTTTCGCCCGAGCGATCTCCTCCCCTGGAGCGATCCCTACATTGCCAGCCTGGTACGAAAGCTCCAACAAGAAGTCCGCGAGGAGCAGCAACTCGGTGCGAACCGTCTGGCGAGCGAAGCGGAGATGCCCTGGAACGAGCCGTTTGAACAATACGACGAGGAGCAGCCAAGCTTCTCCATCGATCCCGACAACCTGCTCCACTGGTAGACTGCCGGGAGCGACAGGCTTACTCGTGGTCTAACTGATGCTGCAAGTGAGCGACCGCCCGGTCAACCACCTCGTCGACGAAGAGTCGCTCGGTCGGTTGATCGCCATCTGAGTGGCTTTTCGCGCCGGTAGTGGGCCGATCCCGCTCGCGACGCGCGAGGAGCCACTCCCTATATTGTTCGTCGCTGAGGGGGACTTCGAGTTCGGGTGTCGGATCGACCCCCCACCGCTCGGCGCCGGGAAGTCGCTGGATGCGTTCCCCTCCCTTGGTCCAAAAGCTCGCCGAGGTGAGCTTGAGCATGCGGTTGCCCGATTGCATGTAGAGCAATTGCTGGACGGTTCCTTTTCCAAAGGAGCGCTCGCCACACACGACAGCGCGCCGCGTGTCCTTGAGGCACCCAGCGACCAATTCACTAGCACTGGCGCTGTCCCGATCGACGAGCACGACCATCGGGATATCGGTAAAAGGTCCGTCGTGAGTCGTGACCACCGCATCGAGCACCTCGTTTCCCCGCCCATGCGTTTCGACGATCAATTGGCCAGCGGGAAGGAACAAGCGACAGACATCGATGGCCGAGTCGAGCCGTCCCCCTGGGTTCCGTCGCACGTCGAGGATCAGGCCCTGTACCCCTTCGTCGATGAGTCGGGGAAGGAGGGCCTCGATTTCCCCTGCCGTCTTGTCTCCAAACGACGTGAGTCTGAGGAGTGCAATTCGCTCGTCTTCTTCCAGCGTGTACTTCCAGTTGGGGAATTCGAGCGGCGTGTCGCCGGCGATCGAAGGTTGCGCGATCAGTTCCCGCTTCAGGGTAATGGCAAGCGGCTCGGCGAGATCGGGGCGACGGATCACGAGTTCGAGCGGCTTGCGAGGCTTGCCCCGCATCCGTTGCAACACCACCTCGAAATCATTGAGCGTGAGCCCCTCGGTGGAAAATCCATCAATCGCGACGATCTGGTCGCCGTGGCGGATACCGGCTCGGTCGGCTGGAAGGCCTGGAAGTGGAGGTTGGGCCACGTAGTAGCCAGGTGTCTGCTCCTTGTACTCCAACACGACGCCGATGCCGCCAAATTCCTGCGACAGTTCCTCTCCCATCCGCTTGGCCGCTTGTGGCTCGAGCAATTCGGAATAGGGATCCCCTCGCTCCTTGAGGACGTTTACCATCCCTGCCATCGCCCCTTCGAATAGCAGTTCGTCGGGCACGTCGTCGAGCGCGAGGGTATCGATCTTTTGAAATCCGTCCCGCAAATACCGGGCGTAGGGATCTTGCTCCCCCTTGTTGTAGCAGAGTACGGCCAGGGCAACGCCGGCGAGCAAAAAATAGAAGTTACGTCGCGACATGCGCTTTCTCGGCCGCTGGACAAAAGGTCGGGCGCGGGAGGTAAGCCCGCAAGTCTTACCATTCTAGGCTATTGCCCGAGAGAGGAAAACGCTCGATGGGCACAATTGCCTCTCGCCGGGAGCCATCGACCGCGACCTGGCGGAGTCCTAGCGGGCTTGCCGCCTAAGCTGGCGGAGCCTGTCGTGAAGGTGGGCGTGGGGCGGAGAGAGACCTTCGGCGGGGGGCTCCTCGGTGGGGAGCACCTCGTTCGGATCGGAATCTGGATCGTCTCCTGGCACCTCGGCTGGCTCCGCTGCCAGTGGCGGAATCGTCGGTGCGATCGTGGCCTCGGCCTCGTCTCTTGGGGCGACAGGGCGAACAAATTTGCCCAAGGGTCCAACCAAAAGCGCCGGCAGAAAGACAAGGTCCCCCACCAGGGCGGCCGTGAGGATCGTCAGCATCAGCCACCCAAACTGTTGGGTCGGGACAAAACTGCTGAACGAAAAGACCACCAGACCGAGGCCGGCAATGAGGGTCGTCTGCACCATGGCACGGCCACAACGTCCATAGGCGAAGAGGGTGGCGTCGTATCGCGAGAGTCCTTGTCCCAAACCGCGGCGAAACCAGCTCAGAAAGTGGACGGTATCGTCAACAGCCACCCCGAGCGCGACACTCGCCGTCATCATTGTTCCGATATCGATCTTCCAACCCATCCAGCCAAGCAGTCCAAACACAACGACGATGGGAAACAGGTTGGGAATCATCGACACGATCCCAGCACCGAATCCGCGGAGATGGAGTATCATGACCAGGGCGATCAGCAGGAACGCACTGCCGAGACTCTCCTGCAAGCTCACCAGCAATTCTCGCTGTGTCTTGAATACGACCGGGACAATTCCAGTGCAGAGGGCGTTGAGTGGGCTACTGGAGTCGGCGATCGTTTGAGAAAGATCGACGATCAACCCATTTTGCAGGCCTCGCCGCGCAAGCTCTTGTGCGACCTTGTCGTCGAGCACGACGACCGCCTGAAATTCGCTCAGCAGTCGGCGCGCGGCCACTTCGTCGGCTGGCACATTGTCGATGGACACCGGCCAGAGTCTCCCTTTTTGCCCAGCAATGAAGGCGTCGACTCCCGCTTCACGCAGCAGAGTATAAAACAGGCCATCTTCCTCCGTCGGCTTGGCGGAAGTGACGAAGGCGATCCGCGAACCGGCAAGAGTCGCACCTCGATCATTGAGGGTCGCGACCAAGACATCCCGCCGATGATAGGCGGTCAAGACTGGCGCAATGGCACGCTGCAAGTTGGCGACAAACTCGCCATAGTCGATGTCCCCCAGGGCCGTGATCCGTGCGCTGATACGCCAAAGCTCCGTCGATTGCGACGCGGGTTCACCTGGCGGCGCCGGTTGCGAACGGAGATAGTCGGTGAGTTCACTCCGGTTTTCCTCGATCGCCCGGCTGACGATGTTTTCATAGGTCCGGCGATTGGCGGGGGACGCCGAGTCGTAAGCAGACGAGCCGAAGGTGGCCGCGCTCAAGACGCCACCGACTTCGGGAAGCTCCGCGATGCGATCTCCGAGCCGTTGCAGCATGAGCTGCCGCTCGAAGGTCGACATGGCGTAATGTGCGCCATTCTGTTCCGAGTGCTCGTGTAACTGGCGTCGATGGCTCGCGGGAATCTCCAGGACGACTTCCATGGGAATCAGATTGCCCAGGTGTTCTTCCAGCCAGACATAGTCCTGCACCAGGTCGGAATCGGCATCGAGTAGTTTGAGCAATTTTACCGAGGTGCGAATCTGCGGCAGTCCCACGGCACAGACCAAGGTCAGCAGCACCATGCCGAGTGTGACAAACCGGTGGTGGCGACAGATGGCGACCGCTGCTCGCCTAGGCCATCCACTCACGGTCGTGTACTCGGGCAGCGCCGCTTTGGCGGGAGGGAAGCGATGGAGTACCACGGGAACAAGCCCAAACAGTAGCCCCAATGCGAGCATAATCCCGATGGCCGACAGGAGGCCAAATTTTTGAATCGGCAGAATGTCGCTCGTGGCGAGCGATGCGAGGCCAATCGCCGTGGTGAGGGCGGCGAGTCCGCACGGCAACCAGGCCATCGCCACCGCGCGCTCCACGGCTCCATGCAGGCCGAGCTCGTCGCGCGTCTCGCGATAATAGTTCACCAGATGAATCGCCCCCGAGAGAGCGAGCACATAGATCAATGCCGGCATCGACATCAACACCGAGTCCATCCGGCCCAGACGAGGCAACCTGCCGAGAGCGAGGACTTCGAACACCCCAAAATAGTGGACTAGCGCGAGACTCCCCCCGGCACTCAGCACGGCGACCACCAGGACCAACCCGGTCAGGCGCCAGCTCCTCAGACACCAAAAGGAAAGCAGCAGCCCGACCAATCCCGAAAGACCCGCCAGGGTGCGAAGTGTCCGTTCCCCCTCGATATCGATCGTGACATTGTCGACTGGGGGCCCTCCGAGGTGGAGCGACTCGCTTGGAATCCCGCATTCTTCGACGGCGATTTGTTGCAGTCGTTCGATGGCGCTCCGCATCGCTCGGTTGCTCGATACCGAGTGTGGGCTGAGATAGGCAAGCAGGCAGGTGGTGCGAGTCGATTCGTCACCGGCGACCATCGCCGGTCCCACGAGGGTGCCTTCCAGCCGCTGGATGGCCTCGGCGCGCGTCAACTGGGTGGGAGGTGCCTCCAGCCGGGCGATGATCGAGGTGCTACTGAGCACACGATCGAAGAGCCGCCGGTCGGGATGAGGCGAGGATCCGGTCGCCCTGGCCACCTCGGGCGTGAGCGGCGCGGCGGCAAGCTTTTCCGCTAGCAGGTCGAGTTGCCGCGTGTCCCCTAGCGTGCAACCATCCCAACTGACGACGACAAATCCCTGGGCTCCGAACTGCTGGACAAACCACCGGAGATCCGCCGACTCCTCGAAGCTCGCCGGCAGCCAATCGGCGACGTTGTTGGTGTTGGAGCGAATGGCCCGAATGGCGCCATAGGGGATTAGCGCGACTCCCACCACCACGGCCAATGCGATGAGCAAATAGTTGGGGTGGCCCCAGGTCGAGCGATCGAGAAAACTTGGAGACGGCATCAGGCTGAACCAAAAACCCTCACGGTCCCACGTCGTGACTGCCCGACAGTCGACGTGCCGGCGAAGTCGAATCGACACCCGTCGGCGGCGACCCGCCGGATGGCAGGCCATCGCGGCCTTCAACCTATCCGTCGGCGTATTCGACGTCTATGCCGATTCTCTGCTTCTCGGGATCGGAGCAGGCTTGCCGATTACCAATAACCCTCGAGCCCGAACAATGCCCCATTGTAGAAGGGATCTCCACTGCCGGAGAAGTATCCCTCGTCGGGAGAGAACGTAAGCTGGTCAGGGGCATGAGCGAGGTTGGTGAGGTACATCATTTCCCAGCCAGCCCGCAGCGACAGATTGGGACGCAGATGATAGCGGGCGATCAACTGGACTTCGCCAATAAATGAGATCGCCGACTCTCTGTTGGAGGTGGTGAAGCTATTGTTCACGTTGTTGGTGATGGCCAGTTCGGTTTCGGCGACCAGATTGTTGTGATAGACGCCCCCCTTGCCCATCAGCTCGACGCTCCAGCGATCCGAGTCGTAGAGCAGGCTGCGGCCAATCTGCAATCCGAACAGATCGTTGTCGGTTCGGATATCGTACTGGCCGTCCTGGCCACCCATCGTGCTGATCGATTCGGCCGACCAGGAAAACCGGTCGACGGTGTCGAAGTGGCGCAGGCCGACCAGGAAGTGTTTGGTGAACCCTCGATTGGTGCGACGTACCCAGTTGCCATCGGCGAGATACTCCATCCGGTCGCGGGCGGGTCGCCCTTTGACGCGGTAGTTGAGCTCAAAGCTGTTGAAGCGGCTACCATAGTCGAATCGCATGGCCCGCGAGCCGTCGAATCCGGCGTTCGCGCCAGAGAAGGTCTGCACGACTTGAAGCGTGTTGCCGCCGTTACGACTGGTGAGAGTGTCGTGTTGCGAGAACTCACTCCCACCAAAGGCCGTGAATTCGACAACGTGATCGCGGTTGGACGCATCACGGAACAAGAATCGGCCAAGCGACAAGCGAATGCCGGTTTCGGCCCCAGGTGAGTCGCGGTCGAGGTGCAGATTGCGAAACGACTGAGTATCGAACGCCAGCACCTGATCGTCTCGCTTCCACATGCGGTTCATTATCACCGCGTCGACTTCAGCCGACCACCAACCACGCCGCAGCCAGGTTCCCGTGCTTTCGGTGAAGAGGGGGAATCGGCCCCATTCGTCACTCTCGGCGTCGCGCCACGACTCGTTGCCGCTGTAGTCATGGTGGGGCACCGCAAGTTCTTCCACTCCCTGCGGCAATGCGAGCAGCGATTCTTCGTCGCCATATGGAACGAGAGGACGATCCCCTGCAAATCCCTCTCTCAACCCGCCATTGCCTGGTTGATCGATTGGAGACAAGTCGAGGACCTGGCCGCGTGCTATTCCCATTCCAGCGATGCCAAGGGCGATCGCCAGCACAAGATGAAAACTGTAATGCTTCCTGGTCACGGATTGATTCTCCTGTCGTCCCGTGCCCTAATGAACACCGTTCGCTCAGGTGACCACCAGTCGCATGCTCCCCTGATGGAGGCGAGACGCCACTTGTGGTTCTGGTGTACGGAGTAACGAATGAATTTCGCTGGGCATGCGGATGCTGCCTGTTCCGGTTGCGGACATTCCTCCGCACCTTCGACATGCAGGTTACAGTCCGCTACCCCCCCTGGGGACGCGCTATCTGTCCACCGCTGTCCCGTTTCATCGACCGTCCATCCCCCTCAATACAGGAATATTCGATAGAATCGGACGATTCGACAATTTCCCCCTCAGCGGCAACGTCCCCCAAGATCCCCTGAACCCCGCGATCCCCCTCGCCAGCCGTACCTTTTTTCCCCCTGCTAGCAGGAGTCCCGCCGATGACCTCGCCCCTTCAATCGCTCATCGCCACTGGCACCAAGCTGTGGCTCGATTCGGTCGACCCCGAACTGGTGACCCGGCACCGGCAACTGGGGGCGACGGGGGCCACCTCGAACCCGATTATCATTGCCGACCTGCTGAAATCGGGCCGGTTCGACGCCAGGATTGCCAGCTTGCTCGCGCGCCAAAGGACAACCGACCACGACCTGGCCTGGAACCTCACCGACCAGATCGTCAGCCAGGCGGAGGAGGTGTTTCTCGATGTCTGGCAGGAGACGCGAGGCGACAACGGCTATGTCAGTTTTGAGATCGATCCCCTGCTGGAAGACCCAGATGCCGAGATGACAGAACTGATGCGCATCGACCAGTACATCGCGCTAGGCAAGCAGTGGCGTGAAGGTCATCCCAACCGCATGATCAAGGTCCCCGCCACTCCGGCGGGTCTCCAATCGCTCGAAGCCCTTGCGGCCGCCGGCGTGCCACTGAATGTCACGCTGATTTTCACGCTCGCTCAGTACGTTGCGGCCCGCGACGCCATCTGGCGGGGGGCCCAGCAACTGGAGTCGCTCGATCGATTCAAAAGCGTCTATAGCATCTTCGTCTCGCGGCTCGACGTCTACACCGAGCAGCATCTCCCCCAACTCTCGCCACAGTCCCAAGGGATGGTGGGGATCGTCAACGCCAAACGGATCTGGCAGGCGAACCAGAAGTTCTGGAAAGCGCATCCGGTTCCGCTTGCTCAAGAAATCGTCTTCGCCAGCACGGGGACCAAGCAGCGAGACGACCCACCGTGGAAGTATGTCGAAGCCCTCGCCGGGAGCGACATCCAAACGAATCCCCCCGCGACCAACGAGGCCGTCGAGCAGAGCGGCCGGTCCTTCTCGCGGCAAGTCGACCGACTCCCTGACGCGGAAGTGCTTGCGGAGATCGATCGGGTGGTCGACATGGGCCACCTGCACGACACCTTGATGGAAGAGGGCTTGCGGAAATTCGCCGACCCCCAATGGGCGCTGCTCAAGTTGATTGGCGACAAGCGGGCGGCGATGTCGGACCGGTAGTTACCAAGCGGCGGTTCCAAGGGCCGGCTAGGGAGGGGTGACGGCCCCCTCCGCCTGAATGGTGGGCGCGCCGGCGACCTCTTCGTCCTCCTCCTCTTCGGGAGCGGGTTCGACCGCCTCGACACCGACTTCGCCAGCAATCGCCTCCACTTGACTGGCCATCTTCTTGACGTCCCTAGCCAGGTTGATCGCAATCACGTCTTTGGTTTCGGCAAGCTGCAGGACCGTCGCCAATTCCTTTTCGACATCGGCTAGCGTCGTCTGCATTTCGGCATTCTTGACCGCCGGCTTGGCCGCCTTCATGGCAGCCAGTATGCCCCGCAGCCGCAAGACCGTACGGCGAGCTTGATAAGGATCGGGAAGTTTCGCCTCGCTGGTCTCGTAGTTATTCGTGCCGCCACGGATCGTGAGCCGCTCGTAGTCGAGGGCCTTTTGGCGTTCGTCGGCGGCTACATCACTCGCCAATTGCAATAGCGATTTAGTGAGCTGGCGCTCGTCGATCCCATTGGCGCTCTGATACGCGGCGCTCATGCCGCCGAGCAGTTCGGCCGCTTGACAGCGAATGTTCAGCTTGACTTGCTCGTTGTTGATCAGCGTGAACAGGGCCTGGTGATGGCGATTGCCGTCACCAAGACTCTTCGTGGCGGCAATCCCCCTGGCTGCCATCAATCGCATCCACTGCTCGACGCTCGACGAAACTTCCATTGGCAATTCTTTCGCTTCGACCACGGAGATCAAGGCATCGATCGTCGCTTTTTGATTTGCCGCGGGGAGCGAAGCGAGGACAGCCGCATGTCGCTCGAGGCCCACCAAGGCCCCAACCACCAAGGAGGCGGGGGCTTTCCCGTCGGCGACTCCCTGCTTGACGACATTGGTCAGAAAGTCGTTAGCGGCTGGCAGCACGACCGACGTTCGCTCGCGGCCATCGGGGTAGGTCGTGTCGAGCATCCCGATGATCAGCATCGCGTTGTAACGCACCGCGGGATGAAAGGGTCCCCCGTTGTTGAGCACCACCTTTTGCATGCTCGCCTGGAGAGTCTTCGTCAGCTCTTCTTGCTGTTTGGGATTGGCAGCCAACACGAAGTCGCGAAACAACTCGTAGCGCAGCTTCCCCAGTTCCGCCAGGCCCTGAGGCCGGGCATCGGTCAGCTTGGGGATGGCGTAATTATTGATGTAGGCCTTGAAGTCCTCTTCGCCCCCTGTGCCGCTCTTGGCGAATTGCTGAGCCTTATAGCGAAGGTTCTTCGCCGCTTCGTCGACCTCCAGCGACACATACTGCTGCGCACTGGCAGGCCCCAGGAACAGCCCCCAGGCCAGCAGGAGACCTGCGAACCCGACAAAATGCCTGTAATGAAGCAACTGCGTCCTCCGTTCGGCAATCATCATGCGTCGACTCCTCAGCGAATGGCCACTACGAGCGAGCGGGCATGCGATCGAGATTTCAAAGGGGTAATTGGAGACCAGTCCGGCTGGCTTTCTGGGTGCGTAAGCGCAAAAATGACAAGAACTTGCGTCCACTTCCCCAACATTTTAGGCTACCCACCTGGGAGCCGCACTGTCAAGAAACTCCACTGGGGAACCCCCCGGGAGGGGCATGGTGCAGGTTATCCCTATTGTAACCTACCAGTCGGCTGGCGGCCCCAGATTTATTGCAGTTTCGCCCAACCAGGCATGACGCTCCTCTACTACTCACCCCGTGTTTTGGCCCATGAAACCGGTGCTCACCCGGAGCACGCCGGGCGGCTGACGGCGATCGCCGAACTCTTCGACACCCGGCAGCTTTGGGAAAAAGACCTTGTCTCGGCGTGGGAGCCGCTGACTCTCGACCAGGCGGCCACCATCCACGACCGGCACTACCTCGACGCGATTCGCCAATTGGCCAGGTCAGGGGGTGGGAGGGCCGACGCCGACACGGTCGTCTCCCCTGACTCTCTCGATGTCGCCTTGTTGACTGCCGGCGGTGCGGTTGAGGCGACGCGCAAGGTCATGGCGGGGGAGACCCGGCAGGCGCTCTGTCTGACGCGCCCGCCAGGGCACCATGCCCTGTTCGATCAGGCGATGGGGTTCTGCCTGCTCAACAATGCCGCCCTGGCAGCCCAAGCCGCACTCGACGAGTTCGAGGTCGATCGGGTGCTGATTGTCGATTGGGATGTCCACCACGGCAACGGGACTCAAGACCTCTTCTATCGGTCCGGGCGCGTTGGCTACTTTTCAGTCCATCGCCACCCCTTCTACCCAGGGACGGGGCTGGCCGACGAGACGGGCACCGGCGAGGGGCTCGGGACAACCTGCAACCTGCCGATGGCGTTCGGGGTGGCACGGGATCGCTACTTGTCGGAAGTGCGGCAAGCCTTGAGCGACTTTGCCGACAAGCTGAAACCCGATCTCGTGATCGTGAGCGCGGGATTCGATGCCCACGTGGCCGACCCGATCGGTTCGCTAGGCTTGGAGACCGAGGACTTTGAGACGCTCACCGACATCGTGCTCGACGTGGCCGCGACTCACTGCGACGCGAGGTTGGTCAGCCTGCTGGAAGGAGGTTACAACCCACCCATTTTGGCGGGATGCGTGGCGCTGCATTTGGAGACCATTCGCCAACGTGGGCAGCGGCCCTGACGCTCTTCCCGCTCACTCGTCGCCGAAGACACGAGTGCTTTCTTCCTTGCGAATCGGCTGAGCGATGTCATCCGTGGTCACCTCGACCGTGATTCGCTGGTCCCCTGGGGCGGTCCCTTCCAATTGGACGCGGAACACCGAGTCGGCCTTCGGCGCGAGTTTGGCCAGCGGAGCAAAGACGACTCCCTCGGCCTCCACCACATGCCGGGTTTCGCCGGTCGCACCGGTGACTTTCATCCCTCTCGGCACAAGCACGCGAACCTGCACGTTCGACGCGGCCTTCGAGCCCTGATTCACCACACGGATGTCGTAGCTGGTGCTTCCCCCGACTTCGATCGGATCGGCCGTGTCGACCACTTCGAACATAATGGCCGCGAGCCCTTCGACCGTCACTTGCTGCGTCGTACGGTCTTGTAGTCCCTCGCGGGCGCGCCCTTCGACTTCGAGCGTGTGGTCCCCCGGCTTGATGGGGAGTGTCACCAACTCGACTACACCCTGCTCTCCGGCTGGGAGTTCGGCGAGGCTCCAATAGACGCTGTGGGTGGCCGCGTCGTATTCGCCCAGATTATTGGCCCCCTTGAACTGCATGCCGGGGGGAAGTTTGGTCACGAGCTGGACATCCCGTGCCGTGGCTGTTCCTGGGTTGTCGACGGTGACTGTGTAGGTGGCGAGGCGTTCCAGGTAGCGTTTCGCGGGCCCATCGATCTCGACCGCGAGCGACGGGGCGATGACGTCGAACTCCACCTGCTGCTGCACCTGTAAGTTCCCGTCCGCCTGCGCGGTAAGAATGTTAACCACGTGGCCGGGTTTCTCGGCCGTCAGCATCAGCTCCATCCGTCGCGTCTCGCCCGCCCGCAGCGTGCCGACTTCGAATTCGAGCGAAGGCCCTGCCTGGTGGCTGACATTGTCGGGGACATTCTCGAGCAACATGACGCCGGTGGCATCACCCGTGCCGGGATTGTGAAGCTCGATGGTGATCGGCTGTTGGCGTCCCACGAGGACTTCCGACGGGCTGGTCAATCGCACGGCGAGCTGGGGACGCGTG
This sequence comes from uncultured Planctomycetaceae bacterium, assembly GCA_964650265.1. Lineage (GTDB taxonomy): Bacteria > Planctomycetota > Planctomycetia > Pirellulales > Lacipirellulaceae > CAZYQQ01. The sequence continues at coordinate 60,344 of CAZYQQ010000019.1, forward strand.
CAGAGTGTCTTCACCGAAGCTTGCGTCGCAAAGGTCACCTTGGCGACACTGCCGATTTCCCCTTCCTCGACGGGCATCAGTTCGATTTCGAGCGCACGCTCTTCGCCTGGGGAGAGTGCCCCCAGACTCCAAGTAATGACCCCGCCGGACGACTCGGCCTGGGGGGTGGTCCCCACCAACTGGGTCCCTTGAGGAATTTCGTCTGTCACCTTTACATCGTCGGCGGGACGTTGTCCGACATTGCGAAGCTTGATGACAAACTTGGCCGTCTTGCCGACTTGAATCTCGGCGGGGGCGAATTTTTGCAACACGAGCGCGGGGCGCTGCGGCCCCTCGAGGGCCTGCTCGCCCGGGCGGCCGGTCCCGCTGCTGGCTGTCGTCAGACTCCGTTCCCGGCTCGGCAAGGAATCGTAGGAACCGGCTTCAGACGCCAAGGTGGGCTCTGGCTGGTAAGGTTGCCGGGGCGTTGCTCCCCGTTGCTGATAGGCCTCCGAATCCGCCGCCGCAGAGAGGTCTTGCGAATCGTACGCTGTGCCGTTTGCGCGAGGAGGAGTCTCGCCGGTGGAGGAAAGGGTAGGGTGACGTTCGTCGTCGGTGAGCCCGGCGCCCAGCGGCCTGGCTTCGGCAAACTCGGCCGCGGGGGTGACGTCGGCTGCCGCCGTCTCGTATCGGCCACCCGGGGGCAAGGGGGGAGTGTCGGAAACTGGTAAACTCCGTAGTGGATTCGCCTCAAGATCATCTACGGAGGGCGAACCCAGCGGGCTGAGCCCCGGCGATGCGGTCTCACTTTCGCCGGCGAAGGCTTCCGCGGCAGAGGTGGGTTCGGCCGTCATGCCCCCATCGGACCGCAGCGGGTTCGGCTCGATCTCGCCGAGTGGCGGGAGATCGCCAGCTTGCGGCGTTTGTCCGCGCGCCACCGGCGGCAATCCTTGCGAGGGGAACGACTCCTCGAGCGGAGGGAGAGCGGCGAGTTGTTGAGCCGGCTCTTCCACTGGCAATGGGGCCTGCTCGATTGAGGCGAGTGGCTGTTGGGCCTCGGTTGGTGCGGGGTATCGGTCGTTTTCGTAAGCAGAAAGTGGCGGAAGGGGGGCATCGGCCACTTCGACCGGCACCGTCTCGACATGGGAGGCCGGGGTCACGGGGGCTGGTCGCGGAACATCGACCCAGCCATCGTCGTCGGTCACCATCGGAGCGCCCCCGTCGTCGGCAAAGCCCTCTTCGAGTTCTTCGCTGATCTCGGAAGATTGCGCCGTCTCCCCAGATTGCCACTTCGCGTAGGCGAAATAGCCTGCCACCCCGCAAACGCCTAACAACAGGCTTGCGAGGGAAACGGAGAGAATGACGCGGCGGCGGGAATTGGCGGCCATGTGTGGGTCCCATCTCGACGATCGTTACCATGCGAGCACCCTGCGGCGCGTCGGGCGGCGCAGGGGAAGTGCGGCGTAGGTAACAAAATCGGGACCCGGGGCAAAGGGAGATTTCGCCCGCTGCTAGCATCGGTCGCCAGCAGCGGGCCCGGTTTGCGAGCGGTTTTCCGGCGCGAGAGGGATTACTCGCGACAGTAGGAAAGGGCCAAGAGGGCGTAGCCAGTCACGAGATTGGGATCGGCTTCCATCCACCGGTCGTTCTTGTTGAGCCAGCTACCATCCTCATTTTGGAGTTCCGCCATGCGCTTGGCGAGCTCCTGCCGCCAGGGGTGCTTATTGCCCTCGGCATCGACGATCTCGTCATCGCCAATCGCCTCCAGGGCTTTGGCAAAGGTATGGAAATAATAGAAGAGCCCTTGCTGTCCCATGCCGGGATTTTCCGCCAGCGTGAAGTGCTGCTGAATCCATTTGTGGGCCGCCTTGACCCGCGGATCGTCGGCATCGACTCCAGCATAAATCATGCTCTTGAGGCCGGCGTAGGTCATCGACCCATAACTCCGGAGTCCCCCGTTGGGTGTGTTGCCCGCCTGACTGCTTCCTCCGGCTGCTGGTGTGTAATAGAAGCCTCCGTCGTTCACTTTGCCCGCGAATTCCGTCGCGTTGTGCTCCGACTCGAGATTCTGGCATCGCGAAACAAATAGCAAGGCTTTCTGCAACGCGGGGTCGTTCTCATCGGCCCCGGCCGCTTTGAGGGCGTCGACCAGAAACGACGTGTTCGACAAATCGGGGCGGCTATGCCTTCCATATCCTCCTCCGCCGTAATTGGTGCTGTCGATGTCGTGCCCCTCTTCATCGTCCCACTGGATCTTTTTCAGAAACCTATCGGCCTTGGCAATCGTCTCGTCGTACTTGCCATCGGTATTCGCCTCGACAAGGCAAAGAATCGCGAGACTTGTCTCGTAGTTCTGGTAGTGCGAGTCCTTGCCATAGATGCCGCCATCCTCGCGCTGGTGCTCGAGCACGTAGGCGATCGCTTTCGCGACAGCCGGGTCGTCGACCGGCAACTGACTTCGTAGCAGCGAGGTTGCGACCAGAGCCGTCACGCCCGGTCCTGCCTCTTTGCTGAAGGAGCCGTCCGCGGCTTGAGATCCGCGCAGGAATTGAATCCCTTTGGCGACAAGCGGCTTGACGTCCGCCGTGGTCCGTGGCTCGTCGGCGATTGCCGGGACGAAGATCAGCGACATCACAATCGCAAAACGAAAGGTTCGACTACGCATCATGGAGATCCTCGCGGGCGGGTCGGGGAACGATGGCAAGCAATTCTTCCATTGTAGCCCATAACTAGGGCGGCGGCTGGAGGGGCAGGGGGCACGGTTGGCAGGCTGGAGCCACCTGGAACTGGGGTGTCGCCCCATTCATCACAAGGTGATGCATTTCTCGACAGCGGGCCCGCTAGGCCAAGGCCGTGTAGGCCAGAAATCCCAGCCAGCCGATAACCAGTGCGAGCGAGACGGCCAATTGCCATCGGCTCCCGACAAGCGGTGGAGCGGTGGCTTGCGAAGTGTCGGACTGACGTTGAGCCGTGGCCGTTCGCGAATTCACGCCCAGTGCCCTTCGCTCGGCTTCGTCATGGTCGCGCGGAACCCAGGGCGGAAGGCTTCTTCGAAATCAAAGACATCGTCGAAATCCTCGATTCGGTCGCGATCGGTTTTCTTCATCCTTTCGATCTCGATCATGTTGAACACGATCTCACCGATGTCGCGCGTCGAGCGGATTCCCCAGTGCTGCAACACGCACTTGGCGGTCATCCCATAGAGGTCGAGTGCGTATTCCAGAATCGCTTCGCACAATTGTTGCCCAGTGACGTGGCGCCCCTCGTCGCCGGAGTCTTCATCCGATTCTTCGGCAGTCGCCGCGGCGAGCACCTTGCTCTGGGCATATTGTAGTCCATCGAGAATGAACTCGTAGGCCTCGAACCGGTAGCGGCGATCTCGCTCCAGCAATTCGTGAATAGGGTCCTTCGGATCGATGCGGTGCCGACTCATAACAAACTATTCAGCAAGAGAAAGAGGATGTCAGTATCTGATATGCCACGGAACCCGCTAGTCAGCAACTCGCATGAAATGTCCATTTAGGCCACGTCATCCATCGGCCCTTCATATATATTCTACTCTGCTATTCCCATTTGGGGCACCTCGCAACGTGGCGGGAGAGGATGTTTCCCTGACACTCGAGATCCCCGGCCCCCTAGGCCTCCTCGGATTCTTGCTCTTGGTCGGCTTTTCCCGAGTCGGGGGGCCGCCCTCCTTTTTCCCGCTGCAGGACAGTGAGCACTTCGGTCGAGTCGATCATGATCCTCCGCATATCCTCCATCTCGACAAGCAACTGACCTGCCAGAATCTCCTGAGCCAACACCCGTCCTCGCCCCGAGTTGGTGATGATCTGGGCTCCCAGGGGAGGCAATTCCCGCTTGAGATCGAGGTAGGTGTCGTACTCATATCGCAGGCAGCACTTCAGTCGGCCACATCGCCCGGAGATCTTGCTCGGATCGAGGGTCGCCTTTTGCAGCTTTGCCATTTTCATCGAAACTGGTGGCATTTCCGAGAGATGAGTATTGCAGCAAACCGGTTTGCCGCAATCCCCGTAGTCCGCTAGCAACTTCGCCTCGTCGCGAACCCCAATTTGCCGCATTTCGATCCTGGTCTGGAACTCCTTGGCCAGGATCTTCACCAATTCGCGAAAGTCGACCCGTTCTTCCGACAGGTAATACACCACCACCCGTTCGCCGCCGTAGAGGTGCTCGACATCGACAAGCCGCATGTCGAGGGCAAGCTCTTCGATCGATTTCTGGCAAGTTTCAAACTCGGCCCGTTGCTGGGCGAGGAGCCGCAATATCTCGCGCCGGTCCTCGTCGCTTTGAACACGGACGATCGTCCCCTTGGGCATTTCAGGGTATTGGGCCAGCGATTCCTCCGCTGCCTCCGAAAGAATCTCTCCGGCCTCCATCCCACGACTGGTCCGGGCAATCACCTGGGTGCCGCGCAGCAGCGAGGTATTTCCCCGGAGGTGGAAAAGCCCCAAGTGGCGCATGACCCCATGACGGACAACGTACTTTGGCACCGACTTGCCGACCCCAGAGACTATGGCTAAAGCGGTCCGAGGCGGCTCGGACTTCTGTTGGCAGCATACCGTCTACTCCAGTTCAGAGCTACCCAAGTTCACGTGGCCGGGCTTCGTGGCTTCGTGACGTCGTGTGACGAGGCATTGGGGGGCGGTGCTTGTTGTCGCCAGGGAAACTTCAGAGAATGAGGACAGCAATTATCCAAACGAGTTACGAGGAGTTCGCCGCCATGGCCGTGCAGACACCGCAGCAGCTTACGAAAAAGAAATGCTTGCCTTGCGAAGGTGGGGTCGAACCCTACTCACCGGAGGAAGCTGCCGAGCAAATCGAGCTGCTCGCGGGATGGCAACTGACCCACGATGGCAAGCGGATCCGCAAAGATTGGAAGGTGAAGAACTTCATGGCCGGCATGCGGTTCTTCACAGCTTGCGCGGAAGTTGCCGAAGAGGACAACCACCATCCCGATCTACACATCGAAGGCTACCGCAACGTGTGGGTCGAACTCTGGACCCACGCCATCGGAGGCCTTTCGGAAAACGATTTCATCCTGGCCGCAAAAATTGATGGGCTTCCCATCGAACTTGCCTAAACAGCGGTTGTTCCGGGTGTTCGTGGCTTCGT
>CAZYQQ010000019.1:65552-67192 GCA_964650265.1 uncultured Planctomycetaceae bacterium
GCTTCGTAGCGGAGAGGCTGTCGACGCGGCCTTTCCGGGCTAGCTATCGCTAACACCTGTGGCGCAAACAACCTTCAGTCGATTGTCGATCTGCTCAACCCCCTGGACCCCTTGCACCAGACTCTGGGCAAGTTGCTTCAGGTAGAACGTGGGAACATTCCCATCGAGTTGCAGCCGGCCCTCGTCGTAACCGCACCTGACGGACCGCAGGAAGAGGTGCGAGCTCCCCTTTAAGCGGCTCTCCGCGTCGCGGGTGACAAATTCCTCTCTAACGGTGGTATTCGCGGTGACCATTGACCTCTAATTCCTTGGATTTCTCTTGAGGAGAGAGCCACCCCAAGCTTCATGTTTGTGCGGATTGGCTCAAACGCAACTGATGCAATTGCAGTGCCAGACTGGCAGAATTTGTTCCCACCTCAGGCAGCCGCCGCACCGCGGGTGGCCAATCCCCTTAGCAGTCGAGACGCCCCGTACCTTCAGCACCCGGCGCACCGTTTGTTTTCTGAGCCGATTGCTGCGAAACTACGCCCGGGGTTTGCCCAATTCCTGGGCATGAAGCTGCAACCCTGGCTGTGTGTTGTTCAATCGCTTGCCCGCCAACCGCTCGGCTATCTCCAGAGTTCGCTCGCACATGTCCTCCTCAACCCCGCAAATGTTCAAGGCCTTGGTCGTTTTCCGGCAGTCGGAGGCCGACCCGGCCGTGGCGGTCGAGCAGCTCCCACTGGAGCGTCTCCCCCCGGGAGAGGTACAGATCGAAGTCGAGTTCTCCTCGCTCAACTACAAGGATGCCCTCGCCATGATGGGGCACCCTGGGGTCGTCAGGGCATTTCCCCACGTCCCCGGCATCGATGCGGCGGGCCAGGTGGTGGCGAGCGACTCGGCTGATTTCCAACCTGGCGACCAGGTGTTCGTCACCGGCTATGGGCTCGGAGCGGAAGCCTGGGGGGGCTTCAGCCAGCGGATTCGGGTCCCGGCGGAGTGGGTCGTCCCCCTCCCTCCAGGGGTGACGGCGCGCCAGGCGATGCTGTTGGGGACCGCCGGTTTTACGGCAGGCCAGTCGGTGACGGCACTCCAGGCACATGGAGTGACCCCGGAACAAGGTGAAATCGTTGTGACTGGCGCGACCGGCGGAGTCGGCCTCTGGAGCATCGCCATTCTAAGCCATCTGGGCTATCGGGTGGTGGCTGTGACTGGCAAGCCGGAGCAACACGACCTCCTAAGACGGCTTGGCGCGGCACAGATCCTGGGCCGCGAAGAGATTGTCGATACCACCGATAGTCCACTGCTCGCCGCTCGCTGGGCGGGGGCCATCGACACCACGGGCGGCCTTCCCCTGGCGACCCTCCTGCGATCGACGGCGTATCGCGGTTGCGTCGCCGCCTGCGGGCTCGTGGCGGGAGCCGATCTGCCGATGTCCGTCTACCCGTTCATCCTGCGGGGAGTGACCCTCGCCGGGATCGATTCGGCCAAGTGCCCACGGGAGCCGCGTCTGGCCAACTGGGGCAAACTGTTTGGTTCCTGGCGAGTCGACCTCCCCCCCGATGCCGTCCAAGAGATTTCACTTGAGGAAGTCCCGGTCAAAGTGCTGGAAATGCTCGCCGGCAAGAGCTTTGGCCGCACGCTGGTGACCCCGACGTAAA
>CAZYQQ010000020.1:0-64978 GCA_964650265.1 uncultured Planctomycetaceae bacterium
ACGACTCGCGGTGCATGTTTTTGTTGTTGGTGATTACGACCCCCACGCTTGCGCAAGTCTGGCAAACCTGCCGTCAACAGCAGTACGACCCAGCCTGGAGTGGAAAGCTCCTCCCCGGGAAATCGTAGCGGAACATTACCGGCTGGGTACCGCTAGGCCGCACGCGATATCTCTTCTGTGGTGGAGATGGCGAACTCAAGCCGCTCGTCAATGGCCCGCCAGATCATGGCGATGGCCAACACCTGCCCTGCGAGGACCGAGACGCTGAGCGAAACGATTGCCATGCCTGCGGATAGGCCCATCCAATAGGGCCCTAGCAAGCCAATACTAAGCGCTACCGTGAGAATGCATGATGCGATCGTGTGAATTTGGGGTTTCTCGAGCAGATCGATCGTGGGCCGAAGGGAATCGTAAATCAGTCGGACGAAGAACATGGGGGTCAGCAGGCTGCAATAGATACCGGCCGTAGCCCAGTCGTCGGCCAGAACGGAGGCGAGCAGTGTCGGTGCCGCCAGCATGAACAGCAGATAAGGCCCGGATGCAAGCAGCAGGAGACGCTGTAATGTGAATCGAAAAAGCTCGCGCAAACGGCGCGGATCGGCCGCCACTTCGCGGGCTCCCACTCCCATGTAGACCCGTGAGATGGACTGATGAAGGATGGTTTGTGGCGTGCCGAAAATTCGTTGGGTCAGGATATACCAACCGGCCACCTGGTAGTCGTAGATCACGGCGAGCAAGACCCCTGGCAGGTGGGTGACTAGCCGCTGGATGATTTCTGGCAAGGTGCCAAACAAGGCGAATTGTCGGTAGGAATAGAGCACATGGCGCATGCTTGCCATGGTGATTCGCCCTAGCTCACCTCGATCCGATAGGCATTGTAGCGCGATCACAGCGGCTCCGGCAAGACTTCCCAAGGCATAGCCGAAGATCAACCCCCATGGGCCTTCGACGAACAGCCCGAGCGCAAGTTGAGCGGCGACACGCACCAGAGTGAGCAGCACGCGTCCCCTGGCCAAGGCATGGTAGGATTGGCGACGCACACACCAGGAACTAATCGCTTGTTGCCAGCCGATGCCACAAATCGTGACCCCTAGCAGTGAACGATAGGGAAGGAGCCAGGTAATACCTAAGGCATCGAGCAGGGTTGTCGGAAGCCAACTGAAGAGGGCCACGACACCTAGCGAACCGCACGTCGTCAGCAGGAGAGAGACTCCCACGGCACTGGCAGCCGTGCGGTCGTCCTTGGCCAGCGGGATCGTATTGGGATAGCAAAGCGAGCTGGCCGCGCCTGTGATGGCCACTATAGCCGTGAAGATTCCGAGCGCGGCGAAGTCGAACGGGGAATAAAGCATCGCCAACAGCGGCAACGTGCCGAAGGTGACGGCGTAGGCCAGCCCCTGCCCCGATAAGACAGTTTTAATTCCGCGCGCCATGGCCTGCTTGGGCAATTGTCCATCAGCCGCGAGATCCGGTCGAGTTTTCCGCGCCGGTGCTTCGGACATGGAGCCATCGGAGTGCCAGACGAAGGGAATGGGGGCGGATGTTCCCACTTGAAGCAACATGCTGTCAAGGTCAATGCGTGAGGCAAAAAAATGGAAAAGTGGCCCAAACTTCTCAACTGTCGCGACCGAACAGGAAACATCGCAAGCATTCCAACTCATCGGCACCGGAGCCTGCAATCGCATCAAGACGACTTGGCGAAAAAAATTCGAAAATGGCGCATAGCCCTTGAGACGCTGGGTCATCATGGGGTTGAGCCGCCGGACTTCGCGGGATTCTGGCCCCACTGGCGCGCTAGTTGCTCTAAATCTGTTCCGAGTGACAGCCATGCCCTCAAGCGCAGGTGGTGCCCACCGCGCGCGAGACAGGGTATAGTCAGGTAACAGGCTGTGTTAGCGGGTTACGTGCTCGCCCGACGTGGGTGGCAGGGTGTCGGAGTGGCATCGGCTGATGCAGCATCGACCAGGCCAAAAGACCGTTCGGGACGATATCTATGTCTTCTTCTTCGCTAGGGCGGGTGACCACAGAGACGACCGATCCAGACGCATCACCAGCGGGGAATGGGGTTGCCGGTGGCCTGGAGGAACTGACCAGCGACCGATTCGCGACTCGAGAAGAGCGCGTTTACGAAGTCGTGACCGCCGCGAAGCGTTTCTTCGCCGGTCTCAAGGCGTCCGACGAGACGCTACTGCTGGGGCATCAGATTGCCGCGCGATTGGATCAATTTGCCGAGCACGAGCCGGCAACTCACGCCGATTCGATCAAGTTGCTCCGCAAGCTGCTCCGCGGGAGCCCCGAAATCATCATCGATGGCGATGTGGCCTATGTGCTGCTTCGACCCAGCATGGGGATCAAGGAGATCGTGCGGCTCCATCCCGCGGCGACGACGTTCGAACCGGTGAGTCGTGAGGAATACTTGCAGCTTAAGGACAGCATGATCCAGGGGCGCGAGGTGGCCGCCCGTCCGGGGTTGATGATCGACTTTGCGCCGTTTTTTCGCGACTTGCCCCGTGTCAGTGAATCGAGCGAGATGGGGAGCGGGTTGCTTACGCTCAATCGTCACCTCTCGGCCCAGATGTACCAGAACCCGGAGCGGTTTCGCGCGGCGCTCTTGGAGTTTCTGATCGCGCGGAGGCTGGAGGGGGCCGACATTCTGCTGAACGATCATATGCAAAGCGTCACGGTGCTCACGAAGGAGCTCCGCGACGTGCAGTTGGAGCTCGACGACCACGACCCCAAAACACCCTATCGCGAGGTCTCGCACCTGATGCGCTCGCATGGCTTTGAAGCGGGTTGGGGGGCCACGGTGGGGAAAATCCGAGAGACTCTCAAACTGGTCGACCAGGTGCTCAACTCCGCCGACCATAATCGGTTTGCCGAATTGTTGGGGCGGCTCCCCTTGGTCCACAGCGTTCTGATGGTTTCACCGCACGGGTGGTTTGCTCAGGAAGGCGTGCTCGGTCGGCCCGATACGGGGGGGCAAGTGACGTATGTGCTCGACCAGGCCCGGGCACTCGAGTACGAGATCAATGCGCAGCTCGCCGACAGCGGGCTCGAACACGCGCAAGCCAGGGTGATCGTGCTTACGAGACTCTTGCCCGAGGCGGATGGGACCACGTGCAACCTCCCGTTCGAGAAAATCTACGGGACCCACGATGCCTGGATTGTTCGCGTGCCGTTCCGCGATCGTGCGGGAGAAGTCATTCCTCACTGGATTTCACGATTCCACCTGTGGCCTTATCTCGAGCAGTTCGCCATGGACTCGAGCCAGGTCGTGATAACGCAGTTACTCGGCAGGCCCGACTTCATCATTGGCCACTATACCGACGGGAACCTGGTGGCCCATCTGTTGGCCGAGGAGTTCGACACGACCCATTGCGCCTGCGTCCATGCGCTCGAAAAGACGAAGTACCTGTTGAGCGATACGCACTGGGCCGATCTCGAGCCGCAATACCACTTCAGCCTGCACTTCACGGCCGATCTGCTCGCTTACAACTCGGCCGATTTCATTGTGTCGAGCAGCTTCCGCGAAATCGGTGGCACGGCCAACGAGGCGGGAATGATGGAGTCGTACGACCTGTTTTCGATGCCTGGGCTTTATCGGGTCGTGTCGGGTTTCGATGCCCGGCTGGCCCGCCACAATATCGTCCCTCCTGGTGCGAGCGAAGAGTTCTTCTATCCCTACACGGTTCACGAACTTCGCGTGCCGGAGGTGACCGAGGCGATCGCGCGGCGGATGCTTTCGAGCGAGCCCACCCCTGGGGACCTTGGGCAGTTGGAGAATCCCGAGCTTCCCGTCCTGTTTGCCATGGCCCGGATGGACAAGGTGAAGAATCTGTCGGGCCTGGTGGAAATGTTCGGCAAGCATCCGGAACTTCGCCGGCATGCAAATCTGCTGCTCATCACTTCGCTTAATCGCGTCGATCAGTCGACCGATGCCGAGGAAATCGAGGAGGTTCGCAAGACGCAAGAGTTTATTGAGCAATACGAACTCGAGGGGCATTTCCGTTGGTCCGCGGCGCGGCTCAACAAAATGGAAACGGGAGAAATCTATCGGATTGTTGCCGAGCGTCAGGGAGTGTTCGCTCAACCAGCTTTCATGGAGACCTTTGGGCTGACGGTCATCGAGGCGATGGCGTGCGGGCTGCCGGTGGTCGCCACCTGCTTTGGCGGCCCGGCGGAGATCATCGTCGACGGCGAGAGTGGCAACGTGGCCGATCCGAACGATCAGGAACTGTTTGGTGACCTGCTGTTGGGAGTCGTGACCGACAAACAGCGCTGGCAATGCTACAGCGATCAAGGGATAACGCGCGTCAACGAGAACTTCACCTGGAAGCGCCATGCGACCCAGCTCCTTCGCCTGGCGAACGTCCACAGCTATTGGAATCACACGAACGTCATGAACCGCCCTGCCCTCGATCGCTATATTCACACCCTCTATCACACGGTCTATCGTCCGCGGACAGAGTTGATGCTCGATCAAGGCTAAAGGACTCGCCAAGCGGCGGACTTGAGCCCGCTGCCAATCATTCACCAGGGAGCCATTTTTTCTGTGTACATTCAACTCGTCAGCATTCATGGCCTCGTCCGGGGCGAGAACGTGGAGATGGGACGCGATGCCGACACCGGGGGGCAGATTCGCTACGTGCTCGAGTTGGCAACCACCCTGGCTCGACACCCGCGGGTCGAGAAGGTCGATCTGTTCACTCGCCGGATCCGCGACCGGCGACTGTCATCCGATTATGGTCAGGAGATCGAGCATCTGTCCGACAACTGCCGCATCGTCCGCCTCCCCTGCGGACCCGGGCGCTATTTGCGGAAGGAACGGTTGTGGCCCTATCTCGACGACTTTATCGATGGCATGACGAGCTTCACGAATCGCGAAGCGCGACCCCCGACCGTTGTCCATGGTCACTATGCCGATGCCGGCTACGTGGCCCACGCCGTGGCATCGCTGTTTGGCGCCCCCTTTGTCTTCACCGGTCACTCCCTCGGTAGGCCGAAGCTCGACTACCTGCTATCCGAAGGGTGGAGCTTGAAGCAAGCCAACGACGACCTGGCCATCGAACATCGCATTGCCGTCGAGCAGGAATGCCTGGCGGCCGCCGACCTGGTGATCACCAGCACCCACCATGAGCGCGATCAACAATATCGCGACTATCACAAGCCCGACGAATTGCGATTCAGCATTATTCCACCGGGGACCGACCTTGAGCGGTTCTTTCCGTATTACGAGTACGAGATGCCGGGGAGCGAGATCGACGACCATTTCAAACAGGCGCGGATGCGTTTGAAGGCCGACCTGGGCAGATTCCACTTTGCCATGGACAAGCCGCTGATTCTCGCCCTCTGCCGTCCCGATCGCCGCAAGAATATCGGGGCCCTGCTCGATGCCTATGGGCAAAGCAGCGAACTCCAGGCAATCGCCAATCTGGCGATTTACGCCGGGATTCGTCAGGATATCGAGACGATGTCCGACAACGAACGGCAAGTGCTCACCGATATGCTCTTTGCGATGGATCGCTTCAATCTCTATGGCAAGCTGGCGATTCCCAAGCATCACGATTCGCAGTACGAAGTCCCCGAGCTCTATCGCCTTGCCGCGGCGAGTCGGGGGGTGTTCGTCAACACAGCGTTTATCGAGCTGTTTGGCCTCACGGCCATCGAGTCGTCGGCCGCCGGCCTCCCCTTCGTGGCGACCGATAACGGGGGGACGCAGGATATTGCCAGGAACTGCGAGAGTGGGATTCTGGTCGACGTGAACGATTCCCAGGCCGTCACGCAAGCCATCCTGAAGCTGCTGACCGACAGTGAAAGGTGGGAGGAGTGTTCTTCCAATGGGATCAACAGGGTTCGTGAGTGCTATACGTGGGAGACACACGTCAACAAGTATGTTCGCGAAATCAAGCAGTTGGCGGAGAGATCGCGTCCCGAGCCACAGCACAAAGCCCCTCCCATTGGCCAGCGGCTCAATCGGCTGGATTCCCTGCTGATCGCCGATATCGACAACACCTTGCTGGGAGACGAGGAAGCCTGCCGCGCGCTCTTGGAATTGATGGGGGCCAATCAGGATCGCATCGGATTGGGGGTGGCGACGGGGCGCTGCCCGACGCTGGTGCGCGAGGCGTTTGATACCGCGGGGATCGACAACGTCGACATTGTGATTGCATCGGTGGGTACCGAGATTTATTACGGCCCCGAGTGGGTCCCCGACCGTGGTTGGGCATGGCACCTCCGCGAGAAGTGGAAGCCCGACCACGTGCGCCGTGCTTTGGAAGACCTTCCCTTCCTCAAGCGTCAGGAGGGAGAGGGGTCGCAACGGGAGTTCAAGATTAGCTACAATCTGGTCGACGGAATCGATCCCCTCGAAGCGATACCCGTGATCCATACGGCTCTCGATGAGGCGAAGCTGGCTTACTCGCTGATCGTGTCGCATGGCACCTTTGTCGATGTGCTCCCCCACCGTGCCTCCAAGGGCAAGGCGGTCCGCTATCTGGCGAAGAAGTGGAACATCCCCATCGAACGGATTGCGACCGCGGGAGACTCGGGAAACGACCGCGACATGCTGCTCGGCAAGACGGCAGGTATTGTGGTGGCGAATCACGACGAAGAACTCGCGACGCTGCGGGGTGCGAGGTCCGACCGCATCTACTTCGCCGATGCGGCCCATGCGGCTGGCATCCTCGAGGGGCTCGCCCACTACCGGCTCCTTCCGGCCGATTCTTCCAAGGGTAAGATTGTCACTGCCCGATCATGATCGAGGTGCTTGGTCGAGGCGGATGGCCTGGTGAAATGCAAAAATTCCCATCAGGAGTCAACGTCATGGGTTCGCTGTTTGGTGCGGTGGAAGCGGGAGGAACCAAATTCGTCTGTTTGATCGGCTCGGGGCCTGACGACGTCGTCGCCCAAGAGCGGATCGCGACCGAGACACCCGCGATCACGATTCCCAAAGTGATCGATTTCTTTGCCCGGCATGTCCAGCAGCAGGGCCCGCTCGAAGCGATCGGCATTGGTTCGTTCGGCCCCGTCGACCCGGAGCCGAGTTCTGATCGGTTTGGATATATCACGACCACCCCCAAACCGGGTTGGGCCCACACCGATTTGGTGGGGCCACTCCGCGACACCTTCAAGGTCCCCGTGGCCTTTGATACCGACGTCAACGCCGCGGCCGTGGGCGAATATCGCTGGGGGGCCGCGCAAGGGCTGAAGACGTTTGTCTACATTACGATCGGCACGGGAATCGGCGGTGGGGGGCTGGTCGAGGGGCGGCTGATGCATGGGCTGATCCATCCGGAAATGGGACACCTCCGACTTCCGCGCGACCCCATTGTCGATCCGTTCGAAGGGACTTGCCCCTTTCATGGCGACTGCTGGGAAGGACTGGCGGCCGGTCCCGCGCTGGAGGCAAGGTGGGGCCAGCCCGCGGAGGAACTTTCCCAAGATCATCCGGCCTGGGGACTCGAAGTCGAGTATGTCGCGCTGGCGCTCAATAATCTGATTTGCACTCTCTCCCCGCAGCGGATCGTGCTTGGTGGTGGCGTGATGCAGCAGCCATGGTTGCTGCCGGCCATTCGGCAACGGGTGGTCGCATTGCTCGCCGGCTATGTGCAGGCCAGCGAGATCACAGCGCGGATAGACGAGTACATCGTCGCCCCCGGCTTGGGGCAGCAGGCGGGAGCCCTCGGTGCCCTGGCGTTGGCAGGAGCTGGCGGCGGAAACGTTTAGAACTCGCGGAGGGTTTCTATGTCGAGCCGAGGTTGCTGCTGATCGACGACCCGGCGCGCGGCCGGAATGCCGAAGCTCCAGAACAGGGCCGGGCGGATCAGGAACTCGAGCGCGGTGCTGGTGATGAGGCCGCCGATGATGACCACCGCCACGGGATAGAGAATCTCCTTGCCTGGTTCGCCCGCCGCAAGGGCGAGTGGCACCAGCCCGATTCCCGAAGTCAGGGCGGTCATCAGGACCGGAGCCAGCCGATCGAGCCCGGCGCGGACAATCATCGATGGGGTCCAGTCCTCTCCTTCGTGTCTCACTAAATGGAGATAGTGGTTGACCAGCAGAATGCCATTCCGCGAGGCGATGCCGGCCAGCGAGATGAAACCGACCATCGCCGCGACCGACAGAGTCTGGCCCGTCAGGTGGAGCGCCGCCACGCTGCCGAGCAGGGCTGCGGGGAGGGCGACCATCACCTGCAGGGCCAGGTTGGCCGACTTGAACATCGTGTAGAGGACAAAGAACATGCCAACCAGCGAGAGGCAAAACAGCAGGCCGATCACGCGCGAAGCGGAGGCTTGATTCTCGAACTGCCCGCCATAGGAGATTGCGTATCCGGGTGGCAGGGAAGCCTCGATCGGCGCGAGCCTTGCGCGGATATCGTCGACCGTATCGACCAATCCGCGCCCGGCGACATTGCACTGGACCACGATCCGTCGACGGACGTTTTCGCGTTGAATGAGGTTAGGGCCCATGGCCGGGTAAATGTTCGCCACATCCTCAAGTTTCACACTGCGGCCATCGGGCAACTCGATCAGGAGTCGCCGGAGGGCCTCGCGATTCTCGCGGAAGGGATCGTCGAGGCGGAGCACCAGGTCGAAGGTCCGCTGCCCCACCAGGACCTGCGACAGGACTTCGCCGCGGAGGGCCGTGGCGACCAGTTGATTGATGTCGTCGGCATGCAGTCCGAAGGCCGCGAGTCGGTCGCGGTCGGCCTCGATGCGGAGTTGCTGGATTTCGACCTGTGGTTCGACGTAGAGATCGCGCACCCCGTCGGTTCCCCGGATGGTGGCCTCGATCCGCGCCGCTTGTTTGCGAAGGACATCGAGGTCGTCGCCAAACAGCTTGATGGCGACGTGGGCCTGCACACCCGAGAGCATGTGGGCAATCAGATGGGCCAGCGGCTGTTCGGTCGAACCGACGATGCCGGGGACAGCCTTGAGGTCGGCTTCGATCGAATCGATGACTTCCTGGCGCGAACGTTCGGAAGCGGGATCGATGGTGAGAATGATTTCGCTCACGTTCACCGTCATCGCATGCTCGTCGAGTTCCGCGCGTCCGGTCTTGCGCACCAGGGCGACAACCTCGGGATTGTCTGCCAGGCGCTGTTCGAGCAATTCGGCGACATGGGTGCTGTACTCGAGCGAGGTTCCCGGTGGGAGCATCGCGTTGGCTTGAACAGTCCCCTCGTTGAAGGGGGGGATGAAGTCGCGCTCGAGGGCTAGCACACCCGCCACGGCGAGTGCGACGGCCACAATGCCGAGAGCGAGGACAAGGGGTGCGCCTTGAATGCTCCAGCGCATCACGGGGGCCATCACCCGCTTCAAGCTTCGCAGGAGGAGGCCATCCTGTTGTTCGCGGCTCGCCTGGCGGCCGAGCAGCCAGTAGCTCAACACCGGCGTGAGGGTTAGCGAAACGAAGAGTGAGGCGGCAATCGAAACGATGTAGGCCACGGCGAGGGGGCGGAAGAGACGGCCTTCCATTCCCGACAGGGCAAACAACGGGAGGAACACAAGCAGCACGATCAGTGTGCCGTAGACGATTGAATTGCGAATCTCGCAACTTGCCGTGAAGACGACCTGCAAGGTCGATTTCGGATTGGGCAACTCGCGATTCTCGCGCAGGCGGCGGAAGATATTCTCGACGTCGACGATCGCATCGTCGACGAGTTCCCCAATGGCGACCGCCAGACCGCCGAGGGTCATCGTGTTGACCGACATGCCGAACATCGCAAACACGATCGCCGCGATGAGAATCGACATCGGAATCGCCGTGAGGGTGATGAATGTCGTGCGGACATTCATCAGAAACAGCAGGAGCACGATCACGACCAGGATCGAACCGTCGCGGAGCGCTGCGGTCACGTTCTCGACGGCCCGGTCGATGAAATCCTTCTGCTGATAGAGCGCAGGCAGAATCTTGACTCCCGCCGGAAGTCGAGGGCCAAGCTGGCGCAGCATTTCGTCGACACGCGCGGTGACTTCCAGTGTGTCGGCGTGTGGCTGTTTGAGGACCGTCACCACGACCGCGGGCCCCCCCTTCATTTTCCCTTCGGCGTTGCGGACGAAGGCCGAGCTGTCGCCACGCTTGATTTGCGCCCCTTCGACGACACGAGCGACATCTCGCAGTAGCACCGACTTTCCATCGCGGTGCTTCACTACGATCTGCTGGAGATCCGCGATCGATTGGACGCGGCCGATCGACCGCACCAGAAGTTCATGGGGACCTTGCTGGTCGAGATACCCGCCGGCCGTATTGGCGTTGCTGGCGGCGACGGCTTCGCGAATTTCGCTCAGTTGGACTCCGAATCGCACCAGTTTTTCGGGGTCGACCAGCACCTGATATTGGACGCGGTCCCCTCCCATGACGATCACTTGGGAGACCCCTTCGATGCCGAGCAGTTGCTGGCGGATGGTCCAATCGGCTTCGGTCCGCAGGGTTGCCGCGTCGACGCGGTCGTCGCCGACGAGGCCAAAGATCATGATCTGCCCCATCAGCGACGAAATCGGCATCAGTTGGGGCTGCACGTCCGGGGGGAGCCGGTCGGCCACCAGCGCCAGCCGCTCAACGACGAGTTGCCGATCGACGTAGATGTCGGTCCCCCAGTCGAACTCGACATTGATCACCGCCAGCCCCACACCGGAGGTCGAGCGGACCGCTTGCACCCCCGTCGCCCCATTGAGGACCGACTCGATCGGGAACGTGATCAGTGTCTCCACTTCCTCGGGGGCCATGCCGTGGGCTTCGACCATGATGACCACCCGCGGGCGGTCGAGGTCGGGGAAGACGTCCTTCGGGAGTTGGCTCGCCTGCCACGCTCCCACGACCAGCAGCAATACCGCGAACGCCAGCACGGCGATGCGGTTCTGTAGGGACAGGCGGATGAGCGAAGTGAACATGAAAGGCTGTTGGGGCCGACATTGACAAGGCTAACGATTCGCGACGCTCTCCCCTACTCCGCTTTTCCCCTCGATTGGGCCGAATCGCCCCTCAATGATTGTGCCCCGCATGGGGATCGACGGCTCCCCCCGCCATGTTTTTCAGCGCCAGGTGCATTTGATAGGCCCCCTTTGCCGCGACGACGTCCCCAGGCTTGAGGGTGCCGAGCGGGCTGACGACCACCGAGCGCGTGTCGCGGTGCTTCACATGGACGGGGACCCGGTCGAAGTGGTCGCCATCGCGACGAAACACATAGTTTTCAGGGCCTTCCTGGACGACGGCTGTCGCGGGCAAGGCAATCTGTTGTGGCATGACTTCGACGGGAATGCTCAGCTCCATGCGTTGCCCCGGCTTGAATCGCCATTCAATGAAGCGGCGATGCGCGGTGGGGGACTGGTCGAGCTCAATCGAGTTCGGCAGTCGCAAATAGAATCGCAACGCACGAGTTTGAGGGTCGACACGGTCGGCCAGATAGAGGAGCTTGAGTCCGTCGACTTCTCCCACCTCCCCTTCGGCCACCAGGAGCCGAGCCTTGATGGAGGCTCCGCTCCGCACGACTTCGCGGAGTCGCCTGGTGTCGTCCTCGAAGGCCTGTCCTTCGACAAACAACTCGCAATGGTCGGCCAGCAGGCAGAGTTCGGCCCCGCTCTCCACCTGCTGTCCGGTGGTCACCTCGAGCTGCTGGACATGCAGCAGATGCTCCCCTTCGCAAGCGTGGTCGTCGTGGAAATGGTCGGGGGCCTTCACGTCGACCGATCGCAGCAGCTTGCGGTCGGAGCTGACTTGCTTCACCTGCTCTTCGGTCAGACCGTGCAGCAGCATGGCTTGTTCGGTCGACAGCAGCGATGCCTCCAGCTTCTGAACCTCGTATTGTTGTTCGAGAATGCGTTTCTCGGCGACCACCCCTTCGCCGAGCGATTGCAGCCGCTTGATTTCCCGCCGGGCGATCTCGAGTTGTTCGGTGGTTTGGAGAAAATCGCGTTGCGTGGCGACAAGATCCTCGTGGGTCAGACGCAGGCGGAACATGACCGTCCCCGGCGCGACGGCTTCCCCCTGGGCGGCGTGGACCTCGGTGACAATGCCCGTGAAAGGGGCCGCCAGGTGGATTTGGGTCTGCCCAGGTCGCTCGACGACGACGGCGGGCAGGGTTAGCGTTTTGACAAAGTCGGTGAGCGCGACAGTGTGGGGGGTGTAGCCGACATTTTGAAGGGCGGCGTCGCTGAGATGGAGGATCTCGCCCGCGGAGTGGTCGTGCCCCGCATGGGGGTCGTCCTCGTGGTCGTGTCCCTTATGATCGTCGCCCCCTTGGACCGTCGTTCCTTCGGCTTGCCTCCACTCCCGGTACCATCCCAGCGAGGCAACGACCGCAAGGGCCGTGGTGATGACCAAGCCGATCAGGAGCAGGCCGGCAGAGCGTGGCGAACGTTCGGTCATCGGTCGAGTCGTGTTTTCTGTGACCTATGGGATATGCGAGATCATGGCGGGTCAGCGTGCAAATGCCGTCAATTGCCCTTGAAGGCATTTTCGGTTCCGCTGGCGAGGCTCCCTTCCAGCAGAAGCCCATCGATCCTTGCCCAGCTTTCCCAAAGGTCCCCTAACGCTTCGATGTAGGCCAGGTTCGCTTCGGAATAGACGCGCTGGGCCGTCATCAGTTCGAGATAGCCAACCTCGCTCGGATAACCTTTTTGTACCAGATCGAGCGTCTGCCGGGCACGGGGCAAGATCTCGTCGCGATAGGAGGATGTGCGGGCTTCGGCGTCGGCGTAGTTCTGAAACGCCTCGCCCAGTCGCGCCACGAGGTGCAAGGTCACCCGATCGACTTGGCGATTCGCCTCGGTGAGTTCCGCCCTGGCACGGCGGATTCCCCCTTGATTGCGATTCCAAAGAGGAAGGGCCATGCCGACTTGGACCCCCGCGATCGTGTCGTAGGTGGAATAGTCGTACTGCACGCTCGCTTGGGTTTCGATATTGGGAATCGGCTCGACACATTCGCGGGCCAGGACACGCCGCGCCCGCTCGACTTCGGCGAGCGACGCCTGGATCTCCGGGCTTTCGACGGCGATGCGTGCCACGAGTGGTTGCCACTCCGTTGTCGGGGGGACCGTGTCGAGCATATCTTCCAGCGGCATGCGAGGCAGGTCGGGTTCGCCGAGCAACACCCCCAACTGGCGCCACCTGGCAAGCTGGGCATTGCGGGCCGTGCGTAATGTGAGTTCGGCGTTTTGCAATTCGACCTCGGCCTGCAAGAGAGTTGAGCGGGGGATGTCGCCAATTGCCAGCAGGCCGCGGGAGGTTTGCGCGAGCGAGTCGCCGATTTCGACGAGCTCGGCGGCCAAGGTCTCCCGCCGCTGGGCCGTGAGCAGGCGGAAATAGGCGATGCGCACGTCGGTTGTGACTCGCATTCGGGTCGCGGCCAGATGTTGTTCGGCCAGCTCGATTTCCGCCGCGACAACCGCCCGCTGCCGCGCGAGTTTCCCCCCCGTGACGAACTCCTGCCCGGCGTAGGCCCCCTGCTGACCGGCACGCCCGTCGTTTCCGATTTCGCTCCCGAGATATCCCACACTCGGGTTCGGAGAGAGTCCGGCTTGCAGCCACTCACCTCGGAGTGCGCGGATGCGGGCTTCGGATTCCGCTATCGCCGGGTTGACCCCTTCGGCGCGCGCGACGAGGGCGTCGATGCCGAGCGGCTGTTGCCCAGCGGGCTCGATCGGCTCTGGCGACTGGGGATCGTGATACTCGACCAACGCGACTTGCGCATCGTGCGGGACCTCGGCGCGCGGAGGTTCGCGCATGGCCGTCGTCGTGCGGCGTGCCGATTGACAGCCGCAGGTCAACATCACCGAGGTCAGCAGAATAATGGGGAGAATTTTGAGCATCGTCGTCCAGAAGTTGCCGTATCCGCTAAATCGGCTTTCCCTGGACACGGACACATGCCACGCGAATGGTAGGGGTACAGAGTCCCTATCCTCTCCGCGGCGATAGCGGTGATAGCTATGACGGCGTCGTGCGCCGATGGCTGCGCTGGGCGATCAAGCCGGCCAGGTAGCCCCCTTTGAACCCGGCATCGATGTTGACGACCGCGACATTGGCGGCGCAACTGTTGAGCATCGATAGCAAGGAAGAGACACCTCCGAAATTCGCTCCATAACCAACGCTTGTGGGGACGGCGATGATGGGGACGGCCACGTATCCCCCGACGACGCTGGGAAGTGCTCCCTCCATACCCGCGACGACCACGATGGCATCGGCGGCTTGCAGGATGGGAAGCCGCTCTGGTAGGCGGTGAGGTCCCGCGACACCCACATCGTAGATCATTTCGGCCTGGCAGCCCATCCAGAGGAGCGTTTCCATCGCCTCCTCGGCGACGGGGGCGTCACTCGTCCCCGCGGTCACGACGGCAACACGGCCCGACCTGGCGACCTCAAGATTGGGAGGATCGACGCGAAGCGTCCGGGCAAGCGAATTGTAGCGGGCCGAAGGAACAAGCTCGGCAATCGCGCGGGCCTTGTCGGGTTCGATGCGTGTCGCCAGAACACGCTCATTGCGGGCAAGCAACTCCTGGGCGATGGCCGCGATGGTGTGGGCTGATTTCCCCTCGCCATAGACGACTTCCGGATAGCCACAACGTGTACGGCGTTCGCCATCGAAAGTGACGCGCATCCCGCTGAGCGATGATTCGGCGTCGGTGGGATTGGGAGTCGGGGTCATACCGCCAGTTTACCCGGCGGGCAGTAGGCGGGATAGTCGCTCACGCCGCGCGGGTCAGCGACAAATCGCTGGCCACCGCATCGATCAACGAGGCATCGATGTGCGAGGCCCGTTGAGCGAAGCCGATCACTAAGGCGAGATCGGCCAGCCGATTGATGCGGCGGGGAATCCCGGCGGCATGATGGTGGAGTGATTCGCACCCTGCGCGCGAAAAGAGGGGTTCGCGCGCTCCCGCCACATTCAGCCGGTGGTCGATGTACTCGGCCGTTTCTTCCACGGTGAATGGTTCGAGTGTGGCCGCGATGTCGAGTCGCTCGGCGAGTCGCGGATTGCGCGCGAGGGAGGCGGCCAGCGAGGGCTGGCCCAGTAGCAAGAAGGTCACCAGCGGCTCCCCCCCTTGATGGAGATTGAGTAGGAGTCGCACGGTTTCGAGCAGTCCCGACTCCTCGAGCAAGTGGGCCTCGTCCAGCACGACGAGCGGCCGCTCTCCGCGGCTGTGGGCCGCGGTGAGAGTCGATTCCAGCATCTGCCAACTCTGGTCGACTGGTCGACTGGTCTCCGTGGGGCTGGTCTCGCCGGAGAGGCGGGAGGCCAGATAGGACAACAGTTCACGCGGCAGCATCTGCGGATAGACAATGCGGACGATCGGTGCGATCGATGGGGGGAGTTGCGCGACCAGGCCCTCGACGAGGAGCGTTTTTCCCACACCCCCAGGACCGGTCAGCACCCCAGCACCGCGGGGATTTTCGAGGACGTAGCGAAGCTTGCAAAGTGCTTCTTGATACGACTGCGTGCGAAACAGGGCCTCACCTACCGGGGCCGGCTCAAAAGGCTTACGGTCGAGTTGCCAGTGGTTGAGGTACATCGGTCACGAGGCTCTGGAGGTTTTGGTGGGCGGAAGCCGGCGCGCGGAAGACTCAGGCAGCCCGCAGCGTTCCCGACACATACTGTCCCTGGATGGTGAGTGCCTGCTCGACTCGCTGCAGTTCTTCAGCCATCGTCGCGGGTCCGCCGACGAGGACGATCTCGTCGATGGCAAGGGTCGCGATCACTTCGGTGGCGGCAGTCAGATGGTGGCCGAGATCGACCAGTGTCCGCTGATAGCGACGCCGCATTTGCCCCGCCGCGTTGCCGACATGAAACCGGGCCCAAGGGTCGAGCTCGTGCTCCCCATGGAGTTGAGCGAGGAGCAGGTCGATGGCGACCTCTCCCCCCGAGACGATTGCCCGTTCGAGTGGCGCTCCTTCCCTCAACGATCGGATCCAGGGGAATTCAACCGGAAGGGCCAGTTGCTCGGCCAGCGTGGGGCTGGCGACGTTGGCGTCGACAAGCAAAGTCGATGTGCCGTGGGTTGCCGAGCGAAGTGCAAGGCAAATGGCCGTGGTGGTGGTTCCCAGCCCCGGACCGCAACCGAAGACGCCAATCAGCGCGCCTTGGGTCGTCCCCCGCGGGAATCCGGCAATGAGTTTATCGTAAGCTGGCGCGGCTGCCGCGAGCAGTTCGAGCGCGGTCGACGGCCATTGAGCGATCCGCGGAGGCGATTTGGCGGCGGGACGCTCCGTTGGTTGGTCGAAGCTGTGCAGGAACGACGAGAGTGGCCGCTTGGTGCCAGGCCGGCTGACTCGTGGCACTTCGCGCTCGGTAGCGGCGTGGGCGTCGTGTGTCGAATTCCAACCCTGTTCGGGCAGCAGGCGGTGGCCGGGAGAAGTTCCCATCGCCAGGGGACTCGTCCCCAGATGAGCGGAGCCATCAACTGAGGCACCGGTGCGATCCGCGGAGGCGTGGGGAGCCTCGGCGTGGCGATAGGCATCGAGAAACGGTCGGCGAATTGTGGACATGGTGGCTTCGGTGGGTATCAGCGTGTGGGGCGAACCGCGCGAATGACCGCGACATTCGCGGAATCCTCTTCGGTGGGACTCTGCTCGGCCCCCTCCCAAGAAGGTAAATTCGTCGAGGGATAGGGGAGGTCGTCCGGGGCGTCATGTGGCTTTGGCTCCGCAACTGGATCGGCATCATGGCTCTCGAAATGAGGCTTGATCGGCGTGATGTCGGGTTCGCTGGGAGACTCGCCGTCGAGAGCCTTGCGAATCGCCAGCCCCTCGGGGCCCAGCGCATCGGCGACGCGCGGAGGATCGATCGGCCGGAGTTGGCGAAAGGGTGCCATTTCTTCCGGGGCGGCTGGAGCGATTTGATTGGCGGGCGAAGGATCCATCGGCAAGTCGACTGGAACCACCGGCAAGGTGCCGCCTCGATTAAGGACCACAAGGAGAAAGCCGGCCGCTGTCATGACGGCCACGAGCAGGATGAGTCGACCGTAGTCCTTAAGGAATTGATCGGCCACCACGAGTTGCTGTTGCCATGGAGACTGGTTGGTGGCGAGGGAGGAATCGACCGTGGAGCGCGGGGTGTTTCCGCTCTGGGGTGGGTCGACGCGGAAGTGGGTTTCCCCATCGTTGCCCAGCCAGGTCGGCTGCGAAGGTCGAGGGGAGAGTTCTGTCTCCGGTGCGATTTTTGGCTGACCAGGGAAGGCAACTCGCGACAAGGTTGCCTCTTGTGGCGCTGGGCTCCGCCTTGGCCCCACCTCGCCAACCTGATCAAAGTCGAGTGCGGATCCTGCGGGGTTGGGCAGAGACCAACCGACTGCCAGCGGTTCGGCCCCAACTCCCATGGTGGCGACAAACGACTGGGGCTGGAACGGCCTCCCCGGCACGATGGCGGGATCGGCGGAGCGGGTTTCTTCCTGCGTGGTCGCTGCCACGCGTGACTTGGGCGCAAGCCAAGGGACTTTGACGGCGACCGGCGTGAGCGAGTTGCCAGGGCCAGCGCCGCCTGGTGATGCCGACGGGCTGTCCAATACGTTCGATGTCGAGTGAAAATCCACGTGCCTCACGTCCTGTTTGGCCATGTGATGCGAATAACGGCACGCGCCGCCCCCAAGACGACGTCACCCGCTCTCCTTTGGGTATCGGTAGCGGTGGCGACGACCTTGAGGATTCGTCGGAATCTGCTGGCAGGTTGAGGATTCGCGCAGTGGGTGTCACCGCGCTGCTTGCAGGGGAGCTGCTCCCCCCTGGCGCCAATCGATCGTTGGCCAAAGGATGGCCGTGCCATCGCGGCTGGCGGTGAGGGCCGTGCTACCATCCTTGGAGAACTGCACGGAGGTGATATCCTGCTGGTGCCCTGCCAGCGTGAACACCTCCTTGCCGTTGGCGGCGTCCCACAACTTCGCGGTGGTGTCGAGGCTACCGGTGAGCAGCCGCGTCCCGTCGGGCGAATAGGCGATGCTGGCAATGCCGGCCGTGTGGCCGGAAATGTCGAACAGCCATTCACCCGTCGTCGCGTTCCAAACCTTCACCAGATTACTTTCCCCCCCCGAGGCAATCCGGGTTCCGTCGGGGGAAAAGACAGCACACAAGACACCAACCCGATGGCCATGCACCTGGTCGTCGATTTTCAGTTCGAGCTCGCCGGTGCGGGCATTCCAGACGCGGATGGTTCGGTCGCTGCTCGCGGTGACGACTCGCTGGCCATCGGTCGAGTAGGCCACGGTGCGGATTTTCCCTGTGTGCCCCACCAGCCGGATCGGCTCCTGGTCGTCGGCCGCGACATCCCACAGGGCGACCGTCTTGTCGTCGCTGGCAGTCGCCAGTTGGCGGCCATCGGGGGAGAAGGTGACGTAGTTGATGTAGTCGCCATGTCCGCCACGGATTTTTCGGACGACCTGCCGCGTTTCGACATCCCACAACTTTACCACCTGATCCCAACTGCCAGTGGCGAGAATCTTGCCGTTGGGGGAAAGAGCAACAGAGGAGACGGCACCGTGAGGACTGAATTCCATCAGGGAGCGCCCGTCGAGTTGGATGAGTTCGGCCTGGTTGCCACCAATCGTAATCAGGCGGTGGCCATCGGGGGCGAAGCTGGCGGCCCACAACAGGCCCTGCTCGTTGGCGGTCGCGACTTGCTTGACGAACTCGGCCTCCCCGGTCTCGGGAATTAGGGTGGCGCGACGCGCGGCACGTGCCGAGTCCCAATCCCAGACCCAGACCCCCTTGCCGTTGGAACTCGTGATGACAACTTGCCTCCCATCGGGAGAGAATCCAACCGACGAAGCATTGGCACGCCGTTTCTGCTCGCCAATGGTCGAGTTGTCGGGGTCGTAGGCGTCGACCTCGAAGTCGAATCTCGCTTCGCTCAATAGTTGGGCACTGGCGACATCCCAGACGCGAACTCCGCCGTCGTCACACGCGGTGACGGCCCACTCGCCGTCGGCGGAGAGATCGAGCGACTCCACCGCCTCGGCGTGGGGCATGCCAAGCGCGGCGAGCGACTTGCGCTCGACGACATCCCACTGCATCACAATCCGGTCGCCGCTGGAAGAAAGCAGTCGATTGCCCGCTCGCGTGAAGTGGAGCCCCGTGATCCGTTCGTTGTGGCCACGTAGGATCCCAGCCAGGGAGAATCCTTCCGCGCTGCGACTCCAGAGGAAGATATCCCCCGCTTCATTCCCCAAGGCGATTGCCTGCCCGTCGGCGGAGATCGTGGCGAAGGTCACGTCGTCGTCGCGATCGATCCGAGCGGCCTCTTCGTTTGCTTCCTCTCCCAGTCGTGCGATCGGTTTCCCGGTGACGACATCCACCACCTGAGCGGCCCCGCTGGTGGTGCCGGTGACGAGCCATGTGCCGTCGGGTGCGACGGCAAGGACGGTTTGCAGCCCAGTCCCCGTGAAGCCCCGTTCCTCTCCCCCGGTGACGACATCCCAGATGCGAACTGTCCCGTCTCCCGCGGCCGTCGCCAGTTTGCGTCCCTCGGCGAAGAACTTGCCGGCGGAGGCAAGGTAGTCGTGCCCCTCCTGGAATGTGGCGGCCAGCTTGCCCGTGGCGACATCCCATTGCCGCGCGGTCCGATCGCGGCTTGCGGTGAGGACTTGCGACCCATCGGGCGAAAACCTCGCGTCGAGGATCGCATCGGCGTGGCCCGTGAGTTGCCGGGCCCCCAACACCTGCGACTCGGTGTAGCGTGCGACGTCCCAGACCCGCACCGTTTGGTCCTGGCTGGCGGAGAGAGCCCATTTGCGATCGGGCGATAGGACGGCTTCTTCGACGCGGCGGCCATGGCCACGAATGGTCTTGAGTAATTTGCCCTCCTCGACGCTCCACAACCGGAGGGTGTTGTCGTAACTGGCACTCAACAGCAGTGGTTCTCCGGTGGCAAACGTCACCGACCGCACGGGGCCCTCGTGACCCACCAAACGAATGGCCGAATCGCGGCGAGTGGCCCCATCGGCCGTCAGTTCTTGCTCGAGATCGACCATTTCGGCCTCGACCGGATCCCACACACAAATCGCCTTGTCAAAGCCACCGCTGGCAATGAACTTGCCGTCGGACGAAAACGCGGCCGTAAAGACCGGGCCGCGGTGCCCAAGGAAGAGACCCTGTTGTTCAAAAGCACTGCCATCGGAATTGACGCGCCAGACGATCGCGCGGCCATCTTGCCCCGCCGTGACGATTCGTTTTCCCGAAGGGTCGAACTCCGCCGACCAGACCCACCAGGTGTGCCCTTGCAGGAGTTGGAGCGTGCGGCGCTCGCGAACATCCCAGACGCGCGCGGTGTCGTCGAACGAAGAGCTGACGAGCAGCCGGCCGTTGGGGGAGAAGTCGACCGAGGTCACGCCACTGGTGTGTCCCGTGAGTTGGTGGATCACTTCGCCACGGGCCACGTCGACCAGATGAATCTTGCCGTCGCTCGCCCCGACCGCGATGGTCCCCGAGTTGGGCGCAAAATCGAGACCGTAGAGGTTGAGTCCCTGCCCCAGAGCGACCGACTGGAGGATGGCACCCGTCGCGGCATCGCGGATGGTGAGCGTACCGGTGCGATCGCCACTGGCAAACAGGTGTCCATCGGGAGAGATAGCGACGGCGTCGACTTCGGCCGCGGCCTGATGTTCGGCGGAGCTGAGCGCGCTGAGGTAGCGGAGGCGTCCCCATTCCCAGTTGCGGCGGTCGGTATCGGCCTCCGCCATCGTGTCGAGAAGTTCGGTGGCAAAGTCATAGGCGTTTTCGTCGATCTTGGCGGCGGCCAGTCCGATGCCGGCGACGTAGGATTCGTATTCTTCAGCCGTTTTGGCCTCGACGGCGGCTTCGCGTTGTTTATCGGCTTCGTCCTTGGCGGCCAAGGCTTCACCCTGGGCCTTCACGGCGGCTTCACGTTGTTTGTCGGCTTCATCCTTGGCGGCCAAGGCTTCGCCCTTGGCTTTTTCCGCAGCTTCGCGTTGACGTTCGGCCTCTTCGGCCGCGGAAACAGCTTTCCCTTTTTCCTCAACGGCGATTCCCTCTTGGCGCTTGGCTTCGTCTGCGGCGGCGACCGCGATCTGGCGCTGCTGGTTGAGGAAGTAGCTAAAGATTCCGCCACCGACGAAGATGACTCCGAGCAATGCCGCGGAAATTCGCCGCGCCCACTTGAGCCGTCCCGCACGCGCGGCCCGCTCACGCTGTGCAGCGGCAATTTTCTTGAGTAGCGGCTCGTGCTCGGGCTTCGCGGGATCGAGGAGCGAACCGGCAAGCTCCAAGTTGTCTTCGTCGAGGGCCGTTTGGGCGTAGTCGAGGGTCGCCGCGTCGAGTTGTTTGCGCGCCCGCTCGTTGCCGCTCCAGAGCGTCAGCGATTCCTGGAAGCCATAGAGGGACCGGGCATAGAGTTGGTAGTCGCGTTTTTCCTTTGCTTGCTCGTAATTGCGATTCGCGTGATCGGTGAGCAGGAGGCTCTCGGCGTGCGATTGATAGTCGCGAATCGCCTGCTGCATCTCCTGCACCGACTGATACCGCTCTTGCTGATCGGTGGCCATCGCCTTCATCGCGATGTCGTAGAGCTCCCCCCGTTCCTCGATCGGATCGATGCGATTCTGCGCTGCTGCCATCAGGCACTGCATCACATCGCGGCCCGAATGGGGAGGTTTCCCCCCGATGATCTCATAGAGAATGGCCCCCAGCAGATAGATGTCGCTGGTGTGATCGATCACCTCGACCGGGCCACGGGCCATCTCGGGTGCCATGTAGGCGGGCGTGCCCCCGAGCGAGGCGGTTTGGTAGATGGAACTCGCGCTGGGGAATTCGGCCGTCACCCGGGCGAGCCCCCAGTCCATCAGCAGGACTTCGCCATAATCGCCCACCATGACGTTCTCGGGCTTGAGATCGCGATGGACCACGCCGTTGGCGTGGGCGAAAGCGAGGGCGTCGGCCACGCGCATCAGGGTTTGCAGATTTTCGCCGCGGCTCAATGTGGGCAGGAGTTTTTCCCAGGGAGTCCCCCGCACCTTTTTCATCGAGTAGAAGAGGGCCCCTTCGTCGTTGGCGCCAAGGTCGTAAATGGGGACGATGTTGGGATGGTCGAGTTCCCCGGTGACGACCGCTTCGGAAATGAACTTGTCGCGCTGGTCGTCGCTCGCCTTGGCATTCGACTTGAGCATCTTGACCGCGACGGTCCGGGCAATCGACGATTGGTGGGCCGCGTAGACGACCCCCATCCCCCCTTCGCCAATGACGCCGAGCAGCTCGTAGTCGGGGGCATCGCTAGGGGCGGCGTAGCGGCGCTTGGTTCCTTCCGTCGTGCCCGGCTTCAAGGATCGCGACTTGATGGGGAGCGAGGAACGGAAGCCGGCCACCGATTCCTTTTGCCGGATCGTCTGATTCTGAGGAGTCGAAAGTTCGCAAGTCCCGCGCCATTCCTTACTGAGCCGGTCGGCCATGGCGGGATCGATCGACCCCAAATCAATGGTCAGGTCGGCATCGATTTGATGGGTCGAACGCTTGTTCTTCTTGGAGACAGCCTTGAGGGCCGCCGCCTCGACCGCGCTCAAGTCGACCGTCATATCCCCCGCGTCCCCCATCGTGTCGGGGCGCACCGGCATGATGGTGCGGTGGGAGTCGGCTTTGGCCTTGGCGTCAGCTTCCGGGCTAGATTCCGGAGAGGCTGGCAGCGACAGATCGTCGTCGGAAATCGTCTGGGGCCCGGGAGAGTAAGTCGGAAGGGGAGCTGGCGCTTGCGGCAGATCTCCCTCGTCGAGTTCAACCCCTTCGATCTTGACGGCATCGTCGCTGGCACGGCTGGCGCCGAT
Organism: uncultured Planctomycetaceae bacterium; assembly: GCA_964650265.1. Lineage (GTDB taxonomy): Bacteria > Planctomycetota > Planctomycetia > Pirellulales > Lacipirellulaceae > CAZYQQ01. The sequence continues at coordinate 22,748 of CAZYQQ010000020.1, forward strand.
CCCCCCCATCTCGGCTTCGTCCAGACCTTCGAAGCTGATGTCGCTAATCGCGAGGTTATCGGGATTGAGCGGCTTGGGGGCGGAGGTACCGGTTGCGTCGTCCCCTTCGAGTTCGATGGGCAAATCGATGTCGGCTCCGGCTGCCCCCCCCGTGAGGTCGATGGTCGCATTGGGAGAGATGCCATCCGGAAGCCGTAGGGTCCGTTTTGCCACCTTCTGGACGACGGCGCCGCAGTGAGGGCAGGTGCCGGCGAGGAGGGAATCGTCGTCGATTTCGCCCTGACAAGCGTGACAGGTTCGCATAGTGAGTTACTCCAGCCGGCCCCGCATGGGGCCAGGCTATGGTCGCGGAAAAGTGGAAGTGAATCGCTGAGCAAAACTAACGGGGGCGTCGCCGGCGCAATCGCCGCCAACGCCGAGGATCGGCCGAAGCAAACGCACGCTCGAGTCGCACGGCCCAGTCCTCGCGTGGATCGATCGCGACTACGGCAGCGGCCAGGGCAGCGGTGGCCACTGCCATAGTCGAATTCGCATCGGAGGTGGCAACGTGGGGAAACATCGATGGATCGCCATGACGCGACGTCGGGTCGGCCTCGGGGTCCATCGATTCGCCAGGAGCTTCGATTCGCTCCAATAGCTCCCCAGGGGCGAGCCGCGCCGGAGTTTCGATTTCCGGGACAACTTCTCCAGCGGGGGGAGCCACATCGACCGCCTCGGGGGGACGATCGCGGAGCCCGCTCGAGGCATCGCCAGGGACAGTCATCCGGCCATCGCGCGTCACCACGTCGATTACGAGACGATACGACTGATTCTCGGTTTGGACGAGGTAAATGCGATAGTGATCGTCGTGCAGACGAGCAAACAGGCCGACGAGGTCGTTGAGCGCTTCGTCCGGTAGCTTGTAGCGGTCTCCCAGCGTGCCATCGGGGTTGACGACGACAAGAATGAAATAGCGGTCGCTGGTTGCCGCCACGTCGCCGCCACCGGAACGCACGTCGGGGACTTGCGACTGGAGCGTTGGCGAGGTGGCCATTGCGACTGTGGGGACTTGCTCGACACGCTCCGGCAAGGCCATGCCGCCAGCCTCGAGCGGCACCGGGAATGTGATGATGTCCGGGTTCGGATTGGTGCCCGGCTGCTTGATGGTGATCTCTCGGAAGTTGCCAAAGCCATCCTCGACGACCCCGGCAATCCGCGAGTCGTCGTCGCGGATTTGGATCCTGATGGTGATGTCGCCCGCGGGATTGTTGGGATCGGGGGGCCCATCGTAGTAATGGGTGATCGGCATGGTGTAGGGGGTCGACCCCGTGTGCGCATCGGTGATGAGCACAGGCATGCCATCGCCCCAATCGATATAGAAATCGAAGGTGTCCGCTCCCGGATCGTAGAACGAAATGGTGACGGTGGTGATGCCGTCGCTGCCGACATCGGTCGCAATCAGGGGCTCGAGGAAGGGGTTGACGTTGTTGACCCTGATGTCGAGGACCTGCGAGTGAAAGCCGCCATCGTCGTCCCAAACAGTCACCACGACGTTGTAGATATTGTCGGCGTCGTTGTCGGCGTAGGTGTGGGTAATCAGCGGAATCGTCCCCGCCGTGTGGATACCAGGTGACCCGCTGACGACCGCAAGGTCGGCCATCTCCAGCGTTGTCGTGTGGCCGTCATTCCAGTCGATGGTCACCATAAAGGTTTCGGAGACCTCGCGGCCATCCCCCGGCGTGAACGAATTGAGGGGGTTGTTGAAGCCAGGATCCGTAAACATCCCGAGGGGATCGATCGTGACGGTCCCCCCTTCATCGATCTCGAAGGACTCATCCGTCAGCACGAGCTTGGGGGCGACGTTTTCGACCAAGATCGTGAATTGGCCAGAAGTCACCCCCCCGTCGTCGTCGCTGAATGTGATCGTGACGGTGTAGGTGCCGTTGTCGGCATAATAGTGCGGCTCATCGTGTGCGAACGACGCGGTGGTCGGCACGCCTGGACCGCCGCTGACGCGATTGACTATCGATAGTGGCGTGGAAGTGGTGCCATCCCCCCAGTCGATGCTCATGCCGATAAAGGTTTCGCTGGTCTCTCCACCGTTGGCCGGATCGTGTATGTTGAGGGGATTGTCGAACCCTGGGTCCGCGAGCCCGAGCACGCCCCCGCCGAGTTGGTCGAGGGTGACCGGCGCCCCTTCGTCGACGACAAATGGGTCACTCCCGCCGACAAGGATGGGGGCCACATTCGTCACGGTGACCAGGATCGTCTCGGTGGTCTCGCCGCCGTCGTCGTCGACTACGGTGATCGAGACGGTGTAGGTCCCGTTGTCGGCGTAGACGTGTCCTCCCACGAACGAGGCCTGCGTGAGAATGCCCGGCTCTCCGATCACGTCGATCGTGGCCGTTTCCTGGACGACAGGAGTCCCATCCCCCCAATCGACGGTGTAGCTGAACGTCTCGAAACTTGGCCCCCCCGGCCGATTGGGATTGTCGAATCCAGGGTCGGAGATCGAACCGAGGGCCGTAAGATCGAGTGACTCGCCCTCCGCGATCGTGTGATTACTGGCAAGATCGAGTGTGGGGGCCACATTGAAGACCGTCACGGTAAACGTCGCCTCACTCGATTCGCCGCCATCGTCGTCGACGACTTTCACGGTGACGAGATAGGAACCATTGTCGGCGTAGACATGGCTGCCATCGAAGGAGGCGAGAGTCGCTTGGAGCGGCCCTCCGATCTGATCGATGGTGGCCGAACCCTGCTCGATGGCCGAACCATCTCCCCAATTGATCGTGTAGGTGAAGGTCTCGAAGCTCGGCCCCCCTGGGCGGTCGGGGTTATCGAAACCAGGATCGCTGATCGTGCCAATATCGGTAATCGACAGCGGCGCCCCTTCGGCCACGGTGCGGCTGCCACCAACCGTGAGCACTGGAGCGACGTTGGAAACGACAACGTCGAACGTCTCGATAGCCATCCCGTCATCGTCGTCCATGATGGTCACGGTGACCGTGTAGGTCCCGTTGTCGGCATAGATATGACTGCCATCGAACGAGGCGAGCGTCGGTATCTGCTCTCCCCCGATCTGATCGATGGTGGCATTTCCTTGCTCAACCGCGGATCCATCACCCCAGTCGATCGAATAAGTGAAGGTCTCGAAGCTGGGCCCCCCTGGCCGGTCGGGATTATCGAAACCAGGGTCGCTGATCGTGCCGATATTTTCGAGTGTGAGCAAACTCCCTTCGGCGACCGTTTGATTCTGCGGAACGAGGAGCGTGGGCAAGGCATTCGAGACAACCACTTGGAAGGTGCCGACGGCAGGCCCTCCATCGTCGTCCAACACCGTGACGGTCACGGTGTACGTGCCGTTGTCGGCGTAAATGTGACTCCCGTCGAACGAGGCCCTTGTGAAAACACCCGGCGCTCCGATCACGTCAATCGTTGCGGTTCCCTGATCGACAGCAGTTCCATCACCCCAGTCGACGGTGTAAGTAAAGGTTTCGAAGCTTGGACCACCCGGACGAATTGGGTTGTCGAAGCCTGGATCTCGAATTCTGCCCAAGTCGGTGATCGACAAGGGGGAGCCTTCGACAACGGTTTGATTGTCGACAACTTCGAGCAATGGGGCGACGTTGCGAATGGTCACGCCGAATGTGCCCATTCCCACTCCCCCCCCGCTGTCCGTGACGGTGACTGTTACGCTGTATGGGCCATTGTCGGCGTAGACATGGCTGCCGACGACCGCATACGAGCCGCCGGTGTTAAGAATGGCCGCTTGCTCGATGTTCCCGTCCCCCCAATCGACGGTGGCCGTGTAGGTCTCGTCGATGCCGGTATCAGTGAAAGTCGCGAGGTAGGGGCGCTGTCCGGTGCCAGTGAGGTCGATGGGCGAGCCTTCGAGCTGCTGTTGATCGAAGGGAACGCTGACTTGGGGATCCGCGTTGAGGACGAGGATTTCGAACCGCAACGTGTCGGAAATCTGGTCCGCCTGATCGGTCACGCGAAGATCGACTGTATAGATGCCATCCTCGAGTGCGTTAAAATTAATCGACGAAGTGAACCCATCGGCGATGGGGGTCGAATCACGGGTGATCATCCAATCGAATTCGAGCGGACCGATGCCGGTGGCGGTGGCCGCCACGGTGACCGTGTCCCCTTCGAAAATGGGATCGGGGGAAACGGTCACGCCGGTGATGTCGGCCGCTAGCACGCGCCGGCGTTCGAGTTGCCGCATCAATTGCCAATGACGAGCAGAGGGAGACTCCCCCTCTGGCATTGGAATGTTGAGATAATGAGCCAGCCAGGACTTACGGCGCATCGATGGTGCAATCCTCAGACGGGAGTCGGGTGCGTGAGTCGGGGGAGTCGAGTTCGTCGTACACGCAGAGGAGTCTCGCACCTGCAAGGGGGCACCCCAGCGGAAGGGTTCAGCGGTCGTCCGTATTTGCGGTGCGTCCAGCCGATCTCGCCATTATCATGTCGATGCTAGAAAAGTGTCAAACTTTTTGCCTGCTTCCGCGGGAGATTGGGCAATTTGGAACGTTTTTGCCGAGCTTACCGGCCTCGTCTGAAGGCCTCCTCCAGAGTTGGTCGAAGAATGCCAAGGCCCTTTTGGCCTGCGATTTGCCGAAGTTCGGCTGCTTTTAGGGGGGAGGCTGGGGATGAAACCTCAATCAGGCAGGTGGTCGGCAGTGATCGGCGGGTTGGCGCTGCTATTCTGCCTGGGGGGCGAAGGCCTCGCCCAGCATGAAATTGGGAATCTCTTCCCGCCGGCAGCGACCGAGGGGAAGTCCGACAACCCACACCGGGTGGCGGGTTTCCAAGCCCCGGAACCGATCGGGACCCCCAGTTCTTCGCCATCCGATGAAGCGAGCGATCCCCATTCGCCGTTCAAGCCGATCGCCCAAATCGGGCTTGAAATCGAACCGGCGTTGGAAGGTCCTCGTCCGGAAGGAAAGTCGCTGGTCGACCGGGGGGATGGAATCCCAGTCACGACCATCCTTGCTCGTCCCTGGCCGACGACGCCGTACAGGTGGGTGGCGGCGGCGACACGTCACAATCCCCTTTACTTTGAAGAGGTCAACGCCGAACGGTATGGGTACACGTGTGGCCCATGCCTTCAGCCGGTGATTTCAACGGCCCACTTCTTCGGCACCATCCCAGCGCTCCCCTACTTGAAGGGGGCGAATTGCCCCTGGGAGTGCCAGTACACCCTTGGGCACTATCGCCCCGGTTCTTGCAATCCCTGGCGCACGCACTATTGGCCCGTGAGTGCGCGCGGGGCGCTTTGCGAAGCGGGTGTGGTGACCGGGATTGTGTTTCTGCCCTAAGCCGCGCGATCCTGCGTGCCGACGAAAAAAGCCACCTCGCCCATACGGGGTGAGATGGCTTCTGGAAGGTTGCCGTCTTCAGGCAATTCGTTTCGCTAGTGGGCGTGGTCGCTGTGGAGATCACGGCGGGGTCGACGATTATCGAAGGAACGGTCGTCAGATTCGTAGGGCCGCATGGAGGCCCGATACTTGGCAACCATGTGTTCGAGCAAGTAAGCCGATGCGTGGATGTCGGTGATCGCGTCGAGCGAGTGTTCGACTCCATCCCAGTCGGCGGAGCGGATTCCGCGGCGAGATTGCTGGTTGATGAGCCATTCGACCTGGCGAGTTGCTTCTCGCAATTCCCTCACATCGCGCTCGATATGGGCCATCTGCCAACTGCTCCACGCTTGCTGGTGGGCAATGTCGTGGATGTGCTCGGCAGTCTTCGCAAGTCGGACGAGTTCCTGGTCGAGTCGTGCCGAAAGCTCGTACCCCTCGAAGTGCTCGTGGAACTCGAGGTGGAGCTCTTCCACCGCCTTGGCCAGACGATCGGCCTGGCGGTCGACGATGTCGGTGTCGACCCTCAGATAGCGGTCGATCTCCATGGCAATCGTATGGGCCTCGCGATAGGCGGCCATCATGTGGGCGACCCCTTGGCGGGCGTGGGGATTCTTCGGCTGCCGGTCGAGCAGTCCGATGGTCCTCGGGAGTCGGGCCACGACCTCAATGAACTCGTTGGACGATTCGCGGAGGCGAACCATGTCGACACGACCGTAGTTGCCGCGATGAAGTTCGAGATGCAATTGCTCGGCCAGATCGACGAGCTGATTGGTGTCGGAGGCCAGCTTCGCGCTGTGCCGCTCGCCGCGGAAATGTTCGGAGACTTCGAGCGAGAGTTCACGAGCCGAATCGACCAATCGGACGGCAAGATCGTCGATCCGCCGAAGCGTGGTTGACGAGAGGGGGGGAAGGGCCGCCTCGGGTCGCAGGGAAGCCCGGGGCTCGGGGTATGCTGGGCGAAGCACCCGTTGAGTTTGGGCGACGGCAGCGCCACCGCAAGCGAAGGAAAACAGCAACGCGACGACGGGCAGAGTGGTGGGACGGGACATGGGAGAGACCCTTTTGCCAGGGGGAGGGGGGAGGGAAATTGCAGCACTCCGAGTTGGCTGCGTCCGGCGTGGCCCCGCACGGAAGTGAGGTTGTAAACGCCGCGTGCTCCAGGGGCGCGCGCTCGGTTGTTGAGAATTAGGGAAGATCGGCCCTTTTCATGCACGGGCACGACCCCGTGCTACGGGATACGCTCTGTTGACGGGAAGAAAATCTGGGAAAAAACAGGGGCTCATGAGCTTCGCGGGGAACTTCGCCTCCCTGTGGCCCGTCGAAACACAAGAGGCCGTTGTTTCGTCCGTTGTTCTGTCGGTGAGGAGTCGACCGATGTTTGCCCGATTTAGCCAACTCTCGCGATGGTGTCTGGCAATCACTCTGCTGGCCTTCGCGCCCCCCCTAGCTTCGGGCCAGGGAGTCCTTGTCGACCTCACCCCGCAACGGATCGTACCACTGCCGCGGCCGATCGTTGTTCCCCGCCCGCAGCCTCCGGAACGATGTTATCAAGTCGAGTCGATCGAGGTCGACGCGAAGGTGTCGGGTCAGGTCGCCAAGGTCCGCATGCGTCAAACATTCGAGAACACCGGCAGTGTGGCGATGGAGGTGGTGTTCGTGTTTCCCCTCCCCTACGACGGGGCGATCGACGGGATGACGCTGATGGTCGGCGAGCGAGAGTATCCCGCCAAGTTGCTCAAAGCGGAAGAAGCGCGGAAGCTGTACGAGGAAATCGTCCGCAAGAACAAGGACCCGGCCCTGCTCGAATGGCTCGGTAAGGGGCTCTTCCGGACCAGCGCTTTTCCACTCCCCGCGGGGGAGAAGCGGACTGTCGACATCAGCTACACCCAAATCTGCCGCCAGACGAACGGGCTGAGCGACCTCGTGATTCCCTTGCGTGCTGCTCGGTACACCACTTCGCCGCTCGACTTGCTCAAAATCAAGGTCGCCATCGAGTCGGACTCGGCCATCGCCAACATCTACTCGGCGGACCACGACGTGAAGATCGAGCGATCCGGCCCAAAGCACGCGGTCGTGACCTATGAGGCCAAGGACAAGCTCCCGGCGAGCGATTTCCGCCTGTTTTTCGACACGGCTGCCGATGAGGTGGGGACCAGCGTGATTTCCTATCGGCCCGACAAAGACGAGCCAGGATACTTCCTGCTGCTGGCCGGCGCCGCCATCGACAAGACGCGAGGTGGGCAGGTGAAGAACAAGACGGTCGTGTTTGCCATCGATCGGTCGGGGAGCATGGCCGGAGAGAAAATCGAACAGGCGAAGGGTGCCCTCAAGTTTGTCCTTAACAACCTGCGGAAAGGGGACACGTTCAACATTGTGGCCTACGACAGCGAAGTCGAGTCGTTCCGCCCCGAGATTCAGAAGTTCGATGACGAGACCCGGCAGGCGGCGCTCGGCTATGTCGAGGGGCTGTTCGCCGGCGGAAGCACCAATCTCGCGGGAGCCATCAAGCGGTCGATGGAGATGTTGCAAGACGACAATCGGCCGAGCTATGTCATCTTCCTCACCGATGGGCTCCCCACGGTGGGCGAAGTGAAGGAGGCAGCGATCGTCAAACAGTCGCAAGAGGCCAACCAGGTGCGGGCAAGGCTCTTCAGCTTTGGCTGTGGCTACGACGTCAACAGCCGGCTCCTCGATCGGCTGGCGAACGAGAACCACGGCCGGAGCGAATTCGTCCGCCCGAACGAAGATATCGAACGCTCGGTCAGCCAGCTCTACCAGCGAATCGAAGCCCCCGTGCTGACCGATGTTGAGCTGACGTTCGATGTCGAAGGGCAAACCACGGCCGATGGCCCCTTAGTGGTTCACCGCTACCCGAAAGGGAAGTTCGATATGTTCGCCGGCGAGCAGACAGTCATCTTGGGGCGATACAAGCAGAGTGGCGCCGCCAAAGGAACCCTCGAGGGAACATTGGGAGACGGCGAGCGAAAATTCTCGTTCGCCGCCGACCTGGTCGAAAAAAGTCGCGACGACACCAATGCCTTTGTGGCCAAACTCTGGGCCGCGCGGCGGGCGGGAGAAATCATCGACGAGCTGGACCTCAACGGGAAGAATGAGGAACTCATCAAGGAACTGGTCGATTTGGCAACAAAGCATGGCATTCTCACCCAATACACCAGCTTCATGGCCGACGATTCCGAAGTTCTTCGCAATCGGCCTGGGATGCTGGCGGAGACCGAACGGCGTGCCGCCGACCAGTTGAGTACGACGGAGGGAGAATTCGGCGTCAACCAGCGGTACGCCAAGGGGAATCTGCGGAGGCTCGATCGCGCCTCGGAAGCCGCGGGGGGCCAGGCGGCCCTGGAAGGGCTCCCCTCCCAGGAGCGGCAGGCCTTGGGGGCGGCGACGGCGGCGGGGAATCTCTCGTTTTACGACTCGCGACAGGGGCGTGCCCGGGCGGCAGAGAACATGCTTCAGGTCGGTCGGAAAACGTTCTTCCGGTCAGGCAACCGGTGGGTCGACACCACGGTCGCGGCAGGTGAAGAGGAGTCGGCTCGGCGGATCGAACGGTATAGCGAGGAGTATTTCGAGCTGGCCGAGCGGCATGGCGACTATGTTGGCCCGCTGCTAGCCATCGAGGGGGATGTGGTTGTCAAGCTCGAGGGAACAGTCTACGCGTGGTGAGCCGAGGGCGAGCAAGGGGCGATACATGCCCCCAGAGACGCACCGCAGACGCTCGTTCGCCGTTCGGGAAGGAGATGGCGGCAGTTGACTCACCAGCCAGAAGTAATACTCCACTCCCACGCGAAAAATGTCGCGAAATCTTGCAAATATATCCAAGTTTTTCCCCGCTTGGCTACGAAACGTTTCGTGGTTGACGCGGGTGGCATTCGGGTGAAAATCGTGCGATGATAGGAGGTCTCCACGTGTTCGCGTCTGCCGGACACCCCCGCTCCCCGCTGCAGGTTTCGGTCCACGATGTCGATAGTTCGCGCTGCTTTGGCTTGTGCATTCGTTTCGGTTGGTTTGGCAGTCGCCGGAAGTGCGCTGGCCGAGCCGACGCTCTCCTTCAATCGCGATATTCGCCCGATCCTCTCGGATAAGTGTTTCGCTTGCCACGGGCCCGATGCGGCGACTCGCGATGCCGATCTTCGCCTCGACACACATGAGGGGGCTACGGACTGGGTGATCGTGCCGGGCGATGCCGAGGGGAGCGAACTGATCGCCCGCATCACGTCGGATGAGCCCGACATGGTGATGCCTCCCCCCCACAGCAAAAAACCACGGCTCACAGCCGAGGAAATCGCCAAACTGAAGCAGTGGATCGACGAAGGGGCAAGTTACGAGGCCCACTGGGCCTATTTGCCCGTGGTGCCGGAAGAAGTTCCCACGATCGAAGGGGACAACTGGAGTCGCGGTCCGATCGACAAGTTTGTGCTGGCGCGACTTCAAGTGGAGGGACTGGCGCCATCGCGGGAGGCCGATCCGCGAGTCCTTATCCGAAGACTCTTCTTTGATCTGACTGGTCTTCCTCCCAGCGCGGCCGAGGTGGAACAGTTCGTGAACGATCACAGCGACGAGGCGTACGAAAAGCTTGTTGACCGCCTGCTCGCCTCACCCCAGTATGGCGAACGGATGGCGACCTGGTGGTTCGACCTGGTGCGTTTCGCCAATACGGTCGGTTATCACGGCGACCAGATCCATTCGGCCATCCCCTATCGCGACTATGTAATCAAGTCGTTCAACGAGAATCTTCCCTTCGACCAGTTCACGCGCGAACAACTTGCCGGCGATCTGCTCGACGCCCCCAATATGTGGCAACAAGTCGCGAGTGGCTATAACCGACTTCTGCAAACCTCGCATGAAGGAGGGATTCAGGACAAGGAGTATCTGGCGATCCACCTGGCGGATCGTGTTCGCAATGTGGGAGAGGTCTGGCTTGGGGCGAGCACTGGATGCGCCCAGTGCCACGACCACAAGTTCGATCCGATCACCCAGAAGGACTTCTATAGCCTGGGAGCCTTTTTCGCCGACGTCGATCACTTTGGTTCCTTCCAGCCGGTGGGATCGAATCGCGAGCACACGGAACGCCCTCCCGAGATTCTCGCGTGGACCCTTCCGGTCTATGAGCAGGTGGCGAAGATCGACGCGGAGATTGCCGAAATCGAAGGGCGTCTCAAGCGACGGATGCCCAACGACTGGCCGAAGCAGCGCGAGCGGCTGGTGGAACTCAAGACAGAGCGCGCCAAGCTCGAAGGGGAATTCATCCCCGCACTGGTGACTGAAGCCATCGAGCCGCGGACAGTCCGCGTGCTCAATCGCGGAAACTGGATGGACGACACGGGAGAAATCGTAGCCCCCGCGGTGCCCCAGTTCCTGCCTGAACTCAAAACGGACGAAAAGCGTCCCAATCGGCTCGACCTGGCAAACTGGCTCGTCTCGGGAGAGAACCCCCTGGTGGGGCGCGTGCTTGCAAACCGCCTCTGGAAGCTCTTTTATGGCAGCGGGATTTCGCCCAACTTGATTGACATGGGTTCGCAGTCGGAATGGCCGAGCCACCCCGACTTGCTCGACTGGCTCGCCGCCGACATCGTGCGGAGTGGTTGGGACCTGAAATCGGCCGTCAAGATGATGGTGATGTCGAGCACCTACCGCCAGTCGTCGCTCGTTTCGGATGAGCTCGAAGAGTGGGATCCTAAAAATGTGCTCCTCGCGCGGCAGTCGCGTTTTCGTCTCGACGCCGAGATGATTCGCGATTCGGCCCTTTCGGTGAGTGGCCTCCTCAACCCGGTGGTGGGGGGGGAATCGGCCTTTCCTTACCAGCCGGCTGGCTACTATGCCCAGCTCAATTTTCCCGAGCGGGAGTATCGTCCCTCGAAAGACGAGTACCAATATCGCCGGGGGGTCTACACCCATTGGCAGCGGCAGTTTCTCCATCCCTGGCTATTGGCCTTCGATGCTCCCAGTCGTGAGGAATGCACCGCTCAGCGCGTGATTTCCAACACCCCGAGCGCGGCCTTGGTGCTGCTGAACGATCCCTCATTTGTCGAAGCGGCTCGTGCGCTCGCGGGCCGAGTGCTGACCGAAGGGTCCGGTACCGACGAGGATCAACTTGCTTGGATGTACAAGCACGTGCTGGGGCGAGCACCGAGCGACCAGGAAGTCGAACTTCTTGCCGCGCTCTTGGAGAAGCACCGCCAGTATTACAACGCTCATCCGAGAGATGCGAGAAGGCTGATTGCTATCGGCCTAAGTACGCCTGTCGCCGAAGTACCTAAACCAGAGCAAGCGGCATGGACGAGCGTTTGCCGGGTGTTGCTGAATCTCGACGAGTCGATCATGCGCGACTGACGCACGTGAAAGGCCCGGGCCCCCTCCCCTTCCATTTCCTGCCATAGCCCTGATGATAGGGCCATGGCGGAAGTTCACCTATTTACCGACGGAGGGTGCAGCGGCAATCCAGGACCGGGAGGTTGGGCGTTTATTCTCCGTCATGTGGCCACCGGCAAGGAGATGGAAGGCTCGGGAGGGGTTCCCGAGACCACCAACAACCGGATGGAGCTGACGGCCGTTGTCCGAGGGCTTGAAGCCCTCAAGCGGCCGGCGGAAGTTGAGCTATTCACCGATAGCGTCTATGTCGGCAAGGGGATTAGCGAATGGCTCCCCAAGTGGAAAGCGAACGGCTGGCAGCGACGCGAAGGAAAACAGCTAAAACCAGTCAAAAATGACGACCTCTGGCGCGCGCTCGACCAACTTCTGGCCCGCCACCGCGTGAGCTACACGCGCGTCGCCGGGCATAGTGGGCATCCCGAAAACGATCGCTGCGACGTGCTGGCGGTCGCCGCCTACCAGCAGTATCTCTAGGATTGCACCGTTCTGGCGTTGCACCGTGGCGTAGGCTTCCAGCCTGCGATGTATAAGCCACTGGTCGCCGCCGACCGGATGCCCCAATTTGGGCCGCTCCCCGTTTTCTCGCGGCGCCGCTTGAACGACAATGCGGGAATGGACTCACCCCGTGCAATTCTGGCCACTCCGCTCGCCGAGGTGGCAAATCTCCGCCCTGGGCAGCGCCAGCAGCTTGCCAGGCTGGGGCTGTGGACCGTGGCCGACGTGCTGTTCAACTTTCCTCGCGACTACGAGGACCTGTCCGACCTGCGGGGGATCGGCGAACTCGAACCGGACGTGATGCAGACGGTGCGGGGAGTCGTCGAGGAGGTCGAAGCAGCCTCGCCGGCCTTCAATCGCAGCCGGGTAGGGGTGCTGATTGCCGACAAGGGCCAGCGGCTGCGGGCAATGTGGTACAACCAGCCCTTCATGCTCGAAAAATTCAAGGTTGGCCAGCGGGTTCAGCTTTCCGGCAAGCCCCGTCAGCGGGGTGGCCGATGGGAACTGGCCCACCCGCGCGTCGTGTGGCTCGATCAGCGGGAAGGGGAGCCCGATGGCGATTTGTTGCCGGTCTACCCGCTCACTGCGGGGCTAAGCCAATATCACATGCGGCGACTCGCCGCGACTGTTGTCCCCCGATTCGCCGATGTACCGGAAGAAGTCCTTCCGCCCAAGCTACTGGCCAGTGAGCAACTGATGCCGATTGGCGAAGCGCTGCGGGCCATTCACCAGCCGGCAACCGAGGACCAACGCAATCGCGCCCGTCGTCGTTTCGCGTTTCAGGAACTACTCGTGCTCCAGCTAGCCCTGGCGGCACGCCGGTATCAACAGCGAGTCAACTTCCGCGCTCCGGTGCTCGAGGCGACAGCCCAGATCGACGCCAGGATCACACGGCTACTTCCCTTCCGCCTCACTCCTGGTCAGCGGGAGGTGATCGACCAGGTGGCACGCGACCTTGCCTCCCCCACCCCCATGTGCCGGCTGGTGCAGGGGGAGGTCGGCAGCGGCAAGACGCTGATTGCCGTCTACGCCCTGCTCGTCTGCGTGGCCCACGGATATCAGGCGGCCCTGATGGCGCCAACCGAAATCCTGGCCCGACAGCACGCCCGGACGCTTGCCGACCTGTTGCAGGCCAGCCGGGTCCACCACCGGCTGCTGGTGGGGGGGCTAACTGGGAGCCAGCGCGAGAGCACGCTCCAAGCGGTTGCCGCGGGCGAGGTCGATTTGGTGATTGGCACTCACGCCCTCTTGTCGGAGGATGTCGGATTCAAACAGTTGGGTCTGGTGGTGATCGACGAGCAGCACAAATTCGGCGTCGCCCAGCGGGCCGCTCTCAGGCGGGGCAACCATTCGCCTCATTACCTCGTGATGACCGCGACTCCCATCCCCCGCACGATTGGACTCACCCAGTTTGGCGACCTCGATATCTCGTCGCTGCGAGATATGCCTCCAGGGAGGCAGCCCGTTTCGACGTACCTGGTCGAGCCCGACCAGCGCGACCGCTGGTGGCACTTCGTGCGTGGCAAGCTGCGGGAAGGGCGGCAGGTGTTTGTCGTTACCCCGCTGGTGGAGGAGTCGGAAATGGTGAATGCGGTGAGTGTCGATCAGTCGTTCGAATCGCTCACCAATGGCGAGCTGGCCGACTTCCGCGTCGGGCTGCTCCATGGGCGGATGTCGCCGGCGGAGAAGGAGACGACGATGGAGGAGTTTCGCAAGGGCGATCTCCAAGTCCTGGTCGCGACGACAGTCATCGAAGTCGGCATCGATGTCCCCAATGCCTCGGTGATGGTGATTGCCTCGCCCGAGCGGTTTGGACTGGCCCAAATGCACCAGCTTCGTGGACGGGTTGGTCGCGGGACCCACCCGGGCTACTGCGGCCTGCTGGCCGACCAGGATGCCGAGAGCCCCGCACGTGAGCGATTGACCGCTTTTGCATCGATTTCCAACGGTTTCGAACTGGCCGAACTCGATTTCGCCCTTCGCGGACCGGGAGACCTGTTTGGGACCCAACAGCATGGCCTGCCGCCGCTGCGGGTGGCGAATCTTGTGCAGGACCGGGAGCTACTCGTCCATGCGAGGGAAGTGGCCACCGAACTTTACGCCGCCGATCCCGGGCTGGCGATGCCCGAGCATGAGCGGCTGCGCCGACAGATGCTGGGCCGTTACGGGAGCGCACTCGAACTCGGGGATGTCGGCTAGCGCCGCTCGCGGGGTGGCTAGCCAGCCTCCCACCGTGACACTAGGCTGAAGTCAACTATCCCCCCGATGGCTGCTCCCTCGCCCCCACCTGTTGAAATGACCGCAAGCACCGCACCAGCGCGACCCGACTCCTCGCACCATGTCGAGGTCGATAAGTCGAATGACCGCGTGCAAAGGATGTTCGGCGAGATTGCTCCGCGCTACGATTTTCTCAACCACCTGTTGAGCCTCAATGTCGATCGCTATTGGCGCAGGCGGACGGTTCAGATTGTCCCGCCGCGGACGACAGGCCCACTTGCCGGAGCGCCGGTCCTCGATCTTTGCACGGGGACGGGTGATCTGGCACTCGCCTACTATCGGGCGGCCAAGGGCAAGCTGGCCGTGGTGGGGGCCGATTTTTGCCCCGAAATGCTCACCTTGGCCGAACCCAAAGGGAGGGCCGTCGTAGCCTCCCTTAAGACAGACAGCCCCGCATCGCTCACGTGGCACGAAGCCGATGCTCAGCAACTTCCCTTTCCCACCGACACCTATCAGATCGTCTCGGTGGCGTTTGGTCTCCGCAACGTGGCCAACACCGACCGCGGGCTCGCCGAAATGGTGCGTGTTTGCCATCCGGGAGGGAAAGTCGCCGTGCTCGAATTCACAACCCCGCGGCGTCAGCCCCTCAAGAGCCTCTATGGCGCTTATTTTCGGCATGTCCTCCCCCGCATCGGTCAATTGCTGATGCGCAATAGTTCGGCCGCTTATGAGTATCTGCCCCAGAGTGTGGGAGAGTTTTTGCAGTATGAGGCCCTTGCCGAGCGCATGGAGCAGGCCGGACTGCGCGCCGTGACTTTCCATCCGTTAACATTCGGGTTGGCCACGCTCTATGTCGGAGAGAAATGAGGTCGTGGAGCCGACACCAAGTCGCCGTTGGCCGCCGGCCACTCAACGAGCCTACCCGAAAATGAATCCGATCGTTGTCGCCATCACCGGAGCGAGTGGAGCCCCTTACGCGGTGCGGCTGTTGCAATGCCTGCGGTTCGCGGGTTGCCGAGTGTTCCTCTCGGTGAGTCCCTCGGGGGCCGCCGTGCTGAAGCAGGAACTCGGGATCGACTTCGATCTCGAGTCGCCCGATCTCGAAGCCCTGCTCGCGGCGTGGCCGCCGAGCGGGCGATCCGGAGAGCGGAAAGAAGGGGCAGGCGGAGAGATTGAGTACGTTCATTATCAGGACTATTTCTCGGCGCCGGCGAGTGGTTCGACCTTGACGGAGGGAATGGTGATTTGCCCCTGTTCGGGAAGCACCTTGAGCGCGATCGCCAGCGCCGCCTCGAACAACCTCATCCAGCGCGCCGCCGAAGTTCACCTCAAGGAGCGGCGAAAGTTGATCCTGGTGCCGCGAGAAACCCCACTATCCCTCCCGACAATCGACAATCTGCGACGCGCGGCCGAGGCGGGGGCCGTGATCTTGCCGGCATCGCCTGGTTGGTACCATGGTGTCGAAGGGCTGGACGATTTGGTCGACTTTGTGGTGGCGCGGATCTTGGATCAACTCGGGGTGAAACACGAGTTGATGGCGCGGTGGAGGGATTAGGGGCCACAAGGGGGCCAGGTGACATGGCGACGCTATTTTATGGTGTCATGGGGGAAGGGCGAGGCCATGCGGCGCGGGCTCGCGCCATGGTGGAGGCCATGCGTCCTCGTCACAAGATCGTGCTCTACACATCGCACGATGCGCTTGCGTTTCTCAACGACCTCTATGCCACTGCCGAGGATGTGGAGATTCGCCCCATCGAGGGACTGAAGTTCCATTACAAACAGGGACGACTCGACTTGCGGAGGACCATCAAGGCGGGGCTCGCCGTTTGGCGAAATCTCGATGGCTTGCTGAAACCCCTACTCGACGATATCGATCGCGAAGGGCCCGATCTGGTGATTTCCGATTTCGAGCCGCTCGTCGCTCGTGCGGCTCATAAGCGGAATGTGCCGGTCCTGAGTCTCGACCATCAGCATTTTCTCTTGGCCTACGACCTGAGTCGCCTCCCTTGGCGGCTCCGGATGCTCGGCAGATCGATGCGGCTAGCAGTTTGGGCCTTTGGCATCGGCCAGCAAAAGACGGTTGTCTCGGCCTTCTATCGGCCGCCGCTAAAGCGTGGCTACGAGGACGTCGTCCAAGTCGGCCCGCTCCTTCGCCCGGGGATTCGAGGGATCGCCCCGTCGATCGACGGCTATCTCCTCTCCTACCTGCGTCCCGCGACCCCCGCCCGGGTTGTCGACCTGCTCGAGCAACTCGGCAGACCGATCAAGATATTTGGCCTGGGCCAGCGGTCGCCGCGCGGCGGGCTCACGTTTCATGAAGTCGACGATCGCCAGTTTACCGCGGCTTTGGCCGGGTGCGAGGCCGTGGTTGCCGCCGCGGGAAACCAGCTCTTGGGAGAATCGCTCTATCTGGGAAAGCCCTACTTCGCCCTCCCCGAGGAGAAGCATTTCGAGCAGTGCATCAATGCTCATTTTCTCCGCGAAATGGGGGCGGGCGATTGGCGCCCGATCGAAGCCGTCACTCTGGCAGACCTGCAAAGCTTCTTCGATCGGCTTGGCGAGTTCCGCGCGAATCTCACGGGCCGCAGGGAGGAGTTCGATGGCACTCCAGCCGCCGTCCAAGCGATTGAAGAGATGCTCGCGAAGGTTGGCCGTGATCGCGACGAGGCTCAGAACGCCGGTCCCAAGAGGTCGACGACCCCTGCCGGCCAGCCCGGCCTCGCGCCGGGGTAGCGGAGCACGATTTCGTCCCACCAGGGGTTTGCCTGGGGATCGGCCGCGAGCGAATTGACGAACTGGTTTGTCGCTTCGGCAGCGCCGAGCGACAGATAGAATGGGCTGACCCCCTTCGTCGTTTGGAAGAGAGCGAAGGGGAAGATCTCGCGATCGACCGGCTCGAACGCCGCACGCACTACCCGTTCCCCCAGATGTTGGCCGCGTTGATCGGCGTCGACGCAGACTTTCGAAAGGCCTGCGACGGTCAGCGGGCCGATTTCGGTCCTGACCGTGCGGGCGATGACCATCGCGTGGGCGACGACACGCCGCTCACGCTGAATCACGACTGAGCGGGGAGCGAGCTCGGAACTCCCGGTGTATTCGCGCCCAGGGGCCATGAGTTGCTCGACCCGATGGGCGACGGTCACCCCAGGGCGAGGCCAAGTGCGAACGAGGAGTTCCCCCGCGCTGGTGGCGAGGTCGGCAGGCATCTGACCGGAATAGTACGTCTCAACTTGATCCATCTTGGCTGTGACGGACATGGCACGATGAACCTTGGCGTTGTTTCGCGGCCTAACGGAAGGCATCGCGAAGGAGGGCGAGATTCTGGGGGAGCGCCTCCCGCCAGTCCCCCTTTCCTTCGAACTCCAAGGAAATATAGCCCTTGTAGCCGTGCTTGCGGAGCATCTTCGCAATTCTTGGATAATCGAGATCAAGGGTGTACCAGGTCCCCCCCCCATTGTAGGTTTTCGCCTGGACGTAAACCGTCTTCTGGGCCATCATTTCGAGCCGGTCGTAGGGGTCCTCCAGAAAGTTCCCCGTGTCGAGCGTCGCCTGGAGCCAGGGGGAATCGATCGCATCGATAATGCGGAGGACTCCTTCGGGGGTCCTCCCCAACCCCCAGTGGTTCTCGAGCCCCAGCAGCACGCCGCACTTTTCGGCCGCCGGGAGGCATTTCTCGAAGCTGTCGATCACCCATTTGAAGGCTTCGTCTTCGGTGTGGCCCGGCAGGGTCGGTTCGATACCACGATTGGCCATCAACTCATCGAAGTTCGCCGAGGTCCCCCAGCGGCCGGTGTTGACCCGCATCGTGGGAATCCCCATTTGATAGGCGAGCTCGATGCAGTGGATGGTGTGGTCGATGTTCTTCTGCCGCTCTTCGGCCTTGGGAGAGACGAATCCCTGGTGAGTCGAGAATCCGCACAGCGCGAGTCCATTGACAAAGGCCTGCCGCTTGAGCCGCTGAAGGCGCGCAGGGGATTCGTCCTCGAACATTTGCATATGGAGGATTTCGACTCCATCGAACCCCATCTCGGCGGCATGGTCGATGCAGCTTTCGATCGACAGGCGATCGTGGGGGTTATCGCGAAACCGCCAAAACGAATAGGTCGACACGGCAATCGGGTTGCCTTTGCCCGAAGGAGCGGCGGCCGGCGACTCACCTTCCTGGGCCTTGGCCACCGACCAGGGAGCCGCCAGTACGGGCAGGGCCGCGGTGGCGGCAACTGAAGTGAGGAAACCGCGGCGGCCGAGTGGAGTTGTCATGGAGATTCCTGGGACTAGAGGCTTGAGGCGCGCTATCACGGCGCGATTGGCGGATTCGCTGGCGGAACGGTTCCGCCGACCGGTGTCACGCTCGCAGGCAAGGTGGGTAAGGAGGGCTGGAGAGTGGTCGACTCGAGTTCCAGCAGTTCTTGGTACCGCGCGACGAGATCGGGTGACGCGGTTTTTGGCAAATTGTGTGCCAGCACGATGCGGCGGAAAATCTGTTGGATCCGCCGGACGAGGGCGTCCTGCTTCTGACACTGGAGCATTTCGGCGCTGGCCTTCTCAAGCTCCTCGGCTCTTTCCGTCATTGTCTTGTAGCTCGACATTGCCGAAACCTTGGCGACAAATTCGTCCGACTCTTCCGCCATCAGGGCCGCCAGTTTGGGAGAATGCTCCGCTTCGAGTTCCGGCCATTCACGCTTGACCTGGGCCACTGCTCGTTGTTGAGCCCGACGATGATTACGGGCAATCCGGCTGCGAGTCCGTTCCACTTCCTGGAGATCGCGCCGCGCCTGCTGCAACTTCGCCTCGAGTTGCGAAGCATCCCCCGCGAGATCGATTTCCAGCCTGGCAGCCAATTGCTCGGCGATCCGCCGATCGATCGGATCGGCGTGGACCAAGAGCCCAAGCAGAGGACCGCTGACGTCGAGCAGATCGATCGGCGGGAGCCGTCGCGGCTCTCCCTCAGCGGGAGGGGTGTCCGAGCTCTCGCCTGAAGCGAGGCGGCTGTACTTTTGCAACAGCGCATCGCTGGTTCGCAGGGGAATGTCGACCGTGTTGCTTTCGATGACTGCGTAAGCGTGCGCCTCGGCAAACGAGGTGACATGATCGCCATCGTAATCGACAAGCGGGATCGGCTCGCCCGACCGCGAACACCCTGCCAGCGCGGCCCAGAAGAAGGAACTGTATTCCTGATAGTTCGCCTCGTTGACATCGGGAGTGCAACCCGCCGCCACTCGATCGTGAACCTGCGAAAAAAAGCCGCACCGTGGGTGGGGGGACAAACCTTTTTCGCTGTTTCCCTCGCTGAAGATTGCCTGGGAGAATCCGCCGGCATAACACTGGACCATTACCAGTACGACCGGAACCTCCTGGGGGAGGCGATCGAGCCATCCGCTGAATTGCTCGCTGGTGAAAGTGCGCCGCTGCCAGGTGTAAAGCTTCGTGTTGTAGGGCCGCTTCTGGTCGTCCGATGCTCCCCCGTGGGCCGTGGCATAGACAAACACGCGATCACCCGGCACCAGATGGCTCGCCAATTCGTCGAGGCGTTTTTCAACGGCATCGGGCGAGGTTTCGCCGCGCACATCCTCGAGCTGATGATTGCGATAGGAAATATTGGCAAGCTCGACCTTGCCAAATAGTTCGAGCACGATCCGCCTTGCCGGGGGACACTCGAAATCCTGGTCGCGAAACTGGAGATCGCGATGCGGGTCGCTGCCGTCGGCGAAGTAGACGTCGTGCGGGGGACTATCGGGGCGGACTTGCGCCAGCACGCGCCGAAAAAACTCGACGTTGCGCTCCAGAGAGACCTGATTTCCCGTCGGCGAGTAGCCCCCCGCCACCGTGAGAAAATAGTCCTTGGCCGCTGCGCTACTCGCAACGACGAAGAATATCGTCAGCACCCCGAGGCCGCGCTGAATGAAACATGCCATCAACAATCCTCGCCCCTAGGTGGCCGGGTGACTTCGAAGCCTGAATGCCGCGTGGCGGCCTACTGCCAATCCTATTCCAGCGTGGCACCCCCTGCAACTTGCCGCTTGGTGCGGCTCGGAGCGGGAAGTCTCTCTCAAGCCTTGCCAGGGCCGGGCTCCTGCCGGACCAGTCGCCGCAAAATCGACTCGGCAAGGGGGTAGCTGGCGGGATCGACGGGGCGAATGGGGAGGCCCACACCGTCGGCCCGGTAGATGGTTCCTCCGCATTCCTTCACCGGACGAGCGGCCCGAAAGTTGACCGTCGCCCCACGAGAGAGAGGGGTCTCGCGCCAGCCGATCGCGATGGTGGGAATGCGGCCGATGGTCTCCAGCGCTGCCGGAGAGAGCGACTCGTGCAGGTCGTCGCCGACGACCACGAGCGCGTCGACCTCGCCACTCGCCAGGACCCGTTCGGTGAGCCATTCCATGCCATATTCGGGATACCCTTCGCCTGATCGGACTCCCATGGGAAAACCTGTTTGCCAGGTCGCCACGTTAATGGCCCCCGTGGCGTTTCCTGGGGATCCCGCGGGAACGGCCACCCAGCGTGTCGTGCGAGTCAGCTCGACCATGCATTGAGTCAATGCCGCGGTGGCTTCACCAAAGCCCGTGGCGAGCCGCTTGCCATAGACGGCAGCGCCAAAACGTGCTTGCTTCAGGCGTTCCGCGAGATTCTGCCAGGTGGCGTAGTCGACGCCCGTGGCGCGACGGACCTCCGACGGGTTAGCGTCGAGACCGCGCAAGGCCATACGCAAAGTGGCAAGCCCCTCATAGTGCCGTCCGGGAAGGAGGCGTAATTGGAAAGAGGCGTCCTCCTCGCTTTGGTTGTCGATGTCGTCGACCACGATCAACGTGCGGTCGTGGGCCCCACGAGGGAGCCAAGGACTACTCGGCTGCCACAGATAACGTTCGAAGTGGCGGGGGTGGGTGACGGCCGGATCGCAACCCCACAGGAGGACGACGTCGGCCCGTTGAGCCACCTCGCCATACGTGGCCGTCACGGCTCCGGTGGTCTGAAAGGCGAGGGTCCCATCGGCATCGAGGGGGGAACTGGTCGTATCGAAGACGGCTCCCCACGAGTCGGCAAGAGCGCATGCCGCTCGTTGGACCTCGGTGGTGGTCGTCTGGAGACCAGTGACAAGCGGATGGCGCGCCGAGCTAAGGAGCTCGTAAGCTCGTTGCACTCCCTCGTCGAGTGAAACCGGACGACTTTCGATTGCAGCCGCGGGCCCCTGCGAGGCGGGCTGCCCGTACCATGCGATGCCAAGCGGGCAGGCCTTCGATTCGGCCAGCGACGGAGCCGTCCAGTCGATATCGTCGCAACTGGAGCCACACCCCAGGCAAAGATGGGGAGGCCCCGCGTGCGGGCTGGCGAGTTTTTGCGAGGAAGGCATACTCTTGAATCAGTCGGGGGGAGCGTTAGGCTATCGGGTGGTGTCCCTGCGGCGGGGCACGTATCTAGTCTGTAACATATTGGCCTTCCTCGTGTCACGCGACGATGGTGCTTGATTACGAATACGGTGTCTCGGTTCGTCTTGCTCAGGATTTGCCTGAAGCGGTGGTCGACGTCTTGAAACGGCTGGCCAACCAGGAGGCCCTGGAGAGCTTTCCCGCCACAGGTGCCGATGTGAGCGAAGTTGACGATGCCGACGTTTTTCGTCTGCTTACAGATGGTAAGGTGGGGGGACACGCCCAGGGGCTCGATTTTCATCGTGGCGGGGCCGAAGGGGAGTGGCAACTTCGCTGCTGGGGAACGGCCCCGGCAGAGGCTTTCTATATGCCCTTCCCGGCCTTGGCGGAGTGGCTGTCGCAATGGGCCGCCTCCGAAGGCTGGGGCGGCTACTACCACCGCCGGTCGCTCCAACATCCCACGATGATCTATTTTGCCGGGGGAAAAGTCTACATGCTCCAAGTGACAGGAACTCCAGTGGGGATGATCGATGGGGAGCCTTACCCCGATACCGCAGATTCCCCCGCCGAGGAAGATTGGGACGAATAAGCTCGGCCTCGGGGAACACCAGAACCTCAAGAACACAAGAGAACCAGCCGTTTCACTCGAATGGACCGCAATTTGCTACGGATGTGGGCCTCGGAAGAATTAGCAAGAATTCTTTCCAGGAAATTCGGATGTCCGTAGCCTGACGATGAGAATTTGTTAAGCTGTGGAAGTCGTCGCGAGATTGCTTTAGGTTGTCTCGCGGAATTCAGTCGGTGGCGATCGGTTCGCAACTCGTGACCGGTTGCAGGGTCTTGGAGTTTCGAGATGAAGATTTACGTAGGGAACTTATCGTACAATACGACACAGGATTCTTTGGCCGAGCAATTCGGTGCCTACGGAAAGGTCGACGAAGTGGCGATCATTATGGATCGCGAGACTGGACGTCCGCGGGGATTCGCGTTCGTGACGATGGCTAACAATAACGAGGGAAGCCAGGCGATCGAAGCGCTCAACGGACTGGAACTCGACGGCCGAACCTTGACGGTGAACGAAGCCCGTCCCAAACCGAATGGGGGTGGCGGAGGAGGTGGGCCCCGTCGGGGTGGTGGTTCGGGTGGCCGCTGGTAGGGATGATCCCCCGATAGCTGGTCCTGGCCTCTTTTATCGGCGAATTTGGTGCTCCTTCGCATTCCCTCGAAGTTGCGGAATACGAAGCGAGTGTTTTCGTTGACCACGTCACTGTCGGCTGGTCGAAAAAGAAGCGAGTACGCCGGTGTCAGACCGACATCCGGCGTGCTAGCCCCGAGCGGGCGTCGCAAGAGCTAGCAGAATCGATATAATCACCCTGGGCGGCGGCAATCGAACCGAAGGTCGAATGCTCGCAGGACAATCGCGGAGTCCCGGTGATGCAACGCTTACCGAAGGCTTGTGCTAGAGTCCTGAAACGACATCCCTTGCAGGCGTTCCACCAACCCGGGTGATGCGGCTTCGTCGACCCCTCGGCAGTAGGTCCGACACCGGAGCCTTGTCACGATAGGAAGCGACTCGAATGAGCCAACTTGAAGACTTACGCACCGTGCCCCAGCCAGGACGGGAAAACTGGACGGAAACCTCGCCAAAAGCCCTCTATCACAAGCTGCAAACTCTCGCCCGCAATCTCTGGTGGAGTTGGCACCCCGAGGTCACCGGCTTGTTCCGCGACCTCGATCCTGTGCGCTGGCGCCAGCTCGATCACAATCCCATTGCGCTCTTAGCCGAAATGTCGCCCGAGCGGGTGGCGGAGCGTTCCAGCGAGATGGCGATGTACACCCGGATCAACCAGGCGCACCGCCGGTTGCAGGATTATCTCAACAATCGGCATCAGGCCTGGGGATCGCGTCACGCTGGCGTGCTGGGCTCCAAGCCGGTCGCCTATTTTTCGGCGGAATTCGGGATTCACGAATCGGTACCGATTTATTCAGGAGGCCTTGGCGTCCTGTCGGGCGACCATATCAAGGGGGCCAGCGGGCTGGGAGTGCCCCTGGTGGCGATCGGTTTGTTTTACGACCAAGGCTATTTCAAGCAGCATCTCGATGAGGAGGGTTATCAGCAGGAGGAGTATATCGACACCAAGGTCGAGAATCTCCCGATGGAAGCGGCGGTGGGGCCCAATGGCAAGCCGATCACCGTGTCGATTGCCACTCGGGAAGGAGTGCTGCTGGCCAAAGTCTGGCTGATGAACGTGGGGCGAGTGAAGTTGTTCTTGCTCGATTGCGATGTCGATGGCAACAGCCCGCAGGATCGCGAACTCACTTCGCGCTTGTATGGCGGTGACCGCCGCACGCGTATCCGCCAGGAACTGGTCCTGGGGGTGGGGGGAGTCAAGGCGCTAACGGCGCTGGGAATCACCCCGGGTGCCTATCATCTCAACGAGGGCCATAGTGCCTTTGCACCGCTCGAGGCGATTCGCGAGCGGATGGAGGCCGACGGGATGGGCTTTGACGATGCGCTCCGCGAAGTGGCCCAGCGGACCGTCTTCACCACCCACACGCCGGTCCCCGCGGGGCACGATCGGTTCGACGCCGGACTCATCGAGGAGCATCTCGGCCCCCTCCGCGACGAGCTCCATATTTCTCATGAGCAACTCATGGGCTTGGGTCGCGTCGAGCCGCAGAATGAGCATGAGCCGTTCTGCATGACGGTGATCGGGCTAAAGCTTTCGCGTCGCGCCAATGCCGTCAGTTCGCTGCATGGTCATGTTTCGCGGCGGATGTGGGCCAACCTCTGGCCTTGGCGCGTCGAGGAAGAAATCCCCATCGGTCATATCACGAATGGAGTGCATATTCCGAGTTGGATCGCCGCCGCGATGCAGCAACTGTACGATCGCCGCCTGGGAGACACGTGGCGCGATCGGATGGGCGACCCGGCGATGTGGAAGGAAATCTATCAGGTCGATCCTGGAGAACTCTGGGAGACCCATCACGCCCTGAAGAGCCGCTTGCTCGAGTTTGTAAGGCGGCGGCTCAGCCGCCAATGCCGCCGTCGGAACGAGGAAGAGTGGGCCGTGGAAGCCGCCCGCCTGGCCCTCGATCCTAGCGCCCTGACCATCGGTTTTGCCCGCCGCTTTGCGACCTATAAGCGCGCGGATCTGTTCCTGCGGCGGCTCGAAGAGATGGCAGAGCTGATTGGCGACGCGGCGCGGCCCATCCAGTTCGTCTTTGCGGGCAAGGCCCATCCCGCGGATGAGGGGGGCAAGAGCTACATCAAGCGGATCGCCAACTTGCGGCATGATCCTCGTTTTGCCGGGCGTGTCGTCTTTCTTGAGGATTATGATATCAACGTCGCCCGTCATCTGGTGCAGGGAGTCGACGTCTGGCTCAACAACCCGCGCCGACCACTGGAGGCGTCGGGAACGAGCGGAATGAAAGTTGTGCTCAACGGGGGGCTCAACTGCTCGATTCTCGATGGCTGGTGGGCCGAAGCCTATAATGGGCACAATGGCTTTGCCATCGGCGACGGCTCGCAGCATGTGTCGGACGAAATCACCGACGAGCGCGATGCGGAGCACCTGGTGCGGGTCCTCACCGAACAGGTCGTTCCCCGCTACTACGAACGGGATGCCGACGGCCTCCCGCGCCAATGGATTTCGATGATGATCGAGTCGATCGCCACGCTCGCCGCCCGCTTCAGCGCCCAGCGGATGGTGATCGACTATGTTCGCCACTGTTATCTGCCCGCGGCGGGGGGGCTGAGCGCCGACATGCCTAGCCGCTAAGCGGCGGGCCATGGCCGCTGGGCGAGCCGATGCGGGATGCCAGGTGGTGAATCGCCTGTTTCAGATTGGCGACCTGAGCGCGGCAGATCGGCCCCTGGCGGTGGCCACCTTGGCAGGCGGCTCCGCGTACGGCGACGATTGGAGCTCCACACTCCCACAGGCTTTCGAGGTGGCCAACCCGCAAACTGCCGGCCAGGACCGGCCTCAGGCGCAGGGATTGGATTTGCTCGATGGCTACACCGAGTTGTGGGGGTGGATAGAAGGCGAGCAGTGATCCCCCTTGCTTCCCGTGGGTATCGATCACGAGCGCCGTTGCCTCGAAATCGACCGCCAGGCGCAGGGTTTGTTCGAAATCGAGTCCATCCGAGTGATGCCAATCGGCATAATGGACGATCGCGATCGACATCCCTCGAGGCAGGGAATCCCGAAACGATTCGAACCGCGAGCGCCAGTTGCCATTGTGTTGAAGCCCGGCGGTTCCGAGCTTGACGAGGCTGACTCCGTGAAGCGAATCAAGTTCGGCCGCATCTAAAGGGGCCAGTTCCGCCAGTTCGCCCCAGGCCGCGGTCACGGGAGCGAGCCCGGCCACGCACCGTACCACCTCAGCTAGTGTTTGCGGGGAAACTCGACCGAGCGCACCCTTCGCCGGGTTTTTCACATCGATGATATCGGCTCCCCCAGCGAGTGCCGGTTCGACCTCGGTGGAAGTGGCAACACTCACCAGCAGCCGTGGCTTCCGGACCTTCTGATCGCATTTCAATCCAGGGGGGAATAGGGGCACTCCCCAGGTCGGTGAATCGGTCGTGGACTCAGGGTGCCCACTCGCAGATGACTTGCTCCCCACTTGCCGCCTCCTGTAAGATGGACTCCAGTTTTAGCGAGATGGGGGGCAAATAGCGTCATCAAGTCAATCGTTGCCTTTGGTGACCAGCGTACCGAGCGGCTTGGCTGAGCAACAGCCCACCCCTTGTTGGAAGCTGGCGGTGTTGGCGGGCGTGTCGCAAGGCACTCATGCATTACTCAACGTGCGGTAGACTTCACGACATGTCGCACAGTGCCCCCCAACCTGACGCCCCCCAACCTGACGATTCGCACCGCAGCAAGGGGTCGGGGCAGCGCGTCGTCTTCGCGATCACAGCGATTGTTGTTGCCTATGCCATCGCCCTGTTAGCTGGTTGGCCGCAGCACGGCACGCGACTGGTTGTCGAAGAAGCGGAAACTGCACACCATGCCGCCACCGAAGAGGAGGCGGAGCTGGGGGACGACGAGGCGGCCCACCATGTCGCGACCCCAGCCCCCCCAATGTGGACGGTGATCCCCTTTACCCTGCTGCTGCTGGCGATTGCGATACTTCCCTTATTGCCGCTCACGGAGCACTGGTGGGACTCGAACCGCAACCGGTTTCTGGTGGCGGCAGGGCTGGCGATTGTCACCCTCCTCTATTACGGATTTATCCATCACGCGCCGGTGGAAGGACATTGGCCGGTCCACCATGTCGTCGAGCCGAGTGGCGGGGCGTTCAATTGGGGAATGGTCCTGGCCATCAGTCAGAGCGCCCTGCTGGGAGAATTCATCCCATTCATCGTCCTGCTGTTTAGTCTCTACGTCATCAGCGGAGGAATTCGGATCTCAGGAGACTTGCGGGCAACTTCCTTGACCAACACCACCTTCATGGCGGTGGGAGGGGTATTGGCGAGTTTCGTGGGGACCACGGGGGCGGCGATGCTGCTCATTCGTCCCTTGCTGGAGACGAACCGCGAGCGAGCTTACGTGAAGCATACGGTCGTCTTTTTTATCTTTATCGTCTGCAATTGCGGTGGGTGCCTGCTGCCGATCGGCGACCCCCCCCTATTCCTCGGATATCTCCAAGGGGTCCCTTTTCTGTGGACTCTGGAGGCCCTTTGGGCGCCGTGGCTCGTCACGAACACGGCCTTGCTGGTGCTTTATTTCGCGATCGATCGATTCTGGTATTTCCGTCGCGAATCGGTCGCCGATCTCTATCGGGACGAGATCCATACGACCAGGCTCCGCTTCGAGGGTCTCGCCCTCAATCTGCCACTTTTGGTCGGTGTCGTGCTGGCTGTCGCGATGCTCGATCCCTCGAAGACCTTGCCGGGGACGGCGATCCATCCGTCGATGTACTCGCGCGAAATCGTGCAACTGGTGCTTGTTGCCTGTTCCCTGTGGTTCGGATCGCGAGACCTCCGCCGCCGCAATGGGTTCAACTACCACGCCATTGTCGAGGTGGCCGCGCTGTTCAGCGGAATCTTCCTTTGCATGCAGCCGGCACTACAGATCCTTGGTGAGCGTGGGCCCGAACTGGGGCGGCTTGTGGGGGCCCCGGATGGAGAGCTCACCCCGCCCCACTTTTTCTGGTTGACCGGAGTGCTTTCCAGCGTGCTCGACAACGCTCCGACTTATCTGGTGTTTTTCAAGGTCGCCGAGGCGTCGGCAGGGACGGGAGGCGAACTGGTTCCAGGGACCGAGGTGGAGCATTTGTCCCTGGTGGCGATCAGCTTGGGGGCGGTCTTCATGGGGGCCATGACCTACATCGGCAACGGTCCGAACTTCATGGTCCGAGCGATTGCCGAAAAATCTGGAGTGAAAATGCCTAGTTTTTTTGGTTACGTCGGATACAGCGTGCTGTTCCTGCTGCCGGTGCTGGTCCTCATCTCGCTGATATTCCTCTGATGGCGATGGTCCCGTGAAGGTCCAACGACGACCGGCGAACCGACGTTGCCTCCCCTGGGGAAAGTGAGGCTCGCCGGATAAACTCGTGGCAGTCCACCTATCGGCCCTCCCCTCCGTGCCCCCTCGATTTCAGCAAGTTTTGTCCCAGTGAGCCACCTGCAGGTTACAACGTCCGAACAACTTGCCAGCTTATGTCGGCAAATCGCCTCGGCGCGGAGGGTCGGTTTCGATACCGAGTTCGTGTCGGAAGACACGTTTCGCCCGCAGCTCTGCCTCGTTCAGGTCGTCACCGACGAGGGGATGGCGGTGGTCGATCCCCTCGCGGTTCCCGACTTGGAATCCTTGTGGAATGTGCTCGCCAATGGCGAGCACGTGTCGATTTGCCATGCGTCTCGCGAAGAGATCAATTTCTCGCTGACGGCCATCAACCGCCCTCCAGCGCGAATCTTCGACACGCAACTTGCGGCCGCTTTCTGCAGCAACGAGTATCCGGGGGCCTATAGCACCGTCGTCTCGCGGATCCTGGGGAAGACGCCCGCGAAAGGCGAACAGCGGACCGACTGGCGGCGGCGCCCGCTCTCGACGGAGCAGATCAACTACGCGCTGGAAGACGTGCGTTATTTGATCCCGCTTTACGAGGAATTGAGCGTGCGGATCGATCGGCTGGGACGGACAAGCTGGTTCGAGGAGGAGTCGGCCAGTTTCGTCGAAGAGGTGTCGAATGCACGTTCTCGACAGCGGTGGCGCAAGGTCTCGGGTATTGGCAATCTGGCGCCGCGAAATCTCGCCATCGTTCGCGAACTATGGCTGTGGCGGCAGGAAGAAGCGGAGCGCCGCGACATCCCTCCCCGCCGCGTGCTGCGCGACGACTTGATCGTGGAACTCGCGAAGCGCAAGACTTCGGATGTGAGCAAGATCCGCGACCTGCGCGGCATGACGTATCGGTCGCTGAAGCATGTGCTCGATGATATTGCCGCCTGCATCGAACGCGGGCTCAGCGCGCCGCTCGACGAGATCAAGCCGCCGCGATCGGGAGCCATGCCGTCGCAACTCAATCTTCTGGGACAGGTCCTCGTGCCCGCGATCACGAGTGTCTGCCGGCGTCACCAGATTGCGGCCAGCCTGGCGTGTACCGCGACCGACATTCGCGAAATGATTGCCGACCAGATCGGTTTTGGGGAGCGTAGCAACGCCGAACGACCGGTCCTGGCTCAGGGTTGGCGGGCCGAACTCATCGGGACGCTGATCGACGATCTCCTCTCGGGGCGCAAAGCGATTCGCATCGATGACCCACATAGCGAGCACCCGCTCGACCTTGTGGGCGCGGACCCGGACCATGTGGCGGCCGATCAGGGGGGCTCTAATCAGGGGGACTGATGCGTGGCGGGGACCACGGGCTGGGCCCCATCTGGCGTTTCGTAGGATTCGGGGATCTCGGCAAACAGGTGGGGTGGCGCAAACGACGCTTCCGCCCCAAGGCCCACGGCGGGCCGATCGCTTTCGGATTCGGCATGCTCGCTGAGCGGGTTTTGCAGTTTGGTTCCCGCGAAGGTCGCCCCCTCGTAGATGGAGCCTCGCTGGAATGGCCCGGCCCCGAACAGCCAGGTATCCTTGGCCGTGCTGTCGCGAATCGCAACCCCCGATTGCCACACCGGCATGCCCGACTCGCGGTGATAGGCGAACACCGCAATTTTGGCCATCGCGCGCTGCTCTTGACGTTTGGCAAATGGAACTTCGGGAATCGCCGAGGGGACCATCCCTTGCAACGGCAGAATCTGGGGAACCTGCATGGCGGGAATGCCAAACAGGAGATTGTTGCTATCGGTGCCAACCACCCCCGCGCGCGCTTCGACGATGAAATCGGCCTTATCGCGAGATTCACGCAAAACACATCCGCTTGCCAGCAAATGTTGCCGGAGGCTGCTTCCCAGATAGTCCTTGTCGAGCACCGGCCCGAGCGCGGACGTATCGAGAAAGACAGGTTGCCCCGCGAGCGCACGGAAATTGATATCGCTCACCGCGCGATCAATCGCATCGGTCACGAGCAACTGCTCGGTGGCGGTGCGGTTGGAGAAGGTCGTTCGAGTCGTTCCGCACCCCGACAGTACCAGCGCGGGCAGGAGTGCGGAAAGGGAGAGCCACAGCTTGCAGTCCCAAGCTCGAGGATTTTTTGACACGGCAGGTAGGACAGTTCGAGGCTCTGCCCGCATAGGATGGGCAGGCGGTCGGAGGGGGGATAACGTACCAAGCGGTGGGGGATTGTAGCAGGTTGCCACTCGCCCCCAAGGCCAATCCCCGAATTGCCCATCCACGTGTTTTTCGCCGTGCCAGCAACCCAAGGGGTCTGCTAGCGTACCTGCTCGAAACGCGACTCCCGTGAGGCGGCGTCCGAAGTGGAGCCGCCACTCGTCTGATGTGGCTCGTCCGAAAAGAAACGAGTCGTCTCTTCGGCAGCGAGCTTGATTTCCGAGTCGCGGCAGAGCACTTCCGCGCGGAACAGGTGGGTCCCGGCCGTTTGGGCCTTCGCACGAATCTTCACACGGATCTGCTGTCCGGCAGGCAAGGAATCGATCGGGCGCATGCTGACCCGGCCATCGGCGATCTGGGCCTCTCCCCCATCGGCACCGAGAGGTTCGACGCCAGCAGAGAAGAACGCGGCGATCCGTACATCCTCGGCGGTGCTGAGCCCCCGATTGGTAACGACAATGTCGTATTCGACCTCTTGCCCTACCGGGACTGGTCCTTGGGGATCGGAGACTTCGAGCTTGAGATCGGCAAGAGCAACGACCTCGGTGGCGGCGGTGCCGGTGTGATGGATGTCTCCGCCCGTGGTTTGGGCCGACAGGACCAACGCGTTGTTGCCTGGTTGGTTGAGCACGCCGCGAATTTCGAGGTAACAGTCGTCACCCGGGCGAAGCGTGCCAATTTTCCAAGTGACGCGGCGTTCCGCTTCGTTTTGATGAAACCCATCACTTGCCGAGACAAACTCGAATCCACCCGGTAGGGCCACATCGAATTCCACCTGGTCGGCGGCAGCGGTTCCGGGATTTCGGACACGGAAGTAATAGGTTCCCTCGGTGCCGGCGTATTTGCGACCTGGTCCACGCCAATCGATCTGCAACTCGGGCTTGCGACAGAAAATGGGTTGGGTCGCATCGGCACGCAACCCTCCCTCGGAGGTGGCAACCGCGCTCACGGCCAGTTCACCCGCTTCACGGGCAGTGATTTCCACCTCTACAATTTTCGATTCTCCTGGCTTGATCCCATCGATGCGATGGCTACTGGCGGCCTCGCCCCCGCCGGGGGGCATGAGTTGCACGATCACCTTTTCGGCGACTCCCGTACCAGGGTTGCTAATGGTGAGACGGTAGGTCTGCGGACGACCAAAAAAGACTTCGTCCGGGCCACTGATGGCAACGGCCAGTTTCGGTTCCTGAACCACGACATGCGTGGTGGCCGCGACTGGGGCTTGCCGCCAGGAGACACCGAGCGCCAGAGGCTGACTGGTCTTGGGGACCAGCGAGATCTCGAGTTCCTCGTTGGCCGACGAGGCAATCTGGGGCAATTCCCACAGCAGTTGAGTTCCCGTCCCTCCCTGGCCTTCATGGCGTACCGTCCCGCTTGTCGGCTTGGAGTGAACGACATCGGCCCACTCCGGGACGGTGATGTCCGCGATCAGGCCTTCGGCGGCCGCTCCCCCTCGGTTCTGGATGGTGACCCGATAGGTCGCTTCTCGTCCGATCAGAATTTCACTTGGTCCCATCACTTGAGTCATAATCAGTGGCAGCGGCTTTTCCACCAAGACATTCCTCTGCGAGTTCACACCAGCGGGAGTCGGCTGAGGGCCACTGCCCGGTGATCGCATCGGGTTGGTGCCGGCAGCATCCCAGTCGGGCTGAAGTTCCGTCGAGGAACTTCCCTGGCGCGTCGTTTCGGGGGCTGACAAATTTGTTGGTGAGATAGCCTCGATGGGAGTGACTGGTTGTGTCTCAGTCCCCGTGTAAGGGTCGCTTGCCGGAGGTGTTGCATATCTGTCCGCAGTCCGTGCTTCTGGTTTCTGGCCTTGATTCTGCAGCAGCGGCGAGACGACCGCTGGGATGTCGCTGGGGGACCCTGTCGTGGGAGTCGTTCCCAGAGCGGTGGCCAGGTCGGAGCCGGCCAAGGCCCGTGCCGCGTCGGCGGCGGTCGCGTAACCTTGCCCGCCAGATGTTGGTTCGGGGATCTGGGAACTGAGGGCAACGCGAGGAGCTTCTCCCTTCGCCGCCGCGCGCGTGGTCGAGGACTCGGCCGACGACGTGATGAGGTCGAGCCCGCCATCTCCACTAACGTATGGCCTGCGAGCAGGACTGCGGCTCGTCGGAGCGGCAGGTTCTGTTGCCGACGCGGGTGTTGGCTGTGGCTGGGCGGTCGAAAGGGCGGCACCGATATCGTTTGTGCTGGGCGTCGTGGGGGCAAATGCGCTCCCGGCCCGCTGGCGGCTATTATCGGCAACTCGCACGTCGGCAGGAGGTTGATCGGCTTCGGTCTCCTCACCACCTCGAAGGGCCGAGAAGAGATCCCCCCCTAGCAGCCCCCCTTGGGTACGCCGGGGGGATTGTTGATTGATTGGCCCATAGGACTGGCGTGGACGAGGCTGCGGGGCTTCCTCCGCGATGTGCTGTGCTGGCTGCACATGTTGCCGCTGCCCTTGCTCTTCCTCGTTCGCCCATCGACGATGAAGACTCGACAAGCGGTGCGAGAGGCTTGGAGTCGCAGACCCGGCAGGCTGCTGGCCCTGACCGTTTGACGCAGCAGGCGTCGTGGTAATTGCCGTGAGGGCCAATATGGCTATGGTAAAGCGACACATGATAGCATCCTTGCTTGCTGGGGGGCAGTTCAAGCCGCCGACCATATGCGTCATCCGAGTGGGCGCTACAGTGGCCAGCTATCGAGGGGAGATCGGCTGTAACGATTGCAAAAATTTAACGGTTCGTTCGGAATTCAAAGAAAAACCATTGTGGGAAAACTGGGCTATTTAGGGAGACCTTGCCTGCCAAATTCTACTGCCGCTGCCCGCTGACGAGCCGTGACCAGGCTTGCTCCCATCGATTCTCCATCTCACCTCAGTCAAGTCATGTCGAACACGCCGCAGGATCATTCTCACACTCGCGAGGCGATCGCCGAACGGCTTCGTACACCCAATCATTACAGCAGTCTGGGCGACTTCGTCCTGGGCTCGATCGATGGCACGATCACGACCTTTGCCATCGTGGCGGGAGTCGCCGGTGCCGAATTGCAATCGGCGGTGGCCTTGGTGCTGGGACTCGCCAACGTGCTGGCCGATGGCTTCAGCATGGCAGTGG
Source organism: uncultured Planctomycetaceae bacterium (assembly GCA_964650265.1). Lineage (GTDB taxonomy): Bacteria > Planctomycetota > Planctomycetia > Pirellulales > Lacipirellulaceae > CAZYQQ01. The sequence continues at coordinate 56,374 of CAZYQQ010000020.1, forward strand.
GCAACTATCTCAAGGCGGCTTCCGATCAGGAAGTCCAGCAACGTTTTCGCCGGATGGAAGAGCGGCACATCGAGCGACATCCCGAGGGGGAACGGGAAGAGATTCGGCAGATTTTCGCCGCCAAGGGGTTCGAGGGGGAGTTGCTCGAGCAAGTGGTCGACGTGATCAGGTCCGACCGCGAGGTTTGGATTGACACGATGCTGGCCGAGGAGTGGGGGATGCCAACGACGGTGGCCAACCCGAAACGAGCGGGGATTGTCACTTTCTTCGCCTTCGTCCTGGCGGGCCTCATCCCCCTGCTTCCCCTCGTCTTCTCGAGTCACTTGGGCCCTCGGATGACGTTCGTCGTGAGTGCGGTAGCCACCGGCATCACCTTTCTGCTAATCGGAGCCGTGCGGGGCCGGATCACGGAGCGATCTTCCTGGCGCACGGCATTCGAAACACTGGGCATGGGGGGAGCCGCCGCCGCTCTCTCGTATGCCGTTGGCGCCCTGTTACGCGGATTGTTGGGAAGTTAACGGCTGCAAGAGTGCGAAACATCCCATCGGTCCGCGGCCTTTTGGCGTATACTGCGAATTAGACGTTCACCATCGGCGACTGCTCTCGCCCCTCCCTCTGGATGCCCCACTGACACATGATTGGCTTTCGATCGAAATTCGCCACCGAGCCCGATTCGCGACTCACGGAGCTCGCCGAGCGGATGGGGGCTTTCTACGAATCGATCGAAGACTACACGGTGTTTCGCGGCGATGTCGTCACCGATTACGCAGATTTTTGGGACCACATCCGCCAGGCGATTGAAGCCCGCCTGGCTGTCGCCTCCATGTGTCGTGTGCTGGAGTTCGGTGCGGGTAGAACCGGTTTTGCCCGCTCACTAGGAGACCTGCGCGAGCGGGTCATATTCGTCGCCCAAGACATCACCAGCCAGAATGAAGAGTTTCTTCGCAACGAGGCGGACGAAATTCATATCGGTGAGCTTGAAATGATGGGGGGGAGCGAACCGTTTGACGTGATTTTCAGTACGTATGTTTGGGAACACCTCACGCAACCTCGGGCTACGCTCGACCGATGCGTGGAAAGCTTGCGCCCGGGGGGGATGCTTTTTGTCTGCTGTCCGCGCTACGAGTTTCCGTTTCGATTGTCCCCTTCGGCCGGTCACTATGGCCGGGTGAGCCGGCTCGCCCTCGCACTGGCCCTGATGGGTTCACGAGTGGTCACCTGGCTCACCGGAAGGCCCCGTTTCTGGGTCCATCTCGATCCGGCGATCTTCCACCTCCCATGGCGACGAGATCGCGATGCGGTTCACTGGGCGTCGTTTGGGGACATCCGGGCCTATGCGCGCGGTCGCTACCCCTTGCGATGGCTGAGGTTGCCCGCTCCCAGCAATTGGCGAGGTTGGGTGCGGGTACGTCTGTTGTTGATGGCATTCGCCCTTGAAAAGCCACTTGAAGCTGGCTGCGAATTGCCCCTCGAGCAGGCGACTCCAGCTCCCACCCCGTCGCTCGCATGAAGTTCCTCACCCAGGAGCGGCAAGCACGCAAGCACGATAGGGGAAAAACTCGGGTTGCCAAACTGCTAGCAAACCGGGAGACTTAAGCAGCCTGTTGTTTCCCCTGTTCGCCGTCCATCGCGGGCAAAAATGAATGCCTGATTCGAAACCACGTGTGTTGCTCTTGGCGGATGGTTCTCGCCCAGCCATGCGATCGGAACTCGAGCGGTTGCGCCCTGCCGTAGAAAGCGTGTGTGAGGTTGTCGGCGAAGTCTATGATCTGGCTGCGGGAGAGATCGGTTCGTCGGCCGATCTGGTGATCGTATTTGGGGGAGATGGCTCCATTTTGCGCACTGCCCGACTGATGGGCCAAAATCAGCTTCCGGTGCTCGGGGTGAATCTTGGCAAGCTCGGATTTCTGGCGCATGTTCGCCCGGAGAAGTTTGCCGAGACGTTACCCCTGCTTGCCAAATGGGAAAATCATGTGGTCGAGCATTTGATGTTCGACTGCACGTTGCTCAGCGATGGCCAGGAGATCGAGACCCGCCTGGGGCTTAACGAGGCTTCGGTGCTAGCGGGCCCCCCGTTTTCGATGATCGACATCCAGCTTTACGTTGACGCCGATTTGGCAACGACCTATAGTTGCGACGGTTTGATCATGAGCACGCCCGTGGGTTCGACCGCGCATAGCCTGTCGGCCGGCGGGCCGATCTTGCGAAAGAACCTCCAGGCATTCGTGATTTCCCCCATCAATCCCCACACGCTGACCAACCGCCCCGTGGTCGATTCGGCCGATCGTGTCTTCGAGTTGGCAGTCCCCATACCCAACGAGGGGACCACGCTCGTGCTCGATGGCAAGGTTTGGACAACCTTGCAGTCGGGAGATCGGGTTCGCATCGCGCGGAGTGCGGCCACATTCAAGTTGTTCGAGATCCCGGGACAGGGTTACTATCATACGCTGCGACAAAAATTAGGCTGGGGAGGCCAGATCAGAGCGTAGACTCCAGATTTGTCGCCTCCACGCGTTTCCTCCGATTCAAGGACGATCTTAGGATGAAACTCTATTTGCCAACTATGCTGCGGATCCTGGTTATTTGCACCATCGCTCTCGCGACCCCCGCGTTCGGTGTGCGAGCGGACGAGACCACGGCCGCCGATGACGAAAAAACCTATGACCTCGTCTACAAGCTCAAGCATGGCGAAGTGCTGAGGTTCGAGGTCGACCATCGCGCAAGCGCGCGGAATACGCTCGAAGGCACGACCGAAGATGTGGTGACCCACACCGAGTCGGTCAAGGTGTGGAAAGTCACCGATGTGCTCCCTTCGGGCGACATCGAATTCGTCAACCTCGTCGAACGTGTCAAGATGCGGAACAAGATGCCCGACCGGGCACCTGTCTCCTACGACAGTACGACCGACGAGAATCCGGCTGCCCCTTGGGATGATGTGGCGGCATCGATCGGGGTCCCCTTGAGCGTGATCCAAATGACATCTCGCGGTGAGATCAAGGCCCGGGAAGTCAAATACCAACAGCCCGGTGCCGATGCCGAAGCCCCGATTGCGCTGCTGCTTCCTGGAAAGCCAGTCAAAGTCAACGACACCTGGGACGAGCCCCGGACCGTTTCGGTCAAAACGAAGGACGGTGCCGTACGCGAACTCAAGGCGCGCCGGCTCTACAAGCTGCTCAAGGTGGAAGACGGAATCGCCGAGATCGAAGTGACCTATCAGGTCCTCTCGCCGATGGACCCCGTGATGGAATCGCAGCTCGTGCAGCGGCTGATGAAGGGAGTCGTCCAATTCGACCTCGCGCTGGGACGGCCAATCAGTCAGCATTTCGAAGTCGACAAGCGGGTCATCGGGTTTGCAGGTCCCACCAGCACCATGCACTACTTGATGCGAATGGAAGAGAAACTGCTCGACGACGAACCGGAAATTGCCTCTCGGCCCACCGCGGAAAAGGGGAGCAAAAACTAGCGCACCTCGTGGACCAGCACGACGTCGTGGACGCTCCCCTCTTCGGCATCGGGGCCGGCCGTGAGATGCGAGCCCCCAACGATTACAATCCGATCGCCCGGCGCGACCAATCCGACATCGCGCGCCCAGCTATCGGAGTGGCGGATGAGCTCCTGCATGTCGCAAGCAGGCGCGCCCCGGAGTGGGGTGACCCCCCAGTAGAGACACATCTTGCGAAGCGTCGATTCCCGGGTGCTCACCCCGATGGTTGGCACAAAGTTGCGCTGTTGCGAAAGCGCGAGGGCCGTTTTGCCAGAGTGACTGGCAACGACCACTAGCTTGGCCCGTAGATTCTGGGCCATCACACCGGCCCCCTCGACGACGGCACGGGTGATCTCATGCTGCAAGAGAGGCTCTCTGTGTTGGGGATCGCTGCCGAATCTCACCTGGACCGAGGTTTCCGTCTTCAGGGCGATGCGATTCATCATCGCGACCGCTTCGACCGGATACTTACCGATTGCCGTCTCCCCTGACAGCATGCAAGCGTCGGTGCCATCGAGCACGGCATTGGCCACGTCGGTCACCTCGGCCCGCGTAGGTCGCTGCGACTCGTGCATGCTCTCGAGCATTTGCGTGGCGATAATCACGGGCCGTTGGAAACGTTGGCAAACGCGGATGATCCGCTTTTGCTCGATCGGCATTTCGGCCACGTCGATTTCCACACCCAAGTCGCCCCGCGCCACCATGATGGCGTCGGCCGCGGCTACGACTTCGTCCAGGCGGTCGAGTGCCTCGCGTTTCTCGATTTTCGCGACCACGCTTGCTTGCGAGCCGCTCGAACGCAAGATGTCCTTGAGTGCCTTGACCTCGTCCGGCGCGCGGACGAAGCTCAGGCTCACAAAGTCGACCTTGGCCTTGGCGGCCCAAATCGCGTGCATGTGATCGGCCATGCTGATGGCCGGGGCGCTGAGTTTGGCACCCGGCAGATTGATTCCCTGGCGCGAGCGGATGGTTCCCCGCTGAACGACTCGCATTCGCACGCGCCCTGGCAGTCGCTCGACGACCTGCATCGTGACCGTGCCATCCGAGAGCATCACCCGGTCGTCGGGAGAGAGTTCACGAACGAGGGGCTCGTAGGAGACCGTCAGTTCGTTGGGGGCTTGCGACTCCTCCCCTTCGACAAAGAAGAACTCGGCATCCTTCTCGCAGAAGACATGACCGTTGGCGACTTCGCCCAAGCGGAATTTGGGACCGGCCAGGTCGACCAGAATCGCGATCGGCTGGTCGAGGTCCTTGCTGACCTGGCGAATCGCGTCGACGTGGACCTGCTGCTCCTCTGGTCCGGCATGCGCCATGTTGAGGCGAAACACGTCGACCCCCGCCCCCACGAGCCGCGCTAGCGTGGCGGGATCACTCGACGCGGGACCGACGGTGGCCACAATCTTGGTGCGTGCCCGCTCGAGCATATCGCGACGCGAAAACATAGATTCTTCCTGGTGAGTCGTGAGGGGCGCCTGAGGGAGTGCCGCAATCCATGGGGGAGTCGAGACGGAATGCAAGTTGGCTCCTATTCTGAAGGTTTCATAGCTGTGCGCGAATCCACCCAATTCCCGCCGAGACAGGAAGGTGGAGCCGTGAACCCTCGGTCGCTGCCAAGTGGAGGGGGCACTCTTCAAGTGTGGGTTGCCCTGGGCGCGACATAGCCCCCAGGCCCCAGGCTTTCCTATACTGACGAGGGGCGAGCCGTTAACTTCGTTATCGGCGGAAGTATCGGACATTCGTGCGGGTAGGGTCGATGGAATATTGGCGTGAAAAAGGTTGCCTGATTACGGGGGGAACAGCCGGACTCGGCCTGTCGATTGCGAGGCAACTCGCCAGGCGAGGAGCCAGGCTCCTGATCAACGGTCGCGACCCTGTTCGACTGGATCAGGCGACTCACGAGCTTCGCACGCTGGGGGGGGAGGTGCATGGCCTCCAAGGGGACATCTCTTCCCCCGCAGTGGCCCAATCGCTTGTCGCCCAAGGGATCGAACTGTGGGGAGCAATCGACTTCGTCTGCCATGCGGCGGGCCGTTCGATGCGGAGTCGCGTGCTGGAGACCACACCCGAGGAGTTCGAGTCGCTCTGGCGGCTCAATACGCTGGCGGCCTTCGAAGTCAGCCGGCAGGTGGCCCATCATCTGGCCCAAAGAAAAGGGCACCTGGTACTCATTGGCTCGCTCGCCAGCAGGGTGGCTCCCCGATATCTTGGAGCCTATCCTACGAGCAAATTCCCCCTTGTCGCTCTCGCCCAGCAGTTGCGATTGGAAGTCGGACCGGAGGGCCTTCACACACTGCTCGTCTGCCCGGGACCGATTCGCCGCGGAGACTCCCCCTTTCGGTACCAGCAGGTTGCTAGCGGGGAAGTCCCTGCCGAGGCCCAGCGGCCGGGGGGAGGGGCTAAAGTGAGTGAACTCGACCCCGATTTCGTAGCGGAGCGGATCTTGCTGGCGTGCCAGCGGCGAAAGAGCGAACTCGTGCTGCCCGCCAAGGCACGATGGCTGTTTGTGGTCAGTCAGATTTCGCCAAACTGGGGAGATTGGCTCCTACGAAAGATGACCAGCTAATCCTGGCTACCTGGATTGCACCAAAACGCGAAAAGGCCTCGGTTGGCCCTGCGAGGGTGCCAACCGAGGCCTTTCTTTGCCATTGACGCTTGCAACTTCCCGTGACGGGCTAAGTTCGCCATACTTCGGCGAAAATCGTGCGTTGTTCAAGGCCGCAGCGAGAAGACCCCGATTCCCGGCGAGGTCTTCTCAGATCCCATCTCCCAGAGAGTACTCCGCCAAGCCCGGGAGATCGGCCCCCGACACCTGGCGTTTGATGAAGTTGGGAGTCGTTAAAGCATTCGGCGTGCCAATCGGAAACATTGCGCGGCAATTTCACGAGGCGATGCCCCGGAATTGGCGCACCGAGCCTTTTTACTTGGGATTGTTGGTCCTGATCGAGCGGAAACGGCTCCGTGCCCCAAGGTGGTTAAGCCGGGCGAGATTGTAAAAATTTCCATCGCTTTCCAAACGCTTCAAGCGGTTGCCCGAAAGCTCGGCCTAATAGGCGGTGAGGCTCATTGTCATCGCGCGAAACACGCGCTCCGCTTGCTCAATCTCGTGATCCTCGGCTTGCGCTAGCACGAGAAATGTCTTTCCCTGGTGGTGAAAAGCCCGCAATAAGGCCGAGTTCATCAAGTCGAGGTAGGCAAAGCTCAGATCGTAACCATAAGCACCGGGGGGATCGGGATACCGGGCGTCGGCGTCGATCTCGGCTGGCTCCCGCTCGAGTTGCGGGTATTCGGACTCCAGAGTCGAAGCCGCCGCATCGACTAGTTCGGGCAGATTCCGAAGTTCGTCGTACACCATGACGGTCCAGAAAGCCGTCTGGGGACTAATGACCGTGACAGCTAGTTCCGCATCGGTGTCGGCATCTTCCTCAATAACCCAGTTTTTGGGATAGGCAAAGCGCAGCGACCCTTTGGCATAGACGCCCGACATTCAGCTAGCCACTTTCAGATTTCGGGGAATTGTGGACTACAAGGCAGGACACGAGTGTTGAGGCTGGAAGCTGTGCCCCGATTCCATCGTAGCGAAATCGAGGGCTGATTTGAATTCAGGGAACGACGTTGCCCCGAGTGAGCCAGAGTGCTACTCTCCGCAAGATCAATGATGATGTCCATCTCCGTCCATGTCCCTTTGCTGACGATTGGCCCGGTGATCTCGAAATGAGTCTCTCCGCTCAACGACAGCGCTCGAGTCTTCCCGAAGTGGGGTCTTCGCTCCCTTGGCGAGTTGCCTGCGCCTTGGCAATTCTGACATTGCCAGTCGTCATGAGCGGGTGCCTTATGTGGCGTCGCGGGGGGGGCCTCACCGACGCCCTTTCGGCCCATCAACGGCTCACGCGGTTGGGAGTCTCGGCGATGGAAGCCGGAGATTGGCGCGAAGCCGAACTCCGCCTGCGCGACGCGCTGGCCAAGTCGCCGAAGGACCCCGATATCCAACGTCATCTAGCCGAGACGCTCTGCCAACTCGGTGAACGGGAAGAAGCGCTCGAGCATCTGCTTGGCGCCTCCGCGGCAGCGCCGCAAGATGCGGCCATTGCCGTGCGAACCAGCGAACTGCTGCTGGAGGCTGGCCGGGCCGATCAGGCGGCAAAATTAGCCGATCATGCTGTCCAACTCGACGCCAGTCGGTCCGATGCATGGGCGGTCCGCGGCAGGACTCGGGCCGCCTTGGGGCAGCCCGACGCAGCGCAAGCCGATTTTCAGCGTTCGCTCCTGCTCGCTCCGAATTCGAGCCAGGTCCTGATCGAATCGGCTGAACTCTACAGTCAGCATGGTCAGTTCGAGCGTTGTCTGGCGACCGTCCATCGCCTGATGGATACCTATCCCCCAGGCGAAGAGCCATGTGCGGCGCTGTTGCTGGAGGGAAAGACCTATCTGGCGCTAGGACGTCCCCAGCAAGCAGGAGAGGTCCTGAAGTATGCCGCGCGGCAGTTTCCGCAAACCGCCGAACTCCAGTATTTGCGAGCCGAGGCCGAACTTGCCCTGGGGCGTCCCACCGAGGCCCAACAACTTGCTCGCGAGGCACTCGCCCTCGACAGCCAGTTTGCCCCAGCACACGACATACTCCACCGGCTGGCGATGTCCTCCCAGGATCGAGTCGTCAGGTAGTGCAACCGCTACAACCGTTGCAGCCGGCTCGCTAGTGGCGAAAACGCCTCAACCACACGGGCCCAATCCCACGTGGCGCGCAGTGTGAGCTACGATTTATTGGCCAATGTTCGGCCCCCGCCTCCTAAATCTCCCCCCTTCCGTCCGACGAAGGAACTCGCCATGAGCCAGACACTCCCTCCAACCGAAATCACCGGCATGCCCTTCGTCGATCGCCGGACCCTGGGTGCGACCAACGAAACGATCGCACGCGAGCGCCGGCAATTCACCAACAGCCATACCGAGCTCTCTCCCGAGGCTGCGGAATTGGCCCAAGCGATCGATTCCTACAAGGCATGCCACCGGCGCCGCTTCATCAACTACGAGGAAGTTCTCTCCGTGGTGAAGTCGCTGGGCTACAATCGCTGAATCGTACATTCCGCACATCTCCAATTCAATTTCCGCGAATTTCTCGGGGGTGTG
>CAZYQQ010000021.1:0-19373 GCA_964650265.1 uncultured Planctomycetaceae bacterium
GGACTCCATTCTGATTGGCCCTCGCACAATGTAAATCGCCGCCGCCTCTCGAAATTGCAGGCCACCTCACAGCGGACAACAACCGGTGCGGATTGCGCCGGTTGTAGTAGGTCCCCGTCCTCCGGATGGGACAATCTTAGTAGGTCCCCGTCTGCCGGACGGGACAATCTTAGTAGGTCCCCGTCTGCCGGACGGGACCTGGCTTCGGGTTGACGTGTCCACTCGCTCAAGGTTCCGCTCGGCAAGCGGAACCTACTTTTGGAATTCCGCTCGGCAAGTGGGACCTACTTTTGGAATCCCGCTCGGCAAGTGGGACCTACTTTGACATCCCGCTCGGCACGCGGGACCAATCTCAGCCTTCGGCCACTCCGGCGTCCCCCACGGGGGGCACCGGTTTCATGACGGGCTTGCGTTCGGTGTCGGTGCCGGGGACCAGCATCGGCGAGGGGTTCGCCTTCTCGATAATTTCCTTGAGTTGGCTGCCGTCGATCACTTCAAACTCGATGAGTGCCTTGGCGATCGCGTCGAGCGCTGTGCGGCGCGACTCGAGGATGTTGCGGGTCCGGTCGAGCTGCTCGTCGATAATCCGCTTCACCTCTTGATCGATTTCGCGAGCGGTCTGTTCGCTGTAGTACCGGGCGCTGGGGGTGCTGTCCCCACCGAGGAAGACGTTGCGCCCCACTTCGCGGAAGTTGATCCGCCCCAGCCGGCTCATGCCGTAGTCCATCACCATGCCGCGGGCCGCTTCGGTCGCCCGTTCGAGGTCGTTGCTGGCGCCGGTGCCGACGTCGTCGAACACAATCTCCTCGGCAATCGTTCCGGCGAGCATCACCTGGATGGTGCTCTCGAGTTGCGACCGGGTCCGCATGAAGCGATCATGCTCGGGCCGCTGCATCATGTAACCCAGGGCGCCCAAGCCGCGAGGGATGATCGATACTTTGTGAACCGGGTCGGTATTCGGCAGGGAGTAGGCCACCAGGGCATGTCCCCCTTCGTGGTAGGCGAGGCGGAGCTTTTCGTCCTCCAGCAGGATGCGGCTCCGCTTTTCGAGCCCCACGCTCACCCGCTCGACCGCTTCGTTGAACTCTTCCATGGTGACGAGTTCCTTGCCGTTGCGGGCCGCCAGCAGGGCCGCCTCGTTGACCATGTTGGCCAGGTCGGCCCCGACGAATCCACTGGTGATGGCGGCCAATGCCTTCACGTCGACGTCGGCATCGACCTTGATGTTTTGCAGATGGACCTCGAGGATCTCCTCGCGCCCTCCCACGTCGGGCCGATCGACCAGCACGTGGCGATCGAACCGCCCGGGGCGCAACAGGGCTGGGTCGAGCGTTTCGGGGCGGTTGGTCGCCCCCATCACGATCACGCCACTGTTGGTGCCAAAGCCGTCCATCTCCACGAGCAGGGCATTGAGCGTTTGCTCGCGCTCGTCGTGCCCGCCGAGGTTGCCACTGCCGCGGGTTTTGCCGAGGGCGTCGAGTTCGTCGATGAAGATGATGCAGGGGGCGCGCTGTTCGGCCTGTTGGAACATGTCGCGAACTCGAGCCGCCCCGACACCGACGAACATCTCGACAAAGTCGGAACCGCTGAGGCTGAAAAAGGGAACCCCCGCTTCGCCCGCCACCGCCTTGCCGAGCAAGGTCTTACCGGTGCCGGGTGGGCCGACGAGCAGCACCCCCTTGGGGATTCGTCCCCCCAGGCGTTGATAGCGTTCAGGATTTTTGAGGAAATCGACCACCTCGCGCAGCTCGTCGACCGCTTCGTCGATGCCCGCCACGTCGTCGAACATGATGTCGATATCTTCCTGGGCATAGAGCTTGCCGCGGCTGCGACCGAAGGCCATGGGGGAACCGGCTCCTCCCATGCGGCGGATGAGGAAGAGGAACAAGCCGACCATGATCAGCGTGGCAAACAGCAGGGGGATATAGGCCCGAAAGGGGCTGGGAGGGGCTGGGGAGCGGAAGGGGATGCCATTCTCGCGCAAGAGATTGACCATGCCGTCGTCGGCGGTACGGAAGGTGCGGAAGGCGACCTCCCTGGCTTCGCGATCCTTTGCCGTGAGCGGGACCGTATCGGGAATTCGGTCGAGCAACTCGACCGTCACCTTGCCCGAGACATCCTCATTGCTCACGACGACATCTTTCAGGACCGACAACCGACTGGTGGTGGTCACCTTGCCGATGGTTTCCTTGATCTCGGCGGCGAGGACCGGCAGTTCCGACCCGGTTTCGGGGTCCTGCTGGCCACTCTTGCTCGTGACGAGCTTTTCGAGATCGCTCCACTGGACCTCGCGGTAGGAATTGGTCGAGGTGACCGTGATGATCACCATCAGGATCACCGCAATCAGCACCGCATACCACATGAAGCTGCCCCGCTGAAGGGGTTTTTTGTTCTCGGATTTGGCCGGCTTGGGCGTTTCGTTTTCCATTCCGCTGTATGGGGCAAGGATTGAGTCGGGAGGAGGGGAGAAGTGGCACGCCCAGCCACGTAATACAACGTGCGCGAGCGTAAGTCTTTAGATTCTAACGAAATCCAAGGGGGGTTGGTTCATCCTAAAGCTTATCTTGTCCTGGGGCAACGAACGGCCCCTTGCCGCAACTGGGGTCCAACTGCGGCTGATTTCCGAGTTGCGATTAGACCGCTCGTCGCGATCGACTTGCTGAAAATCGGCCCCCAACCCTAGAATGACCTCACCCTGCGGCGGGCGTCGACCACCGCGGCATGCTATTTTTCCCTACTCGAACGGGATCGTGGCCGAGCCCAGCCTCGCAACCGGAATCATCCCGCTAACCCCCACCTTGCGGCCTTTGTGGGTCGTTTGGAGACGGCTCCCGCCATCGGAAGCCCGCACTCGGGTGAATTTGTCCCGTGCAGAATTGAGTGGCATGTCGCAAGTACCTAAAAAAATCGCCATCTGGGGAGCTACCGGCAGCATCGGCTCGAGCGCGCTCGAGGTGATTGCCGCGAGCGAGGGGCGGCTGAAGGTGGTCGCCATCTCGGGCCACGGGCGGCTCGACCGCCTGGTGGCCATCGCCCGGGAATATCGCCCCAAGTGGGTTGTGGCGACCGATCTCGCGGCCGCGCGCGAATATCGCTGGCGCGGCCTGCCCGAGGGGACCGAGCTGGTGATCGGTCCCGACGCCCTCACCGAACTCTCCGCCCACGACGACATCGACCTGGTGCTAGCAGCCATTGTCGGCAGCGCCGGTCTGGCGAGCACTTGGGCCGCCATCGAGCAGGGCAAAACCGTCGCGCTGGCCAACAAAGAGACGATGGTCATGGCGGGGCCCCTGGTCCGCGACCTGTCCCGCCGCACCGGTGCCACGATTCTGCCGGTCGATAGCGAGCATAGTGCCATTTTTCAGGCGATGTGCTGCGGCGCGGCGGAGGAGGTCGCGCGTGTGATCCTCACAGCCAGCGGCGGTCCTTTCCGGACCTACACCGCCGACGAGCTGCGACAGGTCACCATCGACGAAGCCCTCTCCCATCCCACTTGGGACATGGGACCAAAGATCACCATCGATTCGGCGACCCTGATGAACAAAGCCCTCGAAATCGTCGAGGCGCGGTGGCTCTTCGATTTGCCCGCCGACGGGATCGGTGTGATGATTCATCCGCAGTCGATCATCCATTCGATCGTCGAATTCCGCGACGGGTCGTCGATCGCCCAGATGAGTCCCCCCGACATGCGGCTCCCGATCCAATGCGCGCTCGAGTATCCCCGCCGTTTTCCGGGGGTTGCCCGGCGGATGGATTGGACCCGTGCCGCGACGCTGGAACTCATTCCCCCCGACCTCGACCGGTTTCCGGCCCTCAAGCTTGGTTTCGAGGCCGCACGGGCGGGAGGATCGGCGGGAGTGGTGCTGAATGCGGCCAACGAGGCAGCCGTTTCGCTCTTCCTGGCCGGGGAGCTACACTTTACCGAAATCGTCCCCGCCGCTGCCAGCGTGCTTGGGGCTCACCATCATAGTGCGTCGCCGACGCTCGACGAGCTGCGAAAGCTCGACGAGTGGGCCCGGCGGGAGGTAGAAAATTGGGTTTGTGCTTGATGCTTGCCGAGACCAGCCAGTGGGTTGCCTACCTCGAAGTGGCGAAGGCGGTCGCGATGACCGTCTTCGGGCTCGGGCTGCTGATCTTTGTCCACGAACTGGGCCACTTCGCCGTCGCCAAAATGTGTGGCGTCAAGTGCGAGCGGTTCTTTCTCGGCTTCGACGTCCCCTTGGGCCGCTTTGTCAACTGGCTCCTCCGCCGCCCGGGTGAGTTCTCGCTGTTCGGCCTCCGCATTCCCCGCACCATCGGGCCGACGGTCAAGGTGGGTGAGACCACGTATGGCATCGGCATCCTCCCGTTGGGAGGCTACGTCGGCATGCTGGGGCAAAACGACGACCCGCGAATGTCGGAAGAGCAAATCCGCGAGTCGCAACTCAACGACGGCAGCGACCCGATGAAGGAAATCGTCGGGCCGAATGGCGAGAAGATCATGGTCAACGCCCGCAGCTACATTGCCAAGAGCGTGCCGCAAAAGATGGCGATCATCTCGGCCGGTGTCGTGATGAACGTGATCTTCGCCTTCCTGCTGGCGGTGTGGGCGTTTGAACTCGGTGTCCCCTCGCAACCCTGCATTCTGAGTGGCACCGACCCCGGTGCCCCGGCGTGGGTCAGCGGCCTGCAGCCTGGCGACCGCGTTGTGCGAATCAATGGCGAAGAGGTGAAGTGGTTCGACGAATTGCGAAACGAAGTCACCCTGTCGGGTGAAGGGGACGTGGTGAAGTTCGAAATCGAACGCCCCGGAACCGAGGGGACGGTGGTGTACGATCTGGCCCCTTCGCGCGAGCGGTTCAAGCTTGCCCAAGTGGGAGCCCAGAGTCCGAGATCGCTTGAGTTGATCGCGTCCGACAAGCCTTATTTCCCCAAGCCTTACTTCCCCTTCTCGCCGGCTGCCGACGCCGAAGGGATCCCGAGCGGTGCCACCGTGGTCGCCGTCGCCCGGACGCCGGTGGCCGACTATCGCGAGTACATTCGGCTGCTGATGCAGCAAGTCGACCAACCCCTCGAATTCACCTTCAAGGTCCCTCCCAAGGAAGGTGAGGCCAAGGGGGAAACGAAACAAGTCACCATCGCTCCCAATCCGCGTGAGCATACGGGGCTCGTGATGAAGATGAGCCCCATCGACGCCATCCAGGTCGGTTCCCCAGCCGAAGCGGCAGGACTCCAAGTAGGGGATCGCCTGCTGACCATCGACGAGATCCCCGTCGGCGTGGGGGAGGATGGCAAGCTCGGTATCGATCCCGCCTTGATCGATTTCCATCTGCTCGACAAGGCCCGCAAAGCTGAAGCGGTAATCCTCACGATTTTACGTCCTGCAGCCACCAAGGGGGCCGCCGACGAGCGGCTCACCTTGTCGATCGCACCTCAAGAGCCATTGAGCCTCGACGAGGCACTCAGCCCAAAGAGCGCTATGGCCGCCTCAACCCTGGGAATCGCCTATTACCTTACCAACGAAATTGACGCGGTTCTCCCGGGAACCCCGGCCAGCCAAACCGATCTCAAAGCGGGGGAGCGGATCGTGTCGGTCAAGTTCGAGGTCCCCAAGGAGGACCGTAAGGACTTCGGCGTCTCGAAGAAGCCGCTCAAGATCGACGACGAGCAGCCAGCCATGGCCTTCCTGGTCTCTACGCTGCAAGATTTTCCCCCCGGACTGAAGCTCCACTTTATGGTGGCGGACGCCAAGGGAGGCGAACCGCGCGAAGTGACCGTCGGCATCGCCCAACAGCAGGGGGTCTTCACTCCCGAGCGGGGCCTCGCGCTGAAGCCGATAGTCCGCGACCGGCAAGGTTCGAACCTCGCCGAGTCGGCCTCGATGGCCTGGACCGAAACGGGCCGCTCGCTCACAAGTGTCTACCGCTTCCTCTACCGCCTCACCAGCGGCGGCATCCCCGTGCGGGCTATGGGGGGACCGGTGACCATCGCCCGGGCGAGCTACTTACATGCCAGCCAGGGCTTCCCCACGCTCTTGCTATTCCTCACGCTCATCAGCGCCAACCTGGCCGTGGTCAACTTCCTGCCGATCCCCGTCCTCGACGGCGGGCACATGGCCTTCCTGGCCTACGAGGGGATCACGGGGCGCCCCCCGAACGAGAATATCGCCCAGGCGCTCACGATGGTTGGCCTTGGCCTGATCCTCTGCCTGATGATCTTCGTGTTTGGCCTCGACTTGGGGTTGATCGACCGCAATCTTTAGCGGACGCAGGGCAGGCTGTAACCGCGACTTTCCGTGGAAAAACCCGAATGCGCCAACCCGATAGCTGCGTTTTTCGCCAGACGGTGCTAGAATTGCAGGCGTGAGCGGAGGGGCCATTACAACTTTTCTCACACTGGGAACAGCCCGAGTGCTTGCTTTGTCGCCGCATCGGTCTTCGTCTCGATTCGCCCGGGGGGGATTCACCCTGGTCGAGTTGTTGGTGGTGATTAGCATCATCGGCGTGCTCGTTGCGCTACTGCTTCCCGCGGTTCAGCAGGCCCGCGAGTCGGCACGCCGCATCAGTTGCACCAACAACCTCAAGCAACTCACGCTGGGTGCTCTGAGCTACGAGCAGGCGCACGGAGCGCTCCCCAAGTCGGGCATTGTCGACCGGGCCTACCGGGTCCATGGGACGCGGCGCTACGAGGTCTACGACCAGCGCTCGGGGAAGATGATGAGTTGGGTGATCCAGATTCTGCCCTACATCGAGCAGCAAAATCTCTACGACCAATTCGATCTCGGGAAGTCGGTCCTCGATCAACCGACCGACCCGCAAGCGACTCGTCTCGCCTCATTGACGTGCCCCAGCGATAGCGCCCCGGCAGGCGAATTCGTCGACGCCCAATTCACCCGAGGCAAGCGATTTGCCAAGGGGAACTACGCCGCCTTCGTGAGTCCGATGCATGGCGACTTGCAGCATCTCTATCCTGGGGCCTTTATCGCGTCGGGACTCAAACTCAAGCGCGTGATCGACGGCACCAGCCACACGCTGGCGCTGGCGGAGGTTCGCAAATCCGACCAGGAGTGGGACGAGCGCGGCGCATGGGCGCTCCCCTGGAATGGGGCCACCCACCTGTCGCTCGACATGCACACCTTCACCTACACCATGGCCGAGTTGCTCGACGAGTACAGCCTGGTGCGGCTCTATGCCTACCAATCGCAGGTCCCCAATTTCCAAGGGGGGCAAGGAGATATTCTCGTCCTCTGCCCGCCCGACAAACTGGCCGAAATGCAACTGCAAAACATGCCTTGCAGTCGCAATGTCTACCCCCTTGGCCTGAGTGGATACATCTCGGCCGCGCCGCGCAGCCTTCATCCAGGCGGAGTGAACGCCACCTATCTTGATGGCCGGGTCGAATTCGTCACCGACGACATCAACCCGGTCCTCTTCTCCTACGAAATCGGCATCCAGGACGGCGAAATCCCCACATCACTCGAGACTCCCGCAGCGCCATGAGCAAGAGCCCACGTCGTCACGGGGCTGCCATCGGGATCGGTTGCCTGCTGGTGGGTCTCGTGCTCGCCGCCGTTTCCTTCCTGCTCCCGTCACTCGATAACGGGTCGCGCGTGTGGTCGAACGAAAAGGCGCAACAATACCAGCAGTCGGCCGAGCGCATCCATCAGCTTTCCGGTAGCCCCTCGGGTGTACCCAATGCCGCCGAGCGGCAAGCCCTGCTCGATGCCCAGGAAGAGCACGACCGCCTCGACAACGAGCGACGCCAGGCGGTCGCCTCGGCCGCCTGGCGTGCCACAGCGCTCCGCTGGACCGGAATCACCTTCATCCTGGCCGGCCTCGGCATCCGTTCCCTCAGCCGCGCTGGCGATTGAATCTTCGCGTGACGATGGGACACGGATGAACACCGATCGAGCGGATCACCACGGATCGGAAAGTGTGTCGCCTGAGGGGAGAGATTCTGAGCAGAGGGCTTGGTTGGTGGGAAGAATGGGACGCGGATTTATCGGATTTGGCAGGATCGTCAGGATTTTCGATGCTTTGAGAAGGGGAGCTTGCCAATGTCATGGCTTGGGGCTGGAACACGGATGAACACTGACTGAGCGGATTACCACAGACTAGAAAACGCAGATGAGAAAACGGGCCGTCCAGGGGTGCCACACCCTGTGAAGGGTGTGTGCTTTCTGATCCGTGGCGACCCGAACGATCCCTCTTCAATCCGTGGCCCATTTTGTAGCCCTCCTACTCCGGGGACTCACGTCCCCGGCTCGGATATTCTTACCTGTCCGGCTCAGTCTGATCCCGCCGATCCTGCCAAATCCAGTAAATCCGTGTCCCATTCTTCCCACCAACCAGCTCCCCCCTCTTCACAGGGTGCGGCACCCCAAATGTCCCGTTCGCTCGCGGGGTTTTGCTGGCAGGGCAACTTCGCCCTGGACGCGAGCGCCGCATAACCTAATGATGGTGGCTCGCGTCCCCCAATTTCGCTGCTAATTTTACTAATTTCGTAAACATTCGATGTCCTCCTACAACCTGACCCACCTCAAGCAGCTCGAGGCCGAGAGTATCCACATCATTCGCGAGGTGGCGGCCGAGTTTTCCAACCCGGTGATGCTCTACTCGGTCGGCAAGGACTCGTCGGTCATGATCCGCCTGGCCGAGAAGGCTTTTTACCCTGGCAAGCCGCCCTTCCCGCTGATGCACGTCGACACGACGTGGAAGTTCCGCGACATGATCACGTTCCGGGACAACTACATCAAGAACGAGCTCGGCTGGGAGCTGCTGGTCCACATCAACGAGGAGGGGGTTAAGCTCGGCCTCGATCCCCTCACCCAGGGGGGGAAACACACCACGGTGATGAAGACCGAGGGGCTCAAGCAGGCGCTCGACAAGTATGGCTTCGACGCCGCTTTTGGCGGGGCCCGCCGCGACGAGGAAAAGAGCCGGGCCAAGGAGCGGGTCTTCTCGTTCCGCGACAAGTTCCACCGCTGGGACCCCAAGAACCAGCGCCCCGAGCTGTGGAATCTCTACAACTGCAAAGTGAACAAGGGGGAAAGCATCCGCGTCTTTCCCCTATCGAACTGGACCGAACTCGACGTCTGGCAATACATCCACCTGGAGAACATCCCGATCGTGCCACTCTACTTCTCGGCGGAGCGGCCGGTGGTGCGACGCAAGATGAAGGGCTCGGAAGTCCTGGTGATGGTCGACGACGAACGGCTGAAGCTCAACCCCGGAGAGAAACCAGAGATGCGAATGGTGCGATTCCGCACGCTTGGCTGTTACCCCCTGACAGGGGCAGTGGAATCAGAGGCGACGACATTGCCGCAGATCATTCAGGAGATGCTGTTGGCGACGACCAGCGAACGGCAGGGTAGAGGGGTGGATGATGATGAGGAGGGGAGTATGGAGGATAAGAAGAAGGAAGGATATTTTTAAATCCCCGTGGTAGAATAGAGACATGAGTTCCGTCGTCAATCAACATATCGAGCTGGTTCCCAGTGCCATCCACGGCGAGAAGGCAGTCGTCGCTGGTACGCGCATACGGGTTATCGACATCTATTATTGGCACGAAGTCCAAGGCAAGTCGCCACGGCAGATTGCCGAGGAGTTTCCGCAACTCACCTTGGCCGATGTCCACGCAGCGATGGTTTACTACTGGGACAACGAGGAACTCTTTCAGAAGCAAATGAAAGACGCTGAAACTACGGTGGAACAGGCCAAAAAACTGTATCCGCCGAAGCTGCCAAACGCAATCAAGCGACGAGGCCAGGATGGCGATTCGGTTTCATCTCGATGAAAACCTGTCACCGGTGATTGCCGAGGCATTGAAAAACCGCGGCATCGATGTGACAACCACCGACGGAACCGGACTCCTTGGCGCAACGGATGAGGAGCAGCTCGTCTTCGCGACAGCCGAGGAAAGAACCATTGTCACCCGTGATGTTGACTTCCTGCGACAAGAGTTAGTAATGAAGGCACGATTCGGCATCTGCTACTCCCATCCCTCTAAATACACAGTGAGGCAACTGATCGATCAATTGCAATTGGTTGCCGAATGTATGGGAGCAGAAGAAATGCAGTTCCATGTCGAATTTTTGTAAGAGTCTTCTCTAAGCACTAAAGTCATAAATCCAATGAGCCATCAATCCGGCCTATTCGCCACCTGGAAGAAGACGGGAAAAAGTAAGCTACTTCCAACTAATACCTTTCGACTAACCACGGAGTACACAGAGCACACGGAGTGAATGTCTAGAGAACACCGAAAGTCGTGGGAAACATCGATCCGCGCTATTTGCCGCCGCTGATCGGACCAGTGCAAATCATGTAAAGATTAGTGCACCTGATTTCTCAGTGTCCTCCGCGTCCTCTGTGGTTTGTAAAGATCATGTCCCACCAAAGCGAACTCATCGCCACCGACATCGACGCCTACCTCGCCCAGCACGAGAACAAAGAACTCCTGCGTTTTTTGACTTGCGGCTCAGTCGACGACGGCAAAAGCACGTTGATCGGGATGCTGCTCTACGAGTCGAAGATGATCTACGAGGATCAGCTTGCCGCCATCGAGCAAGCCTCGATCAAGCATGGCACCACTGGGGGGCGGTTCGACCCGGCGCTGCTGACCGACGGCCTCAAGGCGGAGCGGGAGCAGGGGATCACGATCGACGTGGCCTATCGTTATTTCTCCACCGCCAAGCGCAAATTCATCATCGCCGATTGTCCCGGTCACGAGCAGTACACCCGCAACATGGCGACCGGCGCCAGCACCTGCGACCTGGCGATCATCCTGATCGATGCCCGGCATGGGGTGATGACCCAGACGCGGCGGCACTCGTTCATCGTCTCGCTCCTTGGGATCAAGCATGTCCTGGTGGCGGTCAACAAGATGGACCTGGTGGGCTACTCGCAGGAGCGGTTCGACGAGATTGTTCGCGACTATCGCAACTTCGCCGCCCGGCTCGAAATGCCCGACCAGCATTTCATTCCGATCAGCGCCCTCAATGGCGACAACCTGCTCGTGCGGAGCCCCCACATGCCGTGGTACGACGGCTCGACGTTGATGCACCATCTCGAGAATGTCCACATCGCCTCCGACCGCAACCTGATCGACTTCCGCTTTCCAGTGCAATTTGTCAATCGGCCGAACCTCGACTTCCGCGGCTTTTGCGGCACTCTGGCTTCGGGCCGGGTTGCCAAGGGGGAACCGATCATGGTTCTCCCCTCGCGCAAGACGAGCCGGGTCGAGCGGATTGTCAGCTTCGATGGCGACCTGGACGAGGCCTTCGCCCCGCAGGCGGTCACCATCACCACCGAGGATGAGATCGACATCAGCCGTGGCGACATGATCGTTCGCCCCGACAACCTGCCGACGATGAGCGACCGCTTCGACGCGACCATCGTCTGGATGGCCGAGTCGCCCCTCGTCCCGGGAAAGGAATATCTCATCAAGCAGACCAGCCGCATGGTGACCGGGCGGATTGGCACCCTCCGCTACAAGATCGACGTCAACACGCTCCACCGCCACCCGGCAGCGACGCTGGAACTCAACGAAATCGGCCGCTGCCAACTCCAGCTCCATCAGGCAATCGCGCTGGATGGCTACCGCCAAAACCGCGGCACCGGAGCCTTTATTGTCGTCGATCGCGTGAGCAACATCACGGTCGGCGCCGGCATGATCCTCGACCGCCGCAGCGCCGACGACGAGGACCACTGGGACGACCAGGCCTCCGAGAGCCTCGAAGCCCGCACCAGCCCCGTGACCCCCGCGGAACGCCAGGCCCGCTACGGCCAGCGGCCGGCGACGGTCCTCCTCACCGGCCTCCCCGCCTCGGGCAAGACCCTCATCGCCAATGCGGTCGAGCGGCGGCTGTTCGACATGGGGCGTGCCGTCGCCGTGCTCGATGCGCAGACCCTGCGGCAGGGACTCAATCGCGACCTCGGCTTCACCCCCGAGGACCGCAGCGAGAACCTCCGCCGCGCGGCCGAAGTCGCCACCACCTTCAATAACAATGGCCTCATCACCCTGATCGCGATGGTGGCGCCGCGAGAATCGATCCGCGCCAAGGCTTGCGAGGTCATCGGCAACGACCACGCCTTCATCGCCCACGTCTCGGCCCCGCTCGAGTGGTGCCGTGAGCACGACCAAACGGGCATGTACGAGCGGCTGGCCGACGTCCTCGCCGAGGTCGCCAGCAACTACGAGCCGCCCCAAGCGCCCGACCTCGACCTCCCCACTCACAAACTCTCAATCGACGAGTGCGCGGACCGGGTCGTCCAGTTCCTCGACAAGCACGGTTTTCTTCACTAACGGGGGCGGGACCGTAGGGTAGGCTTCCAGCCTGCCAATGTGTTGAAGTTCCACGCAGGCTGGAAGCCTACGCTACGCAGGCGCCACGCGGGTGGTGGCTGGGCCGGTATCGACACCTTGTGTCGCGCCGTTCGACATCCGATAGCAACCGCAAATCCCGAGGGAACAGCGTAACCCTAGTGTGGGTAGCAACTTACGTCAATCGATGAGTCGATGTTCTCCGCGCGCTCATTTGCCGCGCTCCACCTTTGGGGCAATGATTCCAGGAACTGATTCCAAGCACTCGATTCTGTCGACACCTTTCCACCTGACGTAGGACGGTTGCTATGAACACCCCAAATGACCGGCGACGGCTCATTGCGATCACATCGGCGGCGCTCCTTGTGGTGGCGAATCACGCTGAAGCCCAGAACGCACAAGCCCCACCGGCCACGCGCTCGCTCGACGAAGTCGTCGATGCCGGGTTTGCCTTCCTCACCAAGGCACAAAACGATGCAGGCCAGATCTCGCCCCGCGTCGGCTCCGGCGTGACCTCGCTCGCCGTCACGGCCGCGATCCGCCACGGCCGTCCGCTCGACGACCCGCTCGTCGCGCGGGGACTCAAGGCGCTCGAGGGATTTGTCCAAACCGACGGCGGAATCTACGCCAGCGATCGTTTGCGTAACTATGAAACCTGCGTCGCCATCGTCTGCCTGGCCGAGGCCAACAAGCTCGCTGGCGACGGGCGGTACGACGAAACTCTCAAGAACGCCGAACGATTTGTCCGCGGACTCCAGATCGGTGCCGCGGGCAACGTCGACGAGGACGATCCCCACTTCGGCGGAGTCGGTTACGGCGGACCCGAACGTCCCGACCTCTCGAACACCACCTACCTGCTCGAGGCGCTCCATGCCGTCGACGCCTCTGCCAGCGACCCGGCAGTCCAACGGGCCTTGGCCTTCGTCAGCCGGTGTCAGAACCTGGCAGAAACGAACGACTCCAAGTTCGGTCCCCTCGTCAACGACGGGGGATTCTACTACGTCATTCCGACCGAAAATGTCGATCCCTCCTCCTCCGAACGCTACACCCCCAACGGCGGCCTCCGCAGCTATGGGTCGATGAGCTATTCCGGTTTCAAGAGCCTCATTTACGCTGGCCTCACCAAGGAGGACCCGCGAACCAAGGCGGCCCTCGAGTGGATCGAGAAGAACTACTCGCTCGAAACGAATCCCGGCCAGGGACTCGCCGGGCTGTTCTACTATTACCACACTTTCGGTAGTGCCCTCTCCGCCGCGCAGGTCGAGAAGATCGACGTCGCGGGCCAGGGGGAACACGACTGGCGCAAGGACCTGATCGCCCACATGGCCAAAACCCAGCGCGACGATGGGTCGTGGGTCAATCAGAATCGTCAATGGTTTGAAGACGACCCCAACCTCTGCACCTCGTTCGCCCTGCTCTCACTCTCCTACTGCCGCCCGGCTCCGCAGCCGGATGCAGAGACAGAAAACTGAGGGCAACGCGCGCATTGAGCAATGTCAGCAGCTACCGCCGATTTTTGGAACGAATGCGTACGTGGTTGGTCGCCCTGGCGTGGGGAATCCACCTCACCCTGCTCGTGGCGATTGGCGTGTGGCTCCTGGCGGACGCCCGGGCCTCGCACGCCGTTTCGCTCCTGACCGCTCAAGTCGAAGCGCTCACGAGCGGAGCGAACGCTTCCCCCAAAGTCCCCCGCGACCTTGCACGCCCCTACTCGTTCCTCTGGGGAGGGGTGATCGCCGCCGCCGGTTCGCTGCTCGTCATGTTCGTCGGCCTCTTTCTCGGCGGCCAGCGATTTCGCGGGTTGCGGGCATGGCTCTTGATGACAACCGTCGTCTGCGGTTGGCTCGGGCTTTACCTCACCTGGCCCGCGCTGGCGTGGCAAGGTCAACAACTCCGCCTCGGTTCGCAACTCACTCACGTCAGCGATTTCGCCGCGAAAATCGACGCCGAGTGGCCTCCGCTCGACGACCAGGTCCCCGAACTCGGCGCCTTCATTTCCTACCCCATCGACACCCCCAGCACGCTCCTCCTCTTGCGCCACGCCCGCTTCCCAGGCACCAGTCTCGAGTTCTCCGCCGTCGAGCGGACCTCCGACGGGGCATTGCGATTCGAACTCACCGGCCACGAACGAGGCGCCTGGCTCGAATGGCGCCCCGACGCCTCCCCCCCGACCCCCTTCCGCAGCGGCGTCGAAACCC
This sequence comes from uncultured Planctomycetaceae bacterium, assembly GCA_964650265.1. Classification (GTDB taxonomy): domain Bacteria; phylum Planctomycetota; class Planctomycetia; order Pirellulales; family Lacipirellulaceae; genus CAZYQQ01. The sequence goes on from CAZYQQ010000021.1 coordinate 14,499, forward strand.
ACTACCAGGTCCAGCAAGCAGGCCAACTAGGCCCCCACTGGTATCTGGTCCGCTACCTCGCCTCCCCCTAACCCCTCTTTCAACTTCCAACTTCCAACTTCCACAGCTATCATAACTCCAGCGGTCCCTCTCTCCCTTCGCGCCCAGCAGCGGAGCCTAGTCGATGTCGATTCGCGTGACCTGCCCCAACTGCGGGAAGGGAATCAAGGCTCCCGATCACTACGCTGGCCGCGCGGCCAAGTGCCCGGGTTGTCAGGCCGCGGTGACCATCCCCCAACCAGGGGCCATGGCCGCTCCGCCCCCCCCACCGCCGAGTCGGCCCTCGACTCCCCCTCCGTTCGTCACCCCGCCCCCGGCCCCGAGTGAGCAGCGACCGGCCCATCCGCGGGTCGCCAGCGCCGGGGCCTCACGAGGTCGTTGGGGATTCCTCGCCGGTTGCATTGCCGCCACGGCCCTTTGCGGCGCGATTGGGATCGGCGTGGTTGTCTATGTTTTGAATCAAGCCGACAAGGTGGTCGATCGCGTTCTGGAAGAAACCAGACTGCCCCAACAGGTCGCCGTCGAGCCGACGGACACGGCCCCCTCCGCCACCGAAACGGAGCAGGCCCCCGCCGCGCCAGACGATCCCGAGACCGCCGCGGCCAAGGAAGCCCTCGCCCAGCTTCGCGAATCGCTGGGGGGCGAGATTCCGGAACTCGAGGGGCTGCTCGGAATGCCACTCGAAGGGGCCAACCGAGGAGAGTCGACCCAGCAAAGCACCGATCCCGAAGAGGTCAAACTGGTGGAGGTCGTGAGCATCGAACTCACCCCCGCCGACCTCAAGGAGTTCCGTCTTACCAACACCCTCGAACTGGAGATTCACAACACCAGCGACAAAGTCCTCGCCACCTTCAGCATCGACTGCCAACTCAAATCTCCCGGCCGTCCCATTCCCTGGGCCGAAGCGGTGATCTTCCACAGAATCCCCGGTGGTCTTCTCCCCGGCGAGTCGCGAAAACTGTCGCTGGCAATGACCGGCGGCTTCGCCAACGTCGAGATCCCCAAGGACGCCGAGACCATTGGCGTCGTCACGCGGGTCGAATGGCATCAACCCAAGGAGTAGGCCCAGGAGAGTCAGCCCCGCCAAAGTAGGTCCCCGCTTGCCGAGCGGGACCTCGCGCAAGTGAAAGCTCCCCACCTCAAATAATCTCCGCCGCAAGTCACCGGCGGGATCGCTTGAACCCCGAGGAAGCCCGTGGTCCCTCTTCATCGGCGAGGGTGCGAAGCGAGTTGAACTTCCACTCTCCCTCGCGAAGGTCCCATCGTTGGGTGTGGCTACGAACCCCCAAGAAAGAGGACTCGAGAGTGACCTTCAGCTTCACCTCGCTTTCGGTCTCTTCCAGCACGTCGACCGTCATCCGCACCCGGTCACCGGTTGGTCGGTGGGTGTCGAGAATGGAACTGAAGTGCCGCACTCTCCAGCGATCGAATTCCACCTGCTGGACGGCATCCTCTTCGTCGAAGTAATGGGCCGCCTGTTGCCAGTCTCCCGCAAGGCAGGACGTAGTGAACCCGCGCGCGAGCAAAGTGGGCGAGGCATCGATCCAGGCTTGTCGGGCTATGAGCAGACTCACGCACCCGGCCACGACCCCGGCAGTCGCAAGCATCCAGCGGCGGAAGCGCCGCCGATCTTCCCTCAAGTCGGCTTCACTTTTTCGGCTCGCACGTTCCGTCTTGGCTCTCTCGACGGCCGACTGCCACTTTTCGCGTGATTGCTCGGCTCCCCTCAGACGATGATCCGGCCCACGCTCGAGTGCGAGTTTGCAATGAGGGCACGTCGGGGCTCGCCCGGCCAGCGGTGCGGGAACCGTCCCCGACTGGCGACAACGAGGGCATTCGTAGTGGATCTGCGGCAGTTCGGCAAGCGAAACGACCTTCCCCCCGCCGGCGATCATGAACTCGCACTGGCAGCGATGGCAGCGCAGTCCATGCTGCAGCTTGTGCCAGTCGACCTGCCCCGCGGCTTTGCACTGGGGGCAGGTCAACTTGAGCATCAGGCCACTATGTCCGGATCCAGCCGCCGCATCAGGTTCACCCCGTGGGCAGGGTTTCCGCTGGCTTTGATTGGATTCCGGCATTCAAGGAAGTCCCCCCAAAACCATTAGAAATCCGAAGCGCTGATGGCTTCGCCACCAGAACGGGTGGTCAACGAGGCAATCACCCACAGCGGAACCTTTTCGGAAATGAACCGCACCGATCCATCGGCGAAGGCGAATTGAGACCCACCAGGATGGAAGCTGAAGTACAGATGCCCCCACTCGTTGGAGTTGTTGATCTTCATGCTTCCTGGAATCGCGCTAGTACCCGACAGCGAGGAGTTGCACCAGTCGATTCGCTGCCCGATGGCGTAGGTGTTGTCGTTGGTTGCCCAGGCGCCACCACGAGCACGCGCGCAGTTGGAATCGCCGCGGCTCGCATTGGCGGGCCGCAGGTGCCGACCGCGCCACACGTCCTCGCGCCCCGCGCATTCGCCAATCAGAATCGTGTTCGACGTCCCATCGGTGATCCCTTCGAGACGCGGATAGCGCGGCCGTGCCCCAATCAGGTTGATCCGCGGGTCTCCTTCAATCGTCGTCGTCCACTCGGGCAACGAACCCGCCCCGAATGGTTGCAGGGCTCCCGACAGGACCAGCCTGCTGGAAGCGGTGGTGCCGGGGGGAAACTCGGGAAATGGTGAACCAAGCGGGAGCGTCGCGGGAAGTTCGTTAAGGATCGCGCTGTGGACTCCTTCGGGGGTGAAGTAATCGCCACAGGCCCCAATTTTATGACCCACGGGACCATCGTCCTTGAATTGGGTCCGTTCCTGAATGCTGGTCGAAGGACAAATCATCACCTCCAGGAACTTTTGCACGGTGATCCCGTTGGGGACCGGGCCGCCAGTCGGATCGGGAATGAACGAACCTGGATTGGCGGGATTCTCCATGTACTCGCTATGGATCCGCCACCAGTCCTGGTTCAGATCGTAATTGACGTCGCTCACCATGTTCTGTTGCTCGAGGTAGGGGAGCAAATCGGGAACCCACGAGCGCGCCGCCCCGTCCTCTTCCACGCGCTTGCAGAACGGGAGATGCTTGGCCGTCGATTCGTAATTGTGGAAAGCCAGCGAGAGATTCTTGAGATTGTTCTGGCACGAGGTTCGTTTTGCCGACTCGCGCGCCGCCTGGACAGCAGGCAGCAGGAGCGACACCAGCACGGCGATAATCGCAATCACCACGAGCAGTTCCACCAGGGTGAAGCCACGGCTTGATCTGCCGGTGACGAGGTCTGTGTTTGTCGAGCTCCGCGCCGGCTGAAGTTGAGTCGCGAACACTGTTTGCCCTCCCTTAATAATGAGGCATGAGACTGAGTCGACATCGCATCGCAACACCTGCGACGCGAGCGCAATGTTATTCGTCAGTAGTGATCGATCCCTCAGGCGAAGTCAACTCAACACGCCCCAGATGATCCCATTGACTGCTTAGGTGTCGAACAAATAGCGCTCTGTGTCGAGCGAGTCGACAGCGTATGTCACGCGCGCGACACCAGGCTCGCGCCGCTTGTCCCCCGTGAGTGTCGCCATCCAGCCACCAGGGGGGCACTCTCCCCCAACCCCGTCACACTTCAGCTATCCGAGGTTGGCTGAAGTGTTGCCCAAGTCCGTATTGCGGGGGGATACCCGCGTTGCTATAACCCGCCTCGCGATTTTATGTTCGTTGTGACCAGGAGAGATCAGCGATGGGCCTGAAGAATGAAATGAAGCGACGGGAGGCGGCCGAGCAATTCGACGTGCAGCTAGCATCCTCGGAGTTTCGTGAGCGATATTGGGACGAGCTCGCCGAGTTGGCCCGAAACTCCTCGCTGGTCGAACTGCTGGAATCGACATTGCACTTGGAGGGGGACGTCATCGAATGTGGCGTCTACCGTGGCAAGTCGCTGTTCACCATCGCCCACACCCTCAAGGAAAACAATTCGCCCAAGGTCCTTTACGCGTGCGACAGCTTTCAGGGCTTTCCCCCAGAGCAAGTGAGCCGTTTTGATCAATCGCTGTTCCGCCCGATCAGTAAACTCCGCACCAAATTCACTATGGCCGACGACGTGCCGCAACGCATCGAGCGGTTTTGCGAGTACTACGGCGCCTCCATCGAGATCGTGAAGGGCTACTTCTGCGACACCTTACCGACCTTGCCCCGCCAGAAATACTGCTTCATCCATCTCGATGTCGATATCTACGAGTCGTACAGGGAATGCCTCGGTCAGCTTTACGACCATCTCGTCCCCGGGGGGGTCGTCGTCTTCGACGAGTACGATGGCAGCATGATTCCCGGTAAATCGAAATGGCCTGGCGGCAAGCGGGCGATCGACGAATTCTTCGGCAACCGACCCGAATCGATCAGCCACTGCGACACACGGAGCAAACCCGCCTGGTACGTGCGCAAGCCGTAGCTCGGCACGCCGATGGGAAGAGATCGAAGGTCTCCAAGGATGTCAGCCACTCAAGCTGTCTGGGACACCCACAACGGCGCGATCATCGATCCGAAGAAGTCGCTCCCAGTGTGGTGCGACTTTCCAAGTCGCATGCAGCGCGGACGCGGCCTGCCCGTGGCTAAGCGTGCTGGCACTTCAAGCGATTTGGAAAATCGCTCCACACTTGCCAAGCGATTTCAGTGTGGTGCGACTTTCCAAGTCGCATGCAGCGCGGACGCGGCCTGCCTGTGGCTAAGCGTGCTGGCACTTCAAGCGATTTGGAAAATCGCTCCACACTTGCCTAGCGATTTCAGTGTGGTGCGACTTTCCAAGTCGCGTGCAGCGCGGACGCGGCCTGCCCGTGGCTAAGCGTGCTGGCACTTCAAGCGATTT
>CAZYQQ010000021.1:19473-64515 GCA_964650265.1 uncultured Planctomycetaceae bacterium
CCTGCCCGTGGCTAAGCGTGCTGGCACTTCAAGCGATTTGGAAAATCGCTCCACAATGGTTTTGCCCGGGCAAACGAGCCCGGGCTACGATCTGGCCCCCAACTTCCAACTCCCAACTTCCAACCACTGCCGATCACGAACCAAGCGGGCTTGCAGCGGATTGGCGGTGCTGGGCGCGGAGATGATTGTCGATTGTTTGGACCAGTTCTCCGGCGTCTAGTGGCTTGGCGATGTAGTCGTTGCAGCCGGCGGCCAGGCACTTTTCGCGATCCTCCTTCATCGCATTCGCGGTGAGCGCGATGATCGGCTTGGTGAAGCCGTGCGTGCGCAAGATCTCGGCCGCTTCGTACCCATCCATCACGGGCATTTGCATGTCGAGCAGTATCAGGTCGATCAGGGAACAATTCTCGTCTGGATCGAGCATCATATCGACCGCCTCTTGCCCGTTGGTGGCGCACACGACCGTGCCGCCAGCCTTTTCGATGATGTGCTGGGCCAGGAAGCGGATGTCGAGGCGATCGTCGACCACGAGAATGTGCCCGTCGATCACCTGATCGAGTTCCGCCGGCAATGGTTGTTCGGAGACGTGGAACCGGGGTTCGATGAGCGGAACCCCCACGGTCTCGCCGCAATCGATGCTGAGCCGAAACGTGCTCCCTGTTCCGAGCCGACTCTCGACGTCGACATCTCCACCGAGCGCGCGGGCCAGCCGCCGACTGATCGCCAGTCCGAGCCCGGTTCCTCCATAATCGCGGGCCGCTGAGGAATCGGCTTGGGTGAAGGGGCGGAAGAGCCGCGAGATGTCGTCGGCGGCGATGCCAATGCCGGTATCGATAATCTCGAACTGGAGCCGGTTGTCGTCCCGCTGGTAACGGACAACGACGCGCACCGAACCCTCGTCGGTAAACTTGATCGCATTGCCGACCAGATTGAGCAGAATCTGGCGTAGTCTCACCGGGTCGGTTTCGATCGTGGCCGGAATGCATCCGTCGAATTCGAATTCGAGTTCCAGCCGACGCTCGCGTGCCCGCACGTCCATCAACGAGCGGATGTCTCCCAGCAGCACTTCGGGGCGAACCCGCTGGCGCTCGATCTCCATCCTGCCGGCGTCGATCTTCGACAGGTCGAGGATGTCGTTGACAATCTCCAGCAGATACCGCCCGTTGCGACGGATGGTCTCCACCAACTGGACATCGTCGGGATCATGCAGATGCTCACCCAGGATATCGGCATGGCCAAGAATGGCGGTGAGCGGTGTGCGTACTTCGTGGCTCATGTTGGCCAGGAACTCGCCGCGCGACTGGTTGGCCCCCTCGGCCACCTGGCGAGCCTGTTGCAGCGACTCTTCGAACTCCTTGCGCTGGGTAATGTCGATCGCCGCGAGGATACCTCGGAGCGGCCGGATCCCCTGGTCCGCCGCGGCGTAGTAGTTGCGCTGCTGGAGATTGAGCCAGCGCGTGGTTCCGTCGGGCAAGTCGACGCGAAGCTCCTGTGCGGGGGAGTCCTCTCCCGGCTCGAGCGACTCGCACAGCAGTTGCCCAAGCCAGCGGTCGCCGGCGGGATTGAAGCGGCTGCGTACCAGCTCAATTGCCACCGGCTCGTGTACTTCGAGCCCAAACAGGTGGGCCGCGATCGCGTCGGGGGTTGCGGTCCCCTGCTGAAAGTCGAGCAAGATCGTCCCAAGGTGCGCCACGTCGATCGCCGTGCGGAGCCGCTGCTCGCTTTCCAACAACTTCTGAATGGCCCGCTTGTGTTGGGTGATGTCGCGGGCAATCTTCGAGATTCCCACCATCCGACCCTCCGAATCGCGCAGCGCCGCCACCGAAAGCGAAACGTCGACGCACGTGCCGTCCTTGCGCACGCGCACCGTCTCGAAGTTGTTGATCGCGATCCCTTTCGCGAGTTGCGAAATGGTATCTTCCTCTTGCTGCCAGCAGTCGGGAGGAATCAACATCGACAGGGACTGGCCGATCGCTTCCTCTGGCGCGTAGCCAAAGAGTTCTTCGGCTCCTCGATTCCAACTCGTGATCCGGCGGTTGATGTCGACGCTGAAAATCGCATCCTTCGACGAGCTGATGATCGCGGCCAATCGCGCCGTCGCCTCGTCGCCACGTTTCCGCAGGGTGATGTCGAGTCCCTGCGGCACGATGGCCACGACCTCCCCCTGTTGATCGACGATCGGGTTGAATTTGATTTCAAACCATCGCTCCTCCCCCGAGGGCCGAACGAGCGGAGTCTCGACCACCGCCACCTCCCCTCCGCGGGCCGTGGCCACCAGCTTGCGCACCAACTCAGGTGCCTCGGGGGTGTGGCGAAACCAGACACACTCCCAGAAGGGTCGTCCCACCTCGTCCTCGCGGCGCGTCCCACCGAACCCGAGCGCCGTGTCGTTGGCTTCGAGCACGGTCCCGTCGGGGGCCAGCATGCCAATGTAAACGCTGGTGGCGTTGGTAATGGCGCGGAGTTGCCGTTCGGAATGAACAACCGCCTGGGCCGACTCGAGATCTTTTGCGCGGCGTGCTTCGTCCAGACGCTGGGCGACCCACGCGGCGATACTGTTGGCGATCCCCGCGTGGACCCACTCCTCTTCGCGACTCCATGCCGACGCGCCGTAGAATTCCATCCTTCCCAGCACGCGATTCCCGTTGGCAATGGGAATAGTCGTGGGAGACCCTAGCCCGCGGACTTCGGCGGACGGATCGACGGCCCCGCCGCGACTTGCGCGACGCAAGTCGCCCGCCATCGCGGCGTAATGGTCGTCTCCTTCGGCGACTCGCAAGCAGATCAGACGGGCCTTGATCCCACTAGCCAGGACTCCCGCCGCCAGTGCGAGCCCCTCGGTGAGTGATTCAGTGGCGGCGAGGGCGCACTCGATCTCGCATGCCAGGCGGAGGGCCGAGGGGCCATGGCCGCCGGCCAGACCTCGCCGCAATCGCACCCGTACCACCTCGCCGCGCTCGCGCCCCAGTGTGGCAACAGCGAGTCGCTGCACTTCCTTGGCCCCACTCGCCTCCTCGAGTGGGGTTCCCGCCACCCATTCGACGAGGGGTTGGCACGGATCGAGGCGCCGGCCCGAGAGGAGCTGGGCCACCCCATTGGCATAGGTCAGGTGACCGGCGGCATCAGACGCCAGGAGCGCGTCGCCCCCTTCGGCGAGAATCTCCTGCCAGCGCATTGCCCCTGGGGCAATGAGGGAGGCGGCAGTATTGCGGACTAGCATGCCGAACTCCTCTGGCGGTTTCGAATCGTGACCAACATCGATTCGATCCTTGCACCTTGACAAATGTCGCGCGACCGGGCCAAAGCCGGTCGATCGCCTGGCGTCGGTGACGCCGTCCTTCATTCTCATCCGCCCAACTCGGTCTGTCGATAGACGCCGCTGGATTCTCCGCAGCCGCCATTTCCACTGTTTTGCCGGCACGTTCCCACTGGGCCGGTTGAAGCCCCAAGGGGGCACGTGCTACCCTGGAGCGATTTTACCCGCGACTGGCGGATCGCCCCATTTGCCGGGAGATGGCCCCCCGACGAGTTGTCTCCCAATCTACGGCTGACTGCGCTCCTTGGCTTCCTGAAAAAAGACCCACCCGTGCCCAAGCGTACCGACCTTCACAAGATTCTCCTCCTCGGCTCTGGCCCGATCGTCATCGGACAAGCCTGCGAATTCGATTACTCGGGAAGTCAGGCGTGCAAGGCGCTCCGCGAGGAAGGCTACGAGGTGGTGCTCGTCAATTCCAACCCGGCCACCATCATGACCGACCCGGGCATTGCCGATCGCACGTACATCGAGCCCCTCACCTGGGAGATAATCGAAAAAATCATCGCCAAAGAGCGTCCGCAGGCAGTTTTACCCACTTTAGGGGGACAAACCGGCCTGAATCTCGCCATGGAACTCGATCGGCACGGGGTGCTGGCCAAATATGGCGTCGAGATGATCGGGGCCAATGCCGACGTGATCGACAAAGCGGAAAGCCGCGACCGCTTCAAGCAGGCGATGGACAACATCGGCCTCGAAGTCTGCCGAGGCAAGACCATCAAGCGGCTCGAGGATGCCCGGGCGTGGCTCGACGAGATCGGTCTGCCTGCGGTTGTCCGCCCCAGCTTCACGATGGGGGGGAGCGGGTCGGCCATCGCCTTCAACCGGGCCGAGTTCGACGACCTGGTCCGCCGTGGGCTCGACCTGTCGCCCACCACCGAGGTGTTGATCGAGGAATCGATCATCGGTTGGAAAGAGTACGAAATGGAGGTGATGCGCGACGTCGACGACAACGTCGTCATCATCTGCTCGATCGAAAACTTCGACCCGATGGGGATCCACACGGGGGACTCGATTACGGTCGCCCCGGCGCAGACCCTCACCGACAAAGAGTACCAGCGGATGCGCGACGCCAGCCTCGCCGTGATTCGCGAGATCGGGGTCGAGACCGGTGGATCGAATATCCAGTTCGCGATCGACCCCATCAACGGGCGGATGATCGTCATCGAGATGAACCCCCGGGTGAGCCGCTCCAGCGCGCTGGCCTCGAAGGCGACCGGGTTCCCGATCGCCAAGATCGCGGCCAAACTGGCAGTCGGCTACCGCCTGCACGAGCTCCCCAACGACATCACCCGCGAAACGACCGCCTGCTTCGAGCCGTCGATCGACTATGTGGTGACCAAGGTCCCGCGGTTTGCCTTCGAGAAATTTCCCGAGGCCGATAGCACCCTCACCACGCAGATGAAAAGCGTCGGGGAGACGATGGCGATCGGCTCGACCTTCAAGGAGAGTTTCCAGAAGGCGCTGCGGGGCCTCGAAGTGGGGGCCCATGGCTTCGGCTCCGACGGGAAGGACCGTTGGTACACCCCCGATGGCGAACTCAACCCCGAACGCCCGCCGGACGAGGAGATCCGTGCCCAGCTCCAATCAGCCGGGCCCGACCGGGTGTGGTATCTCCGCTACGCCTTCAAGAGCGGAATGTCGGCCCGTGAGATTCAGGAACTGACCGGCATCGACCCCTGGTTCCTCGACAATCTGCAGGAAATCATCGAGACCGAGGACCTGCTCCGCGCCACCAAATGGAAAAAGGTGTCAGACACCTTATTGCGGACCGCCAAGCGGCAAGGCTTCTCCGATCGCCAGCTTGCGACCATCTTCAGGTGCGACGATCTGGAAGTGCGACGCGAGCGACTCGCCCGCGGGATTCGTGCCGCTTACAAGTCGGTCGACACCTGCGCGGCGGAGTTCGAGGCCTACACTCCCTATTTCTACTCGACCTATGAAACCGAGGACGAAGTCCCGCCGAAGGGTGACCAGCGGCGGATCATGATCCTTGGCGGCGGTCCCAACCGCATCGGGCAGGGGATCGAGTTCGACTACTGCTGCTGCCATGCCAGCTTCGCCCTGCGGGAACTGGGAATCGAATCGATCATGGTCAATTCGAATCCCGAGACGGTGAGCACCGACTACGACACGAGCGACCTATTGTTCTTCGAGCCGCTGACCGTCGAGGATGTGCTCAACATCTGCGACCGGGTTCAACCGGATGGCGTGATCGTGCAGTTCGGTGGCCAGACACCACTCAACCTGGCACGGGCACTCAAGGACGCCGGCGTGCCGATCATCGGCACCAGTGTCGAGGCGATCGAAGATGCCGAAGATCGCAAGAAGTTCCACGCCCTGATCGCCCGGCTGGGGCTGAAGCAGCCACCTGGGGGGATCGCCCAAACGATGGACGAGGCCCGCAAGCTGGCGACCGAGATCGGCTACCCGGTCCTCGTGCGACCGAGCTTTGTCCTCGGCGGCCGGGCGATGGAGATTTGCTACGACAACGCCCAGCTCGATCAGTTCGTCGCCGCGGCGTTCATCGCGGCCGAGGGACAGCCAGTGCTGATCGATAGCTTTCTCGAAGGGGCGACCGAGGTCGACGTCGATGCGATATCGGACGGGGAGACGGTCGTCGTCCCAGGGATCATGGAGCACATCGAAGAGGCGGGAGTCCATTCGGGTGACTCGGCCTGTGCGATTCCCCCCTACAGCCTTCCCGGCCCGGTGGTGGCGGAGATTCGCGCCGCGACAGTCGCCCTCGCCCAGGCGCTCAATGTCCGCGGCCTGATGAACGTGCAGTTCGCGGTCCGCGACGAGAAGGTCTCGCGTGGCGATGGCGAAGAAGAGGCATTGCTACCGCAAGTCTACGTGATCGAGGTGAACCCCCGCGCCAGCCGCACGGTCCCCTTCGTGGCCAAGGCAACCGGTATGCCGGCGGCCAAGATCGCGGCCAAGGTGATGGCTGGCGTGTCGCTCGCCGAACAGGGGGTCACCGAGGATCCGATCCCCGCCCATGTGAGTGTGAAAGAGGCGGTTTTCCCATTCATCAAGTTTCGCGGGGTCGATATCGTGCTTGGCCCCGAAATGCGCTCGACCGGCGAGGTGATGGGGATCAGCCCCTCGTTCAGCATGGCCTTCGCCAAAAGCCAGCTCGCCGCCGGCACCGTCCTCCCCACGTCGGGCAAAGTCTTCGTGAGCGTCGCACCGAAGCACAAACCAATTGTCGTCGGCCTCGCGCGCCGGCTCGTGGCGATGGGCTACGAAATCCTCGCCACCCGCGGCACGGCCGATGCGTTGGAAGCCGAGGGGATCGCCTGCGAGCGAGTTCGCAAGCTCAAGGAAGGGCACCCCAACGTGCTCGACTACATGGCGGATGAGAAAGTGGAACTCGTGATGAACACCCCGGTAGGAAAAGGAGCCCGCACCGACGAAGGGAAGATCCGCGCCGCGGCGGTAGCCCATGGGGTCCCCTGCCTGACAACCATGGAAGCGGCCGAGGCGGCGATCAAGGCGATGGAGGCCTTGCGTGAGGGGGAGATGCAGGTGGAGAGTTTGCAGGAGCGGTTTTCGCGATAGTGGTGTTTAACAGGGGGGTAACACTTCGGCCACAGGGGCAGGTTTCAGGGGCCAGGTGGTCGTGTCTAACAGGGAATAACAGTTCGGCCACTAGATATTATCGTCCGCAACCACTGGCCGTGATTTCACTGGCGGCGCTGGTGAAGGAGGGGAAGCTGCGAAGCTGCTTGTTTGGCATTTTCCTTACACCGTGCTAAAATGGGTATATGGCTATTGATCCTGCCCAAATTGAACTGACGCCCGAACAGAAGCGATTGCTCGCGCTTAGAGCAGAGCGCGCGGGGGTCGATTACGCGACCATTCTGAACGAGTGGCTCGGGGCGACCCTGCCTGAGTCGGAAGGGTTGAATGGAGAGAAGACTCCCAGTGTCCTGGAGCGGATGAAGGCCCTCGGGGCGGTAGGTTGCGTCGTCGGGCCAGGGGATCTTACGACCAACCCCAAACGGATGGAAGGGTTTGGAACGAATGCCCGCCGCCGCAGCGCTGATTGATACTGGCCCGATTGTCGCAAGTCTTGACGCTGGATCGGAAAGACTTTGGCGTGTTTCGAACGAAGGACGGCAAGGCGCTTACCTTGTTGCCGTGATTTCACTGGCGAAGGGAGGGGAAGCTGCGAAAGTTGCGTGTCTGTGATTGCTTGCAGGAGCTGGGGATGGGCTACTGATGAGTGGGTAGCCCCGAAGGGGCGGAATAGGAAAGCCCAGGGCAACGCCCTGGGTGTTGGACATGACGACCATTTCGTGAGCCCTGAAAGGGCGGCACAACACCCGATGGTCGTCTCTTGATACGGCAATTTAGATCGCCCTTTCAGGGCTCCCCAGCTTCCATCCCCCCCTCTCACCTCAGATTCGCCATGGAATTGATCAGCCGTCAGGCATTAGAATCTAGAATCCAGACACGCAGCTTTCACCCACAGGGTGCCAGTCCGAGCCACTACCTTCGTGTACCCCAGAATCCCCTTCCCCCACGCAATTTTTCACTTTTTCGGAACTTTGTGCTGGGAAATGGCCACCCAGCCCGGTAGATTCGGAATTGTCCTGAACGGATGTTCGGGCAGGTGTTAGGCGCTTGGTGTCTGATGCGGAGATTCCCAAACTGGGCTGGTGCGAGAACTGGTTTTTGACACGAATTATCGAGTCGCTATTCCGCGCGGCGGCGACTTGGGTGGAGTGTTGGAATTCGGTTCGTGGCATCGGTCCAACAAGGTTCCGGAACCGAACTTGGGAAACGGTTCGTGTCCCAACGGCTTTGGCTTTTTCTAGAGAAGCCAAAGCCAGGGATGCGAGCAAAGGAGACAAGCAAAAGGGGACATTCTACTTTTCGCCAGTTTCCTTCCGCCATTCAGTATGACGTGACGGCGAAAAGTTGAATGTCCCCTTTTGCGGACCATCAACACCTCACTTAATCTTGCTTTTGAGGCCCAAAAATACGCAGAAAAGAGACTAAAATAGATGGACTTTTTGCCATGATCCGTGCGAAAAATGCCTTGTTTTGCTGGAGTTCGCCAGCGGCATGGAGGCAAAAAGTCCCGATTTTTTGGCCCAAAAATCGAGTTTCGGCCAAAAAGTCGGAAAAACCGACCGGCCCATTCCATCGACATCAAACTCCCGGCGCCTACTCCTGATGCGATCTTTGACAATTTGAATCGAGCAGGCGTTGTCCCCACAAGTACGTAGAGGGACAACCCAAGACAGACAACCCAAGACACACAACCTGTGGTATAGCCGCCCAGTCAACGTAAATCGTTGCAGCGTAACTGTTTAAGCTGCGCTGGCCGAAGTTGCGGGACGCCGTGTAACGGAAGTTGAGATTGTCAACCGATGCTTGTCGCCACGGCCATCTGCTCTCCAGGGGTTGTGTGTCGGCAATTGAGGTTATAAAGAGATTTCTGGATGGGAGTGGTTGAGTACGCAAGGCCGAACCAAATCGACTGACTATGCCAAGCGGGTTGGGATGGATGCCGAACTGCCCGCAGACACCTGAACCGGTTTGTTGAACTTGGACTCGTGCGCAAAATGGGGGCTGCACGAGCCACCAAATACGAGGTTGTTTGAGATTCGAGGACAGGAATCCGGTCATTGTGTCCATTTTTTCGGTGTCTGAATGGGGACCACCTCGAATCCGGACAGAAATCCGGACATTGTGGCCGGGTACTTTGAAAAACAGGTGCGAAAACGGAAAACCGGACAGCAGACCTAAGACCCCTGTCTGTGATTGCTTGCCCGAATGCGTTTTCACGTGTTTTCGACTATTTCGAGTATTGCGACTAGTTCGACCTTGGGGTATAATTCCCTTGTCCTCCTTTAACTCAAGGAGCAAGAAAGGAATTTCCCATGTCCTCGCTAATTCCCCAAGGTTTTGAAACATTCGCTCCGAGCCAGGCCGATGCCATGCTCGCCCGCGAATCGATTCGACTTTTGGCCACACACAAGCTCAACCCCCAGGAGAGCGTTCGTTTGCGGCTCGGTGAGGAGGGCGACGACAAGGGGACGACCGTGTCGGTGCCAACCAGTGCCGTGCGCTTACTTGTTCACCTGCTTTCCGAAATGTCGCAGGGTCATGCCGTTACGCTAATCCCGACCCACGCGGAACTTACTACCCAGCAGGCGGCTGCCTTGCTAAATGTCTCCCGCCCGTATGTGGTTAAACTGCTCGACGAAGGGAAGATTCCCTCCCGCACAGTCGGTAAATACCGTCGGGTCCGGTTCGACGACCTGATGGCCTATAAGCAAAAAGACGATGAAGCCAGGGCCAAAGTGCTCGACCAACTCACTGCCGAGGCCCAGGAATTGGGCATGGGTTACTGATGGATCACCCCATCACGGCCATCTACGACGCGAACATCCTCTACCCGGCTCCGCTACGCGACTTGTTCATACGGCTGGCTCACCACGGACTCGTTCGCGCGCGATGGACAGAGACGATCCACGACGAGTGGATGCATAATGTTCTCAAGAACAACCCAACTCTGTCTCGCGACCGTTTAGTGCGAACCAGGAAACTGATGAACGAGGCTGTCCGCGACTGTCTCGTGACCGGCTTTGAGCATCTCGAGGAATCGCTTCTTCTTCCCGATCCCAATGACCGTCATGTGCTGGCCGCGGCTATCGTTGCCAAGGCCAAGGTCATTGTTACTTTCAACCAAAAAGACTTCCCGGCCAATACGCTGGCGAAATACCGTACCGTAGCCGTTCATCCCGATGACTTTCTACTGTCTCTCTTTGATGCCGCACCCGGCCCCTGTTGCACAGTGGTCAAAAGACAGAGGGAAAGTCTTTGCAATCCACCCAAGACGGCGGCTGAATTTCTCCACACTCTCGAATGCCAGGGGTTACCTCAAACGATTGCCCGCCTGCGCCCCTTCGCCACTTTGCTGTGAGAGTGCTTTCCTCGCACGTCGCCCCGTGGCAAAATGGGAAGGCAGGATTTGTCACCCCCCAAAATCGCCTCCACCGATTAGAACAGGTACAACCATGACGCCGCGTTTTACGATCCCCGTAATACTGCTCGTTCTTCTGCTAGGGAGTTCCCCCGTGCAAGCCCAAATCACACCGACCCCCGGCAAGCAGACGCCCCAGCAGGTCCGGGTTGGAGTGACCGAAACGCGGAAGGGCAAGTTCGATGTTCCCTTTCTGCTCTACGTCCCCGAAAACTACGACCCCGACGGCGAACCACTGCCACTGCTGTTGTTTCTCCACGGCGCCGGCGAGCGCGGCAAGGGAGGAGAGGAACTCGATCGGGTCGCGATTCACGGCCCACCCAAACTGGCCAAGGCCGGTAAGGACCTCCCCTTCATCGTCGTCTCCCCACAAGCCCCTGAGGGAGAGGGATGGCAGGCCATTATCGAAGCGTGGCAACCCGATATCCTCAATGCGTTGCTCGACCGCCTCGAACGAGAACTCAACGTCGACAAGTCGCGGGTCTACCTCACCGGCCTCAGCATGGGAGGCTTCGGGTCGTGGCGGTTCGCGGCAGCCAATCCCGAGCGATTCGCGGCCGTTGTCCCCATTTGCGGCGGGGGAGAACCCGACAAGATGGCCGAGTCGCTGGCGAAGGTTCCCATCTGGGCATTCCATGGTGCCAAGGACAACGTGGTGCAACTCGAGAAGTCGCAGGAAATGGTCGATGCCGTGAAGGCCGCTGGAGGGGAGATCAAGTTCACTGTTTATCCCGACGCCGGTCACGACTCGTGGACTGCCACGTACGACAATCCGGAAGTCACCGAGTGGCTCCTCAAGCACCGCCGCGTCAAACACCGCCACGAAAAGGCTCAAGCGGCCGATTGAGCCCGCTGGAGTTTCCATTTGCGCCACCATGCCAGCACGACGCAGATCAGTAGGGAAAACACGGTCGGTCGGATGACATACCAGAGCACAATCTCGCCGAACGCCTCCAGGTCGTCGTCCTTGGAAGCGGCCAGCACGAGATAGGTGGCGTAGATCAAGTAGTAGACCAGCAGCAGTGCCCCTTCCCAGCGGGCAATCTCCCCCCCGGTGAAGAAAATCGGCAGGCAGACGAGCGCCACGGCGACCATCACGGGAATGTCGAACGCGACCGCCACCGGTGCGACAGGGAGACCGTTGGGTGCGACGAGCGCCATCAGGCCCAGCACTCCCAGGATGTTGAAAATAATGCTGCCGACGACATTGCCGACGGCGATATCGCGTTCGCCCCGCAGGCTGGCGACGACGGTGGTGACCAGCTCCGGTAGCGAGGCCCCCACGGCGACCACCGTCAGCCCGACCACCAGGTCGCTGACCCCCATCCACCGGGCGAACAGCACGGCTCCCTGCACGAACCAATGACTGCCGAGGGCCGTCAACCCATACCCTCCGCCGATAAACAGGAGGTCCCATTTGAGCGAGGTCCCCACCGGGGGAGGGGCGGGGAGTTCGTGAGCGGCTGCTTCCGCTCCCCTTTTCTTACGGCCGAAGATGATCATCGCGGTGGTGACGCCGACGAGACAGGCGACCAGCAGCGCCCCCTCCCCCCTGTCGATGACCCGATCCCCACTCATGAGATAGAACAGGGTCGCCACGAGAATCATCAAGGGGACGCCATATCGCAGCAGATGGCTCGACACCACCAGGGGCGCCACGAGCGCGGCAAGCCCCAGCGTGAACAGCACGTTGAAGATATTGCTCCCCACGACCGTGCCGACGGCGATGTCTGGCAGGCCATTGGCAATCGCGTTGAGGCTTAGCACCAGTTCCGGCGCGCTGGTGCTGAAGGCCACCACTGTCATCCCGATCACTAGCGGCGACAGGCCGAGCCGGGCGGCCAGATGAGAGGCCCCGCGGATAATCATCCCCGCCCCTGCCACCAGGAGCCCCAGGCCCAGGGCCAACAGGAGGTACATCATGTTGTGCGTCTCGTCAGGAAATAGCGATTGACTCTCGTAGCGTGAGCACCATCCTGATCGACATTTGAGTGACGTGCTACCCTGGGAACGAGGCGAAACGGAAGCAGGCGAGCCATCATCGCGGCGTATTGACGCGAGGCTGTGCCGTCTGCGGCTGGGGTGCGGGCCCATTTTGCTGAAAGTCGAGTTGCCGCCAGCCTTGCAGCTCGAGCCGGGGCTC
The DNA here is from genome assembly GCA_964650265.1 of uncultured Planctomycetaceae bacterium. Classification (GTDB taxonomy): domain Bacteria; phylum Planctomycetota; class Planctomycetia; order Pirellulales; family Lacipirellulaceae; genus CAZYQQ01. The sequence continues at coordinate 31,933 of CAZYQQ010000021.1, forward strand.
CGCGCGATAGTAGATGATCTTTCGTGCCGGGGTGTCGACGCTCCGGCCGGTGCCGGGATCGCGCTGACGCAGTACCGCGTCGCGCTGGCCATCTCCTTCGAGCACCAGCATGTCTTTAAGTTGGTTGTAGCTCGCCTTGACTCCCTCGGCCTGGAACATCTCCTGCTTTTCGTTATGTCCCTCGATCGCCACATTGTCGATCGCCTGGAGCTCGATCGGACCCATTTTCTTGCCGTCAGCGGGGCCCTGACGAGCCCCCACCGGATCCTCGCTCAGCACCAATGTTTCGCAACGGAGGGTCACCGTGTCGGGGGGCAAGCGTGTCGGGTCGTGAAGCGGCAGTTCATCGTGCCAGTTGGCTACCGGGCCGTAGACACACATCACGCGACGATGAAACCGCAGCACGCGCTGCTCGATATTTCCGGAAACCCCCTGCGTGAAATCGACCCGTAGGAACTTGAGGCCCGGCTCCTTCCCCTCGGCCGGCGATCGGGGACGCGTTGGGGATGCCGAGGCGAGATCGCCGAAACTGGCGAGCGAATCCGACATGCGAACCGAGCGGAGCACCCCTGGACCCGCCCCTTCGATCGCGCCGGTGAGGCGATTGACGGAAATCGAGGCGAGCTGGAGATTCTCGTGCGACTGCTGACCTGCCGCGTCCTGCGCGCGATAGTCGATCACGACGTTCCCCTCGAGTCCCACCTGGGCGATTGCCACCTTGGCGGTCTGCTCACGGTCAGCCGAAATGGGGCGCGTCAGGGTGGCGATGGCCCGCTCGGCCTGCATCAGACTCTCCTTGCCAACGACTTGGACTCGCCCCTCGGCGACGATCCGTTGCCCTTCGCCATGCAGTCGCCGCTGCCACGTGAGAGTCACCGGCACGGGGTCGCCCTGCGCCTGGCCAAACATCTCGCCATCGACCACCATCGTCGCCTGGCCTCCCCCATCGATCCAGAACGATCCCTGCTTCTGATCGGCATCGATCTGGCGTCCCGAGATCGTGAGCCCCTGGGCTTCGACCACCGCCAGGCCGTCTCCCGGCTGGGTGCCACTGCCGCGGCCGAAGACGGTGATCTTGGCGCCGTCGGCCAATTCGGCGAGTTGCAATTTGTCGCCTCGCACCACCATCGGCAGCTCGCCCGGCTTGGAAGTCTTCACCTGTTGCAGCACGACATTCCCTTCGCATACGGCTCCTATCGGGTGGGCCTGCTTGCCACTCAGCGCCAAATCGAGATGCATCTGGCTGGCCGAGAGATCGTATTGGCTGGTGGGGGCCCGCTCGCGATCGTTCAAGCGCATCGGCGAGTTTTCCTCCTCTTCCGGATCGAGGGGGGCCCCGCTCCACTCCTCGAATGTCGCATGGAGCTGTTGAGTCCGCCCGATGAGTTCGGGCGATTCGAAGATCACCCTTCCCGCCGCCAGCAACCGCTCGGGGATCACGGCCAACTTGGCCGGGCTATCGATCAACTCGAGCGCCGGCCCAGCGGGGCCATCTCCCGGCACCTCGCGGAAGGCGACTTCCAACCGATCGGCCGCCACGCGGCCAAGGCGATGGGCATCGATGGCGGGACTCCCCGTCAGGTGGAGCACGGGTTGCCCGCGGTCGCGTCGCAACTGCACCGGATAGGGATTCCCTGGGGCTGTCTTCCAGACGATGTCGATCACCCTGTCGGGCCGCTTGGGATCGGGTATCGAGCGCAGCCACCCAGGGCCCGAGATCGACAGGTCTCCCAGGACCGAGGGAGACTCTTCGGCGGGGATCGTGTACTCGATGAACGGGGCGTGAATCTCGTTGTCGCCGTAGGTCAGATGGACATTGCCCTCCCCATCGAGCGTGATCCGCCGCCGCAGCAGGTTGATCTTCAGCCGTTGCGCCTGGGCAGAGGCCCGTTCGACCGGAGACTCCGCACGCACGGGCGAACCGGTCGCCTCGATGGCCACCGGCTGGAGCTTGCCGACCGCGGCACTTTGCTTGCGGGCCACGTTGGGGTCGTCGGCCAGATCGATGATCATTCCTTTGTCGTCGACGGCGGCAAAGCGAACGTTCAGTTCGTTGCAATCGAGCTGATCGTAGGGGCCCTCGAGCCGCTCGCGGCGGACTTCAACTTGCTGCTCGAAGCTGGCCACGAACTCGAGCAGATCGAAGTGGAGGCGTCCCTTGCAAGTGACGGTCACGGGGGGATTGTATTTCGCGGGGCCTTCGCCGGGGGCCGTCGCCTCTTTCGACTTGCCCAGCAAGTCGGCATCCCCCATTTCCAACCGCATCCGCACGTCGCGGTAGATTTGCAGCGATTGAATCCCGTTGATGCTCGGTCCCCGGGCGATGTGTTCGTCGCGGCTCAGGCGGATGTCCATCCGAGTCCCTTCGAGCCGATTCTTGCCCATCCGCGCCTCGACGCGCGATTCGGTACGAATCAGCGTCTCGTTGAGCACCAGGTCGGTCGTGGCGATGTAGAGATCGTCGTCAGGCCCCGGTTGGTTCATGTCGCTGCGGATCGTCACGGGGCCGGGTAGCGCGCCGCTGACGATTCGCCCCATCTGACCTTGGGAAGGTCGGAAGTCTTCGTCGAATTGCAGTTGCGCCCCCCCCGGTGCCTCGATGATCACCGTATCGCGCGGCGGGGGAGAACCCATGGTCCAGGTCTTGGGGAGCAAGAGCAGGGCGCACTTTTCGAACTCCACCCGGCCATCATCGGTCCGCTTGTAGTCGCTCAGCACCATCATGATCTGCTGCTGGCGGACGATCTTGGGAGGGGGAGAGCCGAGCGTCCAATGCCCCGATGGAAAATAAGCCGACAAAAACTGCTGGTAGCGATCGATGGCCGACCCGCTATCGCCGCGCTGCTCGTTGGGAATTCGGCGCGAACTCCTCTCGACACCCGGCGGCTCGACGATGGGGACCACCACCAGCAGGTAGAGCTGGTAGCTCACGACCAGCGCCACAAGACAGATTGTGCTGCGGAGGAGTGAGGAAACCATCGGCAATGGTCGCAAGGAAACTTGGAACGAGAGTGTATTGGGCTTAGGCCCCCTTGGCCACCACTTGGCTGGGATAAATCCGCATCGCTGGCTGCGGGGCGGGAGTGGCGTGGCGGGTGGACTCGCGCGCCGTGCCAACCAGGTCGGTCACGTCGAGCATGCCCACGGGACGTCCCTCGCGATCGACCACCGGCAGCTCGCTGATTTTGCGTTCGGCAAGAATCTCGATTGCCATCTCGGTCCGCGATCCGACCACCACTCGGGCACACCGGGCGGTCATCACCTCGCGAATCGGGCGGTCGAGTGCCGCCTCGTGGCGACGTTCCACCAACCGCGCGAGATCGCTGTCGGTAAAGATGCCGCTCAATTCCCCACGTTCGTCGACCAGCATCACCGCGCCACTGCGGCGACCCGGGCGACTGCATGCGACGATGACTTGTCTCACCGTGTGCGTTTCGGGGGCCATGCGGCATTCTTCCATCGGCCGCATGTGATCCTCGACGTGACTCAGTTTGAGGCCGAGGCTTCCCCCGGGATGAAAGCGGGCAAAATCCTCGGCACGAAAACCACGGAGCCGGCTGAGAACAATCGCCAGGGCATCTCCCACCGCGAGCATCGCCGTGGTGCTGGTGCTGGGGGCGAGGCCGAGCGAACAGGCCTCCTCGAGTTGACCAAGTTCGATCACCACGCTGGCGGACCGACCCACGGTCGACTCGCTGCTGGCCGTGAGCGCGATCAGGGGAGCCCCCATGTGGCGGAGCGAGGGGAGCAATTGGACCACCTCGCCGGTTTCGCCGCTTTGCGTGAGCATCAGCACGACGTCATTGCTGTCGATGCGGCCGAGGTCGCCATGAAAGGCTTCGGCGGGATGCACAAAGTGACTCCGCGTGCCGGTCGAGGCGAACGTGGCGGCAATCTTTTGGCCAATCAGTCCCGCCTTACCCATGCCGGTAACAATCACGCTGCCGCGCGATTTGAAAATCGTGTCGACCGCATCGGTGAAGCAGTGATTAAGGTAGTAGGAGACTTTCCACAACCCAATCGCCTCGAGTCGCAGCACTTCGCGCCCGGCGCGAATCTGGGCATCGACGTCGAGCACTTCCTCGTGATTGGGTTTCGTGGCGGGGGGGTTCCAACGAACAGTTTCCATGACATGACTCCGGCATCAGCAAAGGGGGGACGATCGCGGCGGAAGTGTAGCGACCCGGGCCGATCGATGCCACGGCGGTTCGGGGAGGGGGTCAGGGGGCAGGGGTCGGGGGTCGGAGGCCAGAGGTCGGAGGTCAGGGAGCGGAGGTCGGGGACTTGGCTGAAATGTTACCACTATCTTTCCCCTGGCCCCTGGCCCCCCCCCCCACGGCGCATAAAAAAAGCTCCCAGAAAAGCCACGTCCCAGGGGGGCAAAGGACGGCTAACTCTTCCGGGAGCGATTGGACGCGTTTTACGCCTGCGTGCCGGGCGGACACGCACCTGAGCAAGGGGGGGAGAAAGCTCAGAAGCGCGTCGGGTTGTGTCTCGAGGGGTCGCGTGGCTTCCGTGCCGTACGAGCCGCTCGATAGGGTCGCTAGCCAGCCAACGTTGTTGTTCGGCTTGCGACTCCTCCACGTGGTTATTTGTTTGAAGTTGTTTGTCGGGTGTCTCGGGTTTTCGCGAATTGTCGCCGGCGTGGCAAGGTCACTTTTTCGCGGCCTTGGTTTTTCTCCCGGCGGCTCGTGTCGCTCGATTGGTCGGGAGAATAGGGACCACCCCCGGGTGGGTCAAGGTCGCTTGGAAAGAAATCGAGAAAAAGTCGATAACAGCGGAGAACTCCCGAAAACATGGCGACATCACCCGAAACGGCGGTGCCAGCAATTGCATCGAGAAATGCTCATGCGTACACTGACGGCATGACACGAGACGAGGCCCCTCACGAATCGGGAAAGAAACTCAAGGGGCGCGGCGCGCAGTCGCAGCCGGCGAATCGGTTTCTCCACGTCGAAACTGTTCCCGACTTCGAGCAGCTCGATCCCACCGACGATTATCCCGACACTCTCGACCGCCCTGCGACGGTTTACACCCCCGACATATCGCAGTCGATCATTTCGACGAACAACAGTCCCGACATCCCATTCAACTTCAGCCTCAATCCTTATCGTGGCTGCCTCCATGGCTGTAGCTATTGCTACGCGCGCCCTTCGCACGAGTATTTGGGCCTGAGTGCGGGAATCGATTTCGAAACGAACATCTTCTACAAGCCGCAGGCAGCCGATCTATTCCGCCGCTGGCTCGCCCGACCGCAGTGGAAGCCAGAATGGATCGCCATGTCGGGCATCACCGATCCCTACCAGCCGATCGAGCGGCAGCTCGAGATCACGCGCTCCTGCCTGGCCGTCGCCGCCGCATGCCGCCAGCCGATCGGCATCATCACCAAAAACGCGCTGGTGACGCGCGACATCGACCTGCTCGCCGAGCTTGCCCGTGACAATGCGGTTCACGTCGGGCTCTCGATTACCACCCTCGACGAGCAGCTCGCCCGGACCATGGAACCGCGCACGAGTGCGCCCGCCGCGCGGCTTCGCGCCATCCGCGAGCTCGCATCGGCCGGCATCTCGACCCACGTGATGACCGCCCCCATCATCCCGGGTCTCAACGACAGCCACATCCCGGCGGTGCTCGAGGCGGCCCGCGACGCGGGAGCCCAGACGGCGGGCTATGTCTTGCTGCGATTGCCGCTCGCGGTCGAGGAAGTTTTCTTTGGCTGGCTCGACCGCTACTATCCCGACCACCGGCCACGGATCGAAACGCTCCTTCGCTCGTCGCGCGGTGGGGAAGTCTACCGCGCTGAATTTGGCAAGCGGATGCGCGGCACCGGTGAGTTTGCCGCGCAGATCGAACGGACCTTTCGCGTCTTCGCACGGAAGTATGGCTTTCGCCAGGGGCGCGACCCCCTCAACGTCTCGGCCTTTCGGCCGCCGGTGATTCCCGGCGAGCAGATGCGGCTCTTCTGAGCTGGCGCGGAGGCGTGTGGCGATTTCGCCACCTTCGCCGGGGCCGTTGTCGCCCGAACGCCACCGCTCCCCCCGTATTTTCCCAATCCGTTGCTGGCCCCTCCAACCGAATGAGGCTGGTTTTCCAGCATGCCGGGCCCCCCGCGCCGCGGCCTGCCCGGCGGCTGGCACGCCGACTGCATTTGGCCGAGTCCGCAGTCGTACTCGCCCGACTGGCGGCGGTAAGCGTCTCTTCCTCCTCCCTCTCCCGCTTGCCGCCGCCAGTCCTGTTTTCGCTCCTCCACCAGCTTCGATTGGCCTCGGCCTATCCCCTCCACCGCACCCTCTTTGGTCTTGATGATGCAAACGTACGAACTCGTCGAAGTCGCTGGACTTCTGGCGGCCCATGCCAAAGCGATTGTCACCGATCAATCCCAGCTTCCCGAACAGTCGGTGGTCGACTATTGGGTCGCCTCGCGGTGCCGCTTCGATAGTTGGGGGGTCGACCTTCGCTCTTACGGTGCGGCGGGGGAGAAATCGGACGAACGCCCCTTTTCCCCGCGGCTGTTCCGCCTGGCAGTCGAAATCGAAGCGAGCGAGGTTCTCGCCCGGACGATGGCAGCCATCGGCATCGCCCACGACACACACCACCGCCGCCATCAGACCGCTCCGGTCACTTCGAACACCCTCGTCTGCCATCGCGAGGCGACTCTGCGTCTCCACGCACTCGTGGCCCGGCGCGACGAGCGGGCTTATCGCGAAGTGGGCAAATTCCGCCACCTGCGCCGCCAACTGCACGAACTCACCGACCGCCTGATTGGCTGCCTCCTGCCGTTGGGACCAGTCACCCCGTACGCCCACGACCCCCACCGCGCCAGACACTGGGGCGACATGGCGAGCGACCGGGTGGCGCGCGGCCTGGAACCCGCCGATTGGCCCGAGCTGTCGGGGGCGATCGCAACCCTTCGCCACGACTTCGCCACCCAGGGGCCCAACTCCGAACAAAACCACCGCGTGGCCGCCGCGGCGATGGGTCTCTTCACGCCCGAACTGTTCGATAGTTTCGGCCTGCTGCGAACCACCTGGCTCCGCCGGCTCGAACGAGTGAGTGACGACACGACGGTGCTGGTCGAGGAGTGGCTGGGAACCATCGAACCGGGAATCCCCCCCGAACGCCTGCCGCGATAGTCCTGCCCCTACAGTAGGTCCAGTCCAGTAGGTCCCGTCTGCCGGACGGGACCTTGCGCGCAAGTAGAGTTTCCATCTGTTTCGAGGTCCCGTCCGGCAGACGGGACCTACCCGGCTTTGCTAGCCCTTGCCACGTTCGCGCGCCAGCCGCCAGATCATGCCGAGTGCGGCCACCACTTCGCGCCAGTTGATCTTCGATTCTCCCGCCTCCCGATCCTTGAACGTGATCGGCACCTCGACCATCCGGCAACCGAGGCGATGGAGGCGGAACAGCAGCTCTTGCAACACGGCGTAGCCGCGGGCCTCGATCCGGTCGAAGTCGAGCTCGGCAAGCTTGCTCACCCGGTAACAGCGAAAGCTGCCACTCATATCGCGGAGCGTTAGCCCCAGGGCCCTGCGCGTCGTGCCGTTGACCACGCGGCTCATGAGCTTGCGATGGAACGGCCAGCTTGCGACCCCTCCCCCCGCGACGTAACGCGAACCAATCGCCACGTCGGCATGCGCCATCGCCGCGAGCAAGCTGGGAATCGACTCAGGATCGTGGCTAAGGTCGGCGTCGAGGTTCAGCACGTAGGTGTAACCATGCTCCACGGCGTACCCCAGCGCGGCGAGCAGGGCGGTCCCCAACCCCAGCTTGCCGGCACGGTGGATCACATGAATGCGGGCATCCTCGGCGGCCATTTCGTCCACCAGCGGCCCCGTGCCATCGGGCGAATTGTCGTCGACCACCAGCACGTCGGCCTGGGGGGCGACGGCGTGGATCGCGGGCATGAGCCGCGCAAGGTTTTCACGCTCGTTGTAGGTACACAGGGTCACGAGCAGGGTCGGGGGATGCATGCCCCCTACGATACCGCTGACAAGGCGAATCACAAACCCAACGTAGGGTAGGCTTCCAGCCTGCCGTGATACGACCCAGCCGGGAAACGAAACTCCCCGCCACGCCGAGGCCCGGCGACCACGGGGCAAGGGGTTGCTAAACTGGCTTCCGAGCCCCCACTTCCCGCCAGGCTCGCGAGCCACTTCGACCGAGGTCCCCCATGAGCGAAACTTACTGCGTGCGTCTCAAGAAGGAGGATTTCACCTTCTGTGCGGCCCACTTCATCACCTTCGGCGATAACATCTGCGAGCCGCTCCATGGACACAACTACCGCGTTTCCGCCGAGATTGCGGGGCCGCTCGACCAGCACCACTATGTGGTCGACTTTATTGCCCTCCGCGACACGCTGAAGGAATTGACCCGGCAACTCGACCACCGGGTCCTCCTGCCGACCGCGCACCCGGCCATCGCGGTCGCCATCGAGGGGGCCGAAGTGACGGCCCGCTTCGAAGCGCGGCGCTGGGTCTTTCCCGCGAGCGATTGTGTCCTGCTGCCGGTGGCCAACACGACTGCCGAACTGCTGGCGCGACACTTGGGGGAACAACTTCGCGCGAACCTCTCCCAGGGGGGCAAGTTTCCCTTCACGCGGCTCGAAATCGCCGTCGACGAATGCCAGGGGCAATGGGGAGTCTACTGCTGGCAGGCCTGATCGGGCCCGGTTTCACGAGCCCGGCGTCAGGCGATCAGACTGGTGATCAATTGAAACTCGGGGTCATCGCGAATCGAATCGAAATCGCTCTCGGTCGGAATGAGATCGAGATAGTTGATGTCGAGATCGAGCGCGCGAGAGAGCGAACGAATCGCCCGCTTTCGCTGTTGGGCCAGACTCCAATAGCAAGCCAGGTTGTAATGGAGAATCGCTTCGAACGGATCGCTGGCAAGGGCCTCCTGCAACGTCTCGATCGCCTGCGACAGCCGCCGCGTCCGCTTATAGCACCACGCCAGTGCCAGGTGGGTATGCAGATCGTCGGAGACAATTTCGAGCGAGCGCTCCAGCGGCCCTACGGCCTCGGCAAAACACTCCATCTCGCGCAGAGCCTCTCCCAGCAGATAGGAGGCCCGCGCGCTCTGGTTCACCAGTTCAAACTTCCTGGCCAGCACATCGGCCGCGTGGGCTGGCAAGCCCAATTCGAGATACCCTTCCGCCTGACGGGTGAGTCGCCCCACTCGCGAATTCGAAGTCGACAGTTGTTGAGCCATCGTGGGTGTTCCCGAGAAGTTCGCAGAGCAGGTGAATGCCCAGAGCAGGTGAAGCAAAGTGCAGGCTCGTCGTCCTAGTCTCCAGCCAGCTTGCTTCCTTGCTTCGAGCCGTCCCCTGCATTCTACGCACGTGAGTCGGTGTCCCCAAGTGTTTGGGATCAATCTGGACGACGAAATCTCAATCCGCTGGTCCGGATCTGCCCACTGCGGGAAGGTCGACTCGCATAGCGAATGAATCATTGCGGCAAAGTTTGGCGCGGCGGATTCTAGCGCCGGACAATCGGCCGAAACCGACTCTCTGGCTCATGTCCCCATTTCGCCTCGTGTGGCGTACACGCCACACGGGTTCGCCCCGACTGTGGCGTTTCCACCACAGGCCGCGCGCGGCCCTTCGCCACGTCGTCGCCTTAACTTCCTGTGGCGCATGAGTTTCCGACCTATGGCCCGCTGGGGCGATGCCGTTGGCGCACCCCTTGCCTTGGTGGGTGGCACGATCGCGGACGCCCCGCTCTGCGGCGAGTCGCAGCTCCGCAACCCCCCTCCTCTTCGTGCCCCTCCTCGATCATGCGAATCGTGCTCGTTCTTGTCACGGCACTGCTGCTGGTCGGATCGGTGCTCGCCACCGTTCCTGCCCCAGAGTCCAAGGAAGCCAGCCGGGCCCCCGCTCCCGCCACTCTCGAGTGGGTCCGCACCCGCGATGGTTGGCAACGCCCCCGCGATTGGATGCGGTCGACACCTCCCTGCCGTACGGTCAGCCCCTGGGTTGCGGCTGGTTTTATCGGCCTGGCGTCGGTGCTGGCACTCGTGGCGGCCCCCACTGCGGGCCTCCCCAAGTCGTAGCCAGATTTTTTTCTCGCCGCGCGTCGGATTCGTGTACGGATCGGTTCACGGGATGCCTCTATTACAGCTAGAGGCCCCTCCTCTGACACGACATTCCGCACGCACCTTCGCAGCGAGACTCCCATGCGACTCACTCTCCGCACTCTGCTGGCCTTCATGGACGACATCCTCGAACCGCAGGACCAGGAAGACCTGGCCCGGCAGATCGAAGAAAGCGAAAAGGGGACCGAGCTGATCCATCGCACCCGCGACGCCATGCGTCGGTTGCGTCTGGGAGCCCCTCCGGTGATCGGCCAGGGGATGGAACTCGACCCCAATTTCACGTCGGAGTATCTCGACAGCACGCTCTCCAGCGAGCAGATGACCGACTACCAGCAGGTCTGCCTCGACTCCGATGTCCATCTGGCGGAGGTCGCCTCCTGCCACCACATTCTGACGATGGTTTTGGGGGAGCCGGCGGAGATCGATCCCGACATGCGCCGGCGGATGTACACCATCCCTCAGCGCCAAGCCGAACAATTGTCGCGTCGACTCGACGGCCCCCACGCCATCGCATCCGACGCCGCCACTCCGGCAACTTCTCCGGTCGCCGCCGCCACTCCGCCCCTTCATCGCGACGAAGAAGCGCCGATGACCGAAGTCCCCGACTACCTCCGCGCCGGGTCGCGGGCCCGGGCCAATCAATTGCTCGTGGCAGGTCTCGCGATTCTTGTCCTCGGGACGCTCGGCTATTTTTCGTTCGGGCCCAATGGCTGGCTCGTCGGCAAGCACGATCCTGCCGATCCCAGCTCGCCACCCCCGGTCGCCAACAGCCAGGAGGATCGTGTCTCTCCCCCCGAGGGGACGTCATCGCCCGACCTGCCCCCGCTGGCAACCGATGCCGCTCCTTCCGCAACGAATGAGGAAGTCCCCCCCTCTGACATGGCTTCCCTCGATGCCGCGGGGGACGAGTCGACAACTCTTCCCCCCGATGGGAGCGATCTGCCCGACTTGGGCTTCAACGATGTCCCACCCATGGCGACCGATGAGCCGCTCACCGAAACTCTCCCCACCCTGACCGATCCCGCGATTCCCGACACCCTCCCGCCAGCCGCCCCCGAACCGACAGAGCCCCCCATCGCGGCCGCCGAGACACCCCTCGACGCTCCGGGTCTCCTCCCCCCCGTCGAAGGAATGCTTCCCGACGATCAGACTCCCGGCGATCAGACTCCAAACGACCAGATTCCAAACGACCCAGGCGCCACCCTGGCGACCCCCGACGCCACGAACGTCCCTGGCGAAGGCCTCGCCCCCATCTCCCCGCCGACAACACTCCCGGGTGCTGTGCCCCCAGGTGCTGCGCCGCCGGAGATTCCGATTGTGGGCTCCATTCCCGCGGTCCCTCCCCAAGACGCGCCATCCGAAACGACCAGTCCTGGCGAGGTGGTCCCCCCTCCGGCTGGCCCCCTGGGGACCCTCACCAGTCCCAAGGACATTCTGCTCCGCTACGACAACAACACCGACCAGTGGATGCGGATGAAGGTCAATACGCCAGTCGGCAGCGGCGATCGGCTCAAGTCGTTGCCGACCTATCGGCCCTCGATCGCGCTGACCACCGGTTTGCGGGTTGAACTCGCCGATGGCACCATGGTGAGCCTCGACCGTGGTGGCGACGGCAAGTGGATGGTCCTCGATTTGGCCTACGGTCGACTGATGCTCGTCAACACGGGTATGAATCCGGTGGTCATCGAGCTCCGTGTGGGAGAAACGAGCCAACTGGCGGAGATCGCTCCCTCTCGCATCGTGGCGATCGACATCATTCGCCCCTTCCTGCCCGGGCAGTCGCCCGATGTCCACCTCGGGGTGCCCGAGGGGAAGGTTTACATTCCGCAAGGGGGCGTCGTCTGGACGACGATTGGCAGCGGCGTCTCGACAGCCATCGAAGGCCCGACCCAGTGGTCCTGGGACGGCGGTCCCAAGCTTCAGCAGCCGTTCGACGAACGGGTCGCATGGCTCAACGGCCAGCAACTCGATTTGCTCGATCGCAATGCCTCGTGGCGGATCGAGCAGAACTTCGACACCGAGCGCCCCGCGGGCGATCAACTGCTGGAAGCCTACGAGCAATCGCGACGTCGCGAAGAGAAAGTGCTGCTCGCCAAATCGGCCATTCAGGTGGGGCAGTTCGTCCCCTTTGTGAACGCCCTGGCCGACACCAACCAACACTCCAACTGGGACAGCCACATCACCGAACTCCGCGCGGCGATGGCACGCAGTCCCCAGCTCGCCCAGCGGGTTCACGAAACCCTGCGCGAGCAGCGGGGCACGGTCCCCGGCATGGCCGACGACCTGTTCGAGATGCTGCGTGGCTACTCGCGCGAGGACCTTGGGTCGACTCCCGAAGAAATCAAAGCAGGGGTTCTGCGCAAGCTGATCGGCTGGCTCAACCACGACCGGCTGGAGTACCGCGTCCTGGCGTTCCACAACCTGCGCCAGCTTACCGGGGGCAAATCGTTCCTCTACAACCCGGCGGAAACCAACGCCGACCGCCGGGCCCGCAACATCCGCCGCTGGGGGCAGATGCTGGAGGATAACGAGCTGGTGCCGGTGGCGTCCCCTCCCGCGGCGCCGGCGCCCTAACCGCTGCTTGCAACTGGCCGCATTTTGGGCTTCAATCGAGTCGACGCTTCTCCACGCTTTGCGACCGAGGGGTGGGAGCACTTCAAGCCGGCGATGCGCGGGCCTTGCCCAAACAGTTCGCCTCCTTGGGGTTACCCCAAGGGATCGTGGAAGACTGACATTTCGTACTGCGAGCGGCGCCACACTTACCAGAGTGGAGATGCTCGCAGCCAACTCGATTCGTTGAAGTGCTTCCGCCCCTCTCATGTTGCCTACAACCGAACTCGCCGAGCGGCTCGCCACGGTGCTCGTCGCCGGGGAACTCACCCGGCGTGGCGTGCTCGACCGGGGGGAGCGGGCACTCGGCCGACCTTACCGCTGGCTGGAAGGCCTTGCCGGTCGAGTCAGCGATTCCTACGCCGGCAAGACCCGACCAACCCGTCGGCGGCTGGCCAAGTACCTGCTGGAGGATGGCGGATTCCTGGCCGCCGTATCGCGGGGTACACTTCGCATCGCGGCGGCGCATGTCGAGCCGCCGACAATGGCCCCGGCACTTTTCGCGCGCGAGTGGCACGTCCCCTCGTTGACGACGGAGCGCGAGCTGGCCGAGTGGTTGGAGACGACTCCCTCACGACTGGTCGCGCTGGCCGACACGAGCGGCCGCTCGGCTCGGGCCACCGAGCAGCGTCACCACCATTACCGCTATCGCTTGCTCACCAAGCCGGGGGGCGCGGTCCGCCTGATCGAGTCCCCCAAGCCGCGACTCAAGGCCATCCAGCAGCGTTTGCTTCACGGCATCCTCCAGCAAATTCCGCTGCACAGCGCGGTCCACGGGTTTCGCCGTGGGAGAAATCCCGCCACGTTTGCCTCACCCCACGTGCGGCAAAAGGTCGTGATCCGATTGGACCTGGCCGACTTTTTCCCCTCGATCCTCGCGGCGAGAGTAGGTGGTATCTTCCGCGCCGCGGGTTATCCCGAGCGCGTCAGTGAACTGCTGGTGGGACTCACAACGAACACGTCTCCGCGGGAGGTCTTCCCGCGAGGGCAAGTACGCAATCCGGCCGCCGAGGAACAGAGCGACCGCTATTGCCGCCCCCACCTGCCCCAAGGGGCACCGACATCCCCCTACCTCTCGAACCTCGCCGCGTTCCGGCTCGACCAGCGACTCTCGGGACTGGCCAGCGTCTGCGAGGCGACCTACACGCGCTACGCCGACGACCTCGCCTTCTCTGGCGGCGAGCGGCTCGCTCGGGCGGCCAATACCTTCTCTGTCCACGCCGCCGCAATCGCGATGGAAGAGGGTTTCGTGGTGAACTTCCGCAAGACGCGCATCATGCGCCACGGCACGCGGCAGCATCTGGCAGGGATTGTCGTCAACGAGTACCCCAACGTCCGCCGCGACGACTACGACGCCTTAAAAGCAATTTTGTTCAACGCGGCCCGCTCGGGCCTCGCAGCGCAGAATCGCGAGGGTCATCCCCAGTGGCGGGCCCATCTGCAAGGGCGAGTCGCCCACGTCCGCTCGATCAACCCCGCGCGGGGCGAAAAGCTACAACAACTCCTCGACCGGGCGATGGCCGTCGATGGATAGGTGCCACGAGAAATCGTTTATCGCACGCAACGACCAGTCTCGTCCGCAGCGCGGACGCGGCCTGCCACTTCACTCGTGCTCGCAGGGAAAGTTGGTTAGCACCCCCCACGATCCGGAGGATCGAGATACGTTGAAATCCCCTTCCCCGGCGCGTTTTTCGACTTTTTTGTCAGTTCTTGGTCGAAATCGGGCACCACCCAGCATAGATTCGCGAAGTAGGTCCGTGGCCGCTGGCCCGGACCTTGCGCCGCATGGAGAGCTTGGACTCCTCTTCAAGGTTCCATCCGGCAGATGGAATCTACTTGGTCTTTGGCAATTCATCCCCCCTCACGCTGCCCGGGCAAACGAGCCCGGGCTACGGTCGATGCGAAAAGTGCCTTGATTTGTAGGCTCTCGTGGCCAGTCATGTCACACTCTTGGCGTCACACCCCCCTAGGAATCGAAAATTGGTGACATCGCCCGGGCGTTCGGCAAACCGAAGGGGCGATGGTCTTGTCGTCGACCCCTATTGTCCGCCAGCGGCCAGCATTTTATGCTACTGGGTCCCCATTTAACGCATATTTCCAAACGATATGGGCCCCTCGACATGGGAGCCCCTTCCAGCGAGACCTCGGCGATGACGATCGACAAGAGCCTGAAAATCAAGCGCGGTATGAACTCGATGCGGAGCGTGATGACCCGCGTCGAGCGGATTGCCAAACTCAAGGAAGATGGTCGCTGGACCGAAGAAAGCACCGCCCTGGGGATGCCCAAGGTGCGGGTCCGCAAGCTGACCCTCAAGAAGAAAAAGAAGAAGACCAAGGACGACGACAAGTAGTCGTTTTCCCGGACCAGCCCTGCGGCATGGTCCCATTCTATTGGGCTGTTGGGCTCCTGTCCGCTGGTCGCACGTTAAGCACGGTGCTCGCTCGCGGGATGTGCGCGCCGACTAGATGCTCTTCAGCACCGACTCGATCTCTTCGTGCGCCGGCGAGGGCTGCTCCGAGAAGACGTCGTCCACCAGGTCGTCGGGCTGAGCGGTCGGGCGGAGCCGATTGGCCCGTTCGCCAATCATCCGCTTCAGCGGCTCGGCCGACTCGGGGGGAGCCACTCGGGCACGCTCGGCGGGATTGAGCGCCTCGACGTAAAGGTCGATCAGCTTGCGCTGCTCGGCCAGCGTCTCGAGCTCCTTGGTCAGCAGCAACAGATCTTCAATGGCAAGATTCGGGTTGGCGATCAGCCGAGCCTCGATGCCACGCAGGCCGCGGTCGTGACCTCGGATGCGGGCGGCGAGGGCAGCCAGATTGATGCCCACCGAGTCTTCGTCGCGGGTTGTCTCGGTTGTCGTCGGACGGAGCACAACCCGGGCATTCTGCAGGGGGTCGACCGCTGTTTGCGATGGCTTTGGCTCAACGACCCGATTAGGAGTGGTCGCCACGGCGGGGGCCACCTCGGGCTGTTGAGGAAGGGGATCGTCGACAAAAGGATCACCGAGCGCAATCGGAGTCGCCGCCGGGTGGCGAGCCCAGGGACTGTCGGGTGTCGCCTCATCGGTGGTGGTGCGGCGTGAGGGGGAGCGGCTGGGCCGAGTCGCCGCGACCGGTGGCCTTTCGGCCGGTGGTTCGGGGGCGGCAACGGGGAGTTCTTCGGTGACGCGAGCGTGTGGCGGCCTGGCGGGAGCACCTGGAGATGTGGGTTCGATGGAGGTGGGGGCCGGCGCGGGGGTGCGAGCGACCTCGGGACGCGTGAAGCTGGGGACGGGGGGCAACGGCATTCGCGACCCGGCGAGCGAGGCTTGCAGGGCTTGCTCGAGCCAGATTCGCATCAGTTCGAAATCGTTGTCGGTGCGAGCCGCCTTTTGCCAGGCCTGGATCGCCTGCCGCAATCGCGCCCGGCTGGCTTCGGCCTTGGCGCGATTGAAGCTGCGCTGCATGTCGATCTGGTCGCCAAGGGCATCGACAAGCTGCTGGAGTTCACCGCTACGATCGGCAGTCCCTTGGGCATGGGCAGCCGGCGAAACGGCGATCCCGATCCCAAGGAGCATGAACATCCAGCCCGCGACAAACCAGCGCGAGACCACATGGCCGAAGGAATGCATAGCAGATGAACTCTCGGGCGTGGAGTGATACGATGAAGCGACAAGGAATGCCGGCGCCGGAAGGGGCCGGAGCATGCATCCAAAGGTAGATTCGCGATTTCTGAAGTCAACCCACCTCGCCCTTCCCTCCGCACTTGCATGTCCCGGTTGGCCCGCCCCGTGCTATTTCTGACGGTTGTGCTGGCCTTGCCGCTGGTGGGGGCGGCCCTGTGGGCCGCCCCGCTGGCAGAGTGGGTCGCCGCAATTCGGGCCGATCCCCCAGGGAGGGCGGAGGTCGCCGGGCTGCTGGTGCTGCTGCTGGCCGGGGACATCGTGTTGCCGGTCCCCTCGTCGCCGCTGATTACCCTGGCAGGGGCCCAGCTTGGCTGGGCATGGGCCGCCGCGGCGGCTTGGACCGGCCTCACGCTGGGGGGAGCCATCACGGTGGGGGCTGCCCGGCGGTGGGGGCAACCACTGGTGGAGCGCTGGATTGGTCGGGAGGACCTCGCTTCGCTCCGCGCCGGATGCGATCGTCACGGCGTCTGGCTGCTCCTGGTGTCGCGCCCGCTGCCGATCGTGGCCGAAGGGGTGTTGCTGACGATCAGCCTGGCCGAACCGCGATGGTTGCGAACCCTGGGGGTCCTCGCGGTGGGAAATGCCGTTGTCGCGGCGACCTTCGCCCTGCTGGGAGCCCAGGCCGCGGCGAGCGAGGAACTGGCCATCGGGGTGACCCTGTCGATCGCCGTGCCGCTGGCGCTGGCATGGTACGTGCGACGGGTCATGGTGTCGCGAATGAAGGTCGCAACCGGAGTCGATTGAACGCGACAAAAAAAGCAAAGTGCAAACCCGGAGATTTGCACTTTGCCATCGATCCGCATCCACATGGCCCGTGGGGCTAATCGTTCAAGCTTTCCTCGAGTTGCCGTTGCAACCGGCGCATCTGCTGCTCCATGCGCTGCATCCGCTCCTCAAAGTTGAAATCGTCGAACACTCCTTCGGGGAGACCTTGCAGCATGGGCGCTTCGCCCTCTTGCTGTTGCAACATCCCCTCGACCATGGGGCGAAGGTCTGCGGGCAACTGCTCCAGTGACTCGGGATCGTCTCCCTCGACCACCCACGACTCATCCCCTCGCTTCACGGTGATCTTGGCAGACGCGTCACCTTGGCGATCGACGGTGATCGAGGCTCCACCAGGGACCTGGCCGAGATTGAACCGGGCGGGGAAATCGGAGCCGAACGGATCAAATCCGGGACGCATGCGAAAGCTCTCGAGCCTGTCGCCAAGCCGGCCGCGAAGGCCCGGGCGGACTCGCTCGACTTGGGGTTGTTCGGGACGGAAGGCAGGGGTCACCGTGAGCGACATTGCCTTGCCGTGGCGGATGACATCGAGGTCGAAGCTGCGGGGGCTCTCCCCACCATGCGCGTCGACCACGTCGACCAGATCGGAGACGTTGCCGATCTCTTGACCAGCCGCGGAGACCACGATGTCGAACTGCCGGAATCCAGCTTCCTGGGCGGGGCTTCCCTCAAAGACCTCTTGAACCAAGAGCCCTGCGCCCTCGGGCAGATCGACATGAGCACGCAGCGAGGGATCGACCGGTACAGCCCCCAGGCCGATATAGTAGGAGGAAACGGCAGCCCGTTGCTCGCCAGTGGGGGGCTGGTCGGGACCGAGGTCCTCGATTAGGGGTTCGCCGATGCGGATGACTTCTCCCGCGGCTTGCGGCTCTTGTTCGGTGGGAGGGGTCGGAGTGGGAGGGACATCCTGGGCAAGTCCCCAGGCCGTCACGCCCCCAAGTGAAACCAAGGCGACCAGCAGGGCCGCCGAAAACACGAATCCTCGGCTCATCTCAAGGTCTCCAAATCGCGAAAGGACAAGAACGGAAACAAATCTCACGGCGCGCGGCCGCTAGCAATGCCACGACAGATGTCGCGAATGCGGGAGCAAGCAATTGGCGACCCGGCTTCCAATGGAGTGGGCCCCGCTAGGGTCGCTTCGTTTTTTACGACAGAGGGAGTGACTCGGTTCGTGCCGTGTCGAAGGTCCGTCGACGTGGTTGTCTGAGGAGCAAAAACCACGCCGGGATCATGAGTGCCAGCAACACCAGACTCACGTTCTGCGAAATGCTGAGGCTCGTCCCCATGAACGATCCCTCGTCGGTGCGGATCATTTCGAGCAGAAAGCGCCCGATGGGGTAGAGCGTCAGCAGCAGGGCGATCACCTCGCCATCGCGGCGACGGAACGGGTAGAACGACCACAAAAACCAGCCCAGCAGGCCAGCATTGATGGCGGCATAAATCTGTGTGGGATGGACTGGCCGGCTTTTGTCGGGGAGGGGGATGGCGGGGAGCCCGATCGACTTGCCATCGGCCGTGCGGAGTGCCAAGGGGGCCGCTTCGTTCAGGGCCTTGGCGAACACTGCCGCGGCTTCGCCGGCGCTGGCAACGGGTTGACCTCCGAGTGCGGCGACCTGGTCGCCCACCTCGAGTCCCTGGGTGGCGGCGGGCATCTGGGGATCGACCCATTCGACAACCAGCTTCCCCTCTCCTTCGTCCATTACCCGCAGGCCGTGGAACTCGCCCCGCGACATCTGGGCCTCGAACGGCGGGCTATAGATTGGCTGGCCGTCGCGGGGAAAGGAGACACCCAGAGGCGAATCGGTCACGCCGCCGTAACAACACCCATGCAGCAGGCAGCCAATCCGCCCAAAGGCGAGACCGACAGCCAGGCTGGGGGCAATGACGTCGGCCAAGGGAAGCAGCGGCAGACGATGGCGCCTGACGAAGATGACAAAGGCCAGCGAGGCACCGATCAAAGCCCCATAAACCACCAGGCCACCGTTGGCGTACTTCACAGCGTCGATCAGTGCGTCGCGCAGGCTGAGGGAAGCGAACTGACTTTCCCACTTCTGCACGACATAGAACACGCGACCGCCGACGATACCCAGAACAAACATCCAGAACGCCAGCGAAACGATGATATCAGGATGAAGGCCCACCTGCCGGGCTCGGTAGGTGGCCATCGCCAACCCGCTGCCGGCGGCAATGACCAGCATCAGGCCGTATCCGCGGATCGGAAGCCCACCGGGGAAAAAACGAGGCAGGAAAAAGATTGCCGCCAACAGGAGGAGCGTCACGGGGAGCGCTTCGAGAATCCGCCGCTTGCCATCAGGCTTGCCCGAGGCCCAAACACCCCAGCCGGCCGCCAGCAGCACCACCAGCCAGAACAGGAGCCCCATGCCGAACAAGGGAATCCCCCCCAGGTGGCTCGGAAGGGTCAACAGGTTGCTGCACATGCGCTTGCGGGGGGAGGGGAAGGAGCGAGGAACCAACACCGTCGTACGCGATGTCGGCAAGAATTGTAAACGCCGAAAGCGAACTCGACACAGCCAGCGGCTAGCCGCGGTCGCTGCGTAACCAAGTGTCTCAAATCACCACACCCCGCTCGGTATTGAGACGCTGGCACAAGGTATTTTCATGCAATAATGGCAGTTCTTACAACCGAGGGAAACCCTCCGCGACCCTCTTTCGGCGAACCGACGTGCCACCTAACTCGTATGGTCGTATCAGGTTACAGCTTTTTCCCAACAATGGATCGTCAATCCAATCGACCTATGGCATGAAGGTTGCAGTTAAGACCCGTCCGACCGCTTGGCTTCCGGTGGAATCGGTGAGTTTTGAGGTCGTCCACTCCACTTCCCAGGGAATCGCGTACAATGCGAGGGTCGTGGAAACTGATCTGACGGAGGGAAATCACGGATAGGTTTCCCATTGACGTCGAACTCTCAGAAAGAGGAGTTCGTGAAGTATGTCTCGAAAAAGCACGGAGGAACGTGGAGTTCGCACGGTCGATCCCACTCGTCTGGCCGAAGTGGCCGATGAGGATCTGCTGTTGGGCTACCAAGAGTCGGGTCAGCAGGAACTGCTCAGCGAGCTGGTCCATCGCTACGAGCGCGAGCTTTTCAATTACCTGCGTCGCTTTCTGGGTGACGCCAGTTTGGCCGAAGATGCCTTTCAGGCCACTTTTATGCAGGTCCACCTGAAGTGCCAGACATTCGACGGCAGCCGTCGGGTCCGGCCTTGGCTTTACACCGTGGCAACCAATCAGGCGATCGACATCCAGCGGCGCAACAAGCGCCACCAACTGGTGAGCCTCGATCGAGCCCAAAAATCCGAACATTCGGAGATTGGCAGCCTGATGAACCTGCTGGTGAGTGGTGACCCCAGCCCCTCCGACCGGTTTGACTTGCGCGAGCGGGTCGAATGGTTGCGGGAGGCGGTCGCCAAGCTCCCGGAGCAGCTCGAAGCGGCTGTTTCGCTGGTCTATTTCCGCGGAATGAAGTACCGGGAGGCCGCTCAGGAGCTATCGGTGCCCGTGGGAACGGTCAAGAGTCGGCTCCATTCGGCCGTCCAGCAGCTTGGCCAACAGTGGGATCAGACGAATTCTCCCCGCAACAAATGAGCCCGATCACGGGCAAACGAGGGGAACGACAGAACCCTCGGGGCGAGTCGGACGTACCAAATCTAGCAGACGTCATGCCAGAACAGCTGGATGAGATGGGACTCGGTGTGCCCGATCTGCTACAATAGAGTGCTAGCACCATGCGCCGATCGGCGGAGCCACTGCCAAATTGGCGGTCTCCATCGATTGGCCAGTTCCCAGTCCAAAACCTCTGGGCATGGTGTTACGCTTCTGGTAACGCAACATCGCTTGGTCCGGCCTCGTTAGGGTCGGACCAGGCGATTGCCGTTGGTTCCGAACCAGTTAGGCTCCTGCAGAACTCGATCCATGCGCGAAGATTTAATGGCGTATGTGCTGGGTGAGCTCGACGAGCAAGCCCGGCATGAGATCGAACTCGAATTGGCCAGCGATGCCTCCCTTCGCGCGGAGGTAGAGCGGATCCGCCGCTGCCTCGCTGGCGATGCGGCCCAAGAGTGCGACGACTGCGACGACATTCCCGATGGTCTGGCGGATCGGATCTCGCACGACATCCCACTTTGGGCAAGCGGAGAGTGCGGCGAGGCTTCAGCCAACGACCAACCCGGGCAGCGTAGCGATTATGCGGTCGGGGCCTGCAACTTTACGATGGTCGACATGACGGTGGCGATGGCGGTGCTGCTGGCGATCGGCAGTCTGCTCATGCCGGGCCTCAACATGAGCCGCAACGATTCGCAACGTTTCGCCTGTCAGAACAACCTTCGCGAGTTGGGAGTGCTATTCTCCCAATATTCCAAGGATCGGGGCAACTTCATGCCGTTGGTCGCCCCCAACGAGCACGCGGGGGTCTATTCCATTCGGCTGGC
Organism: uncultured Planctomycetaceae bacterium; assembly: GCA_964650265.1. Taxonomy (GTDB): domain Bacteria; phylum Planctomycetota; class Planctomycetia; order Pirellulales; family Lacipirellulaceae; genus CAZYQQ01. Next base: position 53,529 of record CAZYQQ010000021.1, read on the forward strand.
CGAATCGAATCTGGCGAGCCACCAAACGATCGGTCGACTTGTTGTTTGTCCTGCATCACCGCTGGCCTGGCAACTGCGGCGCGAGGGAAAATCGCTGACGATTCCAACGGCGGCCGAATTCAAGCATGCCGGGGGAGAGGAGCAGTTGCGGATTCGCCGGACCTCCGGTGGGAGCCTGGCCTATCAGGTTGGTTACAAGCAGAATGGCCAGTATTTGCCGGCACGTAATCTCGGCCTGGGGTGGATTCCGGTTCTCTCCGACGCCCCGAGCATCACCTCGGGTCGGCACACCGGTGCCAATCACGGCGGCACGATCATCAACACCCTGTTTCAAGATGGCAGCGTGCTGCCGCTGCAATCGTGCGTTGTGTCGCGAAACCACGACCACCTCTTTCTCAACGACGACGGAAAACCATTTGCCGGGAATTCCATCTACGATTCGGTGATGTGCCTCAGCCATGGCGGGCCGACGGAGGATTCGTTGGAACTCCCGTGGCGCATTCGCCGCATTTTCTTCGAGTTCTGAGCGGCCTGCCTTGGCCCCAGGGCCGGCTTCACTCGAGTGCGACGGGAACCGCGCCCCGTTGCGACCGGCGCAACTGACCACAAGCGGCGTTGATCTTGTCTCCCTTGCGGTGGCGAAACCTCACCGCGAGACCTCCCCGTTCGAGAATCTGCCGAAAGGCCTGCTGCGCCTCGGCGCTCGGGGTGCGGTAGGGAAGCCCTGCCACGGGGTTGTAGGGAATCACATTCACCAGCGCCGTCCGTCCCGCCAGCAGGCGGACCAGTTGACTGGCATGCTCGGGCTGATCGTTGAGATCCGCGAGCAGGACATACTCGAAGGTCAGCCGGCGCCCCGAGGCCGCGAAGTAGTCGTCGGCCGACTCGAGCAAGTCGGCGAGTCGTAGCCGCTTGTGGATGGGAACGATTTGCTCGCGGAGTTCGTCGTTGGGGGCATGGAGCGAGATGGCCAGCCGGTACCCCACGTCGATGTCGGCCAGTCGGCGGATCCCCTTGGGGAGGCCGACCGTCGAGATGGTGATCCGCCGATGACTGATCCCCAGGCCATCCTCTCGCGCGATTTCGGCCAGGGCGGGAAGCAGATTGCGGAGATTGGCCAGCGGCTCCCCCATCCCCATCACGACAATGTGGCTGAGCCGCTCTTCAGGGGCAAGCAACTGTTGCAGCCGCAAGACCTGCTCGAGAATTTCGCCAGCCGTGAGATTTCGTTCCACGCCGTCGAGGCCGCTCGCGCAAAACACGCAGCCCATCCCGCAGCCCACCTGCGTGCTGATGCAGAGAGTGCGGCGGACTTTGTCGCGGAGTAGCACGCATTCGATTTGGCCCCCTCCCTGGAGGCCGAGCAGCAGCTTCTCGGTGCCGTCGTCGGCCTGCGTATGGCGGACGACTTCCGAAGTCCAAAGGTCGAACGACTCGGCAAGCTCCTCGCGCAGGCGGTGAGGGAGATCGCTCATTGGCTCCCAACCTGTCGCTCGCCCCGCAAAGAGCCAACGCCTCACCTGCCGGGCACGAAACGCCGGGAGCCGTCGCTCGGCCATCCAGGTGGCGAGCTGGCCATCGATGTCGTCGAGTAGGTGAACACGAGCCAAGGGAAACACGACCACTGGGAGAAGACTGTCTCGGTATCGGTCGTTATCGGGCGGTCGAAACCACGGCCGGCAACCACGTACAGAGATAGTACGCTCGCGGAGTGGCCATGTCGACCAACGAATTCATATCGATGTGGACCTGCCGCTGAGGGAGATCGTGCGACGAACCGAGCAGACTTCCCAGTGGACTGGGGGGCTGGCGGTATTCGACGCAGCGGACGCTGTCGACGCTCACCTTGGCAAGTTCCGCGGCTCGCTCCAGGGCCTTTTCGATGTAGCCGATATCGTCGACAAGCTGGAGTTCGACCGCCTGCTTGGCAGTGAAGATCTGGCCGGTGGCCACGGCGTCGAGATCGGCCGGCTTGTCACGGAACATCGGGCGGCCCGATTTGACCCGCTCCTTGAACTCGGCAAGCATTTCGTCGACCAGATTCTGGAACAATTCGCGTTCCTCGTCGGTCATCGGTTTGGTAAGCGAACCCATGTCCTTCAGTTCGTGGCTGGCAATCGAGTCGTCCTTGATGTTCCAGTCGGCGAGCAACCCGGAGAGGTCGTAGTGGGGAATGATCACGCCAATCGAACCGGTGATGGTTGCCGGTTCGGCAAAGATGGTGTTGGGTTCGTCCCCCACGGCGGTCGCCAGAAAGTAGCCTCCACTGGCGCAAAGACTCCCCATGCTGACGACAATCGGCAGGGGTTTGTCTTTCATTTTTCCCTCGCGGCTTTTCCCGGTGGCCAACAGGCGAAGATGGTGATGCAGATAGTCGCTATAGGTGACGGTCCCACCGGGGGAATTGATGCGGAGGACCACGGCGACCACATTGGGATCGCGACGAATCCGCTGAATTTGCTGCATCACGAAGGTATCTCCCTCGTGGATCGTTCCGGCGACGTGCAGGATGGCGATTTTTTTGCTCGCCTTCGCATCGCCCGAAAAGAACCGTTCCTGCGGTCCCGTGCTTGGATTCATGTAGCTTTGATACTGCCCCGCCATGCCAATGCAAATCATGATGGCGATCACCAAGAGCACGAGCAGCACCTTGCCGAAACGGCCAAACAGACTTTCCCGGGGCTGGAGGATCAATTGCTGGACCGGGGGGTCGGCGGGACGATCTTGGCTCATGGCGGGGATTCCGTGGGAAAGGGAGAAATAGTGGAGGGCATGCCAGCATCGATGACGGGCAAGGGCCCCATTTTAGTGGCACATGGCCCCCGGCTGGTAGCGTCCTTGGTGAACGCGCCCTATTTGTGCTAGCAGGCACGAGAACCGTTCGGGATTAGTTCCGCGCTATTGCAGGGCAGTTGGGAGTTGAATGACAAGGTTTTCACGTGACGATGGGACACGGATTGGCACGGGTTGAATCGGGTCACCACGGATCGGAAGGGGCCAAATCGTGAATCGATTTCTGCGAGGCGTTTTCTGATCTGTGGTGATCCGGTTAGACCAGTGTTCATCCGTGGCCTATTTCGTTAGGTATTCCGTTACGCTCGCACTCCGGGGGCTCACGCCGCCCGGCTCTGGTTTTTGTTGACCGCCCGGCTCGGAATGGGGGGTGCGGGGAAAGCTGAATTGGTCTCTGGGGGTGGTATGCGCCGCAATGGGTGTTGCCACAGTCGGGCGAAGCCGGATACAGTAGGCGCTAAAACCGGGGCGACTGCCCCAATTCCTGTTGTTCGGTCCACTTTGACAAAGGCAATCGAGTGTTCATCTGTGCGTCCACTGAGTGTTTTCCCGAACTTGGTCCCCGCGAAGCCCTGCAGCAGCTTGTCGACCTCGAGTACACCGCCGCCGAGCTAGCACTCCATGAGACCGGGGGCTGGCTCCGCCCCTCCGAGGTGCTCGCCGATCTCGAGCGGGCCGTGCAAACCTGCCGCGACACGTTTCGCATCGACATCGCCGCGCTGAGCATCGACATCGAAGCTACCGGCGACGCCTATTACGAACAGTTCGCCGCTTGCGCCAAACTTGCCAAGGCGATCAAGGTCGTCACCCTGGTGGTTCCTTCGTCGGAACTGGGAACACCATTCAACGAGGAGATCGAACGGCTCAAGAAGCTCGTGGCGATCGGGGCCTTCGAGGGGGCCGTGATCGCCATGAAGACGACCATCGGCACCATGACCCAGGACCCCGATACGGCAGCCGTCATCTGCGACAACGTGAAGGGCCTCGGCCTGACCCTCGACCCCAGCCACTACGTCGCCGGCCCCCACCAGGGGCGAAGCTACGACAAGGTGCTCAAGTACGTCCGGCATGTCCATCTTCGCGATTCCAGCAAGCAGGACCTCCAAGTCCGCGTCGGCCAGGGGGAGATCGATTACGGCAAGCTGATGACCCAACTCGCCCGCGAAAAGTATCAGCGGGCTCTCTCGGTCCATATGCCCCCCCTCGCCGACTGCGACCACCAGGGGGAGATGCGGAAAATCCGCCTGCTGCTGGAAAGCCTGCTCTAGCCCCTCGGCCCTTCGCCCGCCCGGCACCCGGAACCTGGCGCGCCGCTTGGGGTTTTACTCACTGTGGGATTCATCGGGAACCAACGCCCGCACGACCTTTGCGGCTCGTGTCGGGCCGTGAGGTCGCGTACACTGGAAGGAAGCCGCCCACGGAACGATAGGCGTCCAACCTTCCCTGCGGCCATGGCTCCCTGTTTGGAGACCCCTGGTGAGTGTCAGTCAGTCGACCATCTTGCGGTACACCCACGCCGATCCCGACGTGCGGCTGATGCTCCGTGTGGTGGACGACGACGCGGCGGCGTTTGAAGAGCTGATGCGGCGTTATCAAAGCCGCGTGATTGCCTTGCTCGCTCACATCGTGGGGCGGCGCGACATGGCCGAAGACCTGGCACAGGATGTCTTCTTGCGCGTCTATCGCGCGCGGAAGCGCTACGTCCCCGGCTCGAAGTTTTCCACCTGGCTGTTCACCATCACCAACAATGTCGCCTCCAATGCGCTGCGAACCTTGTCGCGACGCAAGGAGGTCAACCTGGTATCGAACTCGCCCGACCAGTCGGGGGGCAATGCCATCGATGCGGCCGCCCTGGCGGCGAGCGGATTGATGCCCACCCGGCAGCTCGACAAGAGCGAAATGGCCCAGGTGGTGCAGGTGGCGATCGAAGCACTCAACGAACGACAACGGATGGCGGTACTCTTGGCGAAATTCGAGCAACTGAGTTATGCCGAGATCGCCGAGATCATGGACATGACCCCGCAGGCGATCAAATCGCTGCTATCGCGGGCCCGAACTCGACTCAAGGAGATTCTCGAACCTTACCTCGAACATGGAGAATCGATCTCTCAACCGTAGGAGAGCAAAGTTTCTTCGTACCACTCAGCGTGCAGGCATGACCCGATCCACCCCCGAACAACCCGATCCGGCTCTCGAGGAAGAGCTCGTCGCCTATCTCGATGGGGAACTCGACCCCCGTGCGAGCGAGGAGATCGAGCGCCGCGTCCAGCAGGACGAGGTTGCGCGGTTGCAACTGCAACAGTTCGACCGTGTGTGGAACGCGCTGGACGACTTGCCCCGGCCGATGGCGAACGAGACCTTCACTCGGACCACGATCGAGATGATCACGGGCGACGCTCGACAAGAACTCGTGCAGGCGACGGCCATGTTGCCGGTTCGCCGGCGGACGTGGCGGCTGCAGGTGGCGGCGGTCTCCGCGGCAGGCGTGGTGCTCGGGTTCACGCTGTTGTGGCTGATTCTGCCCAATCCCAATCGTACGCTCTACGCCAATCTGCCGGTCATCGAGCAAGTCGACGTCTACGGCGCGTTTCGCGATGTCGATTTTCTCCGCCAACTCGATCAAACGCATCCCTGGCTTCGCGAGGGGGAACGAGGGGCACAGGCGAAACAGGAGGCGGCGATGATCGCCCAACTCACCGACGCCTCGTACCGCGAGCGGAAGGAGTATGTCGCGCAGCTTGATCCCAGCGAGCAATCGTCACTGGCCAACAAGACACGGCGCTACTTGGAGCTATCGTCCGAAGGCCGGCAGAAACTGGCCGATCGCTACGAGGAGATTCGCACCGCCAGTGACGGGCAGCAGTTGCAGCAGACCGCCTTCGCCTACTACGCCTGGCTGTCGCAGTTCTCCGAAGTCGAACAGGCCAAGCTTGGTTGGCTCGAAACCGATCGCCTCGCCGAAATCGCGCAGATGAACGAGCGGCTCGTCGCCCGCCAGGATCGGGAACTCTCGCCCGCGAATGCCAGCGGTCTCCGTAAGGCATTGCAGGAACTTTACGAGGACCCCGAGATTCAGCGGCTTCAAGAGGCTTTTTTTGCCAGCTTCCCGAATCGCGCCCGGCCGGACGAAGCGCCGCGCGACGACTCCGTCCGCCGAAGTCGCGAGGAGGTGAATCGCCGGACGATCACATTCGTCTTGCGGATGGCGGAGCAGGAAGGCCGACCGCTCCCGCCGGCGGCAGCCGAGTTCCGCAAAGCGGTCGAAGAGCGGTTGCTCGCCGGACTCGATCAGAAAACAGCCGACGAACTCCGTTCGCGGCCCGACGCCTACCGTGGTTGGATGCTCAGCGCCTGGCTCTGGAGTTTCCGCCGCGAGCGTCCCGACGTGGCGACCCTCGAGGCCTATCTGCAGAGTGGCAAGTTCACGCAGGAGGAGCAATACGAACTTTTCTCGATGCCGAATGACGAGATGTACCGCGCCCTGGAACGGCTCTATATGGAGGATCAAATGGGCGAGGAGGGGGATCGCGGGGGACGGCGGCGAGGCGACAGATTCCGCGATTGGGGGCGACCAGATGGGCCCCCCTTCGATGCCGATGGCGAGCGCCGTGGCGACGACGACGAACGACGCAACCGCGGACGCCGTGATCGCAATGGTGAACCGGGCCCTCGCAATGGACCTGGGCCACCCCCCGGCGCCCTCTAACGCAAAGGTCCGATAGTAGCACGACGGTCTCCGTCGTGGGTAGGGACGCTACCACAGGGTTGTAGCCCGTGGATTTGGGTGTGCGTGACGATGGGACACGGATGAACACTGGTCTCGTCGGATCACCACGGATCAGAAGGGTGTCGATATCGTAAACCGCGTTCCGTCTGACATTTTCTGATCCGTGGTGATCCGGACGGATCCGCTTCAATCCGTGGCCTATTTCGTGACGCTCGCACTCCGGGGACTCACGCCGCGCGGCTCGGTAGGGGGTGTCGCTACTGTTGCGAACCCTCGGAACTATTGGGGGCCTCTCCCTCGGGTTTCGGTTTCTGCTGGTCTTGATCGACGTCGCGGACGATGCGACCGATGAGATGGCCGCCGTGGTCGCCGCCGCTCCAATAGCCGGCGTAGTGGTCCTCGTGGAACATCACCCGCGCCGTGAAGATTCCCATGCCGGGAATGTTGAGGTCATCGACCACGATCACTGGCGTTTCCCCCGCCCACTCGACCGGCAGGTTGAGGGGGATCGTCACGTCGTGGTTGCCGTAGCGAATCCGCGACTGGAACAGCCAGCGATTTCCTTCCCCTTTTTGCACCTTGACGAAATCGTAGCGGTCGCCGCGAAGCTTCGGTGGCTCGTCCCCGGCAAGCTCCTCGGTCGTCGAGAAAAAACCTTGCAATGTGGCCCCGCTCAGCCGCTTGGCAAACTCCGCCTCGAGTCGCTGCTGGCGTTCGTCGTCTGATTCGGCGGCCGCCGTAGCGACCGGTTGTTGGGCCATGCCGAGCGAGGTAGCGGAAGCGAATACGATCAGCAGCAGCAAGGTGCGGGCCATGGCGGATCTCCCGGGAAATGGCGATGGGGGTCGATGTGGAGTGGACTCCCCCACTCCCATCCTCCAATCGTAGCCACTCCCGCACCCCCCTACCACTAGTTATCGAACGGTCCCGCCGACTGGAAAATAGCTCGATGTGTTGAAGTAGCGCGTCCCGTGCCCCGTGCTGGGGGTAGCGCCATGGCCGCGCATCGCCGTCGACTGAGTGCCGTAGGGCATGGTCTGGACCTGGCGCCGCAGCCGCATCAGCTCCTGATGTTGCAGGCGGTTGGTCTGCTGCTGTTCCTGCGCGGGCCGGACGAAGGCGAAGTAGTTCGGCAGGTCGGTGTTGTTCTCTTCCCGGAACAGGTTGAGATAAGGACTCACCGTCGGCGAGGAAGTGACCCCTTGGAAAGGCTTTCCAGCGGGGCGGGGCCGTGGTGGCGCCATCTGACCTGTTGCCGGCGTTTGCCGACCGCTCGTGGGACGGTCTCCCAGTTGCGCTAGCACTTGTTGTGAGGTCGCCCCCGAATAGAGATTCATCACATTCTGGGCTCCGCGCGGCAGTGGGGCCGCGGGAACATAGGTGCCGGGACCATCGAACGGATTGGCTCGCCGCACCGGCGCCGCCTGTTTGACGGCTGTCGCCGGCGCGCCAACCACAGGAGGAGCTGCCACCACGGGCGGAGCCACCACCGGTGCGGGCACTGCTACTGGCTGCATGACCGGAGCGGGGTCGTCGTTGACGCCCACTGCCGGGTTGCCCCAGTCGGCTCCAGGGACCGCGTCGAGCGGCTGCGCGGCTGCCATTGACTGAAGCAGCACCGAGAGACCTGCGACAAGTAGGCTTGATCGGATCATGTTGGGCCTTGAACCTCTCCGAGAATCGCGCAATGCTAGCAGTGCGACACAAGGTCGCTACAACAGGCATAATCGTCAAACTCGAGCGGCCGACTTGCGGTCAAAGTCGCATTCGCCCTCACTTTCGCTGACCAGTGCTTCAAGTTGCCGTTGCGCCCGCTCGAGGTCCTGTTGCCCAAGGGCGTCGCGCACCTCCGCGATAGCATCGACCTCCTGCTGGCGAAACAGAACGGCCTGACCCGGCAACAGCTCTAGCGGTGCCAGCCGCCGAGCGAGGGCATCCAGCAGCGACGCGAGGCCATCCCCTGTGGTCGCACAGGTCACGAGATACCCTTGCGACTCGAGTTCGCTCCGCTGGACGTCCCCCACGCAATCAATCTTGTTCGCCACGCGTAGCGGACCGTCGACCACTCGATCCGATCCGCTTGCACGAAGGATGGCCTCCGCCTCGGCGACCTCGACCACCACATCGGCCGTCGCCACGGCGTCCAAGGCGAGGGCGATCCCCGCCTGTTCCAGCTCTCCCGCTGCTGCCCGAATCCCCGCGGTATCGCTCAGCACCACCGGCCAGCCATCAATGGCCGTCGCGGCGGTCACCACGTCGCGCGTCGTCCCGGGCTGGTCGAACACGATCGCCCGCTCGTAGCCTACCAATCGATTGACGAGGCTGCTCTTACCGACGTTCGGCGGGCCGGTGAGGACGATCCGCGCCGGCCTGGTGAGCCAACAGCCAACTTGCCACGTGTCCGACAGCCGTTCGAGCTGCCGACCGGCCGCTTCATGCTCGCCACGTCGCAGGTGCTCCAAAACCAACTCGCACTCCCGCCCGAGTGCCCCCTGCCATTGGTCGACGAGCACGAGTGCCACGCGCTCGGTGGTCGCTCGCTCCAAGGCCAGCCGTGCCGCCCGCCGCCGTGGGTTCGGCTCGAGCTGTGCGAGCCGCTCCTCCGTGGCGAGCTCCCTCGCCCCGCACGCGACAAGGCTCGCCACGATCGCCGCGCTGGCCGCCCGACCACCGTGGCAATGGACCTCCACCACCTCGCCGCGGCGCACCACGACAAGCTCCTCTCCTGCCTGCGTACCCCAGCGGCCAAAGCGCACGCTATCGACCGGCTGCTCGCCGAGACTTCGGCCATTTGCAGCGCAAAACAGCCCATCGACCAGCCTCTCCCGGTCATCGCCCACGACCTCCACGACTCCCACCGCGCCACGACCGGCGGGGGTCAACACCGTGCAGGTGGCGTTCATCATTCGCTCCCCGTCGCCAAGGCGAGCCCACTGAGGACGAGGTGCGGCAGGTAACGGACCGCCACGTCGGGCGACCCCAGGAGCCGTGCCATCTCGGGGCTCGTGCTCCCGGTAACCAACACCTGCGGCCGAGTGACCAGCCGGTCCGACTGCCGCGCGACCAGCTCCCGCACCGCGCCGACCGATCCCCAGTAGATCCCGGCGGCGATCGCCTCCTCCGTCTCCTTGCCGACCGCCGAGGGAGATTTCCCCTCGAGGTCGAGCACAATCTCCGGCAGCGCGGCCGTCCCCTGACGAAGCGACCTCGCTTGAGTCCCTAAGCCCGGCAGTATCGCCCCACCGGCGAACTCCCCTTCGCTGGTCACCAGGTCGACGGTGATCGCCGTGCCGTAGTCGACGACAATCAGCGGCCCACCTGGGCGGCGGAGCCGATTCGCCCCGACCGCCGCCGCCAGTCGATCGATCCCCACCCGGTCGGGATACCTGGTGAGGTTCGCAATCGGCAAATCCTCGCCGCGCAGCACCCTCACACCAGCCCGATCCCCGAGCGCCTCGCGCAGCCGCTCGGTGGTCGCCGGGCTCACGCTCCCGATAACCACGCGAGTCTCCAAGGTCGATTGCTCGTCGATCCATGCCACCAGCGGGTCGAGCGATTCCAACTCGCCGCTAGCCGCACGGGGTGCAATTGCAAACACCTCGGCAGGTTCGACGAGCGCGGGAGGAGCGATCGGCAACTCCGTGGGGCGCGACGCGGTGCAGCTTCCGCCCCAATCGAACCTCCCTGCCTTGATGCGGCTATTGCCGATGTCGATGGCGATTAGCGATGGGGCGGGTTCGGCCATAATGTCACTCGTCGGTGATTGTCACCTGCTCCATCACGTCCCCCTGCTTGATCGAATCGACCACCGACTGGGTGTCGTCGATCACATGGCCGAACACCGAGTGGGCGTTGTCGAGGTGCGGGGTCGCGACATGGGTGATGAAAAACTGCGAACCATTCGTGTTCGGACCTGCGTTGGCCATCGACAAAATGCCAGGTCCCGAGTGCCGCAGGTCGGGATGGAATTCGTCCTCGAACTTGTAACCCGGACCGCCAGTTCCCGTGCCGTTGGGGCAACCGGTCTGGATCATGAAATCGTTGATCACGCGATGGAACTTCAGCCCATCGTAAAACCCGTCCTGGGCGAGTTTGACAAAATTGGCGACCGTCTTGGGGGTCTTTTCGTCTTCCAGGGCGAGGCGGATGTCGCCGCGGTTGGTCTTGATGGTGGCTACCTTCATGGGGAAATGCCTCAGGCTGCGAGGAAAGCGAGCGGGTGATTTCGACCCCCCAACATCCACTTTTGACTGGGGCGAGGCAAGGTGGGGAAATCAGGTGCCCGGGGGTCGGAGGTCAGGTGTCAGGGGGCAGGGATGACGATGTCACACGTGGCACTTTTTGGTCTTGTTGGTCTGTTTAAGTGTGTCGCACTCCCTTCTCCCCAGCGAACCGAGGATCGACCAAAGCCTTTTTTTGGCATTTTGCCGAACTCGATTTCTGCCAAACAATTCGGGACTTCTTTGC
>CAZYQQ010000022.1:0-61974 GCA_964650265.1 uncultured Planctomycetaceae bacterium
ACTGGCCGGTGATCGAGTTGGCGCCGGTCCCCGGGCGGCCGATGTTGCCCGTCATCAGTGCCAGGTTGATGATCGCCTGGGCGGTGCGGACGGCTTGATGGCTTTGGTTGACCCCCATCGTCCACCAGAAGGAGACCCGCCGGCCTTCGTGAATCGAGCGGGCCATCTGCTCGATTGCATCCGCTCGGAGTTGCGTCTCCTCGACGACCCGCTCGAGCGTGAACTCCTCGACGAACCGGGCAAACGCGGGGAAATCGCTGGTATGCGCGGCGATGAAGTCGTGGTCGAGCCAGTCGCGCGCGATCAGAATCCGCGCGATGCCGTAGAGCAACGTCAGGTCCGACTTCGGATAGAGAGCCAGGTGCTGCGTTGCGGCCATCGCCGTTTCGGTCGCCCGCGGATCGATGACGATAATCTGGGGATTGTGCGGATTGCGCATCACCCGCTGCCACAGGATGGGGTGGGCGATGCACGGATTGCTGCCGATCAGAATAATAACGTCCGACTCCTCGAAATCGGCGTAAGTGTACGGCGGCGCGTCGAAGCCGAACGATTGTTTGTAGGCGACGACAGCGGTCGCCATGCACTGGCGCGTGTTGCCGTCGCCATGGAGCATGCCCATGCCAAATTTGGCGAGCGCGCCAAGCAGGGCCATTTCCTCCGTCACGATTTGGCCGGTACTCAAGTAGGCGACCGACTGCGGACCATGTTGTTGCTGGATCGACTGCATCCGACTCACGAATGTGTGCAGCGCCGTGTCCCAATCGACCGGCTGCATTTTACCGGCCGTGTCTCGTAACAGCGGCGTCACGGCGCGATCGGGTGAATCGAGGACCGTGAGGGCTTCCCACCCCTTGGGACAGGCCATGCCCCGATTCACGGGATAGTTTGTCGCGGGGGTCAGGCCGGCGGCAAGGTCGTCGCGCAGGTGGACGTTGAGGCTGCACCCGGTGGAACAGAACCCGCAGACCGACTGTGTTGTTCGCTCGGGCTGAAGATTCTGAGGGAGCAGCCCCAGGCCGAAGCGAGCCGGTTCGAGCAACAACTCGGCCGTCAGGGGGCCGTCGCGGTCGACGAGGGGGGGAATCCGCGCGAGGAGGGATCGCTGCTGCTGCGTTGTGGCCTGTTTCGTCACGGGATACCTCCGGGCATCCGTGGCGCGGCGCAGGCCGTGAAGAACAGATAGCGTTCCAATAATTCGCCGGCAAGGCAAGCAGCGAACAGCAAGCCTGTCAGGATGGTAAACCGCACCAGTCCGTCGCTACTGGAGAGCGTCGCCGCTTCGCTGGCGAGCATCAGCGGCAGGAGGATTCCGCCAAGCAGGCCGAGCGCGAACCGGGCGAGCGTGGCGTTTGAAAGTTCACCGGTCATCAGCATCGCGGAGCGCTTTAGCGGCGTCATTTTCCGTGATCCCAAGTGACGGAAGATGGAGACTTCGAACAACAACTTAGCGACCGCCAGAGCGACCAGCGTTCGGCACAATGCCGGCCCGAATTCGCGTGCCATTTCAAACAGCGATGGCGACGGCGATGCGAGGGCCAGGATCAGCATGCTGAGCCAGATCAAGGCCACTCCCAAAATAGCGCCCGACAACGCGAACCGCACACTGGTGCGCACAAAACTCCAACACTCTCGCTGGGTGAACACGTAGATCATCACCGAGCAGAAGATGGCGATCGTACCGGTAAGGGCCACGCCCCAACCGAGCCAACGGACCGCAAGCAGGACGATGTCGGTAGCGGGATTCGCCTCCGACGTGGTTGATGTCAAGTAAACCGCGACGGAGTAGAGGGAGGCTAGCGCCGCGAACGCTCCGAACGCCGCGATCTCGCGGCTGAGCCATGAGTGGCGCAGCCCCAGCAAGGCACGAAACGCAAGGTGGGGGCGACCCAGGTGAAACTGGCTCGCACCGAGCGCCAGCAGTCCGAACCCGAGCGCCGCGGCGGCGTGCAATGGCCGAAGCGTAGCGAGCAACTGCGGGTTGAGCCAGCCTTCTAAAGCGATGCCGACAATAAACGCGCCGACCGAAAGCTGCGTCAGCACGAGCATCACCACCAGCGGCCAGTGGGCGTGCTGCGGATTGACGCGAAAGTAGTCGGCCGGCAGCAGATTGCGAGGAAAGGAGCGGCGTGATTTGTAGGTCGTCGTCGGCAGCGTGAGTTGCGGATCGGGGGCGGCCGGCAGGAAGACCGAGGCCTCGGCATCATCCGCAACCTGCTCGCGGTCGACGATGCGAATCGCAATCGCTTCGTGCGGGCAGGATTGGACACAAGCGGGGGGCTCGCCGACCGCCAATCGCGAGGAGCACATGTCGCATTTGCGGACGATCCCTTTGGCCGCATGATATTTGGGAACCTCGTACGGGCAAGCCAAGGTGCAATACTGGCAGCCGATACATTGGTCGTCGAGGTGCTTGACGATGCCGGTGAGGGGATTCTTTTCGTAGGCGTTGACCGGGCAGGCACTCATGCAGGCCGGTTGCAAGCAATGATGGCAGGCGGCCGTGACATGCTGCATGACCGGCGCCGCACGCGAACCGCCAACGAGCAGGCCGACGTCGCGCCACGCCTCGTTTTCGTCCAAGCCATTGAGCGTATGGCACGCGACCACGCACGCCTTGCAGCCCGAGCAGCGATCGAGATCGACCTCGAAGGCATACTGCTGCCCCGGGCCGGGAGGTGTCGCGGGCATGAGCGAGCGGTAGCGCGAGTTGTTTTTGGAAAGCCGGCCATCGGAGAGGCCCTGCTCGTCGCGGCTGGGGTTCCAAACGCTGAACTCTTCGACGGCGGAGAGGGACTGCTGCTGTTCGAGTAGTTCGGCGACGAGCTTTGGCCCGCTCGCGCCCGCGGTGACGATGGGGAGTTGGATCACGACGGACAGCCCCACTCGCTGGCGACGCCGTGGGCGATTTCTCCGTTTGCCTGACCGTTGCAGTGCGTCGCCAGCGTGCAGCCGATGTCCGTCGCCATCAGGGGATCGAGCACTTCCGGCGGGGGGAGTTCGACAAACACCTTGCCATTCTCCAACTGCACGCGGAATGTTTTCAGACGATACTCTTCGCCCTGCAAGGATTCCCCCGTTTCGAGTGAGAAGGTCTTCTTGTGCAGCGGGCATGCGACTTTCGGTTCGTCACCGGCCGTCCCGATGATGCCGCGCGACAGAACAAAGGCCCGCTTGTGAGGGCACATGTTCTGAGTCGCGTACCATTGGCTACGACTGGCGAAATTGAAGACGGCGATTTGTGATTTGCCATACTTGACGGTCGCACCGCCATCGTTGGGAAAGTCGTCGGCCAGACCGACCATGACCCACCCCATTTCCGAGGCAGGTTGCTGCTCGATCTCGTGGAGTAAACGTCCGTCGTGCAAGCGGAACTGCTCCAAGGAGACCGACTCGTTGGGCCAGTCGGCCGGCCGGGTCTGGTCGCGCTCGGTGACGAACTCGATGCAAGGCTCCGATTCGTCACTGCCGACAAACTGGCGGAATCGACGGCGTTTTTCGGGATCGCGAACAACGGCCGCCCATTCGCACTGGTAGGTATCGACGAGCCGTTGCGTCAGGGCTTCCAACTCGGTCGCGATGTCCAACTTGTCGTGAATGACAACGTCGCGGAGATGGTCGATCCCCCCTTCCAGCTTTTCCAGCCACACACTCGTGCGCGTCAGCCGATCGGCCGTCATGATGTAATAGGCCAGAAAGCGATCGATGTAGCGCAGCGCCGTTTCTTCGTCGAGATCGCTCGCCAACAGGTCGGCATGCCGCGGCTTGGCCCCCCCGTTGCCACAAACGTACAGATTGTAGCCATGCTCGGTGGCAATCAGGCCGACGTCTTTTCCTTGCGCTTCGGCACATTCGCGGATGCAGCCCGACACGGCCATCTTGATCTTGTGAGGCGCGCGGATGCCTTTGTAACGATGCTCGACGCGGATCGCGAAGCCGACCGAGTCCTGCACGCCGTAGCGGCACCAGGTGGAACCGACGCAGCTTTTCACCGTTCGCAGCGATTTGGCATAGGCGTGGCCACTTTCGAAGCCCGCACCGACGAGCTCCTCCCAAATGTCGGGCAAATCCTGCACGCGGGCCCCGAACATGTCGATTCGCTGGCCCCCCGTGATCTTCGTATAGAGGTTGTATTGCTCGGCGACGCGAGCGATGACGGTAAGTTTCTCCGGCGTGATCTCGCCCCCCGGCACGCGGGGGACGACGGAATACAAGCCGCCGCGCTGCATGTTGGCCAGGAAGCGGTCGTTGGTGTCTTGCAGTGTTTCGTGTTCGGGCTTCAGGACATTTTCGTTCCACAGACTGGCCAGGATCGAAGCAATGGTCGGTTTGCAGATTTCGCACCCCTGCCCCTGCCCCGCGTGAGCGACAACATCGCCGAACGTGCGGAGCCCTTTCGCCTTCACGATGGCGAACAATTCGGTTCGTGAAAGCGGGAAATGTTCGCACAAATGATTGACGACCGCCCGGCCCGCCTTCTGGAGTTCCCCCTTGAGCAGATCGGTCACGAGCGGCAGGCAGCCGCCGCAACCAGTGCCGGCCTTTGTGCAGTGCTTGAGTGCGTCGAGCGTGTCGGCCCCCTCGCCGATCGCCTGCTGGACCGCCCCCTTCGACACATTGTTGCAAGCACAAATCTGGGCCGAGTCGGGCATCGCCTCCAGGCCGATCGCCGCTGGCCCCGAACTGCCTGCTGGCACGAAGAGATCGTGTGGCCGGCAAGGAAGCGCTGCGCCACTCTTGGCCAGCATCGAAAGCTTGCCATAGTCGGCGGCATCACCGACGAGAATCCCCCCCACAAGCTCTGTTCCGTCGGGTGTGAAGAGTAGTTTTTTGTAATGGCCGGCGAAGGGGTCTTCGAATACCAGCGGCGTTGCTCGCTCGGCCGGGGCTTCATGGTCGCCGAAGCTGGCGACATCGACCCCCATCAGCTTGAGCTTGGTGGAGAGATCGGCCCCCGCGAAACACCGATCGGCCCCCGTTAGATTGGCCGCCACGATTTCGGCCATCTCGTAGCCCGGTGCCACCAGGCCGTAGATCATGTTGCGAAAGGAGGCACACTCGCCAACGGCATAAATTTGCCCATCGGAAGTTTGCAAACGCTCGTCGACGACAACGCCGCCGCGCTCCGCCAAGGCCAGGCCGGCCTCCTTCGCCAGATCGTCGCGCGGCCGAATGCCGGCAGAGATGATCATCATGTCGGCATCGATCGACTCGCCGTCGGCAAATTCGATTCGTTCGACGGCGCCGGTGCCGTGAATGGCCTTCGTGGTTTTGCCCAGATGAACATGAACACCAAGGGCCTCGATCTGCTTCACGAGCATCCGCGAGCCAGGGTCGTCCACTTGCCGTGGCATCAGACGTGGGGCGAACTCGACGATGTGCGTTTCCAGGCCGAGGTCGTAGGCTGCCTTGGCCGCTTCAAGTCCCAACAGCCCCCCGCCGATGACAACGCACCGCTGCGACTTGGAGGCATGGGCGATGATCCGCTCCAGATCGTCGATTGTGCGATAGACAAAAATCCCCGGCAACTGGATCCCCGGCACCGCCGGCACGAACGGATAGGAACCGGTCGCCAACACAATGTGATCGTAGTCGATCGCGACTCCCTTGTCGGAGCGGACGATACGCTGGCGGCGATCGATGGCGCCGACCCGATCGCCGATGTGCAGCTCGATGTCGTTTTCGGCATACCACTCCCGACGGGCCAACATCAGCTTTTCGGCATTGCGATGGGCGAAAAACGACGTTAAACCGACCCGATCGTACGCGGCCCGCGACTCCTCGCAAAACGTGATGAGCTGAAACCGCCGCTGTGTGTCGAACTCGACCAGCCGTTCGCAGAAACGCTGCCCCACCATGCCGTTGCCGACGACGACAACATTCACGGGTTTCGAAGGTGAAGGATTCGAGGTACTCACGGCAAGGCAGGATCGCTCGTTGGTAAAGAGGGCGGTGTCAGGCCATGGCGCTGGCGGGTTCCAGCGCATCGATGTCGAGTTGGGGTCGGGGCAGGACACCCGTCGATGGTTCGTCGCCAGGCCGGATCGTCACCGCGAAGCTCACGAACGACAACGCGGTAATGACGGCCCCCAGAACGAAGAGCGCGGTCGGCCAATTGAGGCCCTCGGACTTGAGCAGGAAGCCGGCCAGCACGGCCCCCACGTTTCCACCCGCACCGACGATGCCGGCCACGGCCCCCATGGCACGGCGGTTGACGAACGGGACAATCGCATAGGTGGCGCCGTTCGACATCTTGACGAACAGGCCGAACAACACGAGCAGCGGGATGGCAACGACAAGGATGGTGGCCTGCGAGAAGAGCAACAGGGCCACCCCCTCGCCGAAGAGTGCCGCGAACAGCCACTTCACGCGGCCCGAAAAACCCCAGCGATTGCCACACTTGTCACCCAACCAGCCACCTAGCGAACGGGCGAAAATGTTCATGAGGCCGAAGCATGCGGCGAGCAACCCGGCCATTTGGAGCGCCTGGCCCTGGTCCAGTTGCCGAAAGTAGTCGAAGTAGTCGAGCAAGTAGAGGACGATGACGTTTTCCATCGTGATTTCGATGCCGAAGCAACAGCCGTAGGCCACGAACAGGGCCCACACGCGATGGTCGCGGCACGCATCGAAAAAGGCTCCCGGCAACGACTTCGCGGGCAATTTCCCGGTCGCGCGAAGATCGCGTACGTTTCCTTCCGGCGTATCTTGCGTACAGAAGTAATAGGCGATACCACACAGCACGCACATCAGTCCGACAAGAAACATCGAGAGCCGCCAACTGGCGGCGTCCGAGAACCCGAGCGTGCCGACAAGGAATGCAAAGAGGAGCGGCATCGCAAGCTGAGTAACGCCCCCTCCCAGATTGCCCCAGCCGGCAGTGGTCGCGTTGGCCGTGCCGACGCAATTCGGCGCGAACATCAACGACGTATGATACTGCGTGATGACGAATGACGCGCCAATCGCGCCGATCAGCACGCGAAAGAGCAAGAATGTCGTGAAGTCCTCGGCCAGGCCGATCCCCATCACCGGCAACGAACCGAGCAGCAACAGCCAGGTGTAAGTCAGTCGCGGGCCATAGCGGTCGCAAAGCCAGCCGACGACGAGTCGTGCCACGATGGTGATCGCGACCGAGCCGATGACGCACCAGCCGATCTGATCCTTCGTGAGCTGCAATTCGTCGCGCACAACCGACATGAGCGGTGCCATGCCGAACCATGCGAAGAAGCAGAGAAAGAACGCGATCCACGACATGTGGAAAGCGCGCATGTGGGGCGTGGCAAGGGAGAAGAGAGCGATCCGAGTCGCTTTGCTGTTCGCTTCCATGGCGGACTAACAGCCTGCTGAAAATGGGGACGGGCACGCTCGCGGCAATCAGAGTTCCGAGTGATTTTCGTGGCGCACCGCGAGCCAGACCCCTTGTTCAACAGGCTGCTATTTACAGAGGATTTCGATTTCATTCGTACCAAACGAGCCATCCGCCATGGCTACAATTCGGCATGCTTGCAACCGCCGTGCCTTAATCGGAATCAGCGACTATTTTTCGGAAAGCCGAACAAAAAATGGCGAGTTAGAAGCTGTTGCCACGAAAGCATTGCCAATTCTTCGTGCAAGCCTGCCAATTGCATAGGCAGGCAACATACGGTGGGAGAGGCCGAATTGCCAAATAGCAGGTAGGTCCGCCCTAAGGCAATTGAGAAGCAAATGGAGACACACTCCGTTTGGGCGTCTACCGGTACCACACCCAGCCTGTGGAAGCAAATGGAGACACACTCCGTTTGGGCGTCCTTGCTTCGTCGTGGTGTGGTCTATGTGCGGGGGCAACAGGTCTAGAAAAGCCTTGGTGGTGTTTCGGTTTTGAAGCAGCATTCGAGTGATTTAGCCAAGGGTGGTGCTAGGATGCAATTGGTGGGCCATGGCTAGTCTCCTTCTTGTTTGAAGAAATCGAACAAACAATTCTAGGAAACCAAGCGTGACCCGCCGCTCTTTTCTCAGGGTCGGGTGCTAGCAGTTACAGAAGGAGTGGGATGGTATCGCGTTCTCCTGAGTATGGTGTATGCTTGGACAAGTCTCGTATGTCTCGTAAGGATGCATTGGTGCCGGATCAGACGTTGCAAGTGGAGATTGGATATGAAGGCAAATAGCAAAGCTTTGCAAGTGTATTACCGCCTAAGAGCGCGTGCAAGGTCGAACAGGCGTGCCCTTTGGTGGCTTATGCTGACTTACAGTGTGTTGATGTCGATCGCGCATATTGTAGTTATGATTATTGGGGGTACCTTTAAAGTGCGTTTAGTCTTCGGCGTTCTTTTATTGTTCCTGCTAGCTGCATCATTCTACGCTACGACATGTCTTTGCATGGCTGATGAATCAGAAGAATCTGCCGCGCGGTAAAAAAACTCCGTCACACGATTTTGGCCCAGCCTTTCGTTCCGCTGATACCGACTTCCAGCCGCGACTACGAACCAATTTTCCAACGCAACCGGTGTTTGACGCTGCCGCGCGGTAAAAGAACTTTGTCACACGATTTCGTTCCAACCTTTCGCTTCGCTGATACCGACTTCCAGCGGCGGTTCCGGATCAATTCTTCGACACAACCGGTATTTGGCCCGGACCGTGGCCGCGGAAATCTAGAATTCGGTCGCGAGTGCGCAGCATCAGACCGATGCGGAAGTCGAAAATTGCGAGGCGACGGGCGTCAGGCCGCGGCCCGATACGACTTCAGATGCCCGCCGAGTTCCGTGTGGCAGATGACCTTGGTCCTCGCCAAATCGATGATCGGCGGATCACCTTTATCGCGCACCGGCGGCAGATGATCTCGGGCAGTGTGACCACGCCGATGGTTGTACCAATCCTGCGCCACACGAAGGATATGGTCCAAGTGCTGCTCACTCACCACGCAAAAAGCGTTCAGCACTTCGTGCTTGAGCGTCTGAATGACCCGTTCAATGTGCGCCTGCAGGTTGGGAGACCGGGGAGGGGTGAGCTGGATCTCACACCCCGAGGACTCAAAGACATTGTCGAACGCCGCTGTATACTTCGTGTCCTGATCATGCTGTAGGAGTGCGCACGGCAGATGCTCATCCTGCAGGTGCATTTGAAAGTTCCGCGCTTGCTGTGCAGTCCAGTCACCAGTCGGATTGGCCGTGCAAGGGGAAACCCAAATCCGCCGTGTTTCCAGGTGAATGAACACCAGGAAGTAGAGATCGACCATTCCACGAATCGTCCACTTCCGCTTGCAGGCAAAATCGCACTGCCACATCGTGGCCGCGTGCCGCTGCAAGAAGTCGGACCAGGTGTCGGGATGGTCGTGCGGCTCGGGACCAAGCCCCGCCTCGACCAGGATGTTCATCACCGTCTGTCGTGAAATCTGGTGCCCCAGCCTGCGCGGCGCCTGGAGGGCGGAAGGTGTGTGTCTTGGTTCAGTTCTTGGTTCAGTTCTTGGTTCAGTTCTTGGTTCAGTTCTTGGTTCAGTTCTTGGTTCAGTGGAAGCTGTTGCCACGAAAGCGTTGCCAATTCTTCGTGCAAGCTTGCCAATTGCTTAGGCAGGCGGCATACGCCGTAGAGGTACGATTCACAATGACTGGATCGGACGCAACGGGGGACCATGGAGCGATGGCATCGGGGAGTTGGAAATGGGAACCATGGTCTGCTTGACATGGCGACGCAATGTCGCCATAGTGGCTACAGCATGTAGTCAATATCGGACTGCCCTGGGAGATTCGTCGATGGATAGCGAAAGTTTGTCCTCCGCCGAGCGGGAGGTGATGGAACTGGTGTGGGATCGGGGCGAAGTCTCCGCCCGCGAGGCTCGCGAGGCTCTGCCTCGCGACGTTGCCCGCAATACTGTCCGTACGCTGCTCGAACGGATGGAAAACAAAGGCTGGGTCACCCATCGGGTCGCCGGGCGGACCTATGTCTACCGCGCGGCCCGGCCGCGCGAGGAGTCGATCGGCCGCAAGATTCGCGAAATCGTCGACAATCTCTGTGGCGGGTCGCCCGAGGCGATGGTGGCGGCGCTGATCGACTATCGCGGACTTCGGCCGGGGGAACTCGACCGGATTCGCAAGCTGCTCGACGAGGCCAAGGGGGGCCGACTCAAGAACTAGAGGGTGCGACGCCCAAGTACCGGTGGCGAAGTCCTTTCCATCGACAGGAGAACAACACGTGCTCACATTCATAGCCCTGGCTATCGTGTCGACAATCGGCTGGCTCGTCAGCTTCGCGTTTCGTCGCTCGGCCGCTCGGCGACACGCCGTTTTACTGACGACGCTAGTCGGGTGTTTGCTGTTGCCCCCCCTGCTCGAGTTGCGTGCGGTCACCGACTGGCGGTTGGTTGCGATCCCCGCATGGGAAGGAGTTCGCGCAGCGAGTGAAGTCGAACGGCACATGGACTCTAAGGAGAGTCAGGCGGCGTGTGCCGATCGTGAAGTGCCGCGGGCAAGCGAACTCCTGCCCTCCACCGACGAACCGATTAGGCGTGACTCTGCCCCCAGCGTAGCAGCATTGGAGACGGCCGTTTGCCCCACTTCGCCAACGCCGGTCGGCAGCGATGCACCATCCGCGACTGGCGAAGGAGTTGAGTTTGCTGTTCAGCAGACAGGAGCCTTCGGCTTCGACCCAGCGACTATCGGACAAGCCCTGTGGGGACTCTACGCGCTGGTCGCCGGTGGCTTGTTGCTGCGGGTCGGGATCGCTCTGGTGGCGGTGGGACGCTCCAAGTCGCGGGGAATCGAAGTCGACTTATTGCCGGGGGGAGTGCGCGTTCTGGAATCGGACGTCGCGGTGCCGCTGGCGGTGGGCTTCGGTCGGCCGGTCATCCTGCTTCCCCGCCGCTTTGTGCGAACGACGCGGGGCGACGTACTCGCCGATGTTTATGCCCACGAACTGGAGCATCTGCGGCGGGGGGACCACTGGGTGATGCTCGTGCAGCAGGTGGCGGCGGCGCTCTACTGGCCGCTGGTGACTATGCACCTCGTGAACCGGTCGCTGAGCCGGGCCCGCGAAGAACTATGCGATAATGCGGTGCTCGCCGGGCGCGATCCCGTCGAATACGGCCAGTCGCTGCTGGAAGTTGCGGAAGCGGTGACGTGCCGGCAGGCCCTGGTGGGGGCCCTCGCCCCCGCGGTTGTCGGTCGAGGGAAGCTCGAAGGTCGGATCGCCGGGTTACTCGACCCCCATCGCGATCGACGAACCCGCGTGGGACAACTCGCACGATGGGGGGTGGCTGCCCTGCTCGCTGCCGGGTCGGTGCTGGTGGCGACGACTCGCGTGATCGCCGAGGAGCAAGAGGTAGCGGCGGCGGAGTCGGTGGCTCCGCGGGAGGACATCACCTGGAGTGGCATCCCCTCCGTCGACAGGGATTCGCCCACACTCCATCGAGGAGTCGTGATCGGGCCCGACGGCAATCGGCTTGCCGGAGCGAAGATCCATGCGGCGAGTACCTTCGAGCTATTGGAATGGAACAACGTCGACCACATCGGGCCGGTGCGGGCCGTGACCGACGCGGAGGGCCGGTTCGAATTCGAAGCGCCCGATTTGTCGTCTTCCCTGCCATCGGGCGAGATCATGCGCTGGGAGACTCTGCTCGTCGCGACCAAGGAGGGAGTCGCGCCGGGTTGGCTCAAGACATGGGGAGGGGAGCGTAGCGCCCGCAGCCACTGGCATCCGCACATCAATCGCGAGGTGGCGATCCAAACCCGACCACCGGCGACGCTATCGGGTGAACTAAAGTTGGCCGGGGGCGAACCATTGGCGGGAGCTCGCGTCCGCGTGACAGGCATGATGGCGCCGGTGGAGTACGACCTCGACGTCCACATTCCTCGCGAAGAAGAAGTTGAGGGGGGACTTTTCTCGATGGTCGACTACGCCGAGATGCTCTTCAAACCGGCAGTCCTCCCCGGAATCGAGACCGAAGCGACTACCGATGACGCGGGGCGGTTCGAACTGTCGGATTTGCCCGAAGGGTTCATTGCGAACATCGAGATAACGCACCCGCTGGCCGTCACCACCAGTCTGCGCGTCGCGGTGCGGCCGATCGAAACGGTGTATCAAAAGCCGTTCGATCTGGCGGCCACAGCCAGGGCTCTCCAGGAGGGGAAAAAAGATGCACAGGCCCAGCCCCTCCCCGCTCCCCCCAAGCCCATACCAGTGCTCTATGGTTCGGGTTTCAGCTTGACGCTTGCCAAATGTGCGGTGCTTCGCGGACGGGTTTTTGAGTCGCAGTTCTCAAATCAGCCGGCGGCGGGGGTGACCGTGGGGCTGGCGAACCATAACACGAGCGTGGGCATGTACGGCCAACTTTTCACCACCGACGAGGAGGGACGATTCGAAGTCACCGGCCTGAGCCCCCGGGCGCAAGGTTACGAACTGGCCTTCGCCGGCTCGTTTGCAGCCCCCTACGGCAGCCACCGTCAGACGGTGCTCCCAGGAGTGGAAAACCGAGTGAAACTTACCCGCGCGGTCCCTTATCGGCTAAAATTGGTTGACCAGGAAGGTCAGCCGATCGATCGGCCCGTTTATTCCATCGCCGTCCAAGTGGTACCCGGCACGGTGCATCGCGGTATCAAGCGTCACTTCAACGAGGCGAAGAAAGTGGCGCCGGGGGTGTACGAGGGGATCGTGCCCGTGGGCCCGGGTGCGGTGCTCGTCGAGCGAAAGTCGCGACGCGATCGCCCGGCGGCTGTCGACCCCAAGGCGTTTTTCGAACCGGGACGGAGCGACTGGACGTTCGAGGAGGAGCGTTATGCCTACGGCGACGCTTGGCACATTGTGCAGCCTGCCGTGAGGACGACCGAGCAAATGGCCTCGGGAAGCAATTACACCATCGACCAACTCGATCTCGCCGCCGCCCAATTCACGCGGACGAGGGAGGAGGACAAGCTGCTCGAGCTTACGGCCACTGTTTACCGTGATCCTCCCGTGGAAGTGACCCTGGTGGATGAACAGGGTGTGCCCGTGCAGGGGGCGACGGTCGAACGGCAACTGAATCGCTATAAGGCGAAGGACCTGCCCCCCACGTTCCCGGTTTACGGCCTGCATCCCGAGCGGGCCGAGCTGCTGGTGTTCTCGCACGAGGAGCGGGGACTGATCGGCACTCTGTACGACACCTGGAGCGCCGAGCCGGTGCGTGTCGAAATGGAGCGCGGGGCCGTCATCCAAGGCCGGATTACCGACGATTCGGGCAAGCCAAACGACGATTTTATGATTCGCGTGTTGGGGGAGAGGCTGATGCCTGGCACCTATGTCGCGGGGCGGCAGAGCGAATTCACCGTTCATCCAGGAGAACGGCGAGGGGAATTCCGACTTGTCGTGCCCCCTGGGTTCGAACTGAGCGGCGAGTTCGTCCGCCGGCAAGGGGACTGGCACACGCGGGCAGCAGCCGCCCCCGCGTTTGGCCCGCTAACGCTGACGCGCGGCCAGACCAAGGATTTGGGAGATTTGGTCGTTCCTTAGCGGCAAATTCAAGTCGCGCGGCTCAAGTGGCACCGGCCCATCGCATCGGATAAGTTACGAGCAGTACCTGTACTGAGGCTGTCACCTTCCGAGGGCCGTGCCATGAAACTGTTCTTGTCGTCGCTGGTGCTTCTCTGTGGGATCGCCGGCTGTCTGAGGGCCATCGCCCAAGAGCCCGCCTTGCGCCCCTGGGGAGATAACCCCTATTACTGGAGTTACGAAGGCAGGCCGGTGCTGCTGCTGGGAGGAAGCGACGACGACAACTTGTTTCAGTGGCTCGAGGACGACCTGGTGGCTCAGCTCGATCGGCTCCATGAAGCTGGTGGAAACGTGATCCGTAACACGATGAGCGATCGGAAGGACGGAGGATTTGAGGTCTATCCCTTCGCACAAAATGACGATGGCAAGTACGACCTGGAGCAGTGGAACCCCGAGTACTGGACGCGGTTCGAGCGAATGCTGCGCGAAACGGCCAGGCGGAAGATCTTCGTGCAGATCGAGGTGTGGGATCGGTTCGACTACACCGACAATGGTGGTAAGAACCACTGGAAAATCCATCCCTACAACCCCAAGAATAATGGGAACTACAGCTACGAGGAATCGGGCTTCGCCGAGCGGTATGCCGATCATCCGGGGCGCAACCAACAGCCGTTTTTCTTTACCACGCCCAAGCAGCGGGACAACGGTGTGGTGCTCCCCTTCCAGCAGCGGTTCGTCGAGAAAATGCTCGAGCACACACTCGCCTACGACCACGTGCTCTACTGCATCGACAACGAGACGAGTGGCGAGGAGGAGTGGGGGCGGTACTGGGCGACGTTTATCAAGCAGCACGCCACGAAGCAAGGAAAACAGGTGATGGTGACCGAGATGTGGGACGATTGGGACCTCAAGGGAAAAACACACCGGCGGACGTTCGACCATCCCGAGTTGTACGATTTTGTCGATGTGTCGCAGAACAACCATAACAAGGGTGAAAAGCACTGGGATAACTTCTTGCACGTTCGCCAGTATCTGGCGAAACATCCTCGGCCAATGAACACGACCAAAACCTACGGCGCCGACGGCAACAAGTTCGGCCACACCGACCAGGATGGCATCGAACGCTTCTGGCGGCATTTGCTCGCCGGGGCGGCTTCGATGCGGTTCCATCGACCCGATTCGGGGTTGGGCCTGAACGACAAGGCGGTCGCCACCATCCGCGCCGCACGAAAACTCGAGTCGAAGATCCCCCTCTGGTCGGTCGACGCGGCGGGCGAGCTACTGTCGGAGCGGGAGGAGAACGAGGCCTATCTGGCAGCCAGGCGTGGGGAGGCGTATGCGGTGTTTTTTCCGGCGAATGAGAAATCTAGGGTGAAAGTCGATTTGTCGGCTGCCAAGGGAGAGTGGGTAGCCCA
Source organism: uncultured Planctomycetaceae bacterium (assembly GCA_964650265.1). GTDB lineage: Bacteria > Planctomycetota > Planctomycetia > Pirellulales > Lacipirellulaceae > CAZYQQ01. The sequence goes on from CAZYQQ010000022.1 coordinate 14,844, forward strand.
TTGGATCAGCATCGACAGCGGAGAGTGGGGGCCCAAGACGGAACTGACGTCGGGAAAGAAGGTGGATCTGTCACCGCCAGACGGTGGAAACTGGGCCGCGGCCATCCAAGCAAGCCCCCCACGTCAAGCGAGCCCCCCACGTTAGTGGGGGGTGGGTCCACACTACACTAGTTCAAAAATTCCCTCAAAAAAACCTTGCACCAATAAATGAACATCGGTATACTACAATCGCATCAACATCAACACCCAAATACCCAACTCGACGGAGGACGTGCCGTGACGAATTGGCTGCTCACCTCGACGTTTTACGGCAACTGGTTGCCGGGTGACGAGCGGGGCTCCATTGCAAGGGTTCGAGACCGCCGCCCCGGAGATCCTCGCGGTCCGCATCGGATCGTCCACAATCAGCGAGGAGCAGCGTTTGAGGCGTCGATGCCCGCGCTCCGACAATCGTCCGCCAGGCACTTGCGTGGTGCGCCAGTGTCTATCGATCTGGCGAAAGCGGAGATTTTGATTGAGCAGTTTATGGAGACGGCCACCTACCGAGGCTGGACCTTGCATGCCCTGTCGATAATGCACAATCACATGCACCTCGTTGTGGGGGCTCCTTCCGAGGTGGGTAAGCACAAGCTCTTGCAGGATTTTAAGAGTTATGGATCGCGGCGGCTCAACCTGGTGTTTGGCAGGCCCTCGTGCGGCACGTGGTGGACTGAAGGGGGCTCGTGCCGGCCGCTAGAGGAACTGCCCCGCGCGATCTATTACGTTTGCTACCGTCAGCCGAATCCGCTGTTGGTTTGGAGCCGGGATGGTGGGAGGATACGAGTTGAAGAATCGAAGGTGGGGAATCGGTTTGTGGACTATTGAGACTATTGGCGGTGGCACCCCCCACTGACGTGGGGGGCTCGCTTAGCGTGGGGGGCTCGCTATTTGTAGAAGTGCGCTGTTGAGACTCCCCGAGCGAAACCCGGCCAGGTCGATCATCGCGTGGCGGAAGCCAAGCTGGGTGATCGTCGTCACCACTCGGGCGCGGGTTTCGGGGGCTAAAAGACGCGGCAGATCCTCCAACGGAACTTCGATGCGGGCGAGGTCTCCCTCGTGGTATCTGACCCGGGTGATGGGGAAACCGAGTTCGTGCAGCAGGGCCTCGGCTTGCTCGATCATGGCAAGTCGTTCCGGGGTCACTTGCTCGCCATAAGCGATGCGGCTGGCGAGGCAGGGTTGTGCCGGCTTGTTCCAGATGGGAAGCCCCCACTGGCGGGCGATTGCGCGTACGGCTTGTTTGTCGAGCCCGCACTCCACCAGCGGGCTGCGAACCTGCTGCTCCGTGGCGGCTCGGAGGCCGGGACGGTAATCGCCAAGATCGTCGGTGTTGGTGCCGTTGGCGATCGCTTGCAGATCATTCTCCTGGGCGTAATGAGCAAGCACCATGTAGAGTTCGGTCTTGCAGTGGTAGCAGCGGTCGGGGGCGTTGGCCACATAGCCGGGGCGCGTGATCTCGTCGGTGGCGAGTTCGACGTGCCGAATGCCGATGGCACGAGCCACCTGACGGGCGGTGGCGAGTTCCGATTCGGCAACGGCCGGGCCGATGCCGGTCGCGGCGATGGCGCAATCACCCAGCGCGAGAAACGCGGCCTTGGCCACGACGGCGCTATCGACCCCGCCGGAGAAGGCCACCACACAGCTCCCAAGCTGTTGGAGGTTGGCGACAAGTTGGTCGGCGTTGGCCGTTGACTGAGGCATTGCTAGGACCTTCACGCCATGAAGGGGGGCGGGGGCTCTTCCATCCGACGCAGCTCATCGCGAATGCGGGCGGCGTCTTCATATCGTTCGTCGTCGATGGCCGATTGAAGGTCATCGCGCAGGCGGGTGAGCGGATCCTTGTGCTGGGCGGCAAGCGAAGGGGCCTCGATGCCGGCCAGGCCGGCCACTTCCTTGCGCCACCGCTCGAGGAAGGTGAGTTCGCCGAGCCGCTCGGCGTGCTGCTGTTGCTGGTATTCGTCGAGAAACTCGTGGAGCGCTTCGATACCGGCGTCGATCGCCCCCAGGGCTGCGTCCCACTGGCGCAATTCGACCAACGGAGTGGCGACGGCTCGTGAATGCATCATGGTGACGTAGGGACGCCATTGATCGAACTGCAACTTGTCGCGGTCGGAGAGGGCGTGTTCGCGGACAAATCGCAGCAAGCTGAGGTTGCGGGCCGTGTCGCGGGCGCAGAGTTCGTACATCCCCAAATGCCAAAAACTGAGATACCGCTGATAGTATTGCAACCCTTCGCGGAGCAGTTCGGCGCAGTCTTCTCCCTTGAGGGCATAGCCGGCCGCGTCGGGGTTCTCACGCTCGTGGAGCTCCTTGCGGTGGTGATGGAGCTCGAGCAGCGAGGGGAACTCTTCGATCGTCTGACCATCGGGCCGACCGTGAAGAGACATTTGCAACAGGCCGAGGTCGAGCCGAAGCTGGATGAACTGTGCCCCTTCTTCCCCCTCGATCAGACGAACGCTGATTTGATCGGGGACGTAGGGCCAATCGCGCAGGATGGGATAGATGTCGTTTTCCACAAGAGCGACGCGTGAGGATGGTGAGGCAACAGGCGAAATAAATTGGCGCAGGAACGTGGCCGCGGCCAGTCGTTCCTGCGCCAGTCTATCAGAACTCACCGCGTCTGCGAACGCGCGTCACGACTGGTGGCTGGAGTCGCGAAGCATCGGTTCGAGCTCCTTGGTATTCCGTTCCAGGCCCAGAACGATCGTTTTCTGCTCCACGCCATCCGGAGCGGAGGCGACCACCGGGATCACCTGGCGGCGATCGGGGAGGGGGAGCCGCACGGCAAACGTGCCGTCGGTCCGAAGATTCACCGGCTCACCCTCGACGGTCACATGGGCGTGCGGGCTGGTGGCACCATAGATGATGATTTCGCAATCGATGGCGAAGCGAAGCTCCTCCCGATCGAGATAAAGGCTGCCAGCGCCGTTGCCAAAGCGGGTTTCCGTGGGGCGACCAAGGCGGCACTTGAGGCGTTCTTCGAGCAATTGCTGTAGTTCCATGCTCGTCCCCCGCTCCGAATAGCCGCCACTCATGGCAAAAATGCGATCGGCGTTCTCAGCGACATCCCCCCAACCGCCGCCGATGGCATCGGTCGAGCCGGGAAGGGGAGTCGTCACCGTATTGCTGCGGCTGAGGCAGTAGAATTCCGACTCGCCAGAGCGGTAGCCGATCTCGGCACGGTATTTTTGGGGCGGGTCGGAAACATCGACATACCAATGGTTCACGCCGCCATGGATGGCAATATCGCGATAGGGGACCGAACTGCCATCTTCCAGCACGCGGAACAGTCGCAGCATGGGTCGGGCCGCATGCCAATTATGCCCCAAAGCGGTGCGGGCTCGCTCCACACTTTGCGGGGAGAGGTCCCAATGGGCCTGCAACCAGTAGGGATCGCGGACCATCAACACCAGACGTTCCGTACGATCCGAGGGGACGGCCCCAACTCGGTCGGTCGCGATGTTCTTGAGCGTCGAAAGGCGGCTCCGCAGGTCATCGATCCGGGTGCGGGCCTGACGCTGCGCTGACGAAAGTCGAGATGCTTTTGACTGATGACCGTTGGTGGCCGTGAGCGCCGGTTGATCGCTACCCTGCTTCTTTGTACGTCGCGAGGCATTCGCCAATGCCCTGATCAATTCTTCCTTACGCATCGAGTGCCAGCCAGAAACACCTTCGCGTTTGGCCATTTGGGCCAGATCCTTGCAGGTGTACGTGCGGAGAGTCGCTGTAGTCATAGCCCAACGTTTCTCATTACTTGCAGGTTGATATTCCACCCGTCGGAGGTCCACGCCCGCGGGTAGATTCGGCTGGATCATCCAGCCGGGGAGGCAGGGGCTTTGGGGGAACGGAAGCAGAGGACACGAGCCGAAAGAGAATCGCTTGTCGCTCGCGGGGGCGGCCCAGAAAAGGGCACCCAAAAGCTCCGCCGATTCTCGCTGTAGCTATCGCTGCCAACTGCCCCGAGAATCCGTCCGCCGAAGCAAGTTCAGCATAGCAGGGTTGTGCGCAAATTGCAACCTATAATGACCTTTTCGAGCGTATCGGTGAAGGCGCAACTGGTTTGTAGGTAATCACTTACAAAAAACTTGACACATTTCGTTCCGGTTTTTCAGCTTTTTCGACGGCGCCTTGGGCCACTGCGGCAGAATGTCCCACTCCCGCGAGTGGCACCGGGCGCCGATAATTCAGGGTGTCGGTGGCGTAACCCGTTGACTTTTTCGGGTTTACGTCGTCGCGGACGACTTTGTGAAAAAATGCACAAATAGCTCCTCCGACCGGTTGACGATCGACTGGAGGACCACTAAATTGCCGGCACGAAAGGACTTGCAGCGGACATCCCGGCCTCGGGTGCGGTGCTCCGAAAGACGCAAGTGCTTGACAGGAAAAAAGTTACGCCAGAAAACAAGCCGCCATCCCCGCGCCCAGATCCCGGCCCAATCACCGAGCGCACCATCTTCGTGGTGGCCCAGTGGTGGGTGTCGCGAATCCTAACCGTCTCGCTCGAGATGGTGGTTCCGGGTTTGTTGGGAGCGTGGGCCGACCGAAATTTCGGGACAAGCCCACTTTGGACGCTGGTGGGATTCGGAGTTGGGCTACCGCTTGGGTTCTGGCACCTGCTGGTGATCACGCGCGTGCGGAAGTAAGTCGCAGTGCGGCGGAGGCGGTCCCTCGGATGGTCGCCAAGAGTGAGAACAGCGGGCACTTAGAGAGAAGACTTGTGCGACCAACGTGGCTGGTTTGGCCCGGGCTGACAATCGCGACCGCGATTGTGCTCGCGGGCATCGGCTGGTGGATCGGCAAGGTGGATGCGGCGAAGTGGATCGCGTTTGGCGTCGCCACTTCGGCCGCGACTAGTGTGATGGGTTGGTTCACGGTCGAACGAACTCGACTGAAGTACGAGCCGGTGGCGCGGATGATGGCCGAGACATCGGTCCGCATGGCGTTGCCGCTCGGGGCGCTGCTGGCGATGGCGATCATGCGGCGCGAATTGTTGACTGGGGAGAATCTGGCCTTTTTTCTTCCCTTTCAGTTGGTGACGCTGGTGGCCGGTGTGAACCGGACATTGGCGGAAGTGAATCGGTAAGGTCTTCGGATACGAAATCAGACGAAAGCCCGTTAACGCATGGCGCACGACGACCCGTTATCTGCTGAGGCCCTGTTTTCGCACGTCCAGGATGCGCCGGAATTCCACGTGCCGCAGTTTATTAACGGCGGTCACATCAGTATTCCGCAGCCCTTCGCGGGACGGCCACCGATTTGGGAGCCGAAGTTCGAGAATCCGCTCTACAACGAGCTGCTCGGCAGTTTCGACTTGCAGATCACCAAGTTCATGCTGCTCGAGTTGGTGGTGGCGGTGCTGATCGCGGTGTTCTTTATCAGCCTTGCGGCTCGAATCCGGATGGGGGGCGTCCCGCGCGGCAAGTTCTGGAACATGCTCGAGGCGATGTACCTGTTCATTCGCGACAAGGTGGCACGGCCGGCGATTGGCGAGCATGACGGGGATAAGTTCCTGCCGTTTTTGCTCACCCTGTTCTTCTTTATCCTCGGTTGCAACCTCACGGGGATGATTCCGTGGCTGGGGGCTCCCACGGGTGTGATGGCCACGACTGCCGCACTCGCGTTTTGTACCTTCGTGGTGGTGGTCGGATCGGGAATGATGCGGCTGGGGCCGGTTGGATTCCTCAAGGCGCAAGTCCCGCACATGGAATTGCCGGGGCCGCTGGCGGTCATCCTGGTGCCGATGATCTTTTTTATCGAAATATTCGGACTCTTGATCAAGCATGCCGTGTTGGCCATTCGACTTTTGGCCAACATGATGGCGGGGCACGTGGTGCTCGCCGTGCTGGTGGCCTTTATTGGCGCCACCGGTGGGACCTTGATATTCACAGGCGTGATGCCGATTGCCGTGCTTGGCTCGGTTGCTTTCAGCTTGCTCGAATTGTTTGTCGCCTTCCTGCAGGCCTACGTGTTTGTCTTCCTCGCGGCACTATTCATCGGGGCCGCGGTTCACCCACATTAGTCCCGGCAGCGGGACACATTGTCTATTTTTCTTACGAGGAGAATCCTATCGTGGCCAAATTCGCAAGCATCTTCATGTTGTTCGCCATCTGCTTGGCGGTAACCACGCCTGCCTTCGCCCAGGAAGCACCTGATCCGAATGTTCCTACAGCCGAAGAGGGCAAATACTCGCCGGCTCATAGCGGCTTCAACAAGCTGGGTGCCGGCATCGGTGCCGGGCTCGCCCTGCTTGGGATCGGCCTTGGCATTGGCCGTATTGGTGGCCAGGCGGTCGAGGGGATTTCGCGCCAGCCCGAGGCTGCCGCAACGATCCAGACGGCCATGATTATCGCGGCTGCCCTGATCGAAGGGGCCGGGTTCTTCGCGCTGGCTATCTGCGGCTTCCTGCTGTAAACCTTGTTTTCCATCCCTGGATGGCATGTTGGAGGATGTGTTGATGGTGTTCCGCCCCGCTACCATGGTGAAGAGTGGGATCTCGGCGCTCGTCGTCTTGCATGGGGTCGTGCTTCCGGCCGTCGCCCGGGCGGCCGACGACTCTCATAGCGACGCGGGAGAAGAGCATGGGATTGTCCGCAAAGTGGCGAACCCCCTCTTCTTCGATCCCGACCTGGCGATCTGGACGGTGATCATCTTCCTGCTGCTGTTGTGGGTGCTGAGGAAGTTCGCCTGGGGGCCGATCGTCGACGCGCTCGATGCTCGCGAAAAGCGGGTGTCCGACTATCTGGCCGCCGCCGAGGCAAAACACGAGGAAGCCAAGGGGCTGCTCGCGGCTCACGAGGCACGCCTCGCCAGCGCCAAGGACGAGGTGCGGGAGATGCTCGAGGAAGCCCGCCGCGACGCCGAGGCGACCAAGACGCAGATTGTCTCCGAGGCGGATGCCGCGTCGCGGGCTCACCGTGACCGGGCCATTCGCGAGATCGACCAGGCTCGCGACAGCGCCGTTCGCAGTTTGGCCGAGACGAGTGCCAATCTGGCGGTCGATTTGGCAGGCAAGGTCGTCCGCCAGAATCTCTCCGGCGATCAGCAGGCCGAACTGGTTCGCGAGGCGATCACCAAGCTGGCGGGTAGCTCCCCGAGCCATAACTGAATGAGGATTGCCCCATGAGCAAGACCACCAAAGGTCACGAAACCGTCCTCGACGTCCGCCAGGAACAATTGGCGCGGATCTATGCCCGTGCGTTTGTTTCGGCAGCGAGTGCGGCCGGTAAGGGGGCTGAGTTGGTGGAGGAACTCGACTCGCTGGCCACCGACGTGCTCGATCGGAATCCCGAATTCGACAAGGTGCTCACCGGCGACGTCTTGTCGGAGGATGAGGTGACCTCACTGATCGACCGGGTCCTCAAAGGGAGAGTTTCCGACGAGGTGGTCAACCTGCTGAAGATCATGGCCCATCATCGGCGGCTCGGTGCCCTGCGGATGGTGGTTCACATGGTCCATCAACTGTGGGGGGAATCGCAAGGTCGGCGAGCCGTCTTGGTTCGTTCCGCCACCGAGCTCCCCGAGTCGCTGAAGAACGAACTGGCGGCGGCCCTCAAGGCCAAGTTGGGCATCGAAGCCGAAATGACCGTGAAGGTCGATCCCGAATTGATCGCGGGGATGGTGGTCCAAGTGGGTGATACCATCTTCGATGGCTCGGTCCGCACCGCCCTCGAGCGAACGCGGCGGCAGATGGTCGAGCGGGCGATCGACGCCATCGAATCGCGACCCGAAAAGTTCCTGCTGGAGATCGCTCCCTAGCAAGGCGATCTCCGACGTCAAGAGTCAACAAGTAAGCATTAACCATCGCCCCAGCGGGCGAAGGGAGCCTAGACGAGATGAAATTCAACAGCGACGAAATCGCGTCGGTCATCGAACAACAGATTGCCAACTTCAGTTCGCAGCTCGACGTCCGCGAGGTCGGTCGCGTGCTCGAAGTGGGGGACGGCATCGCCCAGGTCTATGGCCTGTCGGGGGTGATGGCGGGCGAAATGGTGGAGTTCGAGAACGGAGTCCGGGGGCAGGCGTTCAACCTCGAAGAGAACTCGGTCGGTGTGATCATCCTGGGGGACTACCTGTCGATCGCTGAAGGGCAGGAAGTCCGCAGCACCGGTCAATTGCTGAGCGTCCCCGTCGGTGACGAGCTATTGGGGCGGGTGGTCGACCCGCTGGGGAACCCGCTCGACGGCAAGGGGCCGATCAACACCAACAAGCGGCGTCCGGTGGAAGTGATTGCCACCGGCGTTGCCGAGCGTCAGCCCGTCGGCGAGCCGCTGCAGACCGGCATCAAGGCGATCGACGCGATGACCCCCATTGGCCGGGGCCAGCGGGAACTGATCATCGGCGACCGCAAGACCGGCAAGACGGCGGTGGCGATCGATGCGATCATCAATCAGCGCGATTCTGGGGTAAAGTGCTTCTACGTGGCGGTCGGCCAGAAGGAATCGACCATCGCCGGCGTGATCGAGAAGCTCCGCGAAACCGGGGCCATGGACTACACCACCGTGATCGTCGCCGGGGCGAGCGACCCGGCTCCACTGCAATATGTGGCCCCCTACTCGGGGACGGCGATGGCCGAAGAGTACATGTTCAACGGGCAGCACGCCCTGATCGTCTACGACGACCTCAGCAAGCAGGCGGTGGCTTATCGCCAGTTGTCGCTGCTCATGCGTCGCCCGCCGGGACGCGAGGCATTCCCTGGCGACGTCTTCTATTGCCATAGCCGCCTGCTCGAGCGCTCGGCCAAACTGTCGGACGCTTTGGGGGGAGGATCGCTCACCTCGCTGCCGATTATCGAGACGCTGGAAGGGGAAGTCTCGGCCTACATCCCCACCAACGTGATCTCGATTACCGACGGCCAGATCTATCTGCAGCCCGACCTGTTTTTTGCCGGCATCAAGCCGGCCATGAACGCCGGCATCTCGGTCTCCCGCGTCGGTGGTGCGGCCCAGATCAAGGCAATGAAGAAAGTAGCGGGTGGATTGCGTCTCGACCTCGCGGCCTTCCGTGAACTGGAGGCGTTTGCCCAACTCGGTACCGAACTCGACGCGGCGACGCAGTTGCGCCTCGACCGCGGCTATCGGATGGTCGAACTCCTCAAGCAGGGCCAGTACGTTCCGCTCGACGTGACCGATCAGGTGATGGTGATCTACGCCGGCACCCGTGGGCACCTCGACAAGGTTCCCCCCGCGCAGGTGCAGAACTGGGAATCGGAATTCCTGACCTTCATGCGCGACCAGAAGCCCGAAGTTCGTCAAGAGTTGGCCGCCAAGAAGAATCTGGAGGACGATTTGATCCAGAAACTCGAAGCTTCGATTGCCGAATTCCAAGGACAATATTCCGCGAAGGGGGCGCGGCAGACGTCTGCCGCCACCGTGACCGTCTAAATGACCGACTGTCCGAGTCCCCTGCCCCGTTGACCGTTCCTATCGATCGCCCATTGCCGAAGTCCCACGATGCCTAACCCACGCGAACTCGACAAGCGACGCAAGTCGATCCGCAACATCCGCAAGATCACGCGGACGATGGAGTTGATTGCCACCGCGCGATTTCGCAAGGCGATGGATCGCGCCTCGGCCGCCACGGCTTATACCAACCAGATTATGAAGCTGGTCCGCGACCTGGTGCAGGCGGGGGTGTCGGTCGAGCATCCGCTGCTCGAGCAGCGGCGCGAAACGAGGAATGCGACCTTGCTGGTGCTGGCCGCCAACCGCGGCTTCTGTGGCGGCTTCAACAGCAATGTCAGCCGGGCCGGATTGCAGCATGCCCGATCGCTGCGCGAGCAAGTCGAGCAACTGCGCGTCGAGATTAGCGGGAAGCGGGGCATCACCGGTTTCAAGCAAGGCCGGGTGATCGCCGATCAGACGTTCACGCACTTCGAAGACAAGCCGTCGTACGACGAAGTCGAGGTGATCGCCAATCGCTACCTGGAAGACTATGCCGCGGGCCGACTCGACCGGCTGGACGTGGTCTACACGCGATTCCTTTCGATCGCCAAGCAAGAAGTCGCCATCGAAACGCTGCTGCCGCTGGGCGGCCTCGACACCGAGGCCAGCGCCAATGGCACGGCCAGTTCCACCGTCTACGAATTCCTCCCTTCGCCCGAGAGCATCCTCGAGGAAGTGGTCCCCACCAGTTTTCGCGTGAAGCTCTTCAAGTGCTTCCTCGATACCGCGGTCAGCGAACAAATCGCTCGGATGGTGGCGATGAAGGGGGCGACGGAGAACGCCGGCGATCTGATCAAGCAACTCAGCATGCAATACAACCGTGCCCGTCAAGGGCGTATTACCTCGGAACTCATGGACCTGATTGGGGGTGTCGAGGCGCTGAGTTGATGCCAGCGACCCCACTCCCTCGGCGCGGTGCGTGCTCGTGACGCCTCGTGCCCTTGCCGATCCGCCATTCCCTTAACCAGTCAGTAGCTCACATGTCGACAACTACCGCCAACGTGGGACAAATCACCCAGGTCATTGGATCGACGTTCGACGTCGAATTTCCCGCGGATCAGATGCCGCCGATCTACAACGCCGTGAAAATTGTCTCGGAGCAGAAGGGGATCAAAATCAATCTCACCGGCGAGGTGCAGCAGCACCTGGGGGGTGGGCGCGTTCGCTGCATCGCCTTGGGAAGTACCGACGGCCTGATTCGCGGGCAAGATGTGCTCGACACTGGCGGCCCCGTGAGCGTGCCCGTGGGTGAGGCGACGCTGGGCCGTGTGTTCAACGTGCTGGGGGAGGCGGTCGATGGGCGCGGGCCAGTCGACGCGGCCGAGTACTGGCCGATTCACCGCGATGCCCCCGACCTCAAGGATCTCGCGACCAAGACCGAGGTCTTCGAAACCGGGATCAAGGTGATCGACCTCTTGACCCCGTTCGTCCGTGGTGGCAAGGCGGGCCTGTTCGGTGGGGCCGGTCTGGGAAAAACGGTTATTCTCACCGAACTCATTGCCCGCATCGCCAGTGCCCATGGTGGTTACTCGGTGTTTGCGGGAGTGGGGGAGCGAACCCGCGAAGGGACCGACCTGTGGCTCGAAATGCAAGAAGCCAAAATTGGTGACACCGGCAAGAGCGTTATCGACCAGACCTGCATGGTGTTCGGTCAGATGAACGAGCCGCCAGGTTCGCGTCTCCGCGTCGCCCTCTCGGCCTTGACGATGGCCGAGTATTTCCGCGATCGGACCGGGGCCGACACCCTGCTGTTTGTCGACAACATTTTCCGCTTCTCGCAGGCGGGGAGCGAGGTCTCCGCGCTCTTGGGTCGGATGCCCTCCGCGGTCGGTTATCAGCCGACGTTGGCGAGCGAAATGGGGGCCCTCCAGGAGCGGATCGCCTCGACCAGCAAGGGGGCGATCACGTCGGTGCAGGCGGTCTACGTGCCGGCGGACGATCCGACCGACCCTGCCCCGGCAACGGCGTTCGGGCAACTCGACGCCTTCATCTACCTCGAGCGGTCGATTTCGGAAAAGGGGATCTACCCGGCGGTCGATCCCTTGGCCTCGTCGAGCCGAATTCTCGATCCGCAGTACGTGGGGGAGCGGCATTACAACGTGGCGCGCCGTGTCCAGACGATTCTCCAGCGTTATCGCGAACTGCAGGACATCATCGCCATCCTGGGGGTCGACGAACTCTCCGAAGAGGACAAGCAGGTGGTCCATCGTGCCCGCCGGATCGAGCGGTTCCTGTCGCAGCCCTTCCTCGTGGCCGAAGTCTTTACCGGCAAGCCGGGTGAAATCACCTCGCTGGCCGATACGATCCGCAGCTTCGAGGAAATCTGCGAAGGAAAGTGGGATCACCTGTCGGAAAACGCCTTCATGTACGTCGGTCCGATCGAGCAGGCCGAGGAGCAGTGGAAGAAGGAGCAGAAGTAATTTGGGGTTTTGTAAAGCAATTCCCGCACGAATTCAGGTTCTGATATCCCCCTCCAACCCTCACTGCCAATCCCAAATTCCCCCTCATGAGCACGACATCCTCCAGCACGACTCCCCTCCACCTGGTGGTGGTGACACCCGAGGCGACGGTACTTGATGCGCCCGTTGAGTTTGTCACTGTGCCGCTCTTCGACGGCGAACTGGGGATTGCCAAGGATCATGCCCCCCTCATCGGGCGGCTCGGGTTTGGCGAGCTTCGCTACAAGGTAGGTGGCGAAAGCTACCGCTACTATCTCGACGGGGGCTTCGTTCAAGTCGACAAGAACGTGGTCTCGGTGCTCACCAACCGGGCACTCCCGACCGGCGAACTCGACGCGGACAAGGCACGCGAGCAGCTTGCCAATGCGCTGGCCCGACGACCCAAGAATCCCGAGGAAATGGCGCTCCGCGATCGCCTCCAACTGCAGGCCCGGGCCCAACTCCGCTTGGCGTCGCGCTAGGCTTGGCGTCAGACACCGTCCCCTTCTTGCGGCCCCTGCTCGCGGCTTCTTCCTGCTTGGGGGCCTTTAGAAGTCGATGTCGGCAATCCGTCCACGGGCATCGGGCCAGAGATCGTCGGATGTCGATTCGGGACGGCGCACCAGGGCGATCACCCCCAGCAGATAGGCGTGGACTACGCCAACAAACGCCAAGGCAAACCACCCGGGCAGGTTGCCGATCCGCATCGCGTCGAGGTAGCTGGTGACGTTGGACTCGGGATTCTGGACGATCGAGCTGAGTTTGAGGAACCAGCAGACCAAGAGGATTGCAAAGAGCGGGATATAGTTTCGCAGCAGACGGATGCGTAGGGCATCGTGAAAACTGATGCGGAAACGTGGCCGCAGCAACTCCTCGGCGACCAGGTTGCCCCAGTTCGCCACCGCCGGAACCAGGTTGCGGCGCAGAATGGGGGCAATGAAGTTCTCTTCCAGAATACGTGTCCGGCGTCGCCAGACATCGAAGAAGCGGAACCGCCGCGCCTCGATCGACAGGAAAGTCAGGACGAGCACCATCCCGGCAATGATCCCCGCATGGGAATGGGTGTTTTCTCCGAGGCTGAAGGTCACCAGGGCGGTCACCGAGAAGATCGACCAGTTGGTAGTCGTGTCGAGCCTGAGTCGCCACGACGTCGAACGATAGATCTCCCCCCGATAGAAGTGGACGAGGGAGGTAATGTACTCGCCGCGCGACAGGTGAACCGGGTCGAAGTCGACCGTGGGGATAGTCTGTTGAAGAATGGGATCGTCCGACATGCTTCCAAATCTACACTGCCGCGGGACGATTGGGGAGAGATGTGCTACTCGTTAAGCATGCGCTCGAGATCGCTGTCTGGCCGCGAAGAGGGTGTGTTGCCGCCCGCGGGTTGTTCGGAGGGGGGCCCCTCCTCGGGTGCAGCGATCGCGGGAGGGGCCGGCTGGAAGGGAAAAACCACCGTAAGCATCGGCAGGGCCACCACCACCGTGAGGAGGGCCAGCCAGATCCCCATGCGGGCGTAATCGACGAAATGGTATCCTCCCGGGCCGAGGACGAGGGTGTTCGACTGGTGACCAATGGGAGAAAGAAAGTCGCACGACGCCCCAACCGCCACCGCCATCAGGAACGGGTCGGGTCCGAGCCCCAGACTTTGCGACAGGCTAAAGGCGACCGGCGACATGATGACCACCGTCGCGGCATTGTTGAGGACCTCGGTCAGAATCATCGTGAAGACGAGGATCACCCCTAACAAGAGGATGGGATGCGCCCCTTCCCCTACCCCGGCGACGAGGTTGGTGAGCTGATCGGCGGCGCCGGTCGTCTCGAAGGCAGTCCCGACGGGGATCATCGCCCCCAGCAGGATGAGTATCGGCCAGTCGATCGCCTCGTGGGCCTCGCGAATGGAAATCACGCGGAGCACAACCATGGCGACCGCCGCCGCGGTGAAGGCAATGCTGCTGGAGACCCCCAGCGCCACCGTCGCGGTGATGGCAATCGCGAAAATCGCAATCGCCGTCGTGAGACGGGGGATACGTGCAAGTTGGATGTCGCGACGGGCGAGCGGCAACAGCCCCAATCGGGGCAGATTGCGGCTGATCGAGTCGCGCGGTACCTGCATCAACAGGACGTCCCCCGCCACGAAGCGGACATCCTTGAGCCGCTCGCGAATGGCCCGTCCCCGCCGCGAGAGGGCGAGCATGTTGATGCCGAACAGTCGCCTTAAGTCGAGCCGCCTGGCGGTGCTTCCCTCGGCGGTCGAATTGGCGGTGACGACCGCTTCGACGATCTCGAGTTCCTCATCCGATAGATCGGAACTCTTGGGTTGAGCCCCGGTAAGCTGGAGCTGCCATTTCTTGGCAAAGTCGTTGAGCGCGTTGGGATTGCCTTGCAGCAGAAGGATGTCCCCTTCCCGTAGCGGCAGGTAACGATTCGAGACACTGATCCGCGTCTCACCGCGACGCCCCCCCACCAGGGCGACTTCGTCTTCCTGAGCAAAGAAGTCTCCCAAGGGGGCACCGATGTGGGGATTCCCCTCCTGGACGGCAACCTCGGTCAGGTAGCTGTTGATCTCAAACAGGTCGTCATTGCCGCTGCCATTTCGAACCGGCACGAGCCGCCAGCCCAGCAGCGCCAAATAAACCAGCCCCGCGCCGGCGACTGCCAATCCGACCGGAGTAAAATCGAAAAAGCCGTATTCCTCGCCGACGTACCGTTCGCGAAACGCACTGACAATCAGGTTCGGCGGAGTGCCGATCAGGGTTGTCATCCCACCAAGGAGCGATGCGAAGGCCATTGGCATCAGCATCTTCGAGGGGCTAAGGTTCTGTTTGCGAGAGAGCTCAAGGGCGACCGGCATCATCAGCGCCAGCGCCCCCACATTGTTGATAAACGAGGAGAGGATCGCGACGATGCCACACAAGGCCCCGATTTGTAGCGAGGGACGGCCATTGAACCGGCCGACAAGCCCTCCCATCACGCTTGCTATTCCAGAAGCAGCCAACGCGCGGCTGATGACGAGCACCGCGGCCACCGTCACCACGGCAGGATTGGCAAAGCCGGTGAAAGCCTCCCCCTGGGGAACGATGCCAACCCCGACCAGGATCAGAAGTGCCAGCAAAGCGACCAGGTCGTAACGGATCGCACCCGTAATGAACAGGACAAGTGCTCCCCCCAGGACAACATAGACGACCAGGATCGGGTCGATCCATTCCGCCAGGTCCATAGTGGCCTCGTTTCCATGGGGGAAGTCGTCGTTGCGTGCCCAAAACTCCGGACCCCGCAGACGCAAACAGCGTACCAAACAGCGCCCACGAGCGGCTGGGGGCGTTTCAGCGGGGACTATGAGTAATGGAGGTTGTTGGCACGAAGAATAGGACGTGGATTTTCAGGATTCGGCAGGATCAACAAGATTTGAGTCGAGGGTTGGCGCCAGTGACAGTAGAACGGGCTCATTTGCCCGTTCAAATTAGACGTTAACGATGGGACACGGATCGCCACGGGTCCCATCGGGTCACCACGGATCAGAGGGTGCCAAATCGCCAACCGTTTTCCGCGAGGCACTTTCTGATCCGTGGTGACCCGTCCGATCCGCTTCAATCCGTGGCCTATTTCTTAAGTTCACATTCCGGGGACTCACGCCTCGCACTACTGATCCTGACAATCCCCGCAAATCCTGAAAATCCGCGTCCTATTCTTCGTGCTCATCGGCTCCAGAGGTATTGGTAGTGGTCCACGTGGTCGCGCCGAGTCACGAGCTAAAATGGAAACAGCAGCGGAACGACGAGCAGCGTGACCCCCAAGACGAGTCCCGTGAAAGGAACTCCCACTTTGACGAAATCGAAAAAACGATACTCCCCAGGGCCATAGACCAACGTGTTAACGGGCGAAGAGACGGGGGTCATGAAGGAGGCCGACGCAGAGATGGCCACCGTCATGGCGAACGGCTGTGGCGCGACCCCGAGCTGCTGTGCGAGGTTGATGGCCAGCGGGGCCATCAGGACCGCGGTCGCCGTGTTGGATATGAACATGCCAAGCAGCGACGTCAGAAGGAACACGACCGCGAGCAAACCGGTTGGCCCCAGTCCCTGGGCCACCGCCACCAGCCCCTCCACCGCCATGGCCACCCCTCCCGTTTGTTCCAAAGCAGTGGCAAACGGCAACATTCCCACAATGACGATCACACTCGACCAATGGATCGATCGGACCGAGCTTTCGAAGTCGATGCAGCGAAAGAGCCCCATCAACAGGCAGCCGATGAGCGCTGCCAGAACGTTGGGGAGTGCGCCGGAGATCATGAGTCCGACCATCACCACCAGGCTGAGCAACGCGAACGGGGCTTGGGAGATCGCGGGTGCGGCCGCCTCGGCTTCGCTCGGCAAATTGAGGACCACGAAATCGTGACGCTGGGCCTGAAGTTGGCGGATCGATTTCCAGGGTCCCACCACCAGCAGCGTATCGGCCGGTTTCAGTTTTTCCTCCAGATAGGGACCATCGAAAGCCGCACCTCCCCGTCGCAACCCCACGACATTCGCCGAGTGAACGGACCTGAAATGGGCCTGACGAAGGGATTGGCCTATCAGTTCGGAATCGGGCAGGATCATCACCTCGGCCATGCCGACTGCGCGCGATTGGTCGGTCAGGTAGCTACCGCGAAATACCGTCTCCCGAAGCCCCAGATCCTCGGGCAAGTCGATCGGCCCAGGGGTGTCGACCAGCAACAAGTCGCCGGGCAGCAGTTCGATTTGGCCTCCCGGGCTGAGGAACTCCAGGCGAAAGGGGCCACGGCGTTCGACCCCCAAAACGTTCAGGGCGTAGCGTCTTCGTAGGGCTAGTTCCTCGAGCGTGCGCCCCACGACCGGAGAATCGGGGAGCACCTTGAGGCAGTGGCCATGGCCTTCGAGGCGGTAGTCGTTAATCAAGTCGCGAAAAGTCGGCCGCTTATCGACTTCGTGATCGCGAGCCGTGCGGTTCGGCAGCCAACGACGAGCGACGAGCATATAACCGACACCCAAGACCAGCACAACCAGACCGATCGGAGTGAAGCTGAAGAACGAGAAGCCTCTGTGGGAGGCTTGCTGCAGGGCCGCATTGACCACCAGGTTGGGTGGCGTCGCGACCAGCGTCTGCATGCCGCTCATCAGGCCGGCGAAACTCAGGGGCATCAGCAGTCGCCCAGGATGGACCTTGAGGTGGCGGGCCACATTGAGCACCACCGGCAAAAAGATGGCAACCACCCCGGTGGAACTCATAAAGGCTCCCAGGCCGGTGACGGCGAGCATCATCATCACCAGCACGCGCGTCTCGCTGTTGCCCGAATGGTTGACCAGCCATCTTCCCAGGCGATAGGCCACACCGGTGCGAACCAGCCCCTCGCCAATGACGAACATCAGGACGATCAGGATGACATTCGGGTCGCTGAAACCGCTCAGGGCCTGGGGAAGAGTCACCAGGTTGGCCAAGGGAAGTGCCAACAGCGCGATCAGGGCGACCACTTCGATCCGCGGCTTTCCGATCGCCAGCGCCGCTACGGTGACGAGCAGCAAAGAGAGCAAGACGGCGAGCGACGGCGTCATGGCGACAAGGGCAATTACGAGGCCGCTACAATTAAGCATGCCCTAGATGGCTTCCGGTCCACGTTCACCCGTGCGAATGCGAATGCAGTCGTCCAATGGTAGGACAAAAATCTTGCCGTCGCCGATTTCGCCGGTGGGTCCGGTCCGCCCCCCTTGGATGATGGCATTGATCGTCGGCTCGACAAAGTCTTCGTTGACCGCGATCTGAAGCTGAACCTTGCGGAGCAAATTGACCGTGATTTCGTGGCCGCGGTAAACCTCGGTTTGCCCCTTTTGTCGTCCAAAACCTTGGACATCCATGATCGTCAGCCGCACGACCTCGACCTCCGAGAGGGCTGCTTTCACGTCCTCAAGCTTGCTGGGCTGGATGATGGCGATAATGAGCTTCATGATTGCGGCCATGCGCGACGTTGGGGACTGTCACCGTGTGCCGCAATGATAAAGGGAATCGCCGCGGGCGGGAATCCCTTCCTCCGCGCCGGCTTCCCGTCAAGCCGGGGAAGTGATCTCAAGAGGCCTCCGATGGACACCCCGGGCTTGGGCAAATCAGGCGGTGAATTTGCCCAAGCCTGGTGGGGCGTCCTTCTGGAGGCAGTGGTTGGCGTGCCGCGGTTCGGCATTGCGACGGCCAACGATGTGCGGTGGGAGAATTCGTCCTTGAGGTGCCAGAGTAGCAAGTCGAAAGAAAAAGGGAGGGGACTCGAGCAGGCCAGGCGGAATACCTGCCCGAGCCCCTCCTAGTTGTGTAAGTTCCTCGCGGCCCCGGCAGGCCAGGCGGAATACCTGCCGGGACCGATGGAGGAGGTAGTTCGTATCGCTCCGCCCGCTAGTGTGTCGTGTGGACTAAAAACCTCCTCGGTCCGAGTCGGCCAGGCGGAATACCGGACCCGGACCGAGTGAGGTGATACGGCGGAGTTAGACCTGGTAGGCCTTCATGCCATGCTCGCTCATGTCGAGACCCGACTGTTCTTCTTCTGGGCTGACCCGCAGATAGCCGATCGCCTTGAGAGCCGAAAAGAAGGCAAGCATGGTGAAGAACGACCAGGCACAGATCGACGCGGTGCCGATGAGCTGGATCAGGAAATTGGTTTCTGGTCCCGTCGAATTCAGCGTCGTGTGGGTGTTGGGAATGATGCCAATCGCCAGGCAGCCCCAGATGCCGCAGAGCCCATGGACAGGCCATGCCCCGACCGGATCGTCGATCTGAAGCTTATCGAGCATCATAATCCCGGCGATCACCAGCACGCCACCCACGGCACCGATCACGATCGCCCACATGGGGGACATGCAGTCGGCACAAGCGGTGATGCTCACCAGACCGGCGAGGATGCCGTTGAGACCCATCGAGAGATCGGGCTTGCCGAACATCGCCCAGCTTACGAGGGTGGCGACCAGACCTCCCGCACCGGCGGCAAGAGTCGTCGTGACGGCTACCCTGGTCACGGAGATCGCATCCTCCTCCGTGGTAAAGGAAAGCACGCTACCGGGATTGAACCCATACCATCCGAACCAAAGGATAAAGACACCCAAGGCAGCCAGGGGCAGATTGTGACCGGGCATCGGCACGGGCTTGCCGTCGACATAGCGGCCAAGCCGTGGACCGAGAACAATTGCCCCCGCCAGGCCAGCAAAACCTCCCACGCCGTGAACGACAGCCGACCCGGCGAAGTCTTGGAACGCCATCCCCCCGTCGAATTGAGTCAGCCACCCCTCGCCCCATTTCCAGAACCCGCTGATGGGGTAAATCAGGGCGCTGAGAACGGCACTGTAGATCAAATAGGCTCCCACGCGGATTCGGCCCGCCACCGCTCCCGACACAATCGTAGCGGCAGTGCCGGCGAACATCGCTTGGAAGAACCAGTCGGCGTACTTGCTATAGCTTGCATTAGCCGCCTCTTTATATCCGTCGAGGCCGAAACCACCCAACGCAAAGACACTATGTTCGGTCACATCGACACCGAAACTCCCCGGGTACATCAGTCCAAAACCAACAGCGAAGAACAGGAGCACGGCGATGCTGATGTCCATCGAGTTCTTGAACAGAATGTTGACGGCGTTCTTCGAGGCATTGAAGCCCGACTCCACCATCGCAAAGCCGGCCTGCATGAAGAAGACCAGCACTCCGCACAGGAGCAGCATCATCGAGTTGAACACGTAGTCGAAGCCTTTGCCATCGGCTTCTTCGGCTGCTTCCGTTTCTTCCGTCACGGCGGGGGGGGCGGCAGCGGATTCGGTTGTTGTTTCGTCTTGGGCCCAGCTTGCGGCTGGGAATAGAAAGAGCGTCAGGAGCGCGGCCAGCGTCATCGCGGCCAGGCTCCGCTCGAGCCGTAGGGTCGACATGAAAGGTCCCTTGGAACAGCGGTCAGAAGGATTGGTTCTACGGCCCCTCGACGCGTCAGAACCCCGAAGGGTCCCGCCGCCGCATCGTGGGGCCGCATCTGCCATCGATGGCAGAGGGTAAGGGGCGGTTTGGCCGAGGCTTCCTGCCTGCGGCCCAACCAGAGTGCCAGCTAGCGACGCCCCACGTTTGCAACGAGTGTGCCAAGCGTGCCGTCGGCGCCGCAAAGATCGCCATAAGTCTTTATTGAGAAAAGACTTAGCGATTGCAATTTCACTCGTGACATGTTCCAGCCGCCCCGAGCGTGCCAGATTTCAAGGCAAGGAACGCCAAAAAAGAATGCACCAATATCGGGCAGGTCAGCGGCAATTGGCGACTCAGGCCAAGATCGGCTGAATCACATACCCATGGACGTCGGTCAGCCGCCGGTCGAGACCGTTGTGATAATAGGTCACCCGGGTGTGATCGAGCCCCAGCAAGTGGAGTACGGTCGCATAGAAGTCCCATACGGTGGTTGGATGTTCCACCGCGCGGCGACCAAACTCGTCGGTGGCGCCATGGGAAACTCCTCCTTTCACACCCGCTCCCATCATCCAGCAGGTGAACCCATCGGGGTTATGATCCCGCCCTTCGGTTCCCTGCTGGTGAGTCGGCATGCGGCCAAACTCGGTGGTCCAGAGAACCAGGGTGTCGTCGAGCAGCCCGCGCTGCTTGAGATCGGTGAGCAGCGCGGCGGTCGGCTGATCGAAGATCGGGCAGTGCCGCTCGTAATCGGCCTTGAGGGTCTTGTGGGCATCCCAGTTCAGCAGTCCATCGGCCCCCGAGGCGCGTGAAGCGCAGTAGAGATTGACGTAGCGGACGCCATTCTCCAGCAGTCGCCGCGCCAGCAGGCAATTACGGGCGTAGGCGGCCTTGTAGGCGTTGGGGTCGTCAACTCCATAGAAGTCCTTGAGTGATTGGGGCTCGCTGGTGAGGTCACAGATGGCTGGTGCCGAAAGCTGCATCCGCGCGGCGAGTTCGTAGGCACTGATCCGTGCGGCAAGCGACGAATTGCCCGGATGTTGCTCGGCATGACGCTCGTTCAGCCGCTGAGCGAACGCGCGCGTCGTCGAATCTTCCTGGGGTGAGATCCCTTCGGGGCGCGACAGATTACGGATTGGTGTTTGCGCGCTGATCATGATCCCCTGGTGCCGCGCGGGGAGAAAGCCACTGGAAAAGTTGGCCTTTCCATTGGGTGGCTCACCGCGGACATCACAAATGGCGACGTAGGCCGGGAGATTTTCGCTTAAACTCCCAAGGGCATAGCTGGCCCAAGCCCCCGCACTCGGAAAACCCTCGGTGGCATGCCCGGTGCTCATGAAAATGCAGCCCGGCCCATGGGTATTCGACTTCGACGTCATCGAGTGGACGAAGGCGATGTCGTCGATATGCCGGGCCATGTAAGGAAGCATGGTTGTGATCGGTTTGCCAGTCGCCCCGCAGGGCGCAAACGCCCAGGGGCTTCGCATCAAGTTGCCGTTCTTTCCCTGGAAGCTCACCAGATTTTCTTCGCCCGGGAGGGGCTGGCCATGGTACTTTTCGAGTGCCGGCTTGTGCTCCCAGAGGTCCATGTGCGACGCCGCGCCGGGGCAGAAGATTTGCAGCACCCGCCTGGCGCGCGGCCGGAAGTGCGGAAGTTGCGTCGTCGCGGAGAGTTCACTCGCCGCGAGGTCGCCGTGCAACAACTGGCTAAGGCCCACGCCGGCGAGGCCGGTAGTGACCGAGCCCAGAAACCTGCGCCGCGACAGGGCGAGCAAGTCGGCCGCCGAATTGAAATCGCGAGGGCGGGAATCAATCGACATAGACAAACTCGTTGGTGTTGAGCAGGGCGCGACAAAAAGCTGGGAGCCCGTGCGACTCGATCAATTGGCGCGCCCCAGCACGTTCTGCCTCATCGGGTGGACGGGCGAAGGCCAGTTCGAAGGCGAGCACGACCTGCGCTGCGATCGCATCGGGGCCAGCCTCGCGCGCGAGCCGCTGAGCGAGTGCCGCGGCCATGTCGAGGGTGAACTGGTGGTTCAGCAGGGTCAGCGCCTGGAGCGGCGAGGTGGTCGCCGTGCGCCGCGGCGCAGCGAACGCACAGTCGGGGGTGTCGAACTCCGAAAGCAGATCGATTTGCGTCGCCCGGGCATTGTGATGATATACGGCCCGCCGGTAAGTCTCCGGGCCATGTTGGTCAAGCGGGTGGTAGGTGGCGACGTTGTCTTCGACGTACTGAAACAGCCTGAACCCAGGGCCTCCCATTCGCGTGTCGAGTTTTCCGGCAACGGCCAGGGTCGCGTCGCGAATGGCCTCGCTCGACAGCCTCTGGGGTGGGTAGCGCCACAGGAGCCGACTGTCGGCGTCGATGCCCGCGGCCTCCGGGCGATGATCGCTCGCCTGGCGGTAGGTTTGCGAAAGGAGGATTTCCCGGTGGAGCGGTTTGAGTTGCCAGCGATGTTCGAGGAGCCGCGCCGCCAGCCAGTCGAGCAGTTCCGGATGGGACGGCCGGTCCCCCAGAAAGCCGAAGTCGCTCGGCGTCGCGACCAGCCCCGTGCCAAAGTGAGAGTGCCATAGACGATTAGCCAACACACGAGGCGTGAGCGGATTGGCGGGGGAGGTGATCCACTCGGCCAGCTTCAGTCGCCGGTCGGATTCGGTCGAATCGTCACGCAAAATGTATCCGGGAGCCGCGCTGGCAAGCGCGCTAAGGCTGGCGGGCACGACTTCGGCACCCCGGCGTTGGGGACTTCCCCCCTGGAACACATGAAACGGCCCGGCGGCTTGCTCGAAATTGCCGATCCACCATTTCACTTCCCCCTCCCCTTCCTGCGGGGAGATCGGCACTTGCCGGTCGCCGTGGCGAACTCCGGCGAATGTGGCGTAGAGTGCGTAATAATCGCGCTGAGTGATGGGATCGAACTTGTGATCGTGACAACGGGCACAGCCAACAGTGAGTCCCAAGAAGCCCTCGGTGGTAACGCGGATCATCTCGTCGATCGCGTCGGCCCGAATCTGGGCCGCGGCTGCCGCATCCTGGTTGCCGACATTGTCATAGGGTCCGCAGACGAGTAGCGCCGTGCCGACAATCACCTCGGGATTACCAGGGTCGAGTTGATCTCCCGCCAACTGTTCGCGCATGAACTGGTCGAACGGCTTGTCGTCGTTGAAGGAGGCAATGACGTAGTCGCGATAGGGCCAGACATTGGGAATCAAGATATTCCGCTCGAAACCATTACTTTCGCCAAACCGCACGACATCGAGCCAATGACGCCCCCAACGTTCGCCGTAATGGGGAGAGGCGAGCAGACGATCGACAAGGGCCTCGTAGGCACGATCACCCACCTGGCGGGCATCCCCCGTCTCCCCCCGGCAGGCAGCGACAAACTCGTCGACTTCCTGGGGCGAGGGGGGTAGCCCCAAGAGGTCGAACGTGACTCGACGGATGAGGACTCGCGGAGTGGCTGGAGGTGATGGTGAAAGCCCCTGTTCGCGGAGCGATCGGAAGATCCACCGGTCGATTGGTGAAGTTTGCCATGCGGCTGGCGATGTCGGTTCAGGATCGGGGTCGCGAGGCGCGAGGGGCTGAAGCGCCCACCAATCGTAACCGGCGCGATGCTCGGTCGAGATGGCAAAGGGATCGAGCGGCTCGTCGGGGTACGGGGCCCCTTGCGCAATCCATTCTTTCAAGATCGCCATCTGAGCGTCGGTCAGGCGCTTGTTGGGAGGCATCTCGCCAGCAGCGACTCGCTGATAAAGCAAGCTCGCCTCGGCATCACCCGGCTCAAGGGGAGTCCCCTGCCCACCCCCCGCGACGGCTGTCGACCGGCTGCGGAGATCGAGTCCCCCCGCCCCTTGTTCTCCATGGCACTCGAGGCAATGGGAAACGAGAATCGGACGTACCTGGTCGTTGAAGAATCCGGGGGCCGCGGGCTCTCCCCTTGCCATCGCCCCACTGGCCAGGGCAAACAGCAGCAGGCTCACCTTGGCAATCATGCGCTGCATCATTCCCCTTTCTGAGGGCCCCTTTCTGAGGGCAAGTCGGGAACTGCCAGGGGGGCCACGCCCCACCCCCCTGCCGGCGGATGGCAAAGCTGCCGGCGGATGGCAAAGTCGTCAGGCTGTGCCAGTGAGTTGGCTTCAGTGTAAGTCGCTGACAGCGCCGATGTCAAGAAAAGCTGCTCGCAATGGGTCGCAAGCACTTCGAAGGCTGATTATGATGCTCTAACAAATCACCCAGCTTGCGTCGGACCATTCGCTCGGGCTTCTGACGGCGCAGCGTAGGAGGAGCAGGACGATTAACGATAACGCCAATGGTCTCATCGAGGAACTGCGACACACGACCCTCTGCCGTGGCTTGGCGACCGAAGAGTTGGAGCAAATCGCCAGTCGCGCCCATCCGACCCACTACGGGCCGGGTGAGATGATCTGTCGACGCGGCGACGACGATCGGCGGATGTTCACCGTGGTCCGTGGTCGTTGCCGCGTGACCGCTCCCGATGGGAATGGTCGGGAGCGAGTCCTGGGCTACCTTGGCCGTGGCGATCACTTCGGCGAGATGGCGCTATTGACCGAGGGAACTCGGACGGCCGATGTGATCGCCGTGCTCGACACCGAGCTCTTGGAGTTCGATCAGGAAAGCTTCGAGTACTTGCTTTACAACGTCCCTCGAGTGGCTGCCAATCTCAGCCGAGTGTTGGGATTTCGCCTCCATGCGGCCAATGTGGGGCGACGACGGCGGCCGGCTCCCCTAAGCGTCGGCATCGTCCGCGGGAACGCCCGCGGTGAGCAATTGCTGGTGCTGTTGGTCCAGGAGTTGCGCGCACGAGGGGAACGAGTGGTCGTGGTCAGCAACGAGTTGCCGGCCGCGCTGTCGGATCGCACCGCTGCGGAGCCTCTTTCCGCTGAACGATCGATCGACGAAAACGAGTTGCGCCGGCAACTCGCCGATCTCACGGGCCGTTATGACCGCGTGCTGGTCGACTTGCCGGCGAGTGCCGAGACGAACCGGCTTGCCGGGGCGCTTTCCGAATGCGAGGAAGGGCTTTGGCTGGTCGACTCTCGCGAGGGAGCCGAGGCCCAAGATCGGCTCCCCAAACTCATCGAAGCGGCCCCAATGCTGGCGAGCAACTTGCAAATCGTGTGGTTGCTCCAACCGGAGGAGCGTGTCGCGCCGCGGGTCGAACGGCGCTGGGCAGTCGCCCATCGCGACATCATGGTCGAGCTGTCGGGAGATCTCGATCGCCCCTCCGGACGCCAGTGGCAAGGGATGCAGCGACTCGTCCGTCATCTCCAGGGAATCAGGATTGGGCTAGCGCTCGGAGGGGGGGGCGCGCGAGGGCTGGCCCATCTGGGCGTCTTTCGGGCGATGGAAGAGGCCCGGCTGAGCTTCGATGTCGTCTCGGGGACCAGCAGCGGCGCGATGATGGGTGTCGGCTACTGCGCTGGATATAGCTGCGCGGAAGGGATTATCAATTTTCCGGGGGAGCTGACCCCTTCGGCGATGTTCCAAAAGGTCCCCGGTGGCAAGGCGTGGTACCTGTGGTTCAACTATCGCACGGGGCGGTTCGACGGCAAATTGCGAAAGTTCTTTTACGACTGGCAATTCGACCAGTTGCCAGTCCCCTGCATCACTATGTCGGCCGACCTCTTCACTGGCCAGGCCATCGGTCGCGAGACCGGAGACGTCGTTCACGCCGTGCTCGAAAGCATCAACCTGCCGATGATCTCGAGCCCCATCTTTCGCGACGACATGGCGTTAGTCGACGGCGGGATTCTCAACAACCTGCCAGCGGACAAGCTCGTCGAACGTGGAACCGATCTGGTGATCGGCGTCAACGTGGTGGCCAAGCTGAAGCACGCCTTCGCGGGGATGCGACCCGGCACTCCCCTTCGCCGGCGACGCCCCGGGCATATGGAAACCCTGATGCGCGTGACGGAAGTCCAGGGGCATGGAATCAACGCCATCCGCACCGGATCGGTCGACCTCCTGGTGGAGCCGGAGACCACTCCTTTCGAATTCGCCGACTTCACCAAGGCGGCACCACTTGCCGACGCCGGCCACGAAGCGATGGCTAAGGTGATCCCGCAGATCGAACAGATGATCCGCGATCTGGAACAGTGGCCGGTGTGACGTCGGAAGCTGGCTACTCGATTCGGGACATTGTGCCCCCAGGGCTGTCGCAATGAGCCCGGGGGCCGCTAAGGCTAGCCGCCGCACCGCCATCGCAGTAGCGCAATGGGAAGCATCAACAGGGCCAACGCGCCCCCCACGGCAGGTTCCGGCACGCCTGCCACGCTTCTCGCGAACGCGCCCTGACCGTGATGGGCGTCGTAGGCCGCTTTGAATTTGCGAAAATCGGATAGATCGACCACGAAGTTCCCGTTAAAGTCGCCCAGGGCTGCCGCCTCGCTGGTCGAGAGTCCCAGCCCCGACAGGTCGCGGCTCAAGTTGGGCTGAAATACCTCGATCCAGTCGTCCAAGTCGAACTCTCCATCTCCATTCAAGTCGAACGCCGCGATCGGGTTGAGGGGCGCGAACATCTGAGCGCGAATCGGACCGTAGACGTTTGTCACGTCAAGGTCCGCTGCCAGGTCCCACAACGAAGTCTCCAGTTCGAGTAGCGCGAGGGCCGAGATGATTTCCCCCGAAGTCCATCCTGGCTGATCTCCCAGGACCCCCCAACCGGCATCTCCATCGCTCCCCCAATAGTCCCATCGGTCGAAATCGAAGCCCCGAGCCCAGCTCCCATCAAGTTGATCCAACGGCGACGTCACCTGCACGCGAATCATGAAGTCGCCAAGCCGCTGGGCGGCTGCGAGGTAATCCACATCGCCCGTTGCGGCCGCCGCTTCGATCAATCCCTTGAGAGCGAAATTGGAAGTGTAGAGCAGGTCGGCGGCGGGATCGCCATTTCGGAAAATCACCGGCTCCTCGTTGGAACCGAACGAGGAATTCGAGCCGGCTGGTGGGAACATGAAACTCCCCCCCGTACCAAGGTCTTCGGCGAGGGCGCCGGAAGCATCCATGTCGCCAACGATGTCGTGAAAAACCTGATCGAGCCACTGGCGATGCTGCGGCGTATCCTCCACGCGGAGCAGCCAGGCCAACGGGAGGAGCAGCCGGGCCCGCTCCTGTTGCAGCCCATTGGTGCGATTCAGATTGCCTTGATTGTAGGCGTTCATCATGTGGCCAAGTGCCGCCTTCGAACGATCGAGCAAATCGGCATCGCCCGTTTGATCGTACAACCACAGAAACCCAGCGAGCTTGTACGATTCGAAGTGGGGATGCGGGCGAATGGCCGTGCTCTGGTGTTGATTCACCCAGAAATCGGGACCCTGCGTCGAAATATCGATGCGATCGGCGGTCCAGAAGCCGTTGACTCCGGTGAGCTGAAACTGCGCCAGGATTTTTGTCACGATCTGGGCGTTGTATTCTTGCGTGCCCAGCGCGGCGGCAACGCCCAGTTGTCCCAGCAAGGATCGCGCCTCGTCGTCGGAGTAAAAGGCGTTCGTCCAGGGGTTGGTCGAATTCCAGCCCCGATGGCCATAAGCGCTCAGCCCGGGTTGGCTCTTATTCCCTCCGCCAAGGGGGCCGTTGGGGTCGTCGAGGTATTGGAGCAGATTGCGTGCGATCTGCCCCGTACTTGCCGCCCCGAATAGCCGGCTGTGAAAGGCATAGGACATGGCCGTTTCGCCAACGACATCGGCACGCACCGACCAGCGAATCGCCTGCTGCCCGTCATCGAACACCGGATTGACGGTCCCCTCGAGAATTCCCAACGATCCATCTCCCAAGGGATAACTCGGGTTGGGGCCGCGCTGATGCCAATCGAGACTCAGATTGATGCTCTGGTATTCGTCGAACCAATCGGGATGGATCAGCAACTTGGCTCCCGCATACCAATCGATATCACGAGCCACGGCCTCACTGCGAGCCCGCACGGAAAGGGGGGTATCCCGCTGAAATGAGGGGGAAGCGAGTGGCGTCCATTGCAGTTCCAGATCTGGCACGTTCCCATCGAGCCAGCCGATCACCCCCGACCAGACGTCCCTCCATTTGTCATTCGGCATGTACCGTCCGGTGACAAAATTGCTCATCTTGGTGGTGCTCAGCAGCATTTCGACGCCGCTGGCGGAATGCTCGAAGAGCATTGGTTTGGGCGTGACCGATGTGTAACCGTAGGCGGCCGTGTCGTACCCAGCCACGCGTGCCAATCGCAGATGCTGCCGAGAGTCGGGAATCGCCGAGTTGACGGAGACAAACATCGCTTCGTGGGGATCGAGGAGATCCCACTGCTGCAAGTTGGCGCCAAAGAACGTGTTGGAATCGGTGACGGCACGATCCACCGAGTTACGATAGGTCGTTCCGAAACTCAGGCCCGGCACCGAATCGGGATACTCGATATAGAGCTTGAGATTCTTGGCCGCGGCCACATTGAGCACCTGCTGCTGGATGGTCGTCGTGGCATTCGGATAACCATCGGCAAGAATCAGAACGCCCGCGCCCGCGGGAGCGTTTTCCACCGCCGCCAGCGGATCTGTGTAGCGGTCATAGGCCTGACCGGTCGTGTTCTGAATGGCCTGAAACAGATCGTTATTGGCCGTGCTGCTGAAAACCAGATTCGGAACTTGAGCTAAACCGACAGGAGGCAGACAAAGCAGCAAGGCCGATGCGATCAGAGAGAACCTTGAACAGACAGATGGCATGACGAAAGACATGAAGGGGAAAGTTTCTGCGATCTCGTTCCGGGGAGTGAGGCCGCTTGATGAGTCGAGCGGACGGACCTCGCTGAAGGCAGAGGGCTAGCCAGCGACTGAGCCGCTCTCAGCCACTGGCAAGCGGAATGGCAATAGTTGGCGACACGTCGCGCTAGTCGGCCCTCAGTCGTCGATTCAAGCTTCTCGGCGGAGAAGCCGTTTGTGGCCTCCCAGCAGCAGACCGACTGCCACGGCCGCGATGCCCCATGTCGCCGGCTCGGGAACGGTGGCCATCAAGACAAACGGAGCCCCATCGGCACCAAAGGCGAGTGCCCCCGAAAGGCCCGCGTCGGTCAGGGCGAGATCCATCAGAATCGCATCCTTCAGGTCGGTGATGCCATCGAAGTTGAGATCGCCTTTCATCAATGATGCCCGATCGCCAATTCGGATGCCATTCACGAGATTTTCGCTGTTCCATCCTGCCACGAAGGCGTGGAGATCGTCGATCGTGAGTCCCCCCGCTTGAGTGACATCGCCGGCGACGCCGGTCAAGTTGGCAAGGGCGTACGCATTGTCGTTCGCGTAATCAAAGGCTCCGTAGTTGGTGCCAGTCGTGCTCTGGCCAAAAACGAACAGGGTCAGATCGTCGAGCACACCCGTGTAGAAGTCGGTGGTGCCAGGGTTTGCGCCTGTGTTGGCACCCAACACCAAGGGCGAATCGTCGCCACCATTGTACCCACCCGCACGTGCCGCAATGGCAACGCCATTCAAGTACAACTGCGCGCCGACGGCGGAGCCCGCGGGGCGGACCAGCATCAAATGGGCCCACGAGTCGAAATCGACGGCGACTCCGCTGTCGACATCGGTCCCGCCGTAGCGCATGACCCAGGTATTCTGTGGACTGATCAGCACGCCATGTTGATTCGTATCGAGTACCAAGGATTGCAGGCTCCCTTGGCCTGCCGCACCTGGCTTCGCCCAGAACTGCAGACCGCGATTGGTAATCCCCTGGTAGTCTCGCGGGGGATTGGCGAGCGTCGCCGTAATCGAAGTCTCGGGGAGTCCCAGGCGATCGGTGAACAGATAGTCGCCATTGCCATCGAAGCGGACTCCCAGCGTACTGCCTGCACCCGGACGATCGGAGACGGAGATGTAGCTAGCATTGTTGTTGGCTTCAAACAGACCGCGCTCGAGATCGATGGCGGTCCCCGCCGCAAGCGAGCCATCCGAGTCGAACGTCAGGCCTTCGTCAGCCGTCCCGGAGAACTGCGAGCCAACCAAGGTATTGGCCACCGCTTGTTCGAACGTGTTGTCACCTAACTCATAGTCTCGTTCGAGCCCGAGCGCGCTGGCATGGGGGCTGGCGGCGAATAGCGACAGAGTCGCGAGCGCAGCGATCGCGGGCTTTAACTGGCATCGCCGTGTCATGGCCACCAGCCGGGCCAACGGCAAGGCCATCAAGACGATTAGCAACATGGCCACCGAGGCCGGTTCCGGGACCGCGACGGGAGCCGCCAGGCTGGCCGCGGAGAGGGAGGCGCCGTAGTTGCTCTTCCACTCGCCATAGTCTCCCACATCGATCACTCCATTGCCATTACCATCGGCTCCCGTCCCTGTGGGAACGGTATTGCCCAGCGTGTTGCGCCACACGACGTAGTCGGCCGCATTCACCTCGCCATCGCCATTGTAGTCGCCTGTCAACGTTCCAGAGACATAGACGACATTGCCACGGAGAATGCCGGCATCGGTGTTGAACCGGAAAATCAGGTCGGCACCATCGATGGTCGTGTCGTAAAGTTTCCCCAACGAAACGGACTGGAGATCGCCAAGGGTGGACTGGCCGAGAAGCAACCCTTCGCTCACATCACCGGCGTGGGATCCTCCCCCTTGGGTCCAACTCTCTCCCGGGGCCGAGCCTACCGGATCGAAATTCTGATCGGCGAGGCTGTGCCAGGCACTCACATCCAGCGAATTCGAAGCGCTGAGAATCTGGTAGCCGTCGAAATCGATCGACACACCGCTGCGATTCTTGAGCCAGACAGATCCTGTGGTCGTATTGACCTCCAGGTCAAGCAGTTTGATGAACTCGGAAAAGTCCCCCGCCATGATGCTGTTGACCTGAGTCTGGTTGACTCCCTGGCCGAACCAGGCGACATCGTCCAGCAGCCCATGGA
The DNA here is from genome assembly GCA_964650265.1 of uncultured Planctomycetaceae bacterium. Classification (GTDB taxonomy): domain Bacteria; phylum Planctomycetota; class Planctomycetia; order Pirellulales; family Lacipirellulaceae; genus CAZYQQ01. The sequence goes on from CAZYQQ010000022.1 coordinate 45,558, forward strand.
ACATGTTACTTCCCCCTTGGGAAACAGATCCTCCAATACCGAGTGTCGTGGGGGTCGAAGTGAATGGGCCGACCAGGCTCCCCACATCGGTTTTGACACCATTGAAATAGGCGTCGTAATCGTCGCCGGTGCGGGTATAGACCACGTGGTGCCAACTGTCGTTGGCAATCGCCAGTTGCGAACCGGGCCTGGGATTAGGCCCGCTGATCGCGAAGAGTTCCACGTTCTCGTCCACGAAGTCATAGATTGCCGAAATCTGAGCTCCCGTGCCGGAATCTCGTGCCACCATGTAATAGGCGTTCGCGGCCCCTGGAGTGGGGGAGACCTTCATCCAGAAGGCCACGGTGAAATCGCCGACCGTGTTCCCAACATCGGCAAGTAGGGCACTCGCCATGCCGGAACCAAACTGGGCCGCGTTGCCGAAACCTCCCTGGCCTGCCACCAGATTCACCGTTCCGGTAAATACCGAGGCATTGTTCTCTCTGCCGGTACTATCCAGGAAGGAGTCGCCCACCGTGTAGGAACCCGTGGCCAGCGATTGCTGTTGGGCGTCGGCTTCAAACCGATAGAGGGCTTGCAGTTGGGCATTGGCGGGTGCCGAAGCGACAACGCCCAACCCGACGAGCAGTAACATCGCCACCGTGGTTCGGCGGCTGTAACAAGCGACCGCGACCCCCACACAGGTCGACAGGAAGACCAACGCCGAGGCTGGTTCAGGGACTTGCTGTGCGGCCAGCATGCCCTGGAAAGCACCGGGAGTCCCGGTATAAGCATCGAAGTCGGACTTGAATAGCCGCAAGTCGCGCAAGTTGATCTCTCCGTCCCGGTTCAAATCCCCGAGGCGGTAGGCCTGGGCTCTCGTGAGCGACGAAACGTCGCTCGACATTCCCGCGGCAAATAGAGTCCAGTCGTCCACGTCGATGTCATTGTCGAAGTCAAGATCGCCACGGAAGTAGGGGGAATCGGAATTGCCGACGAACGTCACGATGCCGGTCTCGATTTCCAGCGAACTCGGAATGACATATTCAAAGGTCAAGTCTTCATCCAGCCCCCGCAGCCACGCCTCCTCACCGAGCCAAATCGTCGTGTTGGCCGGAATCGCGCCACCATCCCCAACGCCGAATTGATACTCGCTCAACTCGGTGGAAGCGGCGAGGGAACTATTCGTCAGAGCCGTCCAATTGCCATTCGCATCGACAACCGTACCCGTTTGGCTGTCCATGTCGTAGTTTTCCGTAATCGACTTCCAATTGGTGGGAGACAAGGCGCCCGCCGCCGAACGGATCGAATAGCCTTTGAGACCGGTGGGGAATGGGTTGTCGTTTTCGATGCCGATTTGCCCCGTTGCGCGGTCGACCACCAGTCGGAGGGGGGTTTCAAAAATACTGAAATCGCCGGCAAAGACGGAGTTGACTTGGGCTTGATCGAGCCCTTGTCCGAAAAGCGCCACATCGTCGAGCGCGCCTGTGAACGCTCCATCGCCATTGCCTGTGGATCCAATCGTCAAGACTTCGGGACCCGCCAGGTTGCCCGAGAGCTGCCCGATATCGGTTTTCACCGCGTCGAAATAATAGCTATAGTCGCTGCCGGTCCGGGTATAGACGATGTGGTGCCAATTGTCGTCGGAGAGATTGATCGCCGAGCCGGTCCGTGGGCTTGGTCCCCCAGTGCCGTAGAGTTCGACGTGGTCGTCGAGATAACCATAAATAACCGACGTTTGAGGGTTTCCCCCGTCGCGCGTGAGCACGTACTGATCGGCGGCACCATCCCCTGCTTTGATCCAAAAGGCAATGGCGAAGTCGCCGATCGAAGTTCCAACCCCCGGCAGCGGGGCGCTAATGCGATCTCCGCCAAACTGCGCCGCCGTACCGAACCCCGTTGGCCCCGCTACAAGATCGATGGTTCCCGAGACGACGGAACCGTGGTTGCCAAATGGCGAGCTGTCGGGGACTGCGGCACCCGTTCCCAACGTTCCTCCGACCTCGCCATTATCAAAGCGATAGAGGCCTATGAGTTGGGCATCGGCCGTGGTCGCCATCAAAAGCAACAAAGTCCCCGCGGCAAGTCGTCGTGTGTTTTGCACCATGTCTATTCTCCTCGTTGGCAATCTAGAGGACGTTGAACCCGCCCTCCTGTTGTAGTCGGCGATTGGTAGCCTGGTGAGCCGTCTCTCGGTTAACTTGATCCCCGCACGATCAGCTTGGGCGTCACCTCGACAATGCGGTCCTCTTCCGGTAGTGGTCCATGCGTGACCAGGTGTTCCATCATTCGCAACATGCGTTCGGCGGCGATGTCCGCCCGGATATCGATACTCGTGAGAGGTGGATCGGTCCAATCGGCCAGATAATGATTGAGATTGCCCACCAGCGCCACGTGCCCGGGTACCGATACGCCACGTGCTCGCAGGCGGCGCAGCACCGTCGCCGCCCAAAAATCGTCGTTACAGACGACGGCATCGGCCCCAGCCTCGCGCACCAGATGATCGATAGCCAGGTCGGCCATACTCTCCGGGAACTTCCAGGTCAAAGTTTCCATGTCGTGCCAGGCAAAGGCCTCACCCAGCTCGGCCGCGTTGAAGATGAGCTTGGGATCGACCTGCCTGCCGTATGCCAGATGCTCATCCTGGAAGCCACGTAACCGGTCCTGGCAAGTGGGCTTCTTGAGGTCGGAGACGATCAGCCCAAGTCGGCACCTCCCTCGTTCGAGGAGGTGGCGAGTCGCCAGACGGCCGGCGATATAGCGGTTTGGCTTGACGACATGGGCACCTGCTACCCCCGGCTCCTCGTAGAACACAGTGTTGGGGTGCTGCCTCGAGAGTTCCTCGCGATCGCCTTGAAACCAGTTGTGGACCGTGCAGAACACGCCATCGACTGCCCGCCGGGAGAGTTCTTCAATGTAATAGTCGAATTGGTTCGGCCCATGGTCGTCGCGCCCGATGGTGTTGCCAATGATGGTATGATAGCCGGCCTTCACCGCTTCGGTATCGAGATGTTGGACCAGAAACGAGCGGAGGGGGTCGCCGGCGGAGGCAACCAGTGTTCCGAACAGCCGAGTCCGCATTCCCTTCAATTGTTGCGCCGCCGGATTGGGCTGATAATTCATCTGCTTGGCCATCTCCATGATCCGGCGGGCCGTTGCCTCCGCAACTCGCGAATTGCCCTTGCCCCCATTCAGGACGCATCCGACCACCCCACGCGACACCCCGGCCGCTTTGGCGATGTCAGACAAACGAACCCGCGGGGCGCCTTGGCCCTGGGAATCGGCCTTATTGGGGTTCATAAGAGCAGCCCTGCGGGTGTTAGGTGGGCGATCGCTGGCACGGGCAAGTCAGGCGGGGATTCGCCGGTTGTCATGAGGGTCGTCGACGCCATCGCCCAGAATAACTTCGACCGCACGTGCGGTCAATCAGAATTCTCCATTTTTTCAGATTCTGCGGGCCTGGCCTCAGGTTCCCCCCGATTGCCGGCCAGCCAACCAATCGGCTTCGATTTCTTCGAGCCCCCGCCCCCTGGTCTCGGGGACGAGGTAGTGGAAAAAGAAGGTGGCCACCAGGCAGATCGCGGCGAACAGAAAGAAGGCGGCTTGCATGCTAAAGTTTGCCGTCACCACGGGAAACCAAAACACACTCAGCGCGTTGGTGCCCCAATTGACAAACGTGGCGATCGAAACGCCCCGGCCGCGGACTTCATTCGGAAAGACCTCGGGCGTGAGCACCCAGATCACGGCACAGATCGAGATGGCGACCGAGGCAAAGTAGATGGCAAGCGCGCCGACGATGGCGTATTCGGTCCAGCCAGTTTGGCCCGTTCCGTTGGCCGCTTGCAGCGAGAACAGAAGACCAACGAGAAACAGCATCGTCGCAACGATGGCCATGCCACCAATGAGCAGCGGCCGCCGGCCCCAAGAGTCGATCAGAAAGAAGGCCGCCAGGGTGAACAGGAGATTGATGACTCCAAAACCGGCCTGAAAAGCCAATGCTCCCCCGACGTCGAATCCCGCCGACTCGATAATGAGTGGTCCAAAATAGACCACGACATTGACTCCCGAGAGCTGTCCGAAAAACGACAAACCGACGCCGACGATCAGCGCACGGCGGTACCGAGGCCGCAACACCTCGGTCCACCGCGTGGCGACGGAGCTGCCGGTTTTCGACATCGCCTTGAACGCGTTGTCGGCGTCCGTTCTGGGCTGGACACTTCTCAAGAGTTCGAGACCACGTGCCTCTTGCCCATGCAGGATCAACCAGCGAGGGCTTTCGGGAGAAAAATGCATGAGGATCCAAAACACCAGGGCAGCGGCAATTTCGGCCCCGAACATGCTTCGCCAGACCTCGTCGGCGACGACCCAGTTGATCCACTCGACGCTCGCGGGGGATTGCTGGAGCTTATCGGACCACGACTGCAGTCCATAGTTGCTGAGGTAAGCCAGCAAGATTCCAATCACGATCGAAAGTTGGTAGAGCGCAATCATGCGACCGCGGGCCGCCGCGGGAGAAAACTCGGCGATGTACGTGGGCGCCACCACCGAGGCCAACCCCACACCGACCCCACCCACGATCCGGGCCACGACGAGCCAGTCGAACGTAGGGGGCACGGCGGAGCCTATGGCCGAGACGAGGAACAAGATCGCCGAGGCGATGAGCACGGGCTTACGGCCAAGACGGTCGCTCGCATTGCCTCCGAATGCGGCGCCAATCAGGCAACCGACGAGGGCCGAGCTGGCAAACCACCCCACCTGCCAGCCACTCAAACTGAATTGCTCCGTGACGCTCCTGACGGTTCCCGAAATGACGGCCGTATCGAATCCGAACAGGAGTCCACTGAGGGAGGCGACCAGGCAGACACCTAGCAGATATCGCGAACCGTGGCCGGGAATGGATGGCGAATCGTTCGCGTTGTCCATCGGTGTGTTGTCCAAACTTAAGGAGCGTCCGTCGAGTTCGTCAGGGACCGCAACAATTGATGCACGCGGAGCATGACTCTCGGCAGATGGAAGAACCCTTTCCAACCGTTCGCTTTTGCCGTCCAGATGGGGGATCCGTCGCGATTGAGATATCCATACCACTCTCCATACTTCGTGTCGGGGAAGTGGGAAAACGTGTACCCATGAATCTTCTCGTACCAGGTGGCAAACTCGGGACGACGGGTGAGGCTCCAGGCCAATAGCGTGGCGTACAGCGCCTCCCCGTGTGGCCACCACAGCTTGCAATCGGCCTCGATGCTATGGCAAGGGCTGCCGTCGACATTCTTGAGGTAGAAGATACCGCCATGCTGATCGTCCCACCCCACTTCGAGCGACGCCAGGATGATGTCGCAGCAGGTTTCGATCACCGCCTGGTTGTGCTGGCGATCGGCTATCTCCAGCATCATCCACGCACTTTCCAAGGCGTGCCCCGGATTGACCAATCGCCCTTCTGGCAGTTCGAACAGTTCCTCGCCTTGAGGGCCAATGTTCTCCAGCAAGACACCTCGTTCTGGCTTCCAATGCCTCGTCAAAATATGGTGCATGGCATCGGAACTGTCGCAGGCAAAACGCTCCTCGGAAAACAGTTCACCAAACACCCAGCCGATCGTCATCAGGCAAAGCTGCCGCGAGTGGAGATCGATCTCGGCTTCCAGCGGATAGCCCAGCAGCGGCGTGTCGGTCAACTTCGGCAATTCGGTTTCGAGCTGACCATAGAGTTGATGAGCCCGCTCAAGCGATGCGTTGTCCCCAGCCGCCTGCCCATATTCGGCTAGCCCGATCGCCGCGAAGACCTTGGTGTAGACACTGAGGATGGACGCCAGCGGCCTCCCCTGCCGGTCGGTGCGAAAAACCATTTTCCCATCCGGCCGGAAGGCATGCTGGAGCATGAATTCGGCCCCCGTGCGCGCTATCTCCAGCCATAACGGACGCGGCGCATGCTGGAGGTACAAGTGGGAGAACATCCACACCTGACGCCCCGTCATCCACATGTCCTTGTCGAAACTGTAGGGCTGTCCCTTGCGGTCCAGCCGCGTCAGATAGCCCCCCGCCTTCGTGTCGATCGAATGTTCCTGCCACCAGGGGATCAGATCATCGAACAAGGCCGCATGGTAGATGCCACGAAGCTCCTTGAGACGGCGTGGGGTGAATACCGACTCCGACGTGGGAAGATTCCTTTCAACGGGGGGATCGATGCTGCTCATGCGAACTCTGGTGCTATTGAAAATTGAATGAGGGATCGACGGACTCGACATATGCCTGCGGCAACATCGCTTCGCGGATCGCCGGGTACTCTTCCGCAATGTCGGCCTTCGCCATGACATCCCAGAGTGAGGTCTGCATCTCGCGCATGGCCAGCACCGTCGTGATCCAGGCCTGCGTCCACCCCGACTCGATGCTCCACGCTCCCCAGCCATGATCGGCATTCGAACCCCAAGCCTCCCAGCGATTGAAGTCGAATGCCCTCATCCAACCACCATCCACTTCCGGCACGGCGGTGCTTTTCGCCTGAATGCGGATCAGAAACTCGGCGAGGCGATCGGCAGCATGGCCGGCGCGTGGATCGTCTGTGACGGCTGCCGCCTCGTGCAAACCGAGCAATGCGAAATTGTTGGTATACAGCATGTCGGCCACGGGATCGCCATTGCGTGCCAGCAGTGGTGCCTCGGAAACTCCATACGCTTCATTCGATTGGGGAGGTGGGAACATTCCCTTACCGGGAGGACCCAATTCCTCTCGAATGGCACCGCACTCGTCCTGAAGCGAAAGCAAGCCTTCAATCGCCTGCTCGAGCATGGCTCGATGCTGGGGGGTATCGTCGACGCGGACCAGCCACGCCAGCGGCAATAGGAGCCGGGCCCGCTCCTGCGCCAAGCCATTGGTCCAACGCAGGCCGTTCGGATACTGCTCCATCGTCATTTCGAGAGCGGTGCGGGCCCGCTCCAGAAGCAAGGGGTCCTTGGTCTGCGAGTAGGCCCACAAATAGCAGGCCCACAGATACGATTCGAAATGCGGAGCGTAGCTAACGGTTCCTTGCTCGAAGTAGTGCTTCCAGCCGTTGGTCTTCAGCGGTCCAAGGTCGAGGCGGTCTCCGCGGAATCCCAACTTGCCCGTGGTGCGAAGATTGCCGACGATCGCACGCGCGACTGTCTCGTCCCACCGATCCTCGCCGAGAATGCCCGCCGTCGCGACGGTGGCCAGCAAGACCCGCGCATTGTCGTCGCCGTAGTTGGCGACATACCACGCCGGATTGGTCGTACCCCAAGCAATCAGGCCGTAGGCACCATGCTCCGGATCCCCCCGCTCGTTCTTGCAGGCGGGCGACTCGGTTAGCAAATAATCAAGCAGGTTTTCCCCCGTCCTCCACTGCTGGCGATCGCTTCGTAGTTTTCCGCAAACCGCGAAGGCCATGGCCGTTTCACTAATGCAGTCGCTGCGCTGCACCGAACTGACCACCTGGTGACCGCTCGATTCGATAATCGACAACACTGCTTCCAAGCTTCCGAGGCTGCCATCCCCAGTGGGCAAGCCGGCTGCGAGCGGCGGCACGCGCCCCTCGGTGTTCAGGACAAGCTCTTGCCATTCGGGATGAATGATCATATTGGCCTTCGCAAACCACGCGATACCCCGATCGACCGCCTGCCGCTGGCCGTCGGCTGGCAGACTTGTTGCTCGCCCGTGGGTCGTGGTGACGACCGCGGCAGGGAACTCGAGTTCCATGGGATCGCTCGATTCGAGCAATTTTTGAAAGATGCCCTCCCACACTGCTTGCCACGCCCCATAGGGAGCATATCGACCGCGGCGAAAGCGGCTCAAGTTGGTGGTGGCGACAAGCATCGTTCCTTCGTCGCCGATCAAGAGCAACGGCACTGTTCGACCAGGAAGTCCATAAATGGCCGTGTCGAATCCTGCGACCCGGGCAGCCACGAGGGCCGGCTTGCCGAACTCCGGCCAGGACTCGGCGGAGGGCCTGATGTAGTGCAACCCATTGGCTTGCAGCACCGACAGCTTGGGGAGTGCCGGGTGGAATGAATCGTCGACCACGACCACCCGTTCCACTTGGGAAGATCCCACCTCCTTCCCGAGCAAATCGGGACATTCCAGATACGCGCGAATCTGTTGCTCTCGAAGTGTCCGCAGGGCGTCTTTCCCGATCGTCACGGATTGCGCGGGAAAATCGTCGGCGAGAACGAGCACGACATCGGCCGGCTCAGCCGCGTCGATCGCCTGGCTGGCCTCATCGTAGCGGACAACCCGGCTACCGAAGGTGGCCTGGGCGGCTTGCAACACCTCATTTGCTTCGTCGGCAGCAAAAATCAGACGTGGCTCGCCAAGCGCGTGCGAGCACGATAGTGGCAGCACCAGTGCAAGCGCCATCAGATGGCTTTTTGTCAGCCAATCGTTGAAAGAGATCATGAACTCTTGCGCCTCGCGTTGCCGGGAGCCATCCTACGAAGTGGAACTTACCACCAATTCGCCAATCCAGCGGCCAATCGTCAGGGACGCTCGCCCCCGACCGTCATCTCCTTCAGATCGATTTGGAAGTCGTTGGATCCTGACTTGACTTCGACCGTCAACGGGCTGGAATTCTGGCTTCGAACCGCTTGAGGGATGTCCTTGAACTGCGAACGCAACGCCTGGCCCGGCTTCATCTCCCTTTCAAGCCGTTCGACATCGTTAGGCGGAACCACCACCACGACGTGCTGTCCGACCAGCGCACCATCTCCTGGCTGCTTCGTCACCAGTTCGAAATTTCCCCCTTCGCCAATCCTGCCGGCCGACATCGGCCCTGGTTGAACCGGAAAGAACTGCACGGTCCCCTCGGTCACGGGGACTCCACCATAACGGACAACCCCTTTCACCTTGCCCATCGTTGAACCCGAATCGCAGCCCCCGGTGAAAACAACAGCGGCAGCGATCCACGCAATCGGCGTTCTCCAGCGGCGCATGTCGCTCCCCCCCTTTACTCGCGTCCAGTCGATCCACCCCGCTTCGGGAGTGGCGTAAGCAGGCCATCGTCTCGAATTCCGGCCAACTGCAACATGTCGAAATCGATATCCTCGTTCAAAAACTGCACCGACCCATCGGCCATCGCCACGTGGGCTCCGCCAGGGTGGGCCGAAAGGATGGGAGACTGATTGTCGTACTTGGTGCAGGGTTCTCCGTGGCAATACTCGGGAGTGAAGTGCATGAAACCACAATCCTTGGAGCCCAAGGGGCGACCGATGGTCGTGGTGTTGTAGACGCGATCGTCGTGAGGATTTCCTCCCCCCTTGCCCCGCTGCTTGAGGAAGGTCCCCAGCCAGGCACCATGCAGACCGCTACTGCGACAATCGGCCCGCATCGGGGCGGCATTACCAGAAGGAAGATAGAAGGCCCAGTCGGATTGTTCGGCTAGCAAGATCACGTTGGAGGTCCCGTCGGTGATCTTGCCAATGGAAGTCTTGCAATTGGCGCACAAAATGCCATTGTAAGCATGAACATTGCCATTGCTGCGCAGATACCGCTCCTCGGCATCGTTGCCCGACGATCCCGCAACACCTGCATAACTGGCCGCCGCAACGCTGTGACCGCTCTTGCCCTGTGGCAACACTCGTGGCATGTCGCTGGAGGGGCAGAACAACATCTCTGGCAGGTAATTGGCCAAAACCAGGTGATTCCCATTGTGCTCGGGGCCCCAGTCCATGTCCAATCCGCCCGGTGCGTAGAGATCAAGTTGATCGGTGACGACATTCCCTTCCATATAAGGGAGCACATGAACCCGCCAACTCGGCCCATAGCCAGTCGCCCAGTCGGAGCCGTTGGCCGGTTCGGCCCCTGGCGGAAAAGTCCGCTTGGCGCTCTCGTAATTGTGGCAGGCAATCACGTACTGGTGCATGTTGTTGCTGCACGCCGTCCGCCGGGCCGCTTCGCGTGCCGATTGCACTGCGGGCAGAAGTAGCGCGACAAGAACCCCAATAATGGCAATCACCACCAACAGCTCGACTAGCGTAAAGCCCGCGGGCCGATGCCTGACGGCAGGTCTTGGTTGAAGAACTTGGCGGCGAATGGAGACGTCGTTCCGGGCGTCGAATCGCTTGCCGTTCTCGAATAGATCAGGCGACATCATGCGATAACTCCATTGGGAAATGCTGAACCTCTGCCTCTGCCTGCGACCGAATCGCTCCGCCATGGGGAAATGTTTGTCGGTGAATTGGATTCCACTCGGCACGTGCGGACTCCATTCGCGCCAGGCTTGCCGCCCAATATATTACTGACTGCACGTGAGGTCAATTCTTTTTTTCCCAATTGATCAGTAACCAGCAGCAGGCTTGGCTGGCTTCGACCCCAAAATGCGTGTCTGGGGGCACCGAAAAAAGTTGCGAGGCAACGCGGTTTCTCAGGTTCAGGCAGGATCCCCGTGACCGGGGATGCGTCCCAGCAGTGTCAATTGACCGCGAGATAACGCTAAAGGGATGGGGGGAAGTGAAACGAGAGGTTCACCTCGACCAGAAGGTGCCTCGCTGAACACAGCCCCAGCCCAGTACACGCCCCCCTGTGGACCCAGTCGGGCGTATGGGTTCACTCAGTAAGCAAGAGGCCGCTCCGCCGTGAGACAGCACTTCCCGACCAGGCGGCGGCGATCCGCAGATAGAGCGGCGGTAGAGATGATGGAGTTGCCGTACTTCTCCGCTTGAATTCAAGAGGCGCCGGTGGGAGTCGAACCCACGATCTCGGATTTGCAATCCGATGCCTTAGCCACTTGGCCACGGCGCCTTGGCGGGCGAGATTGTCGCCGGCGAACGTAAGGAATCTATCGGTCGTTACAACCGGCAGCTTGCGTAAAACCTACGTAATCAAGGGGATGTGGTCAAGGCCGGGGAAGTTTGCCGCCTCTTATTGCCAAGGGGGGCCGATGTCTGCTGGCATGCCACTGGGAACTGCTCTGCAACAAGACGGAGCTAACGAATGGCAGGTTCGGTAGGAGACTTCGCTCGAAGCTTCCTACCGTTGAAATCGCCAAATATTAAAAGCCCGGGCAGAGTGTGACTCTACCCGGGCTTTGTGGTTTACAAACCCAGCAAGCAAAACTAGTTGGCTGCGCCTTCACCTTCGGCTGGGTCTTCCTCGCCACCACCCCCGTCGGTACCACCTTCGGTTCCACTTTCAACTGGTGGGGTGGTATTCGGCGCGCTGGGAGTCTCTCCCTTGCCACACCCGACAGCGAAGCCGACAAGGCTGAGCGCCAACAAACAGAAACCTAGCTTCTTCATCTTTGAGATTCTCCTCGAATGAATCACTCCCCCAAAGTGGGGAAACATGTGCCGGAATTTTCTACCGCGGTTCCTGTCCCCCCAGCGATCGGCTGGACGCAAGAACTGCGTGAGGCACTCCCATGGGCATTCGCGCGGATTTGGCAAATCTTTGCACAAAATGGCGTGCGACTGCCCGCTCGCCTTCCATGGTAGCAACGGCACGGCCAGATTGCTATGGGTGGGGATCAGGAACTTCCATGCCCTAAGTTGCCTAATCGGAAGAGTTTACGAAGAATAGTGCGGGTGGTAGGGGCGGCTGAATTCGGCCTGAACGCCTCCCCGAGAAGGAGCCGAATCAGACAAATAATCCTTGCAATTCTTCGTTCCTTGGGCCAGTTGTCCGCCTCAACTCCCATTCAGACTTCCTACCGGAAGGGATAGTCCCCCATGAAAACTCTGGTTTCTGCCTTCGCGCTTTCCTTGGGACTGGCGGTCTCCGTTGCCCAAGCTCAGGTCCCCGCCTCTCCGGTGGCGGGACAGCCGACCGACTTCGAGAGTTCCGAAGATCGCTACTACGACTCGTCGCAGTATGCCAAGCCGACTCCACAGGAGATCATCCAGTACAAGGCGCAGGTGAGGGCCCAACAGCGGATGACCCGGATGGCATCGATGGAGTGGTATGGGATGTCGGCCTCGCGACCGCGGGCGTCGGTCACTCCGTTCACCGGGCTCTATAGTCCCGTCTGGCAGATGCCGGGGGGACGACCGCTGGCATGGACTCCGAGCCGGTTCGCCCAGCCTGTGAATATTGTGCGCTAAGGCGACCGTCATTTTGTTGGCGGAGTCCGCAGAACGAGCAGCCGCGTCTCGGTCATATCGCGAATGGCGTAGCGCACACCTTCGCGACCAAAGCCGCTATCCTTCACGCCACCGTAGGGCATGTTGTCGACGCGCCACGAAGGGACGTCGCCGATGATGACCCCACCCACCTCGAGCGTGTCCCAGGCCTGTTGGACCTTCACCCAGTCGCGAGTGAAGATGCCTGCCTGCAGCCCAAACGCACTCGCGTTGACTTCGGCCAGGGCGTCGTCGAAATTGTCGAACTTGCTGAGGACCGCCACGGGACCAAAGGCCTCGTCGGTGCAGAGTTTCTGATCGCTGGGGACATTCTCGAGCAGCGTCGCCTGAAGCATCGCCCCCTCGCGATCGCCACCACAGAGCACGCGGCCCCCGGCGTCGACTGCTTCGGCAATCCACGCTTCGAGCCGTTCGGCGTCCTCCACCGTAATCAGTGGGCCAATGAATGTCGCTTCGTCGAGCGGATCCCCCATTTTGAGCCCGTTGGTCGCGGCCACCATCCGCTGGCGGAACTCATCATAGACTTCGCGATGGACCAGCATCCGCTGGACTCCGATGCAACTTTGCCCCGACTGGTAAAATGCCCCGATCACCATGCGCGCCACGGCATCGTCGAGGTCGGCATCGCGATCGACCACGCAGGCGGCGTTCCCACCGAGTTCGAGGACGACCTTTTTCTTGCCCGCCCGCGATTTGAGGTCCCAGCCGACCTCCGCCGAGCCGGTGAACGAGAGGAGCTTGAGCCGCTCGTCGGTTGTGAACAGGTCAGCCCCATCGCGGCGGCAGGGGAGAATCGAAAAGGCCCCCTCCGGCAGATCGGTCTCGGCGAGGATTTCGCCGATCAACAAGGCTCCGACGGGGGTCTTGCTCGCCGGCTTGAGCACAAAGGGGCACCCTGCGGCGATGGCGGGGCCAATCTTGTGGGCCACCAGGTTGAGCGGGAAGTTAAAGGGCGAGATGAACGAACAAGGCCCGATCGGCACCTGTTGGGTCATGCCGCGATACCCCCGCGCGCGGGGTGAGATCTCCAGATTGAGCACCTCTCCCTCGATTCGCACCGCCTCTTCGGCCGCGAGCCGGAACGTGTCGATCAGCCGCCCCACCTCCCCTCGCGCATCGCGAATCGGCTTGCCCGCCTCGATCGAGAGGGCAAGGGCCAGTTCCTCGGCGCGCTCGCGAAAGCGATTGACGCAGTGGGTCAAAATGTTCTGCCGCTCGTAGGGAGGGAGTTCGCGCATCGACCTCGTGGCCGCGACAGCCGCATCGATGGCACGGAGGATGTCATCGGGAGCGGCGAGCGGAACGCGGGTTGCGACTTCCTGGGTGTATTTGTTGACGACCTCGAGGTCGAGATTCGGTTGTTCTGGACGACCTGCCAGATAGAGCGAATAGCTGGCTTGGAGCATGGCTACGACCCGGAGAAAGGTTCGGCAAAATTCCCCCTTACCCAAGTGTCCATCCGGCTCGGATCGAGGAACTTCAAATTTGAGGGAAGTGAGCGGGTGGAAGTCGAGACGATGCGACCATCTTAGCCCGAGCGCGGGTCGCGGCAACCATGGCACATGCGTGGGGCCATGCTTGAGCAATCCTCCCCTGAGAGTGTATCTTGACGGTGCCCTCCCGCACCGCGGCAGGGATGAGAGCCGTCGGGGCCAAATCACCTGATTTCAAGCGGGGTTAGTACAAGGATTCAAACGATGAACGATTGGCGTTTTTTACTGGGTAGCGTTGCCGTAGCGGCCAGTTGCCTGCTGGGCTGCACCAAGAGCCAAACCCAGAAAGGCGGAGAGGGGGATGGCCACGCCCACACGGGGCATGCCGAGCCGAAGTCGCTCACCGAGGCGATGACACTCATCAAGGAAGCCAATACCGAATTGGCGGAAGCGTATGCCGCGGGCAACTCTGACGAGGCCGACCACGCATTCCACGAAATTCACGATGCACTCGCCGCGGTGAAGAAATTGATCGCGACCTCCGGCATGGAACGTTACGACGCGACCGATGCCGAAGCGGCCGTGACAAGTCTGTTGACGGCACTTGAAAAGGTTCACCCCCCTCACAATGGCTCCCAGATCGACCCGGCCACCTACGAAGGGGCTAAGGCCGCCATCGAGAGTGCTATCACGGCGCTCGAGGGGGTCGTCAATAAGGGAACCGGCGAAACGGCGGCCGAGTGACAAGCTAGAACATGAGGCGCGGGAGGTGGCATGTGAATTGCCACCTCCCTCGTAGCGGGTTGGCACGATGCGCTCGGGCGCTATAATCGAGCAGTTTGTTACTAGCCGACTTGCCCTTCTCGCCCCCTCGTCAATGAACGTCACCGAGCGACCACATACGCTGGCCGAACTCCAAGCGAGTGGCTGGAAATCACGAACCGTCAAAGAGGAAATCCGGGGCAACTTCCTTGGCCGCCTGCAAAGCGGAGAGGAATTGTTCCCGGGGATCGTCGGCTACGACGACACCGTATTGCCCGAGCTCAACATTTCGCTTCTGGCGCGGCACGACTTGTTGTTTCTGGGGGAGAAGGGACAAGCCAAGAGCCGCCTGATGCGCCTCCTGGCCACGTTCCTCGATCCGTGGATTCCCTATCTCGACGATCCCGCGATTCCGCTGCACGACGATCCCTGTCGTCCCATCACGCGCCGCGGAAAGCACATCGTCGAAACTTGCCCTCCCGAAGAGGTTCCAATCGCCTGGTGGCCGCGCGAGGAGCGTTACGCCGAACGCCTTGCCCCAGGGACCAAGTTCGCCGACATCATTGGAGAAATCGATCCCTCGAAGCTGGCGGGCGGGATCAGCATGGGGGCCGAAGAGGCGCTCCACTTTGGCCTCATTCCCCGCATGCATCGCGGTATCTTCGCGATGAACGAGCTTCCCGAACTCGACGAGTTGGTCCAGGTGGGGCTCTTCAATATTCTCGAAGAGCGTGATGTCCAGATTCGGGGCTATCCCGTCAAGTTCGATATCGACGTGCTGATTCTCTTTTCGGCCAATCCGGCCACCTACAATCGCTCGGGAAAGGTCATCCCGCAACTCAAGGACCGCATTGGGTCGATTATTCGAACTCACTATCCCCATGAGCGGGAATTGGGAATTCAGATTCTCGAGCAGGAAGTCGATCAGGCCGAGGGATGGCACACCTCGACGGGGGACAGCCCGTCGGAGGAGGTGGTTGTTCCCTACTTCATGAAGGAACTGATCGAAGAGATCAGCCGCGCCGCACGAGCCTCGAAGTACATCGACCAGGCCTCGGGCGTGAGTGCCCGGCTATCGATCGCCAACTATCGCACGATGGTTGCCAGCGCCCTGCACCGAGCGGCCGTACTGGGAGAACGCCCCGCGGTGCCGCGCGTGAGCGACCTGGGGCACCTCTACGCGAGTTCGCTTGGCAAGCTGGAACTCGACATGATGGGTTCGCATCAAATGAGCGAACGCCAGGTGCTCGACGCGGTGATCGCCCAGGCAATCGCCACCGTGTTTGGCGAGTATGTGGCCGAGCATGGGCTCGATGAGATTGCCCGGGCATTCCGCGAGGGGGTGAGCATCGAAGTAGGGGATATGCTCCCTTCGAGCCACTACGGCGAGATCATCCAGCGGGTGCCGCCGATCTGGGACAAGGCGTTCGAGGTCAACGCCTCGCAAAGCGAGGCGGTTCGTGCCTCCTGCGCCGAGTTCGTGCTCGCGGGGCTCTACGCCACCGACCGGATCAGTCGCAGCGAGACGCATGGCCGGATTAGCTACAGCCTGTAAACTGCCAACCTACGCCTCTTGCGGGGTCACTCCCAGCACGAGGTCGAATGTCGCTTCGAGTTCCCCTATTTTCGAGCCCTTGATCGGCTTGAACTCGGAGGTCACGAGTTTGCGCTCCTCGTCGCTGAATCGGCGATAAATGCCGTCGCCCGCGTTTTGCTTCTCCCCCGCGATAAAAAGCTGGGTCGTCAGCGTGCGACGTCCCTTTTGATTGACGGCAAAGTGAATGTGGGGCGTGCGACCCGGGTAAGGGACCGGCTTGATGGTGCGGAAGTAGTACTCTCCCTTGCGGTTGGTGAGGAATCTGCCGAAGCCCTGAAAATGGCGGTCGCGCGGCTTGTCGGCCTCACCACGGCTGTGGAGATAGGCCCCATGGCCATCGACCTGCCAAATCTCGACCACCGCCCCAGCCACCGGCTCGCCTCGCGCATCGAGCACGCGACCTCCGAGGTGAGTGATTTCGCCGACTCCGGGGGTAAGGGAGTCGTTGAGGATCAACAGGTCGTTGTCGGTGTCGAGCGGAAGCTTGTCGGGATAGAACGGGCCTTCGGTCGTCGCAGGTGTCCGCGAAAGCTCCTCGGCCAGCAAGCCGGGGGTGGCGAAGGCGGCCG
>CAZYQQ010000023.1:0-59494 GCA_964650265.1 uncultured Planctomycetaceae bacterium
TCGTTTCGCGAGGAATTGTTGGAGATGCTGGGGCGAGCGGGGGTGGAGTTTGATAGGAAGTATTTCGATTGAAGAAAGAGGAGTGGCTGCGATCCCTTCGGGATCGACATTCTATTTACGCTCCCTTCCGGTGGTATCGCTTTGCTCAACCACCGGCTAATAGCTACGATCCCTCCGGGATCATCTTGCTACGATCCCTCCGGGATCATCTTGCTACGATCCCTCCGGGATCATCTTGCTACGATCCCTCCGGGATCATCTTGCTGCGATCCCTTCGGGATCAATTCTCCGCCCCGGGAACGAATTGTCCCTCCGATCCGGCCGCTCCGCCGAGCGCCAACCCTAGTGCTCATGCCCCCCCGGCTCATGCACATGCCCATGTTCCAACTCCTCCGCCGTTGCCGCGCGAATCTCGCGGACCGTCACGTCGAAGTTCAGCGACGCGCCGGCTAGCGGGTGGTTGCCGTCGACCGTCACCAGTTCGTCGCCGATTTCCACCACGGTGAACACCAGGGGGCCGTCGTCGGATTCCACTTGAAACTGCATCCCCTCGTGCAGGTCCTCGAAGTCGGCAAACTGCTCGCGGTCGACCTGCTGCTCCAGCTCCTCGTCCCGCTCGCCGTACCCATCGGCCGGCGTGATCGCCACTTGCAGTCGGTCCCCCACCTCCTTGCCCGTAAGTTCCCGCTCGAGCCCTGGCACGATGTTCTCGTGCCCATGGAGGTACCAGAGGGGAGTGCTTCCCTCGGAGGTATCGATCACGGCCCCCTCGTCGTCGGTCAGGGTGTAGTCGATGGCAACGGCGGAGTTGGCCTCGATGGGCATGGGAAAACCTCGTGCGGGTAAGGGGGATCGAATCGTCTCATCCGTCCCGAGAGTCTACCAGAATCTCGGTTTCAGTAGCACCAGGGCCCTGCAAGCCAAGGAACACGTGCCATCGGTACTCCCTGATATTCCTTCCACCAAAGCATTCCCCGTCAATCCTTTTTCTCCTCGTCGCCAAACGGCAACACGTCACTCAGTATCTTCGGCTGCTCCGCCTTCGCGGACTCCTTGTCCGGCTGGGGAGACTCCTCCTCTGTCGACGCGGATGGAAATGGCTCACCCACCTTGTTGAAGTCGAGTGCCGGTCGGTCCGCTTTCCCCCGACCAGCCGCCAGCTTGCGCAAGTCGGCCTCGACCAGCGGGCGAAGGTCGGCTCTCAGCATCGTTCCTAGCGAGTCCCTGAGCGTTTCATCGCTGGTTGCGTCGAGCCGGCGGAGGAGTTGGGCCGCTTGGATTACCGGCTCGTCGAACGCATCGGTAATCGTGCTCAACAACTTGTCGAGTTCTTCGTCAGTCGTCGAGTGAGCCAGGGGGACCAGCCACCCGAGCGTCTCCCACAGACCCGTGCCGGGTGTCGTGAGCATCTCGATTTCGCGGTCCAGCGTGCCATCCTCCAACTGCCCCAGGGCGTGCCGGGCGGCGTACCTGTCGGTCTGTCCGACTTTGCCTAGCACCCAATGGCAAATCGGGCCGGTGTCGCTTCGCCCTCTTACGCGGTCGAGTTCCAACTGCCGAAGCCCACGGCTTTCCGGGCTTTGCTTCCCGAACAAACAGGCGGCCTCCCGGCTCAGGGTCCAAGGCCATGTTTCGCGGACGAACAGGTAGTCGGGCAGGCCGGCCAGGCTGTACTTCGGATCTTGGTGGGATTTCCAACTGTCGGGCAATTGAAACGCCGAGTCGGGAATTGCCGGCTCGTTGTCGATGAACTTGTTTGTGATAAACCATTCCAACGCGGCAAACGGCTTCGAGTCGACCAGTTGTCGTAGCGAGACGCGTTTAGAATCGGCGACCAGAGGTTTATCCTTCGAGATTCGGCTGGCGATGTCGAGCGCGTAGTCGATCAGCGATGCCAGCGGGCGGTCGCTGTCCCACCGACTGATGTACGAGGCGATTTCCGCTTCACGCGCCCTCCACCCCTTATTATCCAGCGGTACAGTGGCTACCAGAACTCCCTGCTGCGCACCTTGGCCGACTTCCAAATGAATGAGCCGACCACTGGAGGCATCGAAACTGGCCACCAGCCAATCTTTCTCTCGAATCCACAGCACTCCCTCCTTCACCTCATACCGGGTTCCCTCGTTATGGGCCAGATCGATGAGTGCAATCGGACGAGCCGACACCAGTTGTTGGGTCGGTTTTGGATCGCTCGACACGCCAAAGCCGAGATTCAAGAGCGTCTTGAAATCTCCCTCTTCCACATCTCCCTCTTTTAGCTGCAGACGGGGAATTCCGATGGCCTGGAGTCTTGTCGAAACCCAGTCGCCATGCCCAATATCCGCAAAGACAAGGCCAGCAGAACCAAGGATCACACGGTACTCGCCGTCGAGTTTCAGGGTGGAGTTCGGAGGCGAGCCCTTCAGTCGCAGGTCGAGCATAAGCCCTTCAGTAGGCGACAACCAGAACTCGGCTTTCGAGTTGCTGTAGGCCTCTCCCGCTGGAGCAGCCAATTTGCCGTACAGTTCCCACTCCTGCTGTTCGTGGAACTGCTGGCACCACAGGGCCGCCCGACGCAGGATTTCGTCGGTCTCGCTCAGCAGTTCACCCAGCGGGGCCACGTGCGGATACTCGACGACATCGATCAAAAGTCGCGTCGCACGGGCATTGCCCGTGGTCTCGGCAGCTCGATCGGCCAAGGGGGTCGGGAAGTCGACGGTTATCTTGCACCCCCAAAACCGGCACGAATCTTGGACGCGCTCGATAGCCCCCTGCAGTTGTTCGATGTCGAATTCCTTCCCCTCGGCCAGTTGCATCAATTCGAGCAGTTGCGCGGGTGAGTGCCGCTCGAGGCCTTCGATTGTCACCTCCTCCACGATCGACGGAGGGCCGAGATCGTCGATGTGGATCACCAGGTCGGCAAAGCCCGTCCCCTCTCTCGGCTCGATCGCTAGCCGAAACGTTGCTTCCGGATAGCCCTGGCGCAACAGGGCTTCCGCCACGCGCGGCCGCATGTCGTCGGTCGACACATTGCCAAAGCGAACCGGCTTGCCACTGGTCCAGTACGTCTTGTCGTACTCGTGCTTCGCGGACTTTTCCTCCTGTTTCGCTTCGTGTTTCTCTTTCGCCGATTCGACGGGGCCGACGACTTCGCCACCTTGCCGAAGCGTCACGTTCGGAAGCGACCACGTTTTCTCCACGGAACCGGTCAGGCTCGTGGCGAGCGACGTTTCGTCGACCTGCGAAGTCCCTTGCACGCGTACTTCACCTGCCGTGTAGCGGGTCCCCTCCACCACTCGCACAACAAGTTGTTCTTCCTTGCCTACCGAGATCCTCACCTCGGCATCGGGGCAGCCCGAGTAGCGATACCCTTCGACAAGCCGCTGCTCCAATCGCGCCACTAAATCGTCGAGCGGCGCCGAGGGGCGGCAGGCCTCCTGCACCTTCCGGTCGCGAGCGAGAGCCTGCCGGATCTCGTCGCTCGTGAAGATTTCGTTCCCGGCAATCTCAAGAGTCGACAAATCGCCGTAGCGACCGACGACCTGGGTACCGGCGGCCTGCTCGATGCTGGCGACATCGTTGGCAATGCCGGCTATCGACGAGAAACAACCGAGTACGAGAATCGCGCAAGGAATAATGCGCATGCTGGGCTCCTCCGTGAGTCGAGTCCAAGGGTCGAAGTGGGGCCGGCAATTCTAGCGGCCCTCCGCCGCCGTGGCCACATCAGCCAGCCCGCGGTCCCATTTTGCGTTTCAATCAAAAAACGCCTACCCGCAGGCGATTTTCGCCTTCCTCACCACTTCACAATAGAAATTGGGCACCACCCGCCATAGATTCGGGGAATGCGCGAAAGTAGGCCAGAGTTCGACTCGACCGCGAAAGTAGGTCCGTGTCGGCTCGACCGGACCTTGCGCTGGTTGAGAGTCTGTACTCTCCTCGAAAACAACAAGAACCACTCCCCGATGATCGAGAAGCGGCTCTTGATTGACATCCGGCATGACCTCGGGTGCTGCCCAGCTCCGAGGTCAATGCTGGATGAAGCGATTCGATAGCTCGCCGAGCTAGCGGCGTCGCCAGCGTCGGCACACGAGGGTAAAAGTTGCCAGTGCGGCCAGTAAGGACAAGGTGGCAGGTTCGGGCACCTGGGCACCTCCACCAGCTAGCAGCGACACGTCGAATCCCCCCAGGCCAGCGCCAACAAGGGCCTTGTGCATGAGGGAGAGATCCTTCAAGTACACGATTCCGTCGTGATCCATGTCGCCCCAGGTCCAGGTTTCCCAATCGCCAGCGGTCAAGCGGCTATGGGCCCCCTGGAACTCCTTACGGCTCAGCCAACCACTGACGAAGGCATCGATATCGGCCTGGTCGATTTCTCCGTCGCGATTGATATCCCCCGGCTTCAAGTTGCCTTGCAGGAGCGGATTGGTGTCGATCTGGTTTTTGATCCAGGCGTTGTCCTCGAACAGGTTGAACGAGCCCCAGTTTTCTCCCCCCTGGGCAGTGTTGTCGCCATAGACGTACATTTCCAAGTCGTCGACCACTCCGTTGAAGAAATTGCCATAGAGGGTGGAGCCTCCGCTGTCGGGGTTGGCCAACTCGCTACCGCCGACGACGAGCCGATGGTCGTAGTTGGGCTGGGGGTTACCCGTCACGACCACGGGAGGACCAGTTTGATACGTGCGAGTGAAGTCCATCGTGTCGTTGTTCGCCGAAACGGCGATGCCGTTCACGTAGACCACGCTGTTGAACTCGGCGATCGTTCCGCTGCCGGTGACGGCCACGGGAGAATTGGGATCGCCGTTGACGGAAATATGTTGCATCACATGGTGCCATGTGTTGCCTACCACCGCAGTCGTCGATTCTGGCCCCGTGGCAATGTTGGCGAAATGCCGGCTGGTCATCTGCGACCACTCCCCTTGCTCGTTGATGGCTGGGCCACCAGCGAATATGGAATCGGAGACGATCGACTGGAATCCCCCCGCGTTGATTCCCGCTTGCTCGGGATAGACCCACATCTGCATCCCTCGCCGGGTAATACCGGTGTAGTTGAGGGGATAAGTGCTGGGGTTGGTGGCGGTGGCGAGAATCAAGGCGAGTTCGTCGGGGCGGTTGAGCGGGATGCCAGAGAGGTAATCGGTGGTCCCGTTGAAGCGAACGCCGTAAGTACCGGGTGTCGCCAGGGGCCGCCCGCTACCCACCCCCGCGACGGCGGTGTAGGTGGGAGTTCCCCCCTTCTCGAGGTCAAGATAGGCCCCCGTGGGACCTTGTGAATCGGCCGAATTGCCGGCGGCGAGCCCACCGGTGTTGCTGGTGCCGACCCCGACTCCTTCGCCCGATCCCTCGAGTTCGTCGTCGCCCAGCGAGTAGATGCGGTCGGGAGTCGGCGCGGCCATCGCCCGCGGCGCGCCGAGCCATCCCCCCAAGGCGACGAGGAGTGCGAGCGTCAGCGGTCGGACGCGACGCGCTCGCGACGCCACAAGGCCCACGGCTGCCAGCAGCCCGAGCCCGACGACCGACGCCGGTTCGGGGACCGAAGCGGTGGCAACGGTCAGACTGCCCGGCGAGGCGAGGGCATTGCGCCAGACGAGATAGTCGGCGGCGTCGATGGTGCCGTCGCTGTTGCCGTCGGAGGCTATGCCGCTGCCGGTCTGGCCGTACTGCAACTTCCAAAGCGTGTAGTCGGCGGCTTCCACGGCGCCGTTGCCATCGTAGTCGCCCGCCAGCGGAACCGATGTGACATATTCGACGATTCCCTGCATAACCCCTTGATAGGGGGTCTCGAATTCAAACGTCACGCCACCCGTCACCCCCGGCTTGAAGGCCTGGCCGAGGGTAATACTGAAATCGGCGGGCAGCACCGAAGCGCCGAGGAAGTTGACTTCCGCGAGCAGGCTCGCGTTGCTGCCCCCGGCCATGTCCCAGCCCTCCAGTACACTATCGCCGGCGACGGTCCCGGCATCGGAACCGTCGGTGGCGTCGAATCCCTGCATGTCGAGCGTGATCCAGCCATTTTCGTTCATCTGATTCTCGCTGGTGATTTTGTAGTAGGTCAGGTCGATGTTCGCGCCGCTCACGTTCTTCAGCGTGGCGACACCGGTCGTGGTGTTGACCTGGAGGGTCATGTCGAGCACGCGCTGATATCCGACGCCGTCGTACCAGGTGCGAATGGTGGCGGGTTGATTCGGCAGATCGTCGACGTAGAACACGAGCTCCCCGTTGGCATTGGGGGTGTTGATGCCAAGATTCGCCTGGTAAAGAACCGGATTAACGCCTACGAATTTCGGCGTGGCAAATTGACTGGCGACAGCAGTCGGCGCGTCGGTCGACGTAGCGGACCCGTTGGCGCTGAAGGAGATGCCTGGGACATCGGGAAGGAAGTCGTCGAGGGGATCGCTGGGGGTGCCGTTGTTGTTGATGTTGGCCGGGTCGTGGGTGATTTTGAGTCGCCAGTTTTCGAGGGGGTTCGACCAGAAGTAGCCGTAAGTCAGGTAACGTTCATTGGGATCCAGCCCCGTGACTGTCGTGACCAGCATGGGGGCATCTTCGGCACCATTGGCATTGGTTTCATAGATAAACTGGTTACCCCAAGTCGCGCCGGTTCGGAAGCGGTAGAGGTTGTCGACCGCGGTCGCGTTGGTGGCAGACCAGGGAGCCCCGCCAAGCAAGGTGGTATTGGCGGGGGTCGGCTGGGGAGTACCATCGTGGTCGGCGGGAACCGCGTCGACGTAAATAATTTGTCCCTGCGATGTGGCGGCGAAGCCGGCCACCAGGGCGACCAGAGCCACTCCCCGCGCCGAACGTGTCACCGCCAGGGGGGTACAACGCCGCCGCGCGGAGTGTCGTGACAGAGTCACCCCCATCAGCATCAGGCATCCCATCAGCAGGAGTACCATCGATTGGGGTTCGGGCACCGATACCTGTCCCGCCAGCAGGGCCTGGAACGAGCCAGCTCCATTGGCGGCGTTGTAAATGCTGCGATAGGCGACCAGGTCGTCGTGATCGACGACAATGTCGCCGGTCAGATCACCCTGGGCGTACGCCTGCACCGGCGTTCCACTGATCGGTGCGAAGAGCGAGTCGATGAAGATGGCAAAGTCCTCGGGGCCGACACTACCATTGAAGTTGAAGTCCCCCAGGGGAAACGCGGAATCGTTGTTTCCAATAAAGTCCACCTTCACCGATTCGACAGTCCCTGCGGCATCGTTGAGCAACAGGTCCATCGTCACGTCTTCGGTGAAGTACTTGGCCCAGACCGTGCCGAAGCTGATGGGGGTTTGGGCGGGGAGGACCCCACCATCCATCGGGCCGACGACATTGAGTTCGGCCTCGCTCAGGTCGGACGCACTGGTGGGGTGGCTCAATTTGACCCACGAATCGTTATTGTCGACGAGGCCGGCCTGCGGCCCCGTGGCGGTGGCATCGTAGAATTCGCTGATCGATTTCCAGCCATCTTGAGTAAGCGTCCCGGCTGACGAGCGAATCGAGTAACCCGCGATATTGCGGGGATAGTCCGACGAGTAAACCATCTCCCCCGTATCGCGGTTGATGGTGAGGGTCGGAAAGCCAGCTTCTTCATAGCCGACACCATCGTACCAGGTGCGGGTCAAGCCGCCCGGGGGTTGGTTCGCCAGGTCGTCGATGTAGAACACAAGTTCGCCATTGGCGTTTGGCGAGACGATGCCGAGTTCCGCCTTGTAGAGAATCGGGTTAGTCCCCAACACGACCGGCCCGGCAAAGTCGCTGGCCAAAGCGATCGGCGCGTCGGTCGACGTGGCCGTGCCGTTGGCACTGAACAAAATGCCGGGTACGTCCGGTAGATAGTCGTCGGAGAAATCGCCGGGGGTGCCGTTGTCGTTGATGTCGGCCGGATTTGTCGTGATCTTAAGGTGCCAGTTCTCGTTGGGATTCGACCAGAAGAAGCCGTAGGTGCGGTAACTCTTACTGGGATCGAGCCCGGTGACGGTGGTGACTAGCATGGGGGCATCTTCGGGGCCCGCAAACTGGGTCTCATAAATACCACCGTTGCCCCAGGCAGCGCTCTCGCGAAACCGCCACAGGTTGTCGGCCGCGTTGTCCGTGACGGCACCCCACGGCGCTCCCCCTAACAGAGTGGTATTCGCTGGGGTCGGCCTGGGCACCCCGTTGACGTTATCGGGCACGGCGTCGACATAAACGATTTGCTGCGCCTGCGACGTGGCAGCGAAGCTGGCTATCAAAGCAACCAGGGCTGCTCCACGCGTCGAGCGTATTGTCAGGGCGCAAAGTGAGAAACGGGGTCGTCTCATGGAAGTCATCCTCTGGGAAGTAAGGTCGATGGGCAGCTTTTGGACGAAGGCCGGACCAAGCGTCCGGTAGGCGATCAAAACGAATTGCTAGCTTTGTAGTTGTCTTCGAAGGGGCCCGAAGCGGAACCCCAGGTGAGATCGATTGTGATGTCCTTGGTCGGACCGGTGATTTCTTGGGTCAGTCGCGAGGTGCCGATCGAGGCGTACTGCTTGGGGGCATGCCATTTGACGCGCGACGGTCCAAGGACCTCATTCGCCGCGATTTCAACGCGATGATTGCCCAAGACGGCTCCCTCGCGCTCTCCTGAATAACGCAGCGTAAACGTGCCGTCGCTTTCCAATTGAGCATCCGAGGCGCGCCCCTGCTCGGGAATGAACCGGATGTAGCCGTAAGGGAGGGGCTTGCCGTCGATGGTCACCCGACCGCTGACAGGGACCAGCTTGGGTCCGCCATCGGCGCAACCGGACGTGGCGACCAGCAGCGTTGCGATCGCAAGTGTCGCTACCGTGGGGCGATACAGCGGAAGGAAAGCCATCTTACCTCTAGCGAGAAAAACAAAGGAGTCGGAGCGGGTTGTTGCTGTTTGGCCTGGTTAGCGCACCGGACCGCCACCACCGGTGGAATTGGTGGGCAAGGCGCCGGGCAAGTCGCCGTAAGCGATTGTCGATTGCACCCAGTACGCCGCGCTATCGATGTCGTCGGCCACGAAATCAACCCGGCCATCGCCGTAGGCAAAACTGGCTCCCCCGGCGTGTTCGCTGCCGAAACCGCCGTTGGTTCCGGTTCCCGGCGAGATTTGCAGGGTCACCCCCTGCCCTTGCGGCGTGTTCAGGGGATTGAACGTCGTGCGAACGGAGTCGCGATGCCGCAAGGTGAACGACCAGACGTTTTGCGATATCGACTGCAATTGGCCTTCGCTCATGCCTTGCATCGAGGCAGTGAGTCTGGCGCGATCGACCGGGCCGGTGTTGACTTCGCCAAAGAACATGGTCTCGGTCATGCCGTCGGTAATGTGACGAATTTTGCGCTGGCGCAGATAGACGAAAGGGCCGGTGTTTTCGACTTTAGCGACATAATGAATGGGGTTTCCATTCCCGGCTCCCGAGAAGTCGTATCCCGTGGTGCCGATCGAGCCGTGGACGGCGGCGTAGTTGCCCTGTGCCGCTTCGATACCCGCCCCCACCGAGGGGACGAAATCGTGAGGCATGGTTCGCGGTCCGCTGCTGCTGGGACAGCGGTAGCTTTCGACGACGGTCTGGACGACCTGAACCTTGTTAGGGACGTTAAGCCAGGGCGTATTCCAGCCTCCACCCGAGGTGGTCCAGATGTTGCCCGAGCCGAGATCTAGGGTATCCCACAAGGGCTTCTGCTCCATGAACGGGAGGATGAGGACAAAGACGCTGGCAGTCGACCGCTGGTTATCGGTTTGGCCGTTGCAAAGCTTGTCGGCGATGCCGTCGCACCCGAGAGCGGCGGGGGGAAGCTCCTTGAACGTCGCCTCGTAGTTGAGGGCCGCCAGGGCGATTTGTTTGAGGTTGTTGGTGCATTGCGAACGACGTGCCGCTTCGCGCGCCGCCTGCACGGCGGGCAGCAACAGCGCCACGAGGACGCCGATAATGGCGATGACAACCAGCAGTTCCACGAGGGTAAAGCCGCTTCGACGTGAGGCGAGCTTCCTCGGGTGGGGCGTTTCGATCATGACAGATGTCTTCCTCATAACCATAACGTTTCAATGAAAGGTGAGTGCGACTGGTGAAGATTCGGGACGACGGTTCAGGACAATGGGGGCGGGAAATGCACCTCGTTCGATTTCCCTTGTCGACGCGGAGGAGTCGAGTGGAGCAGGCACCTCGCTGCCTTTGTGGGGGCGAAGCAGGTGGAAGTGCCTTTGAATCTCCTCGGCTTCCAAGGCGCGATCGTAAATCGCCACTTCGTCGAGATCTCCCACAAAGGGGCGAGCGACCGAGTTGGTGAATAATTGCCCCAGCAGGAGTTGCAAACCCGGAGGGGTAGGGCCGGGTGCGGGGGTCGAGTCGACCTGTTTTCCGTCGAGATAGAGTTCGAGCTGCGAATCGCGATGGACCATCACCACGTGTTGCCAGCGACGCGCCCGGTATTCGTTCGCCTCTCCCGAGTAGACGGAGGGGCCCCCCGCGATGCCGAGCGGAGCCCGATAAAAGCTCCGTACCTGACGCGGCTTTTGAAAGGAGTTGACAAGGTAGGTTCCTCCCAACTCGATACCAAAACCATAGGAGTTTAATCGTGTTTGCGGGTCGTAGGGGCCCGCGAATCCAATCATCGCGCCGTAGTGATAATGGCTCGGCTTCATCCAAAGTTCGACCGAAAAATCGCCGGCGAACGCATCGTCCCAATTCCACGACGAAATGAGGCTGCCGGCGTGGGGCGACATGCCGAACTCAGCCGCCTGGTTTCCCTCGGGGCCCACCCAACCGACCTCCCCCTTTACCTCCAGAGGGGCACCGCCAGGGAGGTGGTTGGCGGTGCGAGCCTCCCCCTCCCCTTCAAATCGCCAGTAACCGACCGGAGCGGCCCGCTCGATCTCGTGGACGTAGGCAGTGGTGACCTCCAGGTAGTCGGCCCCCATCGAAATATTGGGGGTAAAGTAACTGCGATCGGCGGCCTTGGCCTTCGATCGCAAGGTGTGTCCCCCCACGTTCGAAAGCGTGACCGCCTGTCCGGCGCCGATTTCCATTTGCGGGGGACCACTTTCTTCGGGTGCAAGCCACGCCGACTGGACGAGCGCCTTTCCCGCGAAGGCATGCACCTGCCCCTTGCTTCCAAACGAGACGATCCCTGCCTCCGAGCCACTTTCGACGAGCACTTCGCCGAACGCTACCTCCAGGGGAAAGCTCTCGCCGGGGGGGCCCACGACATCAAGTGTCATTTTGCCGTAACGCAAGCTGGGAATCCCCCCGCGGGCCAGCATGATGGCGGCCGGTCCCTCGACTTCGAGCGAGGCCTGCAGGGGACCATACTCGAGGGCGAATGTGGCGATTCCTTCGAGAAGCTGGAACGAGTCTCCCTCCACAAGTCGCTGACCCGCCAGGGGAGGAGCGCCATCGGTTGTGCTCCACACGCAGACGGTGGTGTCGAGGAGCCGCCCGTGGACCACTTGTTGGGCCGCGGGGGGGACGCGCTGCGGCGAGCCGATCACCTCCTCGCCGCGCCACATTAGCCACGAATTGGTCCCCAGCAACAGGAGAACGCAAGCCGCCACCCCCACTGCCGTCAAATAGGAAACCTCCAACCGCCCCCTGGCGGGTGGAACGCTTTCGCTTTGTCTTCGTTCGGCGGTCCTGGCATAACTTTGCGCGGCCTGGCAGGCCGTGGCGGCGGGAACCCCCGCCTGCTCGGCAAACAGATGGGCCACCTCGCCAACCAGCAATTCGCTGCGGAGCAGCGAGTCGTTCTGCATCCAGCGGGCAGCATGGCGGCGTGCCTCCTCGTCGTCGGCCAGGGCGTTGCGCAAGCGGCGCTGGCCCTCGTCGTCGAGTTCCTGCCAACTGTGCTGCAATAGAAGCTGTTCTAACTGTGACACTTCCACGGTATCGTCCTGTAAGGTTTACGAGCGACCTTGGGCCACCCCGCGCTCGATGCATTGCTCCAACTTGCGACGCAGCCGAAACAATAGCGACTTCGCTCCGTCGATCGACCGGTTGGTGTTCTCGGCAATCTGCTGCAAATTGCGATTCTTGATATACCGCATCGCCAGAATCTGTCGGCTCCGTTCGGGGAGTTTTTCCAGGCATCCCCGCAAGGCGTCATGCCTGTCCGATAATGTGGCCGACTCGTGAGCCGATGCGTCGCACATCAGTTCCACCAGATCGGCGTTGAACACCAGTCGCTCGCGACGGGCGTCGCGAATGAACGACAAGATTTCGTATTTGGCAACCCCCAGCGCCCACGGCAGAAAACTTCCCCCTTCGGGAAAGTTGGCCGCCTTGCGCAGCAGAGCGAGGTTGGTTCGTTGCAGGACATCTTCCGCGTCGGCGTGGTTTCCCAAAGCGGAAAAAATGCATCCACGAAGTTGCATTTGATGGGAAGTTATTAATTGCAGATAAGCTTCACTCGGCGTACACGCTGACGAACTCATGCTTTTTCATCCATATGCCTCACCTAGTCACCTGAAAGAGTCTTACTAGCTTTCCACATTCCCTTGCCGAGACCTTAAAGCAGCGAACGCGGCCAGGTTCGGTAACGGAAAGGCCAGATTCGGTAACGGAAAGGTATGCGCGGACCCCAAGTGGACACACTTTGCAGCACACCCCATTTTCAGTGCGCCACACAAAGCTTGCGGAAGCCCCCATTCGGGCTTTCCCTAACCCAGTCCGAAAGGTCCTATGAAGTCTTAACTCCGCCCGTTTTCAGTTCGTGTCACGGTTTTTCCTAAAAAGACCTTGAGAGCACTCGTGCGAGGGAAACCCGCAGTCAATTGACGAGATCAGAGTCGCCTACGCTTCGTCCAAGCTGGATAGGGGGGGAATCGTTTCCGTTTGCTGCTAGCAGCGGTGCGACCATGCCGCCCTGCCATGGGTTTGCCCGCCGCTATTGGTCCCCACCCCCCATCTCTGCTATAAGCCATCCCCCCTCCGCCGGCACCCGCCAGCGACCCGACCGACCACTAGCCGGCCCCCCCTCCGCCGATGAACAGCCTTCGCCGTGTTTTTCAGATTGTCCTCTCGTTGAAGGTGACCCTCGCTTCGTGCCTGCTCACGGCGATGGCCGTTGCCATGCTGTGGGCCGCCAGCCTGTCGGGGGTCTTTCCCGTGGTCGAGGTGATCATCAAGGGCCGTGCGATCCCCGACTGGCTCGCCGACAACGCGACGAAGTATCAGGCCGTGGCCGACAAGCTCGCGAACGAGGCGACGGAACTCGAACACCAATTGATGGAGATGCCCAGCGAAGCACGCGAAACGCGGAAGCTGGCCGGGAAGCTTTACGATGTGGAACTCAAGCAGGCGTTCAACGCAGGCCTGGCCACCGCCGCCCGCGACTGGCTCCCTTGGGCAAAGGAGCACCTGCCGGAGACACCATTCGGCACGCTTGCCATGGTTTGCGCGGTGGTGTTGGCAGCAACGGTGGTGCGTGGGGTGTTTCGCGTGGCCAACGAAGTGATGGTCGCCCGGGTTGCGAGTCGGGTGGGATACGAGCTTCGCAAGGCATACTACGCCCACTTGCTGGAACTCGACCTCAAATCGTTTGGGGCCAGCGAGCGGGGGGATCTGATGAGCCGCTGCACCAACGACATCAACGCGGTGACGCAGGGGATGAAGCAGGTGTTTGGCAAGGCGCTGCTCGAGCCACTCAAGATGATGGCCTGCCTGGCGGTCGCCGCCTACGTTAGCTGGCAACTGCTGCTCATCACGCTCGTCGTCGTGCCGCTGGCATTCGCGCTGATCCACCTGCTAGCCAAGGCCTTGCGCCAGGCCCATCGCCGGGCGCTCGAGGAGCTTTCGACGGTGCTCGAAACGCTCAACGAAACGTTGAGCGGCATGAAGCTTATCAAGGCCTTTAACAAGGAAGCGATGGAGGAAAAGCGATTCACCCAAACGGCACAGGCCTTTTACCAACGGCAGATGCGCACCGAACGGCTCGACTCGATGGTGAGCCCCTCGACCGAGATGGTCGGGGTGACCATGATCCTGCTGGCGGCCATCACCGGCGGCTACCTGGTCCTCAATCAGCAGACCCACGTCCTGGGGATCAAGATCTCGAATGTCCCGTTGACTCACGGCTGGATGAGCCTCTTCTTCGCGATGATGGCCGGCATTTCCGACCCCGCGCGGCGACTTACCGACATCGTGGGGAAGCTGCAACACACCATTGCGGCGGCCGACCGGGTGTTCGAGGTGCTCGACCGCGCGCCGACGATCGTCGATCCCCCAACGCCCCGTCCCCTGCCCCACCTGTCGCGGGCCATCAAGTTCGAAAACCTCGCCTTCCACTACACACCCGACCGGCCGATCCTGCGCGACCTCTCGCTCGAAGTCCGCGCGGGTGAGACCTTGGCCATCATGGGGTCCAACGGCTGCGGCAAGTCGACCTTGCTCAATCTGGTCCCGCGGTTCGACGACCCCCAGGCCGGGAAGGTGACGATCGATGGGGTCGACGTCCGCGACGTCCGCGTGGCCGATCTCCGGGGTCGGATCGGCTTGGTGAACCAGGAAGCCCTGCTACTGAACGATACGGTGGCGGCCAACATTGCCTACGGCAACCCCGAAGCCACCCGCGACGCGATCGAAGCCGCCGCCCGCAAGGCCTACGCCTACGGTTTCATTACGGAGAAGCTGGCGGCCGGCTTCGACACGATCGTCGGCCCCGGCGGCAATCGCCTCTCGGGGGGCCAGCGGCAGCGGATCGCGCTGGCCCGGGCGATCCTCCGCGAGCCGGAGATTTTGCTGCTCGACGAGGCGACCAGCCAGATCGACGTCGAGAGCGAACAGCTCATCCATCAGGTGCTCCAGGAGTTCGTCCGCGGCCGCACCGTGCTGATGATCACCCACCGCATGAGCAGTGTCGCCCTGGCCGACCGGGTGGCCGTGATGGACCAGGGGCAGATCATCGACATCGGAACGCACGAACAATTACTGGGCCGGTGCGAGCTCTATGCACGGCTGGCGAATGGTGGGCTGGCGAAGCGGAGTGCGTGAGTTCGTTGCATTTCACTTTTTGAAATCAAGGTTATGGACCCTGGCTTTCAACAACAGGCGATCTGGCGAGCAGAGAAGTATGCTCGCGCGCTCGAACGCAAAGTTATCACACTGGAAGAGTATGCACCCACGATTCTCACACTCTTTGAAGTCGATGACCCATTCGATGTGAGCATAGCCAATGAGGTATGCAATCGAATTCCGGAGGAGGCTCGAAGCTTAGTCCTCAAATCTGCGGAAGAGATCCTTTCTCCGGACTACCACTACATTCTGCACATCGGCGGCCCGGGGCCATCGCCCGAAGTACGAGAAGCCCTGCGCGTCAAATACGAAGCGAGTATCCGCGCGTGGGCGGGCTTCTTGGTCGAAGCCCTGAATAGGCACAATTGAACTCCTCAACCAAGGTTTTACCTGGATGGGAGCCTGTGGAGAAACCACCTCACTTACGCCGCCCGCCGCTGCTCCGTCAAGTCGCGCTGCGGGAACTTGAACACCTCGGCTGGCTGCTGGACCACGCCGTACTCGGTCCAGGTGATTCCCTCGGAGCGAATCGTCTGCCGATGTTGGCGGTTCCTTTCGACAACACCCGGGTCGACGTACCCACGGCTATGGTCGAGGTGGACGCAGGCCGCGCGGTGGCGGATTTGGAAGGGATAAACGCCAAGGTTGACGAGCCGTTCGCCCAGTTCGAGATCTTCGCCGCCGTAGCCCATCCGCTCGTCGAAGCCGTTGACTTCCAGCAGGTCCGATTTCCACCCAGAGGCGTTGTGACCGTTCCAAGTCGCCTCGGTCGGCGTGATCAGATCGAACGTCGCTCCCAGTGAGCCCCCAGCCAACAAGAGACATTGCTTGTTCCACTTGAGGCCCCGTTCGGTGAGCCAGCGCAAGCTTGTGGTCTGCTGCGCGACGACATCCTCGCGGGTGATCTGTTTGCTCAGAGCCATCGGTAGCCGGACGATGCCCCCCGAGAGGAACCGCTCTGGCGCGGCGTACTCCACATGCGTCGCGACAAAGTCGCTGGCGGGAATACAGTCGCCATCGGAGAAGATCGTGTAGTCGCCAGTCGCTTCGACCAGGGCGAGATTGAGGATTCGGCACTTGCGAAAGCCTTTGTCCTCGTGCCACACATGTTTGATATCGAGACCGGTCGCGGCGCGCATTCGCTCGAGCATATCGGCCGTCGCCGCGGTCGACCCGTCGTCGGCAATGACGATCTCAAAGTCGCGATGCGTCTGAACGGCATACCCCCACAGCACCAATTCCAGCCATGAAGGCTGGTTGTACGTCGACAAGATGACCGACACGCGCATGTCTCTGCCCCCCGGGGTCACAACGTTCCGCCTGGCTAAAACCGCTCGGCTGCTGCATTCTCTGGCCGGACACACCTGGCCCGCCGCGACGCTAGCAGCGTCGGTGTTGCCAGAGACCTCCTGCCCCTCCACAGAGTCGAGGTCGGTTCAACCGGTAAAGACGGTATCGACCTCACGATTCGTACGACTTCAGAAGTTTGCCCTGCTTCACTGGCATCCTTAGTCGGAAAGCCCAGCCTACTCGTCCACCCTCGCCCGCCCTGTTCCTCGATCGTTCGGGCACGCGGCTAGTTGCCTTGGGGCGTTCTGGGGGGACTCTCCAATCGGGCTCCTACCCCTGAAATGCCCTGAAATGGTGCGTTTTGGCAACATCGCCGTCTTGCTCCTCAGGCGTCATAGTCTCCATCTTCCCTGTATTCCGCGCTTGCCGACTCCCCATTTTGTTTTTCCCAAGCTTTGCAGATTTCCCAAATTGTGCTCTCGTGAAGGTCTGCCCATGATGAAAGTTCGCTCCCCCCCTTCTCTAAGCCCCATTTATGCGGTTTCCCTCGTCGGCGGTTTCCCCGACGACAAGCCAGCCGCACCCCGCCACCATGTCGCACCGCAAGCAGCCTCGTCGGAGCCTCGTTCCTTTTTCCTCGTGGAGTTCCCTGTTCGGCACTGGGCAGCGCCGTCGGGAGACGAAACGACTCCGCTTCGAGACGCTCGAGCGGCGCGAAGTCCTGTCGATCAATCCGCTGGCATGTTTCGCGTTTCCCGACTCGGCCACCATCAATATCCATGCCGTCAACATCCATGCCGCCGGTCAGGCTGGGGGTCTGTACGAACTGCCAAGCACGGTCGAGGTGATAAGTTTCCAGAACGGTGTGAACGGGTACGGCGGCACGCGCGACACCATGATCCAATCGGGGTCGAACAAGTCGGCAGGGAGTGTCACCGGTCTGTTCATGGATGGCGGTCCCGACGCGGCAGCACTGTTGGCTTGGGATCTCTCATCGATTCCGGCCGGCAGCGTCGTCGATTCGGTTCGCCTCGACCTCTATGTCACCAATTCGAGTAAGGTCGCCTATTCGGCCTATGGCCTCCTCCAATCTTGGACCAACGACGCGACTTGGGCCGCCACCGGCACCGGTTCGTCGTGGAGCACCGCTGGCGCTCAAGGTTCCGCCGATCGTGGGCTCCTTGTGGGTCAGCTTTCTGCTCCTAAGAACGGTGCCACCTCGTTCAGCTTCAATGCTGGCGGATTGGCCATGGTCCAATCGTGGATCGACAATCCCGATACGAATTTCGGGATCATCTTTCAAGACTACAGTTCGAGCGACGGAGTCATCGTTGCCTCGAGCGAGGCCTCGAACATTTCGCAACGACCGTGGCTCACGATCACTTACCACACCCCGACAATCCTCCCCCCCAACACAGCCCCCACCGTCGATGCAGGCCCCAACCGCTCGGCGACCCACGGCACGGCTGTCTCGCTCAGCGGGAGCGTAGCCGACGATGGCCAGCCGAATCTGGTGAACTCCAACTGGACCCGCGTCTCGGGCCCGGGGATGGTGACATTCGGCAATGCCCAGAGTCCCACGACAACGGCTCAGTTTAGCGCCCCTGGAACGTATGTCCTGCGGCTCACGGCGAGCGACGGGGCCCTGTCGTCCAGCGACGATGTGACCGTCGTCATCAATCCGGACATCGTCAACCTGGCCCCGCAGGTTGAAGCGGGCGGCAATCAGACGATTTACTTGGGGAGCGTTGCGCAGCTCAATGGCATTGCGACCGACGATGGCGCGGGAATCGGCCTCACGACTCTGTGGTCCCGTATCTCCGGGCCGGGGAGCGTTACCTTCGGCACGCCCGCGAGTCTCTCTTCGACGGTTCAATTCAGCCAGCCGGGAACGCATGTCCTGCGGCTCACGGCGAGCAACGGGTTCACAAGCTCGAGCGACACCTTGACCATTACCGTGGAGGGGGTCAATCAGAGTCCCCAGGTCAACGCCGGGCCGAACCTCACCATGAATGTGGGGGCTAGTTTGTCGCTCGATGCGACCGTCACCGACGACGGCCTGCCGGGATCGCTCACGACTCAATGGGTCGTCCTCTCGGGCCCAGGCAACGTTCAATTTGCCGATGCGTCGCGCGTCGACACCAGCGTCACCTTCAGCCAGGCGGGCACCTACATCCTGCGGCTCTCGGCCAGCGATGGCGTGCTCTTCGCCCACGACGAAATCACCGTCACGGTGCTCAATCTCTCGACCCCCATCACGGCCGAGTTCCAGCAGGGAGTCGACGGCTATACCGGAACCCGCGATACGGAGATCCGATCGAGCGCGGCCAACAACAACCTTGGCAAAGCGACATCGATGTCGATGGATGGCAAACCCGATTCGGCCGTATTGCTTGGTTGGGACGTCAGCACCATTCCTACGGGAAGCGTGATCGTCTCGGCGTCGATTGAGCTGTTCGTCACGAACGGCAGTCGCGACACTTTTAATGTCTACGCTCTGGATCGTGCCTGGGACGAACTTTCGGCCACCTGGTTGCGAGCCTCGAGCAGCGTCTTCTGGTCGTCGCTGGGGGCCCAGGGAAATGGCGACCTGGCGAGTCTGCCGGTCGGACAGGTCACGGGGCGGAGCATCGGAACCACGGCCTTCGAACTCAATGAACTCGGGCTGGCCATGATCCAGTCGTGGATCGACGACCCACAGTCGAACCATGGACTCATCTTCCAGAACTACGGTGCCGGCGATGGCCTCGATATCGCCTCGAGCGAGGTCTCCCAATGGTCGCGGCGGCCAAAACTCAAACTCGAGTTCGCTCCAATTGTGGTCCCCCACAACACTCCCGAGGAATTCTTCTCCACGGTCGAAGAGACAACGATCGGCCAGGAGCAGGCGATCTACCCCTACGGACCGAACATGGCCTTCGGGCTCTATTCGGTGAGCGGCATGAACGATTACGACCCCACCAAGTCGAACATGCAACGAGTGGCCGAGGAAGGTTTCAACCTGGTCGGCCCCTACAATTCGAAGAATTGGGAGACAGACCTCTCGCTGATCCACCAGGCTCATGGCTTCGGGCTCGATTTTATCTACATGGTTCGGCAGCATCCCTCACTCGCGGGTGTTGCAGTCGCCAACCGTCCCGCGGCCATCTCGCTCCTATCGGACGCCGAAATCGCCGCCTACGCTCGTACCCAGGTCGAAGCGATTCTCAACGATCCGGTCGCCCGCGAGACGGTCAAGTTCTGGACGACCCAACCCGACGAGATCCGCTATTGGATCGCCGAGGAGATGCGCTATCTGCGCATCGCCACCGAGACGATCCGTCAGGTGGAAGTCGAGCGGGGCGAGGCCCACCGCCCTATTTGGTCGTACGAGCCGAATCATCGTCCGGCCGACCAGATGGTCCTCACCGGTCAGTATCAGGATGTCGTCAGCCGCGGGGCCTATTTCACCACCCGCTTCGATCGCGGCACCGACCGGGCGGGCTGGGCGATGTGGAGCTACCAGCAGATTGTCGAAGCGGCCAACACACTTGGGAATATCCCTCAAGCGGTGTTCGAACTCTTACAGGACTTTACCGACCCCACCACGGCGGGCAGTGTCGAGGAGATCACCCGCGTGATTCGCCACGACGTCTACCTCTCGCTGGTGATGGGGATCAAGGGACTCAACGTCTTCTCGATGTACGAGGACCGGCCCAACCTGACGACCCATAATGAGCAATTCGAGGCGTATGGCACCATCGCCAAGGACTTGCTCGGGGAGCTCGACCTCGATCGTGTCCTGCTCGCCGGCCAAGAGATGGCTGACCTGAATATCTCGGTTGCGAGCGGCCCGACACAGTTCGACTATCTCCATAACGGGACGACTCCCTACACCTTCGATTTTCTCAACTACCGGCACTTGGCAATCGGTGACGAGCGTTATGTGTTCCTGGTGAATTCGGCGGAATCGCCGATGGAGGTCCTCATCGAGGGTCTCCCCAACCAGTACATTGTCGACGATCTGTTCGCCGGGACGAGCACCACCAGTGGGGGTAACATGGCAGTCGGCCTCGATCTGCTCGGAGTCAAGGTGTTACGGTTCCGGCAGGCCTAGCCGCGCCCTGATGCCTTTCGAAATTCTGCTCCCCCCATGCCTGCGGCCCTTTCCTGCCAATGGCGTGAAGGGACGCGACGTACGACTCGCCCGGTCGTGTGGACCGGTTGCGGCCCCGCGGCCCTCTGCTGCCCTGCCCAAGTGCGGGGGCAAGGCGTACAATGGCGGACCCCTCACCCGCAACCACGGGAGGGTCGCGGCCGGTAGGTTCTCTCCCTTGCCGCCAAGGTTTGCCCCCAAAGGGTGCGCTTTAGCCACCCCACCAACCAACTCACCTTGCGCTATGTCAGAAAAATACATTTACCAAATCACCGGTCTCACCAAAAAGCATGGCCAGAAGGTCGTGCTCAAGGACATCAATTTGGCGTTCTATCCGGGGGCCAAGATCGGCGTTCTCGGCCGCAACGGCTCCGGAAAGAGCTCGCTGCTGCGGATCATGGCCGGCATCGACAAGGAATACGACGGTGAGGCGCGGCTCACCTCTGGCTTCACCGTCGGCATGCTCGAGCAGGAACCGCATCTCAACCCCGATAAGGACGTCCAGGGGAACGTCGAGGAAGCGGTCGCCAGTACCCGGGCACTACTCGCCGAGTTCGAGGCGATCGGCGAGAAGTACGCCGATGTGGCAGACGATCCTGTGGCCATGGATAAACTGATGAACCGCCAGGGAGAGCTCCAGGACCGCATCGACGCCCTCAACGCCTGGGAACTCGACCGGCAGATCGAGATCGCCATGGCTGCGATCAATCTCCCCCCGGGAGACGCTCCCGTGACCAATCTTTCGGGTGGCGAACGGCGCCGAGTGGCCCTTTGCCGATTGCTGCTCGAAAAGCCCGACCTGCTGCTGCTCGACGAACCGACCAATCATCTCGACGCCGAGAGCATCGCCTGGCTCGAACGCTACTTGCACGAGTACACCGGCACGATCGTCGCGGTGACCCACGATCGCTACTTCCTCGATAACGTGGCGCAGTGGATTCTCGAACTCGAGTATGGCAAGGGGATCCCCTTCGAGGGGAACTACACGAGCTGGCTCGAACAAAAGCAGAAGCGGCTCGCGCTGGAAGAGAAGCAGGAGTCGGCCCGCCAGCGGACCCTCAAACGCGAGCTGGAGTGGGTTCGTAGCAGCCCCAAGGCCCGCCAGACCAAAAGCAAGGCCCGCATCGCCGCCTACGAGCAACTGGCCAACGAGGACTTCGAGGCGAAGGAACGGGAACTCGAAATCCACATTCCCCCTGGTCCGCGGCTGGGGGACTCGGTGATCGAGGCCCGCAATCTGTCGAAAGCCTACGGCGACAAGGTGCTCTTGGATAATGTCAACTTCCG
This sequence comes from uncultured Planctomycetaceae bacterium, assembly GCA_964650265.1. Lineage (GTDB taxonomy): Bacteria > Planctomycetota > Planctomycetia > Pirellulales > Lacipirellulaceae > CAZYQQ01. The sequence continues at coordinate 21,670 of CAZYQQ010000023.1, forward strand.
CCTCCCACCGGGAGGGATCGTCGGCATCATCGGCCCCAACGGTGCCGGCAAGACGACCTTGCTCAAAATCCTGATGGGTCGCGAACAGCCCGACAGTGGAGAGTTGATTATTGGCCCCACCGTCGACCTTGGCTACGTCGACCAGTCGCGCGACGAGCTCGACCCTAACAAGACCGTTTACGAGGAAATCTCCGGCGGGCTCGACAACCTGGAGATGGGAGGGCACATGATGAACTCCCGGGCTTACGTCGCCCGTTTCAATTTCCAGAAGACTGACCAGCAGAAGAAGGTCGGCGTGCTGTCGGGTGGGGAGCGGAACCGGGTTCACCTGGCGAAGCTCCTCCGCCGCGGGTCGAATGTGCTGTTGCTCGACGAACCGACCAACGACCTCGACATCGACACCCTGCGGGCCCTCGAAGAGGCGGTGGCCAACTTCGCCGGCTGCGCGGTGGTCGTGAGCCATGACCGCTGGTTCCTCGACCGGCTGGCGACCCACATCCTCGCCTTCGAGGGGGATGGCTACGTCCATTATTGCGAGGGGAACTTCGACACCTACGAGCGGCAGCGTCGCGAGCGACTGGGGGAGGATGCCGACGAGCCAAAGCGGTTCAAATACAAGCGGATGCACGCCTAAACCGCGTGCCAGGCTCGGGTGCGACATTTCAGTCCCTGTTGAAGGGCAACCGCCGATGCGTTAGGTTGCCGTCGCTGAGTTTTCAATTCTCACCGTTAGCATAGGAGCACTCCATCGATGAGCGTCGTTCGTGTAGGATCGTCCCAAAAATTCGCCGACAATTGGGACAACATCTTTGGTGGCAAGAAGAAATCGTCGGGGGGTTCGAGCTCGGCGACCAGCAAGACCGCCGCGAAGAAGTCGAAGAAAGCGGCTCCCGCATCCGGCAAGGCGGCTGCCAAGAAGAAGACAGCCACTCCGAAGAAAAAGGCCAAGAAGCGGGGTTAGTTCGAGTCGGTTCGGGCTGGCGGCCGCGAGTCACTCAGCCGCCTCAAGCTCGCGGACCTTGATCGTGCGAAACCAGACCTTGTTGCCGTGGTCCTGAAGCTGAATCTTTCCCTTGGGCGAGGTGAAGAACCCTTCGACTTCGCCAAACTTGCTCTTGGCGACCTGCGCTTTCCACTCGTCGCTGGAGATGTCGGCCTTCACCACCAGCTTGCCATTGAGCCAGTGTTCGAGCTTCGTCCCATTGGCGACGATGCGGCCCTTGTTGAACTCGTCGTGGGGCAACAGCTTCTTCTCGTCGCTGGGAGGGATAATGTCGTAGATCGAGGCTGTTTGATTGATGGGCGCTACCTTGCGGTTGTGGTCGTCGAAGATTTGATACTCGCACCCCAGCGCGTTCGATCGCCCGAACAGCCCCTTCTCGTAGTGGACCATGCGGTACTTGATTCCCGCATTACCCCCTCTTTGAATCTTCCATTCGAACTCGAGTTCGAAGTCGCCGTATTCCTGCTTGGGGTAAATCGAGCCGACGCGACCTGGGCAATGGAGCAACCCGTCTTCGACTTTCCACCCCTCTTTCACCGGCTCCCCCTCCCACGTGACCCACCCCTCGAGTGACTTGCCGTCGAACAGCGCGACCCAGCCCTCGTCGGCGTCCTTCGTTTTCGTTTCGTCCGGCTGCGTCTCCTGAACACCTCGGGCCGCTTCCTGCGGCTCTTCCGCCATCGCCAAGGGGCACACCGCGATCAGCAACAACACAAAGGGAAGCGTGCGAAGTGACATGGAGGGGGGTCTCAGCAGGCGGGAAAACCGTGGGCAGGACATCTGCACAGCCGGGTCGATTTTAGCTTGGCCGCTGCTGGGGAGCAAACGACCTGTGAGGCTCTCCCCAGCAAGGGATTGCCGCCTGCCACTCGATGGGCTCCCCGGAAATGGGGTGGGCGAGCCGTAGCCGCCAAGAGTGCAGGCACATTGGCGGGTCGCCCACCGCGAGCGTCTGTCGTTGCTCAGTGGTTCCACCGGACAAATAAACCGGGTCCCCCACCACGGGATGTCCCAGCGACCAGAGGTGGAGACGAATTTGATTGGTTCGCCCCGTGAGCGGGCGAGCCTCGACGAGAGCTGTCCCATCTTCGAGCCGCGCGATAACCCGCAACTCCGTCCGCGCCTCATGCCCGTCGGCATCGGGCAAGCGAATGCCCGCCGCGGCCGGTTCCTTGGCGATGGTCACGTTGCAAATGGTCTCGTCCCACTCGGGGTGTCCCACGACTTTAGCGAGATAGACCTTCTCGACCTGGCCCTCGGCAAACTGGGCTTGCAGTTTCTTGGCAATGGCGGCGGTGCGGCCGCAGACCACGAGCCCCGTCGTGTTGGCATCGAGTCGATGAGCGGGGCGCAACCGCTGAGGAGCGTAAATCTGCCGCAAGCAGGATTCGAGTGTGTTCTTGTTGAAGCGGCCACTCGGATGCATGGGGAGTGGCGCTGGCTTGTCGATCACCACCACCGCGGCATCTTCGTAAACCCAGCGCACAAGCGGATTCACCTCTAGTTCGACGAACCCTGGCAGGAGATGGTCGTACCGTTCACCGGCACGAACCACCTGGTCGGCAGTCACCTGCTCGTTCCCGCGAAGCACCAGCCCCGACTCGATCTCACGCTCCCATTCCGCACCCGACAGCACAGGGACTGTTTCGGCCAGCATCGTGCTCAGTCGGCGCCCCTCCATCGCCGCGGGCACAAACACCGGTCGCACGTTGTCGTACGGTTCACACCCGGGGAGAGGGTTCACGATTTCGGCGAGTCGCCGTTCGCGCTCCGCAAGCGTCCGTGCCATCTGCTCGGCGGGGGTGACATAGCAGTAGAGGCACGACTCGTACTTCACGTACTCGGGCGACTCTTGTTCCTCCGGCGTGAGCACCGCCTGGCAGGCGTAGCACTGCACGGCGTCGGTCTCGCGGAGAGTCGCGTCGACCGCCACCCGCTGGTCGAACACAAAGCAGTCGCCGCGATAATGGTCGCGGCCCACCTGCTCGAAATAGCGGAGAATCCCCCCGTCGAGCTGGTAGACTTCGCCAAAGCCCATCCGGTCGAGCAGCGGAGCCGCTTTTTCGCAGCGAATCCCACCCGTGCAAAAGGTCACCACGGGGCGCCGGCGCCAATCGTCGGGAAACTGCCGGGCAAGGTCGGGAAACTGCCGGAAGTGGTCCATCGGAAAGACCTCCGCCTGTTCGAAAGTCCCGAGCTTCACCTCGTAGTCGTTACGGGTGTCGACCAGTACGACGTCGCGCCCGGCGTCGAGCCACTGCTTGAGTTCGGTGGGCGAAATCCTGCGCGCATTCCCTCCCTCCAGCGCGATCCCCGGCATGCCAAGTGAGATGATCTCCCGTTTGATCTTCACCAGCATCCGCCGGAAGGGCTCCTGATCGGCCGGGCTCCATTTCGGATCGAGGGGGCCGATTTCGGAGTCGGCCTCCAGGTGGGCCAGTAGTTCTTCGACCTTGGGCCGCATCCCGGCGACGAACAGGTTGATCCCCTCCTCGGCCAGCAGGATGGTTCCCCGCAGCCCGAGCGTGCGACAAATTTCGCGCAGCCGCTCGCGCCGCTCCTTGAGCCCGGTCAGCCGGGCGAATTTGTAAGTGGCCAAATTCACGCGTTCCATGCTGCGATTATGGCACTCCCCCACGGTGTGAGCTACGGGCGGTCGCTTGGGAACTCCCCATGTTGGCGGGATCGCGGGGGAGTTGGGAAAACGGTACCACGGGGTCGTAGCCCGTGGATTTGGGTGCGCATAACGATGGCAATTGATCGGGCGAGAGTCGCCCACGATAACTGATGTCGTAGCCCGTGGATTTGGGTGCGCATAACGATGGGACACGGATGAACACTGGTCTAATCGGATCCCCACGGATCAGAAAGCACCAAATCTTGAACCGTCTTTTGCGAGGCGTTTTTGGGATCCTGACAATCCTGCCGAATCCCGAAAATCCGCGTCCACTTCTTCCCACCAACCAAGCGTACACCCTTCTCAGGGTGTGGCACTCCGATGACGCCACGCTTTCTGATCCGTGGTGATCCCGTACGATCCGCTTCAATCCGTGGCCGATTTCGTTACGTTCGCTGGTCCGCGGACTCACATCGCGCGGGGCGGGATTTTGTTGGCCATCCGGCTCGAAATGAGGGGGGCCCGTTGGGTGGGTTGCGGGAAAAGCTGAATGGGCCCCCTGTGGGAGCCCTTGCGCAAAATCGGTACGATTCCGCGCAAACCACTCCCAACCCAGGCCAGCCACGTTATGATGGGAAATGAGGTGTTCCACCTCCCTCACCGATCCCTCTTCGCTGGTCGGATGGCGTGACTCCGTGACGAATGGCCGTTGGCATGATTGCTCCCACTTATCCCGAGGCCCTCTCCCCGACCCCAGTTCCAGCAGGCCCACCGCGTGAAATCGCGGTCTTGATCGAGATCGACGACACCTGGGGCCGCAACGTCACCGAAGCCATCTCCAACTATTCGCAGCAGGCAGGTTGGCAACTGCTGATCGCCCCCAAGGACCAGGAACGGCGGCTTCGCGTCCCGCAGGGGTGGAACGGTGATGGCGTGATCGTTCTGCTCCGCGACAAATCGCTGGTCGAACATGTCCGCAATTTGCGGGTCCCAGTCGTCGACGTTTGCAACATGTTCGCCGATCAAGACTGGGTTGGCCGGGTCAACACCGACGACGTCTGTCGCGGGGAGATGGCCCTCGAACATTTTCGCAGCCGCTTGCTCGAGCACTTCGCCTGCTACGCTCCCCGCATTGGGCGATACTCCGATAGTCGCGCTTCGTCATTCAAACAGGTTGTCGAACAGGCCGGCTACCGGTGCGAGGTCTATCCCACGCCCGAGGCCACCGGCAGCCCGAGTGGCGTCGACCGCGAGCAACTCGCCCAGTGGCTCATCTCCCTCCCCAAGCCGGTTGGCATCCTGGCGGCCGATCCCTATCCGGCGCGGCAACTGGTGGAGGTCTGCCGCTGGAAACAATTAGTGGTTCCCGATGAGATCGCGATCCTCTCGGCCGACGAGGACGAACTCTTGTGCAACGTCCTCGCGCCACAAATTTCGAGTATCGAACTCGCCTCCCACCGCATCGGCCACGAGGCCTGCCAGGTACTCGACGAGATGATGCGCGGCGGCAAGGTCCCCCATGAGCCCCGGCTTCTGCCCCCGCTACGTATTTGTGCGCGTCGTTCCACCGAGCATGTGGCGATCGACGACCGCGAACTCTCGTACCTGGTGAAGCTGATTTGGGAACGGGCGACCGATGGCATCCAAGTTCCGGACCTCGTCCGTGCCGCCACCATGTCGCGGCGGACCCTGGAGCAGCGGTTCCGCGACCTGTTGGGACGGACCCCCGCCGAGGAAATCCGCCGCGTGCGGGTCGAAAAGGCCCGGCAACTAATCGTCACCACCTCGCTCAGCGTGTCGGCGATTGCCCTGGCCTGCGGCTTTTCCAGCGGCCCCTATATGAGCCAGGCGTTCAAAAAGCGGTTCGGCATCACCCCGAGCGAACTCCGCATCGGGCGAAAGGATGCCGAGGAGGGGGCGTCGATTGTGCTCGAGTCGCGCCCGGCGCTTCGGGGAGTGTGAGTAAGTGGGGGCGAGAGCCTTACTTAATCCTTTTCGTGCTAGCCGTGGCACCAATCGGTCGAGCTACGTCCCCCCCGCTCGACACCCGGGGCCCTCTCTTTAAAATGAAGGCGCTCCCAACCGCAAACGACCCGCCCAAGACCCTTCTGGGGCCGGCTGACACAACACAATTTCCCTTAAAGGCCCTCCCATGAGCACCATTATCGACATCAACGCCCGACAAATCCTCGACAGTCGCGGCAATCCGACGGTGGAGGTCGATGTGACCCTGGCCGATGGGACGGTCGGCACGGCAGCGGTCCCCAGCGGTGCCAGCACCGGGGCCCACGAAGCGTGGGAGCTTCGCGATGGCGACAAGTCCGTCTACATGGGCAAGGGGGTGCTGACGGCGGTCAATAACGTCAACGAGAAAATCGCCGACGCCCTGGAGGGGATGGATGCCCTCGACCAGATCGGCATCGACCAGATCATGCTCGAGCTTGACGGCACCCCCAACAAGAAGGAACTGGGGGCGAACGCCATCCTCGGCGTCTCGCTCGCCACGGCGCATGCATCGGCCCGATTCCTCGGCTTGCCGCTGTTCCGCTACATCGGTGGATCGAACGCCCGGTTGCTGCCGGCTCCGATGATGAACATCCTCAATGGCGGCAGCCACGCCGACAACTCGGTCGACATCCAGGAATTCATGGTGATGCCGCTGGGGTTCGACAACTTCAGCGACGCCCTCCGTTGTGGCACCGAGATCTTCCACCATCTCAAGAAGGTCCTCAGCGACAAGGGGCTCAACACGGCCGTCGGCGACGAGGGGGGCTTCGCCCCCAACCTGGGCGCCAACGCCGAGGCGTTCGACGTCATCCTCACCGCCATCGAAAAGGCGGGCTACAAGCCGGGTGAGCAGGTTTGGTTCGCGATGGACTGCGCGGCCACCGAATTCTTCGACGCCAAGAAGAACATCTACACCATCGACGGCAAGGAACTCGACCCCACGGGGATGGTCGACCTGCTCATAAGCTGGGTCGAGAAATTCCCCATCTGCAGCATCGAAGATGGCTGCAGCGAGGACGACTGGGCTGGCTGGAAGCTGCTGACCGACAAGCTCGGCAACAAGTGCCAGCTTGTGGGCGACGACCTCTTTGTGACCAACGTCGAGCGGCTCGGGCGCGGCATCGACGAAGGGATCGCCAACAGCATTCTCATCAAGGTCAACCAGATCGGCACACTCACCGAGACGATCGACGCGATCAACCTGGCCCGTCGCAACGGTTACACCAGCATCGCCTCACACCGTTCGGGGGAAACCGAGGACAGCACCATCGCCGACCTCGCGGTCGCCTGCAGCACGGGGCAGATCAAGACGGGATCGGCAAGCCGTTCCGACCGGATGGCCAAATACAACCGCCTGATCCGCATCGAGGAGCTGCTCGGCCCAGCCGCCGAATATGGCGGACCGCTCTTCCCGAGGAAGAAATAGTGGCAACTCCTCCCTCACCAACCGACGAGGTTCCGCGATGGTCGAACGTGTTCCCCCGGAGTATGGCAGTGTCACGCCTTATCTGATGGTCGCCAACGGCCATGAGGCGCTACGACTCTATGGCCAGGCCTTCGCGGCCGTGGAAAAGCTGAAGCTCACCACCCCCGACGGGAAGCAAGTGCTCCATGCCGAGATGAAAATCGGCGACTCGATTGTGATGCTCGCCGACATCACCCCCGACATGGACGTCCCCGATCTGTCGAACGTCCAATGGCCGCCGATCTCGATCATGCTTTACGTCGACGACGTCGATCAGGTCTACGATCGCGCGATCAAGGCCGGGTTCGCCAGCGAGATGGAGCCGACCGACATGTTCTACGGCGATCGCACCTCGAAGGTCCGCGACCCCTACGGGCACCGCTGGGCCATCTCGACCCACATCGAGGACGTCTCGCAGGAAGAAGTCGAGCGGCGAGCGCGGGAGATGTTCGAGGCGTGAGCCACTGCGGGGACCGGCTGCTCTTGATGATGTCCTCGATTGCTTGAACGACGCGGCTGCTTAAATCTTAGGCACTCGACGGCGGTGGCCGGTCTTTCCAATTCGCCCGTCTTTGCCCGGAGGCCCATAAATCAGGCCTTTTGTACGCAGGCATCGCTGCAAGCATCGGCATTTGGTACGCCCGTTGCATCAATGGAATGACCTCCTCAGCGCGCGACACAGTCGCCATCGCTGCGGGAGTGTTCCTATCATTCCTTCCTCGTACCAAACCCCACGATGACCAAAAAAGGCTTCCTCATTGACATGGACGGGGTGATCTATCGCTCCAGCGAATTGATTCCCGGCGCCCAGCAGTTCATTTCTCAACTTCAACGTTACGACATCCCCTTCCTGTTCCTCACCAACAACAGCCAACGGACCCGGCGCGACGTGGCCATGAAGCTCCAGCGGATGGGGATCCCAGTGACCGATTCGCATATTTTCACCTGCGCGATGGCGACCGCCCGGTTTCTCGCCCGGCAGCGCCCCGGGGGGACCGCCTATGTGATTGGCGAAGGGGGCTTGCAAACGGCCCTCCATCACAACGGTTATGCCATCGTCGACAAGTACCCCGACTACGTCGTCGTCGGCGAGGGGCGAACCCTCAGCTTCGAGATGCTCGAAATCGCCGTCCAAATGGTGGTCGATGGGGCCAAACTTATCGCCACGAATCTCGACCCGAACTGTCCCACCAAGACGGGCACCCGCCCCGGCTGCGGTGCGATTGTCTCGCTCATCGAGCAGGCGACCGGCATCAAAGCCTTCAGCGTCGGCAAGCCGAGTCCCGTGATGATGCGTCAGGCCCGTAAGGAACTCGGTATGGCCACCAGCGAGACGATCATGATCGGCGATACGATGGAGACCGACATCCTGGGTGGGGTCCAAATGGGCTACCGGACGATTCTTGTCCTCTCCGGTGGCACCAAGCGCGAAGACCTCGCCCAGTACGCCTATCAACCCGATATGGTGGTCGATTCGGTGGCCGAACTGTGCGACAGCGAGCTACTGCTCCATCAACTAAGCCCCACACTCAATCGCGACGACGACACGCCGCACGATCTGGGCGAGTGGATGCGTACGCACGCCTGACAGCAGGGTGGCCTTTCCTTGCGGTCAAGTGTAGCGCACGCCTTGATGCTCTGGCTCGAAGAAGGCCGGCAGCAAGCTATCGGCCCGTAACAGCCCCTCGCGCGACAGGGTGATCCGCTCGTCGCCAATCGTCGCCAGCCCCTCCTGCTGATAGCCATTCCACACCCCCTGCCATTCCTTGACGATGTCGACGCCAAACTTCCGCTGGAAATAGCCCCGGTCGAGCCAGCCTTTCTTGAGTTGCAAGATCATCTCGCGCACGAGCGCCTGATGCGGCGTGATGGCGAGCGCCCGGAAGATGGGAAGCTCGCTCGGGTGATCCTCCGACTCAGTCAGACGGCCCACGTAATTGCCCCACTCCGGCTCGTTCTGATAGTGGACCCCCGACACGTGTCCGAAGCTGGCGATGCCGGTCGCCAACAGGTCGCTCCCCCGCCACAGGTTGTCGCGATAGCTGAATTCGACTCCCGGTTTGACCATCGTGTAGGCGCTCGAGACCTCGTACCCGGCATCGATCAGCCGATCGAACGCCCAATCGACCCACTCCCGCTTGAGGGGCCAGTCGGCGACCGGCGTTTCGATCACCCCGCCCAGAATGTCCTTCGAATAAACCGTGTTGAAGGGGAGTTCCATCTGGTAGATCGTCACGCTGTCGGGATCCATATCGATCCCCCGCCTGATGGCGTCCTGCCATTTCTCTGTCGTATCCCCCACCATCCCGGCGATGAAATCGATGTTCACGCTCTTGAACCCGGCGGCCTTGATCCAGGGCCATGCCCTTTCGATCTCGCGCGACTCGTGGGCCCGGCCATTTTCGCGGAGGATCGCGTCGTCGAAGTGTTCCACGCCGAGGCTCAGCCGGGTGACACCAATTTCCTTGAGCGTTCCCACCTTCGCTTCCGACAGGGTCCCCGGCTCGCATTCGAAGGTCACCTCCTCGGCCAGGCTCCAATCGATGTTGGCCCGCAGCCGATCGACCAGCCGATGGAGCTGGCGACTCGAGAGGAACGACGGCGTTCCCCCGCCAAAGTAGACGAACCGAAATGGCCTCCCCCCCATCACCGGCTGCTGGCTCACGAGCTCGATCTCGCGCGACAGGGCGGCCAGATAGACTTCCACCTCGTCGGCCACCTTGTCGGTGAAGACCCGAAAGTAGCAAAACTTGCACCGCTTGCGGCAGAAGGGAATGTGGAGGTAGAGCCCCAGCGGCACCTCGGCGGGTGGGGCCGCCATCGCCTGGAGCGCAGCCCCCACGTCGTCGCGCGTCCATTGCGAGAAGGGGGGGTAGTTGCTGATGAAGTAGGAGCCGACTTCGGTTTTGACAGTTTCAGCCATGCGGTTGCTTGGGGCGTGAGTTCGTGTTGGTAAGTCGGTAACGTCAGTTGCCAGTCGGCTCCTTGGCGCCGAAACAGGTGAGCGTGCCGTCGGTATTGCCAATGACGAGCTTGCCGTCGACCACCACCGGCGAGGCGAGAAAACCTCCTCCATCCTCGTGCTCCCACGTGGCCTCACCCGACTGGAGGTCGACCAGCGAGAGCTTGCCGCGTTGCGTGGCGACGATCGCGACCTTGCCCGCGATGAGCGGCGAACTCTCGACCCGCGTCCGGGTGGGAAAGTCCCACACTTTTTCCCCGGTCTTGAGGTCGATCCCATAGGCGGCTTTCCCCTGGCTCCCGAACACGGCGAATTTGTCGTCGACCGCCGCGGCGGTACGGATTCCCTGCCGGCGGCGCGGGTCGCTGAAAGTCCAGACAACCGTCATCGGGTCGGTGGTCGTGTCGATCGCGTAAAAGGTCCCCTCCTCGGTGCCGAAGTAGATTTTCCCATCGCGGGCCGCGGGGGTGCTGCCGGTGGGGCCATCGATGTCGATCGCCCCCACTTCCTTGCCGTCGGCCAGGTTGTAGACGTGGAGCTTGCTGTCGCACCCGGCGATCATTGCCTTCCCATCGACCACGGTCGCCATGCACCGCAGCGGGGCATCGATCTTCTGCTCCCACTTCACATCGCCACTCGCCGCGTCAAACGATGTGAAGGTCCCCCCTTCGGTGGTGGTCAGGAGTTGCCCCTCGTAGAGCATCGGGCCCGCCATCATTTCGGCGTCGAGTTGCTTCTCCCAGATGAGTGACCCGTCCTCGGTGCTCAGGCAGCGGAGCTTTCCGACAAGGTCCCCCACCCAAAGCCGCTCTCCCGCCACGGCCGCGGCCGAGGTGAACATGGCGTCGTCGAACTTCTTCGACCACAGCTTCTTCCCTGTCGCCAGCTCAATCGCGTAGAACGTCCCATCGGCATCGCCGACGTAGATCTTTCCCTGCTCGACCACCACCGTTGCTTCGAACGACGACCCCTCGCTGTCGAAGGTCCACACAATCTCAGGCTCAGTGGGAAGCTCGCTCGCGGCCACGCCGGTCGAGTGGAGATTCCCCCGGGCGACCGGCCAGTCCTCGGCGCGAAGGGGGCCAATCAGCAAGGAGCAGAGCAAGGCGGCGACACCGAGAAGCCTTGCCGCGCGGCCCGTCCCCAGGCGCGTGAGGGGAGATTTCGCAGGTTCAGTCGTAGGCGGCTTCGTACAACTCACGGAAATCCTCGGCAGTCAACTCAACTGGATTGAAGTGGCCCGTCCATTGTTGCGTCGCGTCGTCGGCAAGCTGTCCGATCCGCTCGCGCGCGACGCCACACTCCTTCAGTGTACCTGCCAGGCCCAGGGTCTGTCGAAGCGACACGACCCAGTCGGCGAGTTCCTGTGAACCAGCGGGATGGATTTCGCGATAGCGCGACTCGACCTCGGTCCCATTGCGGCGAATCACGCCGGGGAGCATCAGCCCCACGGCCTCGGCATGTGGAACATCGTATACGGCCGTGAGCGGATTGGCCGCCGCGTGGCCGGCCCCCAGCATCGAGTTTTCGATCGCCAGCCCCGCGAACATCGCCCCCAACTGCATCTCGCCGCGGAGGTCCAGATTGTCGGGCTCGGCAAGCACCCGCGGTAGCGCGCTGGACAGTCGTTCCCAGGCTGCCCGGGCAAAGGTGAGCGAAACGCTGTTGCGTTTGCGCGTGACCCATGTCTCGAGGGCGTGTGACAAGGCATCGAATCCCGTAAGAGCGGTCACCCGCGGTGGCTGCGTCAGGGTGAGCTCCGGGTCGAGCAGAGCCACTCGAAAAGCGGCCCGCTTGTCGCCGCAGGCCATCTTTACATGCGTCTCGGCGTCGGAAATCAGGGCGAACGATTGGGCCTCGCTGCCGGTGCCGGCGGTCGTGGGGACGGCGATCATGGGGAGCATGTCGGCGGTCGCCTTGCCGACTCCCCAGTAGTCCTGCATCTGGCCGCCACAGGAGGTCACGAAATTGATCCCCTTCGCACAGTCCATGCTGCTCCCACCACCAATGGCGACGATCACGTCGGGACCAAAGTCGCGGGCCACGGCGCAACCCGCCTCGACATTGTCGGTCGTAGGGTTCTGTTGCAGGCCATCGAAGATCTGCGTAATGAGCCCGGCCCGCGCGAGCGAGTCGACACCGCGCTGCGTGTGCCCCACCTCTTCGATCCCCGGGTCGGAGACCACCAGCACCCGCTGGCCGAACTCGGCGGCCAGGTGTCCCAATTCCTCCAGCCGGCCAGGGCCGAAGAGAATCCGCGTCGGGCAATGGAAGTCGAAGGGTGTCATGTCACTCGATTCAACCCCTCGACTTGCGGCGGCGACCACCGTATACGGCGCGGGATCAAACTAGGGGGAGGGAGCAAGGTGGGAGGACTGGCGGCAGCACAATCATTTCACTCCAGGGATCTAGCCCTGCTTGGCCACCTGGAGGGCACGGTTGCGGAACAAGAATTCGATCAGATTCCCTTCGTGTGGTTGCAGCCAGTCGAGTTGAGGGGTGGGAATGGGGCCAAGATTGAGTCGATCGATGTCGACGGTGTCGACCAGTTCCTGGCGGAACGCTTCGTTGTCGGTGAGCGCCGTGCAGATGAGCGTATAGCCCATCCGCCCAATCATCTCCTGCTGGGGGCACTCCACGACGGCGACACAGGGGAACATGTACTCCTTGTTGGCCGCGGGGGACTCGGGACTCGTGCAGTGGAGCACCACTGGTCGCAGGTAGGCTACCGGAGGCCGGTCGACCAGCCGCTCGCCGTAGGACTCTGTCATGTGAGTCGTCCCTGCGTCTTCGATATCGCGCGCGATCCCCTTCCAAATCGCCGCGGCGGCCCCTTCGATCGTGAAGGCGGCAAGCTGGGCGTTCGGGTCGTCGGGGGGCAAGACGTCGACCGGCCCGAGCCGCTCGGCTAACGCCTGAGCTATTTCTCGCCCGTGACGCGGGACGTAGATGCTCGAAGCGTTCACGCAGCTTCGTCCCCCATTGCGAAGCACGCTGTCGACCATCAAGTCGAGGTGCGACTCCCAGTTGTCGATCTGGTCGTCGCCGATGACGATCTTGGCATAACCGGGGCCGTGGACCTGGACGCGGGGATTGCCCGAGTATTGCTGGATGGTTTGAGGGCCGCCAAAAATCATCGCCCGGCGACAACTTGAGAGAATGGCGCCACCGATTTCACCCCCTGCCCCTGGATAAAGGCAAAACGCCTCGCGGGGAATTCCCGCCTCGACCATGGCGGCCATCACCCGGTAGGGACTCCACGGCTCCTGCGAACCCGGCTTGAGCACGAGGCCAATCTGCAGCGCAATCACTGGAATCCAGAGCGTGTGAACCCCAGGGGAGTTCGACGGCAACACCGCCCCCATCGCATCGCACTGCGCCTGGTAACTGACAGTCACCCCGCGTCCCTCGTCGCCGTAGCCGCGGGCGAGAATCTCGAGATCGAGCCCCCGGGTAAGGGCGTCGAGAATCTGATCGATGTTCTTCATGACGAACGCATTTTTCTTGACGTTCGCCTCGCACATGGCGATCGGCATCCCCGTCGTGGCCGACTGAAGCGCGACAAACTCCTGCGGCGACTGCGTGGCATTCCCCACGGTGAGCGTCCCCGACTCGAACAGCTCACCCGCCTCTTTGCAGCGGGCGATCAGCTCCGCGGGTGACAACGCTCGCAGCGCCTGCCGCGCTGCCCGGGCTTTCTTGGCGTCGCGCTGGATGATGCCCGAGCCGACCGTGTGGAGCCTGGCCACCGGTTCGCCGGTGTAAAAGTGGTTGACCTGGTCGACGTCGAGCGACTCGTAAGGCTCGCCCCAACGGTAGGCGGGAAGTTCGATCATGCTGTCTCACCGAGTGAAAATGGCTGGTCTGGCGATCCCCCCGCCCATGCGCGTCAATAAACTCCCACCGTGGTCGACTCGGCAAGCCGGCTGAAGGGACGGACTCCGCTGATCCCCTCCCAGGGATAAAGTTGGCTCGGGGGTTCGCGCTCCCCCTCGTCCCGCTCGAGAAAGCCGGGGACAAAGAACTCCTTGGTCATCGTGTAGAGTTTGGCCCGACCGGTCTCGCCGTAACCGACGACGCGATCGGTCTCGTCGAAATCGACGACCTCGAGCACGGCCCGCGGCTGCGGGGCGTGATAGGTGATCTTGTAGCCGTTTTCCTTTGTCACCGGGTCGCTACAGGCGAGCCCCATCAAGGTGTTGCCGTAGGTGGGGGTCATGTAGATGCCGCTCACCTCGGGGGGACCACCGAAGAACTCCTCCACACAGAATTTGGTCCACTGCGGCGTGAACTCGGTCCCGCCGGAGAAAATGCCCGTGATGCCTGTTTCGGCGAGGCTCGATCCCTTGGCTTCCAGCGCCAAGCAAAGCGCCTCGATCAACTTGGGCGTGCCGAACATGCACTTGATGTCGTGCCCCGCACTGAGAATGGTAAGGGCCTGCTCGATGCAATGGTTCTTGTAGGCTTCGAGATGCTCCATCCACCCTTTTTTGATCAGCTTGATCACCCATCGCGGGTCGAGATCGATGCAGAAGCAAATCCCGCGGCGATGCTGGGCCAGATGCTCCACCGCCAATCGGAGACGCCGCGGGCCACTCGGTCCGAGCATCAGCCAGTTGCTCCCCGGAGGGAAGTACTTGTCGGGGAGTGTCTCGCTGAAGTTGGAGTAATCGGTGCGGAAGTCGTCGACCGCAATCCGGCTCTTGGGAATGCCGGTCGTGCCGCCGGTTTCAAAGACGTAGACCGGCTTATCGGCCAGCCCCCGTGGCACCCACCGCCGCACGGGTCCGCCGCGCAGCCATTCGTCCTCGAAGTCGGGAAATTTCCGCAAGTCCTCAAAGCACTTGACGTCGGTGAGCGGATTGAACTTCAGTTCCTTCGCCTGCTCGAGCCAGAAGGGAGAGCCGGTCGACTCGTGAAAGTGCCACGCGACTGTCTCGACTGTGTGGGCGTCGAGAATCTCGCGGGCTTTGGCAATCGCGTCTTCGGAGGGGGCGCTGGTCATGGGCCTACAGCCACCATGTGTGGTCGAAAGGATGGAACGCCGACGGCCACGGAAGTGGCCCTGGAGGGGGGGGTAAGAGCCACCCAAGCCGAGGGGAAGCCTACCCCTCCAAGCGTACCGGGAGGGGAGTGGAATGACAAGTTGCCCCAAGAGCGCGGGCATCAATCAGAAAACAATCAAAAAAAGCGACGCGGCATACCGGGTTCCCCATCGGGAACTCGGCATCCCGCGTCGCCAGCGAGATTCGAGCGATCGCGTCGCGCGTTGTAGGGCTGTGTGCGTCTTAGGGCTGCGTATTGGCCGTATTTGGCGGTGGGGTCGTGCTGAGCTGGGCCAGCACCTGGATCACCCCATTGAGGTGCGCCAACCGCGGACCGTAGCGATCGATGAACTCGTTCAGCAGGAACTCGCCATCGAGCAGATCGTCGTTGGCGTCGTTGATTTCCTCTGTCATCCGGTCGAGGTACTCCACCTGGACGCGACTCAGGGTTTCAGCCGCCTCGCGGCACCCGTTGGCAAGGTCCGGGTTGGCCTGCTTCCACTGGCTTAATTCCTGGGCACGCTGCTTGTGGTTGGAAGCCATGGTGCTGATGAGCTCTTCGAGCAATTCGTTCGTACGATCCTGGGCGGAGAGCACCTCACGCAACAATTCGATGTGCTCTTCGCCGGCAGAGGGAATGATCCGTGGGCTGCTGCCAGTCGTGACGTCGACTTGGGAAAAAATCGGCGCCATGGGGCGGTGTTGTTCTGACATGCGTAAAAACTGAGCGTATTTGGCTGGTTGATCGAAAGTTTTTTCGGAGTCGAAGCGGCTGACGCTAGCATTTAGACGCCACCCCACCAGGGTCCCCCCAAGGGCCATGGAGCCGCCAGCGCCATAAGCCCTCAGTTTAATGGAAGGCTCGCAAAGGTTCCAGTTTCCCGGCCATTATTTTGTCGAGCCCGGCGAAACTTCCGCCGAATCGGTCCCAATTGCTAGCTTGGGCAAGAGAGGCGAGCCCTGCTGGGTGCGACTGTAATGATTTTGCGGGATTCAAGCTGGCCCATCGCGATTCCCGATGCAATTCCCAGGGACCGCTTTGCGCTCCTGTCCCGTCTGCCGCTACCTTGTGTGCCTTCGAACTCGACTCCATGACGTCACCCCAAGCCGAGGTTCCATCACTGTACGGCTACATCACCATCGTGGAAGACCCCCATGGGGGCTTCCTGGGGGGGGCGCTGGTCGTGAACCAGCGCGGCCGCCCCGTCGAGTTTCATTGCACCGACACCCTGCTCGTCAGCCGCGCCGAAGAGATCCTCTACGGCGCCACCCTGCGCCCTCACCTCTTCTGCGAACGTCTGGGGGCAGCCTTACTGGCCAAGATCGCCGCGAAGGTCGAGGTCGTGCTCATCAATCAGCCCGAACTCGCCCCGCTAGGGGACAGCTCAACTCCCCCGGTCGTTTTCGTCACAGCCAGCGATGCAGCCTCCGCGGAGGAGGACCCCGCGGGGAGCGAGCCCCTTCCCATCCGGCTCGACCAGGTTGCTATCGAGGTCCGCGATCAAGTGACCGACCGGCTCTCGACCTTGGCACGCACCATCGCACTGGCAGAACCCTTCACGCGCATCGTCGATGCCATGGCCGAAGCGGGGCAGACGGCCCCGGTGGAGGAGGTGTCACGTGGTCAGGCCGCTTAAGGCGTCGGCAGCCGCCGTACCCCACGTCGTCTCACTGGTCGACTTCGCCTACGACCCGATCGACGTGCCGACTCGCTGGACCTCCGCCGAGGAGACGACCTCGCTGCGGCCAGCGTGGCACGCCCCTGCCGGCTTGCCTCCAGTCGCGTCGATCACAATCCCCGAGTGGAAGGTCGCGACGCGCAACTTTCATTTCGAGTTGCCCCCTTCCCATCCGATGTTGCCCTCCCCCTCCCCTGCCCCGCGGCGCACGTCGCTCATCAAGAAATGCACTCGGGTACGGCCGCCGCGCGATGTCGTGCGGCTCGAAGACCGGCTCCGCTATTTGCTCGAGCCGCCGCTCGAGTCGCTCTTCGCCGATCAGCTCGTCGAATTTCCCTTCGCACCGTTCGAGTATCAACTCGACGGCATTGCTTTCTTGTTTCCACGTCATCGCGCCGTCCTGGCCGACGAGATGGGGCTTGGCAAGACGATGCAGGCGGCCACGACCATTCGCCTGCTCGTGCGAAGCGGGCAACTCCGCCGCGTCCTCCTGGTCTGCCCCAAGCCACTTGTCACCAACTGGCAACGAGAGTTCAAACTCTGGGCTCCCGAGTTGCCAATCTCCGTTGTTTCGGGTCCCCAGACGCGGCGGGCCTTTCTGTGGCAGCAGAATCTCGTCGTGACGCTCGTCAACTACGAAACACTCGTCCGCGACGCGCAGCTCCTCGAAGAGCTATCGCCCCACTTCGACCTGGTTGTGCTCGACGAATCGCAGCGCATCAAGAATCGACTTGGCGCGGCTCACAAGGCAGTGACCAGCGTTTCGCGCGACCGAAGTTGGGCCCTCACCGGAACCCCGATCGAAAACAGCACCGACGACCTCGTGGGGATTCTCCACTTCGTTTCCCCCACCGAGGCCCATCCCGGCATGAAGCCCGCCGCCTTGCGGCGGATGGTCGACGACGTCGTCCTCCGCCGTACCAAGGACCAGGTGATGAAGGACATGCCTCCCAAGCTGGTCCGCGACGCCGAGATCGACCTCACCCCCGAGCAATGGGACACCTATCACCACGCCGAGGAGAACGGCATTGTCCGCCTCAACGACCTGGGAGATGCGCTCACGCTACAACATGTCTTCCAGCTTGTCCTGCGGCTCAAGCAGATCTGCAACTTCGATCCCGCCACCGGCGAAAGCAGCAAGCGCGACCACCTGGTGGCCGAACTCGAAGAGTGCGCCGCGAGCGGACGCAAGGCGATCGTCTTCAGCCAATGGGTCGACACGATCGAGAAACTGGCCACCTCGCTCGCCGAATTCCACCCGGTCGAGTACCACGGCAAGATTCCCCACGCCCGCCGCGATGGGGTGATCGAACAGTTCCGCGACGACCCGCGGTGCAGCGTGATCCTGATGAGCTACGGCGCCGGCAGCGTCGGACTCAACCTGCAATTCGCCGACTATGTCTTCCTGTTCGACCGCTGGTGGAACCCGGCCGTCGAAGACCAGGCGATCAACCGCGCCCACCGCATCGGCTGCGCCGGCCCGGTGACCGTGACCCGTTTCCTGGCCAGCGGGACGATCGAGCAGCGGATCGACCAGATTCTGGCCGAAAAGCGGGAGCTATTCGACTCGATCTTTGGCGACACCCGTTCCCCCCGCAACCTGGCCCTGTCGCGCGAGGAGCTCTTCTCGCTGTTCGACTTGCAAGCCCCCGCATCGCAAGCCGACAAGCGCCCCCACGAGGGGAGGCAGAACTTGCCAGTCGAATCCCTGGCCCCCGACTCCTCGCCCCTGCCGTGACGCACTGTGCTAGCAGCGCGGCAAAGTCGTCAATTTCGATTAACGAGGCACACTCCCCCCGGACGATACCAAACATATCACACGACGGGAGGGCGAAACACAACTGTGTTTTGCTTCAGGATAGAGGTCATGGCAGGACGACGGATCGACCTGCCATGACCTTTTTTTATTGGCGTGACGCGCTACGCGGCGTGTCGGCTTTTCAGGTGATCTTGCGCACCACCCCCGTCACCACGCCCAGCACCTGGACGTTGCGCGAGTAGATCGGCTTCATCGACGAATTGGCCGGCTGGAGACGCACGCGGTTCGCCTCGGGGAACCAGTATTTGAGGGTCGCCTCCCCCTCGTCGGTCTGGGCGATCACGATGTCCCCTCGGTGGGCCGTCCGCGCCTTGCGACAAATGACGATATCGCCGTCGGCGATTTGGGCTTCGATCATCGAATCCCCCTTCACCCGCAAGGCGAAGTTATTCTTCTGCACGGGGAACCAGGTCTCGAAGTCGAACCGGTCGGCCTGCTGGATCGCCTCCGACAGGCTACCTGCCGCAATGCTACCCACCAGCGGGAAGCCGCGATCGGCCAGCACCGCCTTGGTGAGCTGGATGGCCCGCGACATGTTGGGTTCGCGGGTGATGAGCCCCTTTTTTTCGAGTGCCTTGAGGTGGCACATCACTCCGTTGGGCGAGGCGATGCCAAAATACTCCCCGATTTCCCGTACGGTGGGGCCGTAGCCGCGATTGTCGATTTTGTCGCGAATGAAGTCGAAGACTTCTTTCTGGCGGGACGTGAGTTGGTCGAAAATCATGAGGGTCCAAGGCTCCGTGGAAGGGGATGGAACAATCGGCCATCCCCAATGAATTGATGTTCCCAGTATAATTGGCCAGTATAATCAGGAATTCTGGCCGGGCGGCTGCGGGATGTTCCACTTCTTGCGAGCAACCAGTAGGAGTTATCCGACCGATTGCCTAGAATGGAAGGATCGCCGTAGGTCGACCGCTTGCTATGCCAGCTTATGATATACGGACGTACATAACAAGACCCTTTGGAAAAAATTTTCTCCCCAGGTGGTTTCCCCCGCCCTGGCGGCACCAGGGTCGATTGTCGTGGTTTAACGCCGTAGGGTTCCCCTTTTTCGGGTTCAGATGGAGTGAGGTTTGCATGGGTCGGACGCTCTTTTTTTCGCTGATTGGCACTTTTGTCGGTCTCGCGCTCCCGCTGGCCGCCCTCGCCGAACCTCCCGCGTCCGAGGCTCCTGCCGAGGCCCCCCCAGCCGCCGAGAGCCAACCAGCCCCCGAAGAGCCCGCTCCCGCCGAGCCCCCCAAGGCCGACGAGACACCCAAGACAGACGAGGCCCCCCCCGCGGAACCGCAGCCCGAGCCGGGCCCTGCCCCCGACCAGTCGGAGGAAAAGCCCGCCGAGCCCTCGCCCGATGTCCCGAAGTCCGATGTCCCGAAGTCCGACGCCCCGAAATCCGACGAGGAGAAGCAGGACAAACCCAAAGCGGAGGGAGACAAGCCGGAGAGTAAGGCAGACAAGTCCAAGGGTGAGGAGCAGGAGAGCGGCAAGCCGGAACAGAGTCAGAAAGAAAAGAGTAAGGAAGAGAGCGCCAAGGGGGAAACGGAGAAGAAAGGCGACTCCAACGACGAGCAGAAGCCCGCCGAGCCTCAACCTCGGCGTGTCGAGTGGGACGACAAAGTGTCTGCCGTTATCGAGAAACCTTCGCCCCAGAGCCTCGACGACCTGCGCATCATTCAAAAACAGCTTCAGCGTGTTGTCGAAGCGGCGACTCCCGCCACCGTGTCGGTCCGTGTGGGGAATGCCTTCGGCAGCGGCGTGATCGTCAGTGCCGACGGTCTGGTGCTCACCGCCGGACACGTCGTCGGCCAGCCGAATACCGACGTGACTTTCATCTTCCCCGACGGTAAGACCGCCAAGGGGAAGACCCTTGGCATGAATCAGCAAATCGACTCGGGGATGATGAAAATCACCGATCCCGGTCCCTGGCCCTTTGTCCCGGTCGCCAAGAGCGGCGACATCAAAGGGGGCCAATGGGTCGTCGCGATCGGCCAGCCGGGCGGTTTCGATGGCGAGCGTACCCCCCCGGTGCGACTCGGTCGCGTGCTGTTCGCCAATGGCGATGTGATCAACACCGACTGCACCCTGGTCGGTGGCGACTCGGGTGGCCCCCTGTTCAACATGCAAGGAGAGGTGGTCGGCATTCACAGCCGCATCGGTCGGCGGATCACCAACAATTTTCACGTCCCAATCTCCACGTATCATGAGACGTGGGATCGACTGGCGGCCGCCGAAAGCTGGGGCAATCGACTCGGGGGGAGCGAACCGGTCCGCACCTGGCCCATGCTCGGCATTGCCGGCAAACGTGGCGCCGAGCGTTGCGAGGTGACTCAAGTCTACCCCGATCGCCCTGCCGCGGTGGCCGGCCTGAAGGTGGGGGACGTGATCACCAGTTTTGCCGGTAAGCCTGTCAATTCGTTCGAGGAGCTTGGCAAATTGCTGGCCGATCAGAAACCCCTCTCCCAGGTGGAAGTCGAGTTGAAACGGGGAGACGAAACGCTGAAATTAAACGTCCGCCTTGGTATCACCAATCGCCGGATCCCAGGAAGTTACAATGACCAGACCAAACCGAGCTAATCATCGCCAACTGCACGCCAAGGCGATGAATCGTATCGACGGGAGCCTCCACCGCGCCGTGGCCAGCCTGGCGATGATCGCCCTGCTCTCGTTGGGGGGCATCGCCTCGGCCCAGGAGGCCGAGCCTCCCGAGAATCCGGCACAACCACCGGCCGAGCAGCCCGATGCCGGCGAGGCCTTCCGCGAGGCCCTGCAGCGGGTGATGATCCCCTCCACCTATCTCACCAATGGCCCGCAAGTCCGCGCCGCCTTCCGCGACACCATTGCCGAGGCGACCAAGGCCACTGTCCGCATCCGCTCGGACAAGAAGGACCTCGCCCTTGGTGGCGTCGTCGGACCCAACGGTTGGATCGTCACCAAGGCGAGCGAACTCAGCGGGGATCTCGTCGCGCGGTTCCACGACGGCAAGGAACTGCCCGCCGAAGTTGTCGGCGTCGATCGGCAACTCGACCTCGCCGTGCTCAAGGTCGACGCCAAGGGGCTTCCCGTCCTCAACCTCAAGCGCGACGCCGATGCCGACGTCGGCGAATGGGTTGCCACCGTTTCCACCCGCCGCGATCCGCTCGCCGTGGGGGTCGTGAGCGTCGACACCCGTCGCATCCGGCGTCAGCCCGGCAAACTGGGGGTTCTGCTCGAGCAAGTCCCCGAGGGACCGCGCGTTGTTCAAGTCTTCCGCGACACCGCGGCGGCCGAGGCCGGCGTGCTCGTCAACGACCTGATTACGGCCGTCAATGGCGAGCCGACCCCCACCCGGGAGACCTTGATCCGCACAATCGCCGAATACAGCCCTGGCGACGCGATCGACCTCGAAATCAAGCGCGGCGACACGACGGTCGCCATTCGCGCGACCCTCACGGGCAGCGTTGCCTCGATGGAGGGGACCGATCGCCGCGACTACCAGAACAACCTCGGCAGCACACTCAGTTCTCGTCGCTTTGGTTTCGACCAGGCCTTCCAACACGACACCGTGCTTGCTCCCAACGATTGTGGTGGTCCCTTGGTCGACCTCGAAGGCCGGGTTGTCGGCTTCAACATTGCCCGCTCCGGCCGCACCGAGAGCTACGCTATCCCGTCGAATGTCGTCGTCGCGCGGATGTACGACTTGATGTCGGGAAATCTTGCGCCGCGCGGCGAGGAGCTGGTCGTCGCCGAGGCAGGCGTGCCTGCCGCCGTCGCGCCGGCCACTGAAGATGCCTCCACCGCGCCACCCGCGGAGCCGAAGGCCGAGGGAGCCGAGAAACAGACCGAGGTCAAACCTGCGGATGAGGCGACTCCCGACGGCGACTCGCCCGAAGGGGAGATGCCGAGCGACACTCCCTCCAACGAGGACCCATCCGAGGAGGAGTCGTCCGAAGAAGAGCCGTCCGAGCCCGCTCCCTCTGCCGACGAGTGATCGGGCCGCTTTCAAGGCAGGGCCTCGCACAATCTTCTCTCTCGCTCTATCCTGGGCGTCGTGCCGCGCCCGTGACGGTACCCCCACGCGTTCCCTGCCGCACCCATCCGAGGAGCGAGAGTCATGATTCACGTCATCGCCGCCATCACCACGACGCCCGAGGGGCGAGCCGAGTTGATCGATGCCTTCGCCCAACTGATTCCCCTGGTCCGGGCCGAGCAGGGCTGCCTCGAATACTCGACCGCGGTGGACCTCGCGACGGGCCTCCCGACGCAGTCGCCGCTGCGCGACGACGTGCTCGTGGTTGTCGAAAAATGGGAAAGTCTCGAAGCCCTCAAGGTCCATCTCGACGCCCCCCACATGATCGCGTTCCGCGAGGCCAACGCCCATCTGCTCAAGGGACTCTCGCTCCAAGTGCTGGCCCCCACCTGAGCCCCTCCTCCGATGTCCCTCCCCTCACGCAAAGCGATTGCCGACGCGGCCAGCACGGTCGTTGTGAAGGTCGGCACCCGGGTGCTTACCGACTCGCAGGGCCTGCTCGATTCGCGTCGGGTCGCCCATCTCGCCCAGCAGCTTGCCGCGGGGGTCGCTGCCGGCCGGCGGATGGTCCTCGTGAGCAGTGGCGCCGTGGGGGCCGGCATTGGCCGGCTCGCCCTCGATCGCCGCCCGGTCGACCTGGCCGAACTGCAAGCCGTCGCCAGCGTCGGCCAAAGCTGCCTGATCGAGGCCTACAACCGTGCGCTCGAGCCGCACGGTTATCATGCGGCCCAGGTCCTGTTGACCGTCGACGACTTCAACGACCGCACCCGCTACCTCAACGTCCGCAATACGCTCTTTGCGCTGTTTCAGTTGCAAGCGATTCCGATCGTCAACGAGAACGATGTCGTCCGGGTCGACGAACTCCAGCGCAACTTTGGCGACAACGACCGCCTTGCGGCGATGGTCGCCCATCTGCTCCGCGCCCCGCTGCTCGTGCTGCTGTCCGACGTCGAAGGGGTCTACGACCTCTCGCAACCCGCCGTCGAAGGCCGCCACTCGGTCTTTCCTCATCTCGACCTGGCCACTTCGAAAAGTGGTGAGTTGGTGGGGGAACTCCCCACGGGCTCGCAGCTCCAGCTCAGCCGCGGCGGCATGCAGAGCAAGCTCGAGTCGGCCCGTCTGGTGACCTCCAGCGGCGATCGCGTGATCATCGCCAGCGGCCGCCGTGACGGAGTCCTCACGTCGATTCTCGCCGGTGAGGAAATCGGCACGCTCATCAGTTCTCCCAGCCAGGGTCTCAACTCCCGCAAACGCTGGATCGGCAGCGCTGCCCGTTGCGCTGGTCAGGTCGCCATCGACTCCGGCGCTGTCGACGCCCTGGTGGCTCGCGGTCGCAGTCTGCTGGCCGTTGGTGTGACAACAGTGGTTGGCAATTTTCAAAAAGGGGATGTCATCTCACTGCGCGACCCCGAAGGAAGGGAAATCGCGCGCGGTCTCACCAACTACTCTGCCGCGGACCTCCGCCAAATCGCGGGTCAACCCACAACGAGGATTGCCGAGATACTTGGCTATCGCCCTTATGAAGAAGTCGTCCATCGCGATAATCTGGCGGTGGCAAAGTGAAGTGACAATGAAAGGAGCGTCCTCCCGTTCTTTACTCCCTATATAGGCTCCCTATATAGAAAGACGGGCGGATCGCCTGGAGCATCGCTCTTTCGAGGAGGCAGTCGACGATTGACCCGTGCGGTGGCCATAATCCGGCGATTCCAGCGCAAAAATGCCCACCAGCAATTGAACAGGAGTGCATGGCATGAAGGTTTTGCTTGCGATCGATGGATCCCCGTGCAGCGACGCCGCCATCAAGGAGGTGGCGAGGTTCCCTTGGCCGCCGCAAACCGAGGTGCGGATCATCACGGTCGACGCCCCCATCGAGCCGGGACTCGTCAAAGGACAGGTGAGTCCTTTCGACGAAATCGTCAACAAGCAGCGGGCCGAATCGTCGAAGCGTCTGCTCACGGCGTCGACTCTCCTGAAAATGGACGCCCCCAATCTCAGCGTGACGGCTACGCTATTGGAAGGGTGGCCCAAGGATGCCATCGTCACCGAGGCCGAACGCTTTGGCGCCGACGTGGTGGTGGTCGGCTCGCACGGCTACGGCCCCATTCGCAGGTTCTTCCTCGGCTCTGTCTCCCTGTTCGTCGCCCACCACGCCCCCTGCTCGGTACTCATCGTTCGCCAGCCTCCCGAAATCGCGGCGGTCTACGAGGCGACTGCTTCGGAGTGAGCTGGCAGCCATTCGGCTCTAATCGAGGTCATGCTTTTCCGCAATTGTGGTCCATAAGCCTGCCTTGCTGAACAGCATTCCTGTTGCCAGCGGATTATCGAGTTCGAGGATTCCGATTTGATCGACTACCAGCCACAATTCACACGTTTACCCGCTGATCGCGAGGAGTGCTGGTCGAAGCTCGAGCATTTCGTCTCGTTTTGGCACAAGATCTCCTGCTCGCCTACCGACGTCATGCGAGAGGTTTTAAAAAGCGAAGCACGCCTGCATGTCACTCTTCCTGACGCGCTGATCGAATGGCATAGTCGTTTCAGTCGCTATTTCAACTTCTGGGGCGATCGCGGCCTGACGCTTCCGCTCGATCTGTTGGAAATCCATGCGGGGATGTTGGTGATCCGCACCGAATTGGTTTTCAACGGTCTGCTCGAGGCGAAATGGGGCATTCCGCTACGAGAAATCGAATCGTCTGATCCACCAGTCATCCTCAATCTGCGAACTCGGATGCATCCGTGTGCAGATCACGTGTCCCACTTTGCTGTCATTAGCACGGCGTATGACACCGTGATGCTGTCCCACCACGAGCAGCTATCCGCCGACAACCAGACTCCTTTCCCGTCCGATGGCAAGAAAATGGAGTTTCCCGACAGCTTCGGTATTATTGAGACAGCGATGTACGAAGGGCGAAACTGGCTGGGCCTGGTCTCTGGCAAGACGTGCTATCTGCGACAGCGCGATTCGAAAACCGGGCAGGATCGCTTCACAAAACACGAACTCCTCAACGAGGGGAGACGCTAAATAAGAAGGCGATCGGACGCATTCTTCACCTATCAATACGCCTCCATACGCCTTCCCCCGCGATTCGCTTGAATTCCGCTACCGGATCAGCCACACTGGTACTGCCTGCCGGGGGGCCTCAATCCCCCCGCCCGGGTCGCGCGTCGGCGTGGCCCCTTACCCTTCGTTTCCGCACCCTTTGATTCGAGACCACCCGCATGGCACGTTGGCTGGTTCTGCTCATCCTCGTCCCGCTGCTCGTCCCTTCGCACACCTTGGTTGGCGACACCGCCCCGGTTGAGGGACTGCGCGAGTTCACTCCCACCGACTATGCCCTCGAGAACGCGAAGATCGTCGTCGCGCCTGGGCGGACGATCGACAAGGGGACAATCCTTGTCCGCCAGGGCCGCATCGTTGCCGTGGGGGCCGATGTCGAAGTCCCCGCCGGGATCGCGCGGCAGGACCTCGCCGGCAAGACGATCTATCCCGGCCTGATCGATGCCTACACCAAGAGCAGTGCCGAGGGGACTGTCGCAGGCCCGGGGTACTGGAACGACAACATCGCGCCACAGCGGAACCTCACGGCGTCGCTTCCCCGCGACGAAGCCCTCCACAAGTCGCTCCGCAGCCAGGGGATCACCACGCGGTTGGTGGCTCCGACTCAAGGCATCCTGCAAGGCGAGGCGGCGGTGGTTCTCACCGGCGACGACCCGGCGGAACTGTCGATCCTGCGCGACCATGTCGCCCTCACGGCGCGGCTCACGGTCCCCTTCGGTGGCTCACGCGGCTATCCCCGTAGCCCCATGGGGGCGATCGCGCTGGCGCGGCAGGCGATGTTCGACGCCCGCTGGTATGCCGACGCGCTACGCGCCGCGGCGGCCGATGGCAAAGTCCGCCGGCCTGAACTCAACGTGGCTCTGGAAACCCTTGGTCGTTACGTCGATGGGGGTGGCCTGGTGCTGGCCGAGACGACGAGCGAAATCTCGGCGATCCGCGCCGACGAGTATGGCCGCGAGTTTGGACTCAAGCTCGCGCTCGTCGGCTCGGGCCGCGAGTACCTTCGTCTCGGGCCAATCAAAGCGACGGGGCGGACGGTGATCGTGCCGCTCGACTTCCCCAAGCCCCCCGATGTTGCCACCGAGCAGCAGGCGATGAACACGACCCTCAACGAACTGATGCACTGGAAACTCGCCCCCGAGAATCCAGGCCGTCTTGCAAAGGCTGGCGTCCCCATTCTCCTCACCAGCGAGGGGCTCAGCGACCGCGGGCAGTTCCTTGCGCAGCTTCGCAAGGCCATCGAGCGCGGACTCCCCGCCGACACGGCCCTGGAATCCCTTACGACCGCTCCAGCGAAACTCTACGACATCGACGACCAGGTCGGGACGATCGAGGTCGGCAAGCTCGCCAACTTTGTCGTCACCACCGGCGACCTCTTCGCCAAGGAAACCAAGATCGTCGCGACCTGGGTCCGCGGGCGCGAGTACAAACTGGAAAGCGAGCCAATCGCGTCGTTCGCGGGGACGTGGCAACTCAAGACCGGCCGCCGCCAACTGGCCGAAACGAACCAATGGAAGCTGGTGGTCAAAGGCTCGCCCCAGAAGCCCTCGGCGACGATTGTTCCGGTCCCCAAACCGGAGAAGCCAAAGCCAGAGGAGAAGAAAACCGAAGGTGAGTCTCAGGAGCAGCCCCCCTCCGACACTCAGGCAACACCTCCGACAAACAGTGAGGAAAAGCCAGAGGAACAACCGCAGACCGAAGACACAAAACCCGAAGGGATCAAACCCGAGCAGGCGGCTCCCGAGGCGACCAGGCCGACGGCCCCCAACGGCCCGACCACGGAGGAGAACCCCGCATCCGGAGAAAGCAACAAGACGGAGGCACCCCCCAAGGACGAAGCAAAGCAGGACGCCAAGCCAAAAGCCCCAGGAGCGGTCGAACTCAAACCGATCGCCGCCAACGGCTATCAGCTCACCGGAACCTTCAAGGGAGACACCTTCGGTATCGAAGGGCGCGTCAGCCTCACGCTGACGCTCGTCTCTGATAACGGCGTGTCGTCGCTGATCGGGCACTTTGTCCTCCCCAACGGCGACCGCGTCGCGATCACCGGCGTCGCGTGGCCCGAAGAGAAAGAGGAAAAAGAGAAGCAGGAGGAGAATTCGGCAGAGAAAGACGCCACCCCAAAGAAAGAAGACGAACAGAAACCCAACGACGAGAAACCCGACGAAGATGCGAAGCAGGAGACGAAAGAGGAATCCGACAAGCTTCCCGTCAACGTAACCTATCCTCTAGGCACCTACGGCGTGACGGAGGCCCCCAAGTCGCAATCCGTCGCTTTCACTGGGGCCACGATCTGGACAAGCGGCCCCCGGGGGACGATCGAAAACGCCACGATCCTCATCGAGGGGGGCAAGATCGTCGCCGTCGGCACCGACATCGAGATCCCCGCAGGGACCAAGACGATCGACTGCCAGGGGAAACACATCACCCCTGGGCTGATCGATTGCCACTCGCACATCGCCACCGATGGCGGGATCAACGAGACCGGCCAGGCGATCACCGCCGAGGTCCGCATCGGCGACACGATCGACTCGAACGACATCAACATCTACTATCAACTTGCCGGCGGAGTCACCACCTCGAACATCCTCCACGGCTCGGCCAACCCGATCGGGGGCCAGAACCAGGTCATCAAACTCCGCTGGGGGGCGACCCCTGCCGAGATGAAGTTCGAGGACGCCCCCTACGGTATCAAGTTCGCGCTTGGCGAAAACGTCAAGCAAAGCAACTGGAGCGAACGGGGAACCGGACGCTATCCGCAAACGCGGATGGGGGTCGACGAGTTGATGATCGACGAGTTCAACGCGGCCCTCCACTATCGCGATGAGTGGCAGCGCTGGGAGCGCGACCGCCGCGGCCTCCCTCCGCGCCGCGACCTGGAACTCGACACGATCGTCGAAATCCTCGAAGGGAAACGCTGGATCCACTGCCATAGCTACCGCCAGAGCGAAATCCTTGCCCTGCTACGAACCCTCGAACAGTACGACATCACGATCGGCACGCTCCAGCATATTCTGGAAGGCTACAAGCTCGCCCCCGAGCTGGCCGCCCATGGCGCGATGGCCTCGAGCTTCAGCGATTGGTGGGCCTACAAGTTCGAAGTCTACGACGCCATTCCCTTCAACGGTGCCGTGATGTACCGCGCCGGGATCGTCGTCTCCTTCAACTCCGACGATGCCGAAATGGCCCGCCGGCTCAACCAGGAGGCAGCCAAGGCAGTCAAATATGGCGGTGTCCCCCCGGAGGAGGCCCTCAAGTTCGTCACGTTGAACCCGGCGCGGCAGCTTCGCATCGACGACAAGGTCGGCTCTCTCGAGCCGGGCAAGCAGGCCGACCTCGTCGTCTGGAGCGGGGCTCCCCTCTCCACCATGTCGCGCTGCGAGCAAACCTGGATCGACGGCCGCGAGTATTTCAGCCTCGCACGCGACAAGGAGTTTCGCGAGCGCGACGCAAAGTTGCATCGTCAGCTCGTCCAGGAAGTCCTCGCCTCGGGCGATCCCCCCGCCAAGCCGGGCGAGAACCGCACCGACCCTGCCACCCTCTGGCCGCGTGTCGACGAGTATTGCACCAGCAAGGACTGCAACATCGACCACCTTTACCAGCAGCAATAATTCCCACACGATTTCGATCGTCCGATCCAATTCATCCTGCGACGACCCTTACGATGACACGACTCACGCTGATCCTCGGCTTCGTCTTCCTCTGCCTCCCCCCTGCCCTGCTGGCCAAGACCTGGGCCCTCAAGGGAGGGACGATCCATCCTGTCGAGGGTGACGACATTGCCGAGGGGACGATCCTCTTCGACGGGACCGGCATCCTCGCCATGGGGGCGGAGGTCGCAATCCCCGAGGCGACCACGGTCGTCGACGTCGCGGGCAAGCACATCTATCCCAGCCTGATCGCCCCCAATTCGCAGATCGGCCTGATCGAAATCCCCTCGGTCCGGGCCACGGTCGACACGACGGAAGCCGGCCGCCTGAACCCCAACGCGACCGCCCACAAGGCCTTCAACCCCGACAGCGAGGTGATCCCCGTCACCCGCAGCAACGGCGTGCTGATCGCCCTGGTCGCCCCCTCTGGCAGCCTCCTCGCGGGGCAGGCGAGCCTCATGCGGCTCAGCGGCTGGACCTGGGAAGACATGCTCCTCGAGCCCCGCGTGGGCCTGGTGACCAATTGGCCTGCTGCGCGCCGAGGGGCCGAAGGACTGACCGAACTCAAGACACTGTTCGACGAAGCCCGGGCGTACTTCGCCACCCGCGACGCCTCCCCGGAGATAACCACCATCGACCTACGGCTCGAGGCGATGAAGCCGATCCTCGACGGCGAGCGGCCGCTGCTCGTCGAAGCGGACGGGTTGGCCGAAATCGAGGCGGCGGTCGCTTTCGCCACGTGGCAAAAAGTCAAACTCGTCATCATGGGAGGCTACGACGCTCCGCTCTGCGCCCCGCTCCTCAAGGAGCATGACGTCCCTGTAATTGTCTCGTCGATTCACCGCCTCACCCGGCGCCGCAACGACCCCTACGATGCCCCTTACACCCTCCCCGAGCGGCTCCGTGCCGCGGGCATCACGTATTGCATCGCCGGCGACGGCCGCTTCGCCTCCAACGTCCGCAACCTCCCCTACCACGCCGCCACGGCGGTCGCCTACGGCCTCCCCGCCGACGAGGCCCTGAAATCCATCACGCTCTACCCGGCACAGATTTTCGGAGTCGACGACCGGGTCGGCTCACTCAAAGTCGGCAAGGAAGCCACCCTGTTCGTCACCGACGGCGACCCCCTTGAGACCCCCACGCAAATCCTCGACGCCTACGTGGCAGGAAATAAGGTCGATCTCTCGGATCGGCATAAGGAGTTGTATGAGCGGTTTCGGCAGCGGATTGAATAAGTCGGCGACAACATCCCGAAGGGATGCCAGACATTAGCCGGCGGTAAGCGTCAGCGCCACCGCCGGTTGGGAGCGCGAACAAAGCCATGCACCCCGGAGGGGTGCTAGACCGCACTTGATCCGCGACACATCCATGACAACTCAAGACGCCGAGCCTGACAACCCATTCGCCTCGCCGCAGGTCAACGCAGGTTTCCTCCCTCTCCCGCCGCGACTCACATTCAAGCGCATGCTCGCGCTGCTGCTCATCGGACTTTCCGGAGGGGCGGCCCTGGGCGCTTTCACAAACGTTTTCAACGGGGCGATTAGCCCCGCCTATTTCCGGCGGATCATGGGCTGGAACGACAACATTTGGCTCCTGGCCATCAGGCAAGGTGCGTTGGAAGGAGCCCTGTACGGCTTCGCCTACGCCCTGCTCTTTATCGTCATTATTGCCTTCGTCTCTCGTCGTCGTTGTCACTTCCGCACGGCTTTGTGGTACGTGGGCTTGGCTTTCACGATCGTATTCGCCTTTTGGTTTCTCGGAGGCCTGATCCTCACGACGGCAGCCTGGTGTGTACCAGAGTTGAGACGTACTTGGTATTGCGGATATCTGAGGACGTGGCCAGCGGCTGGGCAGTACGCATGGGTCGCGGGGTCAATCTTCGCAGGAGTCCGTGGAGGACTTGTCGCCGTGCTCGTTACCAATACGGTCTACGCATTTCGCCATCGGCGTGCCGACTTGGAAGAGTCGCGATCCCTCGGATCGCAAGCCAGATGTAGAATGGGGCGAGCGAGCGAAGAACGCGCTGCGCTCTGAAAACAGACGTGGCCGCTCGCGCCGACCCATCGAATCTGCTCGCAAGCCGCCATCGATGGGTCGGCGCGGGCGATTCAATCGCTAGTAGGACAATGCTTGTTCTCGCCCACTTGACCCATCCTACGTCTGCTGCCTCGGCTACAAAAGGTTCCCCAGGGTGCGCCACCACTTGACCCCATCCACTCGCCGAGTGTACCCTGCGGCCTACGTGGCCACCGCCGGGTGGGGGCCGGTTTCCAAGAATGGCGGGGGCGTCCGATGCAAACTCCCGTGGCGTCGATTGTGCTATTTCTCATCGCTTCGATGCTCGGAGCGATTGGCCAGTTCCTGTACAAGTCGGGCGCCGACTCTTCCGGCGGAACCCTCGGTAGCTACCTCTTCAACCCCCGTATTCTGGCTGGAGTTGTGTGCTACATTGGCGTGATGGTGCTGTTTGTCGCGGCATTCAAAAGAGGGGGAGCGCTCGCCGTGCTCTATCCGGTGTATGCCAGCACATTTATCTTCGCCGCCCTGATTGGCTTGGCGGCCTATGGCACACCGATCAAACCAGTGAACATCGCTGGCATGGCGACGCTGGTGCTCGGCATGTACCTGATGGGGAGATGAAAAATGCCTGAACCGGAAGTCGCGAATCGACGGCCGCTTTCCTTTCGCAACTGGAAGATATTCGAAAAACTTGCCGCTCGCCTGGCCCGTGCCGGCGTCAAGCCGAACACGATTTCCGTCGCCAGCATGGTATTCGCCGGAGCGGCGGCGGCCTGCCTGGTTGCCACCGCGCAGGTCGTCGACGGTTCCCCCACCCAACGTGTCCTCTGGATCGCGGCCGGGCTATTGATCCAAATGCGGCTGATTGCCAATCTGCTCGATGGCATGGTCGCCATCGAAGGAGGAATCGAGTCGCCCCTCGGCGAGTTGTTTAACGAGGTCCCCGATCGCGTGTCCGACACCGCGATACTCGTCGCTGCCGGGTACGCCGCGGGGAGTGACCCACGGCTCGGGTTTGCCGCCGCGATAGTCGCCCTCTTTGTGGCCTATGTCCGTGCGATGGGGGCCAGCGTCGGTGTGGGGCAACAATTCCTGGGCCTGATGGCCAAGCAACAACGGATGGCCATCCTCACCGCCACTGGGCTACTTCACGGTCTGTTGCCCGTGGTTTGGACCTGCTTTGGCCAGGATCGCTGTGGACTGATGGTCCCGGCACTGGCGCTGATTATCGCCGGAGGAGTGGGAACCTCGGCACGTCGTTTGATGCGGATCGCCTTGTTGATGAAGCAAGCGGCGGGGCAACGTTAATGTTCT
Organism: uncultured Planctomycetaceae bacterium; assembly: GCA_964650265.1. GTDB lineage: Bacteria > Planctomycetota > Planctomycetia > Pirellulales > Lacipirellulaceae > CAZYQQ01. Next base: position 54,308 of record CAZYQQ010000023.1, read on the forward strand.
TTACGCAACTTCCCCCGGAAGTCAATTGGACCCTGGCCGTCGTGTTTGGCTGCCTGCTACTCGCCTCGGCCGCGACGATTGGCCTGGCAAGGGCAAAACCCCAGCGCGATTTCAGTGAACTGCGGGCCCGCGTCCGTACGTGGTGGATGATCGTGGTGCTATTCGCGTTCACACTCTGGCTGGGGCGCGGATTCGCGATCTTTTTTTTCGCCCTGGTGAGTTTCCTGGCGCTCAAGGAGTTCCTGTCGATCATCCCCACCCGCCGGGCGGATCGACGGGTGTTGTTTTGGGCCTATCTTGCGATCCCCATCCAGTACGCCATTGTCTACTCCGGGTGGTACGAACTGTCGATGGTCTTTATTCCGGTCTACATGTTCTTATTTCTGCCGTTTCGCATGCAATTGATCGGCGAGACCGAGGGCTACCTCCGCGCGCTGGGGGTGCTGCACTGGGGCCTGATGACCACAGTCTTCTGCCTGTCCCACGCCGCCTACCTGTTGGTGTTCGAGCCCTACGAAGCGCCGCGCGTTACCCCCACATGGCCAAGCCAGGCAGGTGCCCTCCACCCGGGCGCTGGGCTGCTGGTCTTTCTGGTGCTGATGACCGAGGCGAACGATATCGCCCAATTCCTGTGGGGCAAGTCTTTGGGCCGCCGCAAGATCGCCCCCAAGGTGAGCCCCGGCAAAACGGTGGTCGGCTTTGTCGGCGGCGTGGCGACGACCGTCGTCCTGGCCACGCTGGTAGGCCCTGCCCTGACACTTTTCGATCGGCCAGTCGCGGCCGGCGCCGGGCTGATCATCGGCGTGGCCGGGTTTATTGGCGATCTTTCCATTTCGATGCTCAAACGCGACCTTGGAGTCAAGGATTCCGGCAGCACCCTGCCCGGGCACGGTGGCATCCTCGATCGGATCGATAGCCTCCTCTACACCGCCCCGCTGATCTTTCACTACGTCTACTTTCTGTACTGACGGCGATCGGCAGGTATGAATCATCCGCTCCGCTACCTGTTCTTCGTGTTGGTCGTGCGCCCGGTGACGCTGATCGTGATTGGGCTCAATGTCCGTCGCCGTCAATTACTACCTCCAAGCGGGTCCGCCATTCTGGTGGCCAACCACAATAGCCACCTGGATGCTTTCGTGTTGATGAGCCTCTTCCCATTGCGGTTGCTCTCAAGGCTCAGACCCGTCGCAGCCGCGGACTTTTTTTTGAAGGACCGGCTGCGAGCCTGGTTCGCCACCCAAATTGTCGGCATTATCCCGCTTCAGCGAGAGGTCAAGGGGATGCGAATCGATCCCCTTGCCGACTTGTCGGCGGCACTCGAACGAGGGGAAATCCTGATTCTGTTCCCGGAAGGTTCTCGCGGCACGCCAGAACAGCGCGCGGAGTTCAAAACAGGCATCGCCCATCTCGCCAAGCGACACCCCACCGTGACCATCACACCGATCTTTACCCACGGCTTGGGAAAAGCGTTGCCTCGCGGTGAAGGCATTTTGGTCCCTTTCTTCTGCGATCTGTTCGTCGGCGAGCCGATGACTTGGACCGGCGACCGCGAGTCATTTATGACGGACCTGAACGACCGAATCGAATCGCTCGCCTGCGAAGGGACTATTCCCGAATGGCAATAGGCCACGCGACTGGCGAGCACCATAAGCAGGCAGGAGCCCAAACCGCGGCTCAACATCGCGCTACGCGCTGAAAACAGACGCGGCCGCTCGCGCCGACCCATCAATTGCCGCAATTGATGGGTCGGCGCGGGCGGCTCAATCGCTAGTGGGACAATGCCGAATCTCGCCCGCTTGACCCATCCTACGACTGTTTGATCCCGGAGGGATCGAAGCAATTAGCCGGTGGTCGAGCGCAGCGACACCACCGGGAACAGGTTTCCCCTCCGAATCGAGCACCCCGGAGGGGTGCCAGCGGCTATTCCGATTGAGAGACGATGCGCAGGTCAGGATGCCGCCGCCGAACCCCTTCGATTTCCTCAGGGGAAATATCGGCGCGGTGCAAATGCAAAGTCCGAAGCGTTGGGCACGTGACGAGTTGCTCCAACCCACTCAGCGTAAGCGCCGGCGCATGCAGCTTGAGCGTAATGATCGGCAGCTTGCAGAGCGCCTCAATCTCGCTGCTTGTGGGACTCGCCGGGCGAGACAATCGAAGGGGGCCACCCTCCTTGTACCCCCAACCATTGCCATGATAGCTCAAATCAAGATACTCGAGTCGTCTGACTCCCCACAGAGCTTCGATTTCCTCGCGCGACAGCGGAGCGCTAACACATACCCCCTTCAGGTACGGCAGCTCTTCCAATCGCTTGATTTTTTCCGGACCAAGCAAGGCGAACTCGACAACCGCCACGTGGCGTACAAAATAGGGCACCAGTTCCTCATTGCCGACGAGCCTTACCAGCCACTCAGGACCCGCGCTGAAGGCGTCCACAAAGAAGTACCCATTGCCGTCGTTAACCAACTCCAGTTCGTTCACAAGATCCATCTCGGCACGTTGGCAGTTGAGATGCCACTGCCGATATCCCAGCATACCAGCCACAATCGCAACCCCGACCATCAAGTCGAGTATCCGGAAGCGAAGCACCCCGCCTCGTCGCCGCAACCACAATTCACAGCCACTCAAAACAAACCCTAAAACAAACAGCCCGGCAAGAGAATTGACAAAGATTCCGAGGGGGCGTACTCGCAACTCATCCGAGTGGAATGGCCAATTATCGTAGTTGCTCCAGGATATAGCTCCTGGATCAGGTTCATATAGTGGAGTCCACGCGGACGCTGCAAACCGCAGTTTGGGCTCCGACCGCTCATCCACCGTAGAATCGAGAATCGGCCCTCGTGCTCGTACCGCACACGGCATTGGCCACCCGTGAACGTAAACGCACACGTCGGGGGTGGAGAAGAACGCTCTCCCCCTATAGCGATCGATCGCAGAAAACACAGCCTTCTCACACTCTCGGGCGTCCCACGTATCGCCCTGGTGGCGCCAATCCCACACCTCCCCCGGCACCATGATGAGCACCAGAGCCAGCCCGACCACCAAGCCTGCCAGCCAGGTAAATGGATGAAGCCCCAACGGCCGCACGCGCAAGAGAGAACCAAATCGCATGTGACACTCCTTCCATCGCCCCAGCACCCGCGAGACGCCGCAGTATAGCCGATGGCTGCCCCGGCCAGACAACCCCAATGGCTTCGAAAGCGGCAAAAACGCCTAGTCTGGCGCGAGTTTCGACGTGAGAGCACCTGATGACGCTGTATCCCAATCGACGGGTGGCTGGGGTCAAGTTGCCAGAACGGGTTTTACCTTGCAGGTTGGTGTAGCGGCAACTTGCCCCCAGCGTGTCCAGAGACCCCTGGGGGCAGGTTGCGGTGACGATTTCTCTGTGTGGAAAGCAACGGGCGCAACCTGACCCCAGGCACCCTGCGGCATTTGGACACTTGGTTCGCTCTGTCTAGGAATCGCCAACCAAGTGGATGAGTGGAAAGACCGATCATTGCTATCGCGAGGGCAGATTAATATTAGTGGTCTCGCGAGAAGTTGTCGTACGATGGAATTGTTCAATGGACTGCTGTAGCTCCATCGCGGCTAAGTCACAATTCTGAATGCCTATTTCCTTTTGCATCAGTGGGTGGTCTCGAATCCGAGACTCCCGGTCGGCTGCGAGTGTGGACATGTTCTCTATCTCTTGAACATGACAGTCAACGGTACTAATCGACAGATATGAACAACTGACAAACTCGCGTACATTATCGCGGTCGCGACATCCCAGCAGTGCACGGCAAATCGCTATAGCAGCTTCCTGGCCGGGACCACAAAGCCAAATGCTAAAATCATCTGAATCGGGAATTGAGGCCTCGCATTCCCTAAGGCTCTTGGCGAAGTCTGATTTAGCAACGGGTTTTCCCATCGCATAGTCCCATACTAAATTGAGTCCGTTTCGTAATGCTTCGACATCTCCCCAGTTCACTTGTGCACTAAACGCCACGTAATTTCCAATCATCCGCTCACAGCAGGATGCAGCAAAGGCAGCTTGACGCTCAGGACACAAATGTCCTAACCGGCGAAGGACCTCAGCCTCGTTGTAGGCCAGTGTGGTCATGACTCGAATCTTCCTTACTTTACGCGAAAAAGCCCAGCCACTCAACTTTCGCATCCTATTGTTCACTCCCCACCCCAGTCAACAAAAACAGCCCTGCCACCGCGACGAAGACCGCTCCCGCCGTCAAGAACGAGCGTGGGCGCGCTAGAGTAGCGTAAGAAGCTCAAATCGATCCCCTCGTTGGTAATCAGCCGGCCACACTCTCTTTCGTGCTCCTGAATGACCATCCTACCGCATCGTCGTCCGAGGGATCGTGCCTTGGTGGGGACCACGAAAGCGCGAAAGGACGAAAGTCGAATGTGTGTGGGCGGCGTCTCGCTGACGCTTCGGGTTACGATTGTGGGACGATTTTCCAAATCGTCCGCAGCGCGGACGTGGCCTGCCACTTCAGGTGTGCTCGCAGGGAAAGCTGGTTAGCACCGCCCACAATCTGGAGGATCGAAATACGTTGAAAAACGCCTTGTCTGGCGCGATTTTCCACTTTCTTACCACTTCGTCGTAGAAATTGGGCACCCCCCGCCATAGACTCGAAATCACCTGAACGGACCCTTGCGTTCGTCCCAGGGGGCGCACCTGTGCGAGGGTGCCCGAGGGCTGGGCATGTGTTGAAGTATCCCTTCCGAGCTCTCAAGCTGTGATTCCCAAAACGGGCTATTGCTTGAATTGATCGACGGCACGAATCGTGGTCGCCGCTTGCGCGCGGTGGCGACTGGCGAGGAGTGCTTGAGATTGGTTCGTTGCATTGGCCTACAAGGTTCCGGAACCGACTTGGGAAGGTAGCAAAAGGGGACTTTCTACTTTTTCGGAAAGTGACGTTGCCATTAAAATTCACGTCACTCCGAAAAAGTTGAATGTCCCCTTTTGCGGACGGATGAGAGTGGGCAAAGTAGGTCCCGCTTGCCGAGCGGGACCTTTGGTGGCGACGTTGGCTTTACTTCAAGGTTCCATCCGGCAGATGGAACCTACTTGGTCTTTGACAATTCGATCCCCTCACACTGCCCGGGCAAAGTAGGTCCCGCTTGCCGAGCGGGACCTTTGGTGGCGACGTTGGCTTTACTTCAAGGTTCCATCCGGCAGATGGAACCTAC
>CAZYQQ010000024.1:0-5566 GCA_964650265.1 uncultured Planctomycetaceae bacterium
GCCGCTTCTCAGGACACTGTGGCGGAACAAAAAATTCACAGGCTCTGACCTCTGATCCCCGGCCCCTCCCCCCCTACATCATATCCACCGGATCGACATCCACCTGCCACTCCAACTTCTCCGGCACCTCCAACCGTTTTAGCTCCGGTGCTAAGAGCGCATGCAGCGACTCGGCCGTTGGTCCCGTCACCAGGAAGTGCATTCGGTAGAGATCCCTAAGTTTGGGCAAAGGGCAGGGGGCCGGGCCGATGAGTTGGACCCCCTGGTCGCCTGTCAGCCCCAGCCGTTCGGCTGAGGCTTGGAGCCGCTCGACCAGCGTCTCGGCCCACGCCAGCGCCGTCCCTTCCACCGGTCCGCGAATGATCATCCGGGCGAGGGAACTGAAGGGGGGCAACTGGTGGGCCCGCCGCTCTAGCAACTCGTGGGCCGCGAATCGCAGGTAGTCGTGCTCCATCGCCGTGACGATTGCCGGGTGGTCGGGAGAGAGGGTTTGAATCAACACCTCGCCGCCGCGCGCCCCCCGCCCAGTCCGACCGGCGACCTGGGTGACGAGTTGAAACGTCCGCTCGGCGGCGCGGAAGTCGGGCCAGTGGAGCGACGTGTCGGCGTTGACGACTCCCACCAAGGTCACGTTCGGAAAGTCGAGCCCCTTGGCGATCATCTGCGTCCCCAGCAAGATCTGCACCTCGCCCCGGCGGAACGCACTCAAGGCCAGTTCGTGGCTCCCAGGGCGGCGCATGCTGTCGGTGTCCATCCGCAGCACGTTCGCCTCGGGGAAACGAGCGCGGACCTCCGCCTCGAGCTTCTGGGTGCCGAAGCCGCTGTAGCGAATCTCGGCGCTCTTGCAGTCGGGACAGATTCTGGGGGGCGGAGTCTGGTAGTCGCACCAATGGCAGATGACGACCTGGTCGTGCCGGTGGTAGACCATTGGGACGTCGCACTGATGGCATTTTTGGACGAACCCACACGCGGGGCATTGGACCTGGGTCGAAAACCCGCGGCGGTTGAGCAGGAGAATGATCTGCCCCCCTCCGTCGAGTGCCCGGGACATCGCCTGATGCATCGGGCGGCTGATGGCACCCCGCCCCTCGCGGCGAACGCTTTCCTGCCGCAAGTCGACCGCACGGACCACCGGCAATGGCAGATTCGAGACCCGCTGGGCCAGTTCCACCAGCTTGTACCGACCTTCCTTTGCCCGTTGCCACGACTCGAGCGCGGGGGTCGCGCTCCCTAGCACGAGCGGCACCCCTTCGAACTCCGTTCGCCGCAGCGCCACGTCGCGGGCATGGTAACGCGGCACCTTGTCCTGTTTGAACGAAGCCTCGTGCTCTTCATCAATCACCACGAGTCCCAGGTGGGGCGTGGGGGCAAAGATGGCACTCCGCGCGCCGACCACCACCTCGACCTCCCCGGCGGCAATGCGTCGCCAGTGGCGATGCCGTTCGACGTCCGATTGATGACTGTGGAGCACGGCTACCCGGTCGAATCGCTCGCGAAAGCGTCCCACCGTTTGCGGTGTGAGGCTGATCTCGGGGACCAGGACGATCGCCTGTCGTCCGAAGGCGATGACCTGTTCGATCGCCTGGATGTAGACCTCCGTCTTGCCACTGCCGGTCACTCCGCGGAGGAGCAGCGTCTGCTGCTGTTGCGAATTGAGGGCCGCTTCAATCTGCTCGAGCGCCGCCTGCTGCTCGGCGTTGAGGACATGTCGCCCGCCTCGGGGGACGGCTTCCTCGAGCAGCGGGTCGGTGTCGATCCGTTCGGTTCGCTCGGTGATGAGCCCCTTTTTGCGAAGCTCCCCGATCGGGCCGGCGGTACACTCGGCCCGGGTCATCAATTGCTTCACAGTGAGGGGCTTGCTGCTAGCGGCGAGCAGGGTGAGGATTGCTTGCTGCTTCTGCGGGAGCTCGAGTTGCGTGAGCCGCGCGGCGACTTCGGTTGGCACCGACAGGAGCAGGGTCTCGCGTGTCCCCGCTTTTGCCCGGACACCGGCCGGCAGAATCGCTTCGAGCACCTGCCCCAGCGGCGCGAGATAATAGTCGGCGATCCAGCGCCCTAGTTCGAGCAAATGGGGAGACAACAGCGGTGCCGGATCGAGCACACCCAGCACCGTTTTGAGCCGTCGCCCTCCGCCACTGGAGATGCCGACCGCGATGCAGTAGGCCATCACCTGGCGGTCGCCGCGGCCGAGCGGGACGAGCAATCTTCGTCCCGGCTCGGCGAGAATCTCCCGCTTCGACAAATCGGAAAAGGTATTGGGGACCAGGTAGTCGAACTCTCCCGCTGGACCGGTCGGCAGGACCACCTTGGCTACGCGAAGCTGGCTTTCGGCATCGAGTTCCCAGGGGGCGGGCTCGGTATCGAACAGGCTTTTTTGTTGAGTCGTCATGCCGCGAGTCGCCAGGGGAGGGGGGAGAGGCAATCGTACCCCGTCGGCCCCGCGCCCGACAGACGCGACCCGAGTTGGATTCGACACGCCGATCTGCGAATATGGGGTGAAGGTCACACTGCAGCCATCCGGAGCTTGCTGAAGTGGGAAAAAACACAGAGACACGGAGATGTGATTGGCGGGGCGGCGCGTGACTTGAAATCAAGCTATTTCCATGGCAAAGAGTACGATTCGATGCAAGACCCGCTCATTAGCCTCCGTGTCTCCGTGACTCTGTGTTGAAATCCTTGGGATGGGTTCACGCGGCGTCAGTTGGCTGAAGTCGTATACGGATGAAGCGATTTGTCTCGATTCGCGAGGGTGGCAGCATGCGGCGTGGTCTATTTGGTGGCAGCTTCGATCCGGTCCATGTGGGCCATGTCCAACTGGCCGAGTTGGCCGCGGCCCATGCGCGGCTCGACATGGTCGACTTCGTCCCCGCGGCGCGGCAGCCATTCAAGCAGCATGGTCCGCGGGCCGACGACCAGCATCGGCTGGCGATGCTCGCGCTGGCACTCGCCGAGCATCCCAGGCTCGAAGTCTGCGACATCGAAATCGCCCGTGGCGGGGTGAGCTACACGGTCGACACCTTGCGCGAACTCCACCGCCGCCACCCGGAGGACGAGCTTTTCTTTCTCATGGGGGCCGATGCACTCCGCGACCTGCCGCAGTGGCGCGAGCCGAGGGAGATCCTCCGCCTCGCACTGCCGCTGGTGGTCGCCCGGGTGGGAGAGCCCGCTCCCGATTGGCGGCTGCTCGCCCCACTGGTCGATGCGGCGCGACTCGACGAGATTCGCCGTGGGATGATAGCAGAAACAGTGGCCCACGTGTCGAGCAGCGAGATCCGCCTTAGGCTGGCCGCGGGTGAGAGCGTCGAAAGGATGCTCGCCCCGGCGGTGGCCGACTACATCCGCCAGCATGCGCTCTACCAAAAACCGTAAACGCGCGGCAGGTCCTCGTCCGCCGGACGGCCAACAAAACCGCGAGCCGGGCGGCGTGAGCCCCCGGAGTGCAAGCGTAACGAAATAGGCCACGGATTGAAGCGGATCCGTCCGGATCACCACGGATCAGAAAGCGCCGCGTAGAACACGGTTCACGATTTGGCACCTTCCGATCCGTGGTGATCCGACCAGACCAGTGTTCATCCGTGTCCCATGGTCACGCCGTCAACTCCCAACTTCCCCACGCAAGCTGAACTGGGACCTTGGAGCAGGTTCCGACTCTCCCTTCGCACGAGGTCCCGCTCGGCAAGCGGGACCTACTAGCTAAATCTTGGCAAGATATTCGGTCAATGGTTGGGAGAGGGGGGCCTCCGCCGAGATTTCGCGGGCCTTGATTGCCAAGGCGACTTCGCGAAGCTGCTCGTCGACTGGCTGGGCCACGTCGATCACCAGCCACCAAATGTCGCGAAGCTGGTAGAAGCCGCTCCCCGAGCCCCCCAGATGATCGTGGCGCAGGCGATATCCTTGCCGCTCGGCAAGTTGCAGAGCTTCGGCAAGCAATTGGCTATTGGTCATGTCAGGTCGTTTCGGGTCGTTGTCTTACCGCTAGCAACGGACTTGGGCGCTCGCTTCACGCTTTCTCCCCGGCGGTGCTTGAGTTGTCGCGGCCCATGCGACGATAGTGCTTCCGTGGGGGGGCAGGACGTGCTAGATATGGCGTCAAACTATGCCCGTGAGGCAGGCAAGTGAGTTTACCACATTGGGGCAACTTGCGGGTGACTCTACCGACGAGAGCCCTTGGGGGCCCACTCCGTTTCCCGGCTATCATGCCAATCCAGCGAGGGCTCTGTCGCAATGCAACCGGGTGAACCAACGACCAACGACCTCGTTCGCCAGATTGCCCAATTGGAAGAGCAACTTCGCCACAGCCAGGCGATGGCCTCGTTGGGGGAACTCACCAGCACCACGGCGCACGAGTTCAACAACGCGCTAACGACCATCCTCAACTATGCCAAGCTCGGCCTGCGCCATCCCGACGACGCGACCCGCACCAAGGCGCTCGAGAAGATCATGAAGGCGGCCGAGCGGGCGAGTGCTGTCACCAACAGCGTGCTCGGCATGGCTCGTAATCGCGGCAACAGCCCGGCACCGACCGACCTGGCCGAGCTGGTGAAAGAGACGTTGGTGCTCTTCGAGCGGGAGTTGGCCAAATACCGTGTGATGGTCGACGTGCGATTGGGTGAGGTCCCCGCGGCGATGGTCGTGGGGAATCAGATCCAGCAGGTGCTGGTCAACCTGCTCACCAACGCCCGGCAGGCGATGCCGAGCGGCGGCCAGGTGACGGTCACTCTTACCCATGATGCCGGCGACAACATGGTGGAACTGGGGATCCGCGATACGGGAACCGGCATTCCACCCGAGCTGCTCCCCAAGCTCTTCCAGCGCGGGTTCACCACGAAGCGTGGTCCCGACGCGAGCGGCAAAGGGGGAACCGGCGTGGGGCTCGCGACCTGTCGCGAGATTGTCGTGGAGGCAGGTGGCCAGATTCGCGTCGAAAGCAGCGTCGGCCGCGGCACTCTCTTTCTGGTGAAGCTACCGGTTGCCTCGCAGGAGGCGCTCAACCCGGCCAGCCGTCCCGTGGTGAAGCTCGGGCCGACGGCCGTGGCCGCAACGTAGTTGGATGTCGATTCGTCATTAGCCGCTTTGGCGCTAGCCACGGTTCGCCTAATAACCGTGGCTAGCGCCAAAGCGGCTAATGTTTTCACCCGTCAGGCCGACTCGAGAATCATGTTGGCGTAGGGGATGGTATCCCCCGTGCGGATGAGGCCGACAGCGTGCGGCACGCGCCGTTTGAACACGATGTGCGGTTCGTAGGTGAGCTCGGTTCCCTTGAGCGCCGCCGTAAAGCACTGCTGGACACTCTCTTGATTGTGTGTGCGAAACTCCTCGGCCATCCAGGCTTTTCCCACGACGAAGTTGGCGCGGAGCGCATTCAGGACGTCGAGCACGGTTGGAATGCCGTCGACTAGCGAGATGTCGACCGTCTCGATCATCGGCCAGAAGGGAAACCCCCGGTCGGCGATCACAATCGTGTTAGTATGACGAATGCAGCTGACGAGGTGGAGCACGCCAGGATTGAGAATGCCAGTGCGGAGCATGGGAGATTTGTACCGTCAATCTTCGTGGGGCAGGCTTC